>JAGLGN010000035.1 GCA_023144005.1 bacterium
CTTGGAACTTTTACATCGGGACAGACGAACTCCTACGGAGTACGACATGTCCCATATCTTGTTTGGGGTGCGGCGTGATATGATTGGAACAGGAGAATTAAAGTGTTAAACGAAATATTGATTTTCCGGTTACGGGTGTGTTTCTTTTTCCACTTCGTACATCCAACCTCGTACCTCGTTCACTTATGAACGATTGTTATCGTATTTATGAATCAGAACACTAGGTATTGGAAAAAAACCGATAAAACCTTATACTATAAGCAAGGAGGAAAGTTGGAAGCCACATACGGTTATAAAATAGAGAGAAAGCTTGTCAATAAAAATGAAAGCCGGCATCGTGGAATCCGCAAATGCAAATGAATAAAAATAGAATATTCAGACTCAACAGGGAAGTGCCGGGCAAGGGGGATTATGTCCTCTATTGGATGCAGGCCTCTCAGAGCTATTATGACAACCATGCCCTTTACCATGCCATTGAAAGGGCAAATGAGCTGCAGCTTCCGCTTGTTGTACTTTTTTGTATTATGCCTGAGTCCTCAACTGATAATTTCCGTCATTACGATTTTCTGATCAGAGGACTTTATGAAACAAGGGATGCAATTGAAGGCGCGGGAATAAATTTCGTTCTGAAATGGGGAGCGATACAGGAAAGTGTGCTGAAATTATCCAAGAATGCCGCTCTGGTGATATCCGACGCTTCTCCGCTCCCACATATGGTGGACCTTCGAAGGAGCATCGCTCAGGAACTGATTACACAGTATCTACAGGTTGATTCTAATTCGATCGTACCGTTCATAATAGCTTCAGATAAGGAAGAGAGCGGGATATATTCGATCAGTAGAAAAATAATGGGCCAGTTGGGGGATTTTCTGGACCTTCCAAATGAGCCTCCGAAAATAGATAATATTTGGACCGAGGATAGGAAAAATGAAAGTTCTTTCACGCTGGAAGAGGCCCATGAGAAACTGAAGGATTATAAATACGAAAATAACTGCATCGTTTCCGATTATTTTACCCCAGGTTATTCAGCGGGAATGCTGAGGATGGAAGAGTTTTTTAGTACCGGAAAGCTTGAAAGCTACCACTTGGATGGTAATGACCCCGCAAGAGAAGGCAAATCTCTATTAAGCCCGTATCTGCATTTCGGTCAGATATCTCCGGTTCGCGTCTGCATGGCATCTCTGAAATACTCCGGAGGCACCGGATGCCAGGCCTTCATCAAAGAATTAGCCGTGAGAAAGGGCTTGGCTGAGAATTTTGTATTTTTCAATGATAATTATTTCAATATCCGTTCGCTGCCTCACTGGGCCTTAACAACATTGAACGAACATATTTCGGATAAGCGTGAATATATCTATACTTTGGAACAATTGGAAAGGGGAGAAACTCATGACCCGTATTGGAACGCTGCGCAGGAAGAAATGACCATTACCGGTTATATGCACGGCTATATGCGCGCGTATTGGGGAAAGAGGGTTATAGAATGGAGCTTGACACCCAAAGATGCTTATGACCGCCTGATATACTTGAATGACAAATATCAACTTGACGGCCACGATGCCAACGGTTATGCTGGTATTGCCGGATGCTTCGGCAAACATGACAGGGAGTGGTTTGAAAAGCCGGTACTCGGCAGCGTGAGATCAATGGACTCAAGTGAACTGGGATGGAACTTTGATCTTGATAAATATGTTAAAAGGGTAAATTCTCTAAAAAAGCAGAGTGCTGATAAATAAAACATATCATATGAAGTTGCTTTCTGGTATATTCAAATGTTGACGATCACAAGACCGGGGCATTCCGAATTAAAGGAAATGAAGGTTTTCGGCTGGCCGATATGGGAAAAAGAGATATCTGAATTCTCCTGGCATTATGATTCCCGAGAGATATGCTATCTTCTTGAAGGAAAGGTAGAGATCACGGTCGGGAGCGGAGAAGTATTTAAATTCGGCAAAGGAGATCTTGTGATCTTTCCCAAAGGACTTTCATGTAAGTGGAAGATCATTAGTCCGGTCAGAAAGCATTATAAATTCGAGTGAACATGGTCAAAAAGCAAGATTTGAAACGCCTTATTCCGGGTTATATAATCCAGAAATTCGCAGAGGGAAAATCCCGTGGATATATAGAAGGCAGCGTCCTTTTTGTCGATATCAAGGGTTTCACTGTCCTGACCGATGAGTTAATGTCTAAGGGACGTTCAGGCGCAGAAAAGGTATCTGATCTTCTGAATGAGGTCTTTGACCCTGCTCTCAATATAGTTTTTAGCAGAGGCGGCTTTATCGCCGGCTTCGCGGGAGATGCATTTACAGCGATCTTCCCCCGTGACGATGGACATATCGCGCGGAATGCGGCATTGGAGATCAGCAGGAACATGAGCAAGTCCAAGAACGATCTATCGGCTTCCATGGGTATTTCCACCGGCAGGATCTCCTGGTATATCATGGATCTGGCTGAGCAGCATATTTATTATTTCAAAGGAAAAGCGATCGATGACGCCGTTGCGTCGAGAGGAAATCTATCTATCAAAAAGACGGATATGCCCGCTGCGAAAGGGGCTTATGATTTTAGAGAAGTTGATTATACAAAAGACAAACTTCGGCATTTCATATCCGACCCGATACTAAATATTGCCACAATGGGGGAGTTTCGTGAGATCACATCTCTCTTTATAGTGTTTCCCGAATGCAGCAGTAAGAAAAGGTATGAGCTGATCTCTAGCCTATCTTCCGAGGTCGTACGACACGGCGGCTCCCTTAATAAGGTCGATTACTCAGACAAGGGCGGTATTGGATTGGTTATTTTCGGCGCTCCTATTGCCAGGGAAAATGACGCGGCACATGCTGTGAAATTAGCTCTTAAATTGAAGGAAAGATTTCCTGCTTTAAAAATGGGACTGACCAAGGGAATGGCATACTGTGGATTCATCGGCGGCAAAGAAAGGATGGAATACACTTCCATCGGAAGAGTTGTGAACCTCTCCGCGCGATTTGCCGTAAATGCTTCAAAGGGACAGATAATCACCGATGTGAAGATTTTTGAACTTCTGAAGGAGGAATTTTCCTTCGATCCTCTCGGACATATCGATGTCAAAGGATTCAAGAAGAAGCAGGATGCGTATTTACTTAGCAAAGAGCTCAAAGAATTTCCCATTGACAGAAATGAGTTGACCGTCAGAGTAGTCGGCAGGGAAGTCGAATTGGAGAAGATGGAAAAATTCTCCGAAAATCTGATGGCAGGCCGATTCGCGGGCTTTATCCTTGTACTGGGGAATGGTGGAATGGGAAAGACCACGCTTGTAAAAAGATTTCGAAATGAACACGCCGGAGTATTTAACTGGTTAAGTTTATCTTGTGATGATCTGGATCCGGGTGGATTTGCGCCATTATCGCGAATGCTTCAACAACATTTTAACCTGGACAGATTTGCTGAGCATGACGACAAGTTGGAATTTCTGAAAAAGCAATGCGAGGCATTGGAATTTGATGAACAGGACGCTTACTTTCTCGGTGAATTTCTCAATGTAAAAGTGGATGAGCGGCATTTTCAACAATTCGATTCCCGGGCAAAATATGAAAAAACAGCAGGGATCATTAAACGTTTATTATTAGAATTTACTGACAATGGGCCTCTGGTAATAGAGATAGATGATGTGCAGTGGATAGACAGTGATACAGCGGCTTTCTTTGAGTCCTTTGTTAACAATATCGAAGAGATCCCCGTGATGCTGATATGTGAGAGCAGAGAAGAGGATACTGCTTTTATTCAAAGTATAAGAAAAAAGAACTGTGACTTTCTCCTTCTGAATCTGAATCCTCTTTCCAAGAAGAATATTGAAAGCTTGTGCCGGCATAGATTGGCTTATCCGGCATCTGTACGGCTGCTTGAGATCATTATCGCTAAAAGTGAGGGGAACCCGCTTTATATCGAAGAAATACTCCATTACTTGGAGAACCATGGACTGCTTTCTCTTAAGAATGGATATTATATTCTACCCGAATCCGGTTTTTCTTTACCGGATCAGATCGGAAATATCATTGTTTCCCGACTGGACAGATTGGAGTCGAGCTTAAGGGAATTAGTGAAAACCGCCGCGGTATTGGGAAAGGAGTTCCCGATCCGTGTTCTGAAAGATATGACCGAGCATATTCCCGAAGAGATGGAAGAGCTTATCAGTAAAGGAGAAAAAGAAGATATCTGGTTCGGGCTCTCCAGATTGGTATATCTCTTTAAAAGCGCATTGATGAGGGATGCTGCTTACGGGATGCAATTGGGCAAGACATTAAAACGCCTGCATCTGACAGCGGCGAAAACCATTGAGACCATTTTCAAAGACGATCTGGCTCCGCATTACGGCAAATTGGCGATTCATTATGACCTTTCCGGGAAGGTGAAGCAGGCTATTAAATATTACGCCAAAGCCGGCAGCAATGCTTGGGATAGATTTTTAAACAGTGAAGCATTGGAGCATTATACCCGTTTGGTCGAACTCCTTCCATCTGGAAGAAAACAGTCAATAATGAAAGAACGCATGGGACAAGTCCTTGAAATAACGGGTAAATGGGACGAAGCAAGAATTATTTTCGAGGAGAATCTGGAAGAAGGTAAGACTTTTAAAGATAATGAGATCATTGCGGATGCCCTTAATAATCTGGGAAGCTGTTATCGCGTGTCCGGTGAATATGAGAAGTCGATTGGAGTCTATGAAGAAGCGCTGGAGATCTATAATAAAAAAGAGGACAAAGAAGGAGTCTCGACGATTATCGGTAATATGGGCATTGTCTATTATAAGCAAGGGAAATATAAACGGGCGATGGAACTCTATGAAGAGCAGCTGAAAATGTCAAAGAAGGCCAAGGACTGGAAAGTGCTGAGCCACGCAGTCGGAAATATCGGTTTGATCTATTACAGTACCGGAGAGTATGAGAAGGCTATGGAATGCTACAAAGAGAAGATCAAGCTTGCGGAAAAAGAAAATGATAAGCGAAGTATAACCTATGCTATCGGCAATCTCGGTAATCTCTACGACGCGATGGGCGATAAAGAGAAATCAATGGAAGCATATAAGCAATTACAGCTAATGTCAAAGGAATTAGGTGATATCCGAGCTGAGTCGATCGCTGTTATGAATATTGGGGTGATCTTCTGGGAGACAGGCAGGATACAAGAGGCGCAGGAGTACCTTGAGAGGGCGCTGGAGGTTTCCAAGGAACTCGGAGATATCTCAAGCATTTGTATAAATCATGGTAATATGGGAGAGCTTTATCGGGAATTAGGGTTACTTGAAAAGGCCGAAACCAGTTTTATCAAGGCAATAGAAATAGCAGACAAAGCTAAATTGAACTACTACTTGTGCAGTTTTCTCAATGAAAGGGCAAAGTTGCTATTTTTAACGGGGAATGTGAAATTAGCGGATTCTCTAAATCGCCGTGCCTTAAAAATGGCAAAAGGCATAAAGAGAAAAGAAACTATAATAGAATCCTTGATCTTGATCCATCGTATTACTGCACTCGAGAATAAAGCAAAGGGCCTGCAGGGATTAAGAAAGATGCTCACTGAAGATAAATTGAGCGAGCATACACATATCCTTTTTAACATAGCACGGATCTCGATGGCCAAGGCGGATATTGATGTCGCCATAAAGGCATTAAAAAAGGAATTGGAGAAAACTCCCGGAAATTCCAAATTCGAAAGATTTCTAAATGAATTAAGAAAATCATAAGAAGCATCATATTCAATATTCTTAATAAATATTATATTTATAATTTATCGGCAACTGATCACATCAGATAAAATAGGGGATAATTAATATTCCAGCAATTTCAGTAAAATAGTATGAAATACTGAAATAATTGTTGTTCAAGAAAAAGCAGACATACAGGAACATATCAAGGAGTGACTTCGGGGCTTAGGATCGATATTTGAGACCCGTCAGCGTAATCGTCCTATATAACAGGGTATAAGGAATAGAATGTCATAATCTAAACAATAAGGATATATAACCGGGCAGTAATCTGTGGAAAACCGGGGGTTTATACACTTATCCACAGGCATTTCATATACATTACTTTACATAATGTTGATTATCGGAAGTAATATATGTGTAAAATAATCCCCTCTGGTGCGCATTTCCGCATCATATCAGGGTCTACTGTTTATATTCCCTCTTTGTTTCTAATCTGCATCTTCCCCTGTATTATCTCAACTTCTTCATTATCCAGAAATATCCACCTGATTTATTATGTTTCTTCTATCGACCAGAATATTAGAAATATTTACGATCTTGTTATTCACCATCATTTCAGTAATTAATTCAATTATAATTCCCCTATGCGAAAATCCCGACATGTATTGGTATGGCATTGATCGATATCGTGCCTTAGAATCAATATTTGGAAGCCGGATTTTTACCCTTCTTGTAATTACTGACATATAGGGTATATGTATCAATTGACGGTAATTAGCTCTCCAAAATTGCGCTACATTTTGAAATGATCCCGATCCTCTGCATACCTAATTCGCTGTAAATGCATTACCTAGGTATATGGCCCACCAGAGTTGCAATCGACGCTATATCTTGTACATGATAGTATATTCATGATCTGTCAGGCCATTAATGATACTGTTCTTGACGCCTATTTTAAGACAAGTGAAATATATCACATGAGATGATAATGAGGTAAATTTACCCTATTGATATCAGTATATAAGTGTCAGTATAAAGGACGGTATTTTGAAGAGTACCCTTTCTTAATCACGCGCTCTATATTTTCCTTAATTTGTGCTTGAGTTCCTTTACTGTATCGAGATATTGAGTATTCTCCCGTATTTTGCTTAATCTTTTGTAGATGCTCAATGCCCTATTTCCGTATTTCGGGTCATTAGTAACATTAAAGATCGTGTAATTTATGAGCCCGGATTTCATATCTTCTTTATTATCATCCAGGAGCTTGCGAAACATTTTCATGGACTTGTTCTTATTTATGCCGTATTCAAGCTCGCATTGAAGGACTAAGGCGCGAAACATGCTTTCAGGATTATTGGTCTGCTTCAGCATTTCAAGAGATCTGAGAACGAATTCCTTCGCTTCTGCAATCTCCCCTCTTTTTTTTGAGATCTCCGCCTTTGTCGTCAGATTCCTTCCCAGGTACATCTTTGAATCCAAAAATGAATTCAATTTCATCGCTCTGTCCGTGAAATTGTCTGCCTTCTTAAGTTCATCTAGTGTCAAATGCAATTCGCCCAGGAAACCCAATGTTATCGCTTCGCTGTTCTTATTCTTTATTTTCTGGGTAATTCCCAACTTTTTAATGAAACATTCTTTTGCCTTCGAATACTGTCCCATATCCCGGAAAACAAGCCCCATATTCCCTATGCAACGCGAATATTCCTCTTGGATCCCGGCTTTATCCGCAAGCTCCAATTCCCTCTGATAGTACTTCAGCGCTGACTTCAGCCGCCCGTTCTTCCATTCAAGGATCCCTACGTTACCAAGAGATGTTGCCTCGCTTTTCTTGTCTCCGACCTTAACCGCAAGGTCATGTTGCCTATTATGGTACTTCAAAGCTGTCTTATGATCACCGAGTTTTTCATAGATAACACCGATATTTCCTAAAACCGTCAATTGACTAATATAATCAAATATCTCTTCTGCCGTTTTCAGCCATTTCAGTAAATATTTCTTGGACTCTGTAAAATTACCCCGCCGGAAATGAACGACACCGATATTTCCGTAAGCAAAACTCTGCTGCTGCCTGTTCTTGGTCTTCTCGGCATTTTTTAATGTCTCCATATGGCAGTCATAAGATTTATCGTACTCCCCGAACTTAGAATAAATAATGCCTATATTATTTAAGGCATTGTTATAACTAACTATGTCATCGCGCTTTTTCGAAATTTCGAGCCATTGCTTGTAATGCTCCATCGCCTTATTGTAATTCCCACGGCTTAATTCAATATTACCCAAAGTTCCTTGAACTCGTCCCATATCCTCCTTATTGTCTGATTTTTCTATATTTCTTTGTGCAATTTTCAAATGTTCTTCGGCTTTTTCATAATTGCCGGTGCGCCAGGCGATATCGGCAAGCTCCAGAAATAGCTTACCCAGATATAGATAATTCTTATTCTCTTCGGCAAATGTAATTGTTTCAGTGACTAGTATTTCTGATTCAGAAAATCTCGCCATCATCGTGAATATCTTAATTTTATTGAAAGATGCCTGCAATATTTTCTCACTGGATTTAAGATATTTGAGGCTGTCGTCAAAGTGTCTTATCGCTTCTTCGTTCCAGTACTTATTTTTTGCGTGTATTCCTGCCATAAACAGGTAGTGCGCACTTCTCTCTCTTACACCTGCTTCTATGAAGTGGCGCGCGATCGTTGATGAATGCGCCGCAAGGTCGTCTTTATATACTTTCTCCAGAGACCCGGCAGCAAGCAGATGTAATCTCTTCAATGTCTTCTTTAACTGCATTTTATATATCGAGTCCTTGATCAAAGCATGCTGGAAGATATACTTAAGCTCTGAAAACGGCCTCCAGATATTTTCGTCGCTCCCCTCTTTCAATGATCTGGAAATAACAGTATCGTTCAACATTAATGAGAGAACCCTTGATGAGAATTCCAGGCCGAGGACCGATGCGTTTATTATCGTATGCCGCAATTCTTTTTCCAACCGGTCAACACGGGCAATAATGATATCAGAAATTCCCGCCGGTATGGCGATATCTGTCTTTGTGATCTCAAGCTTCCCATTTGATTCTGCAAGCAGATCGTTTTCTTGCAGATAATTAGCCAGCTGTTCGATATAAAAGGGATTCCCGCCGCTGCGTTCAATTATAAATGCAATTAATGCTTCCGATGACGGAAGAGAAAATAGGAGTGACAAATATTCTAGAATATCCGTCTTTCCAAGAGCCTTTAGGTGAATGCTTTTCTCCTTGACGATGCTTTTACTTGACAATAGCGTCCCGATATTGCTGGTTCTTTCAGCTCCCCAGAAAACATATGGATAATTCTGTGTTTTTTCCAGGAATGCTTGAAAGAGAGATCTTGATTCATTATCGATCCATTGGATATCGTCCAGAAATATCAGGGCATTTCCGTATTTAACCAAATGCGCAAGTATCTGGAGAAATGCCGCGTAAACGATCTTATACCTTACCGGCGGCGGACTGGCTTCAAATTCCGGAGAACTCACGGATATCCCTAGAACATCAGCTATGAACGGCGCGTTCTTCTTGACAAGCTCTGCGTTTTCCTTGTCAAGAACTTTATTTATAAAATTTGGAAATTTCTTTTTGAATTGTGAAAGCTTTTTCTTTTGATCCATATCATCCGAGATATCCAGGATATTATTTAGGAATTCGACCATCGGGTAGAATCCCTGCCTTTGGAATTCATTACATTTCAGAAGAAATACCTTGCTGATCGTTTTTCTGCAATTTCCTATTGCCTCTGTTATCAATGAACTTTTCCCGATACCTGCGGGCCCCGAGACGATCCAAACTCCCCCATTATTGCCACTTTGAACCTTTAACACACTTGATCGCAGAAGACCAAGGTCTTTTCTATGGCCGAAGAACGGCTTTTTCGGTGTCTCTGAAACTGTGCTCCCTGCTTTCTGAATATCAAATACCGCTGTCTCTGATCCGATGCCTCTGAAAACTTCTTTTCCTATACCCTTGAAAGAGTATGCGCGAAAGGAAGCGGCTTTCAAACTGGAATCAGAATGAACCTCACCCTCATCCGCAGCCATTGCGATCCTCGCGGAAAGATTAATTATCGAACCCAATGAAGTATATTCCTCTCTGCATTTATTATCTCCGATAAACCCTGAGTAAACCTTACCTTTCGTGATACCTATCTTATTCTTGGGAAAATGCCTTAAGAATTCAAAAGCAAAATCAAGAGCGTGATGAACCTGATTCTCCAGGGCCAACGGTGCACCGAATACAACCAGTGATACCGCGCCTTTATCCCCTACTTCAATTTCATTCAATACGCCTCCGTGCTTCAATGCGAGATCCGATAGAACAGGAACTATTATTTTAAGCGGGTGGGCTTTCGTATTAATTGAAATGAAGACGGATGTGATATTGCGAAATTCCCCTTGAGTGGATAATTCAAGAACACTATCCGGGATAAAATGCTGAAGGACCTTCTTGCTTGGAGCGTATTTGTGGATATGCTTTGGAGTAATTTCTTCGCACGGTACTTCTTTTACACTCAGTTCTTTCAGTGGAGTTCTGATCTTTCCCGGGGTACACTCCTGCTGAAGTGACGCCGCCTCGTTAACCGCCTTCCCGGTGAAAACCGATGCACATTGTCTTTGTCCGCAAAAGATACCCCAGTATATCCTTCCTGACGAGATGCCGATCCGGGCGTTGATATTATGAAGAACTCCTGAAATATCAATTCCGGGAGATGTGGTCAGGTATTTCTGGATCTGAGCGGCAGCTTGTTTCGCGAAATGCATGTCATGATCTTCAGGAAAGACGGCAATGAAAGAATCTCCGGCAAATGATGTAACATACCCTCCGTTCAGATAAACAGTGGTTACGGCACGATTAAAGACCGAGTTGATAATGTCGGATAAGATCTCAGCGCCGCCGACTCCCTGTTTCATCAGTTTTTCTGTCATAACGGTGAATCCTGCCAGGTCGACTGAAACGGTTGAACCGTTGATATATCCTTTGAGCTTATTATTTTTGTACTGATCGTGGATAAATTCTGTAATTAACCTTTTCACCGTTTTATAATACCATTTAAGGGAAGAATTTCAAATATTATCCGGGGGTATGTACGCGCAATATCGTATTATGATCCCCTTCTTATTTTACTTCAGGCCCTGCAGATACTTCACGGCTTCGATCCCATCTCTACAATAGATACAGCCCAATTTATCGGCCATCATTTTGTTGACTACGGCACCTCCGATCAAGATGGGCACCTCCACGTCATTATCTCTCAAGTACTTGACCGTTCCCGCAAGATTGTCAAGTGTGGTCGTCATCAGAACACTCAGACCGATAAAGTCACATTTTTCCTTTTTAAATACACGGAGTATTTCCTCAGGGTGAACATCCTTTCCCGCATCTACCACATCGAATCCGTACCCTTGCAGGATCACCTTCACCAGGTTTTTGCCGATATCGTGAACATCGTCCTTAACCGTTGCCATGAGGATCTTTTTTCCTGAAGAAGGATTATCTCCGTCCACAAGGTGAGGATGAAGTATCCTCGATGCCTCCTGCATGGCTTTCGCGGAGGAAATGACCTGTGGAAGAAAGAAGTTTCCCTTTTGAAACTCATCCCCGACATGTGCGATCGCAGGAAGTAAATGATCGTTAATTATTGCCAATGCGCTTTTGCCTGTATCCATAAGGTCTTTAATGTCATCAAGCAATTGCTCGTCAAGTCCGTAAATAATATCTCGGTGCACCCTTTCATCCGGAGGAAGCACCTCCTCATCATTAATTTCAATATCCGGTGAGATATCCGTGGCTGCGCCGATGAAATTCTTACACCCCGGATCATTTCCCTTAAGCAATTCTCCGGCGATCTGATAGCCCTGATGCTTTCTCTTGCCGGAAGTGTTGTATATCCCCATGGATAGCCCGGATTCAATGGCCTGTTCTAAAAATGAACTATTCAGCATAGCTCTGTTTGGAAGCCCGAATGAGATATTGCTTATCCCCATGATCGTTGTTATCCCCTCCTTTCTGAGGAGTTCAAGCGTTTTCAATGAAGCAATTGCAGCCTGGTCATTTGTGGATATGGTGGTGACTATCGGATCTATAATAATATCTTCTTCCGGGATGCCCTCGGAAACGAGAAGCTCTATAAGTTTCATGGCGATCCTGAAGCGGTCTTTCGGTTTGAAACTGATGTCCTTTTTATCCATGGCAAGGCCAACTACTGCCGTTCCAAAAGTTTTCACAAGAGGAATTACCCTTTCAAGAAGTTTTTTACTGAGGTAAACGGAGTTGATCACCGGTTTGCCTGATATGTATTTAAGGCCTTCCTCGAATATCGCCGGGTCGGGAGAATCCAGAAAGATCGGAATATGGGCAGTATTTTGAATTCCGTACAGAATATCTTTCAGAAACTCATTTCCGGTTTTTTTTAATACGGTATTCAGATTTATATCAAGCGCATCTGCGCCATTCTGGAACTGTTCGAACACTTCCATTTTAAGGGCGGACAGATCTCCCTTAAGAAGTCCCTTTCTTAACCTGCTGTTTGTGGAAGTATTTATTTTCTCTCCGATTGAAACAAACGGCAATCCTTTACCTGCTCTGACAGTGCTTATCCTGTCCGTAAAGACCGTCGCACGGATAAAATCCTGTTGAACTGGACGCTTCCATTTTATTTGTTCGGCGATACGCTTGGTATGCTCTGGTGTGGAACCGCAGCAGCTTCCGATAATGTTCGCACCCGCTGAATAGAAACGCTGAGCGATGACAGCCAGCGCTTCTGGATTCTCGGGATGAAGAACTTCACCATTTAAATGATAGGGTATCCCCGCATTTGGCTGAACGATCACGGGTCTGGAGGTGGATTTTCTAATTTTCGGAAGGATATCCAAATATGCTTCAGGAGTTGTTCCGCAATTAATACCTATAATATCCGCTCCCATTGCTGACGCTACGCATGCGAAGGTCTCCGGTTTTGTGCCGGTTACCGTTTGATCGCCATTGAAGCTCATCTGTGCAATGATATCCCTGGAAAATTCCTCAGAGGCAGCGATCAGTATTGCCCTGAGTTCCTGCAGATCTGTAATTGTCTCAATAGTCACTGCATCCACTTCACTTCTTTCAAAAGCCCGGAACACGCGTCTATAGCCGAGAAGAGCCTCATCGAATTCAAGTTCGCCGAACGGTTTCAAAAATTCTCCCGAAGGTCCCACGGAACCGGCGATATAAATATCAGCTCCGGCATCTTTTCTCGCCTTGACAGCACACGATACTGCTGCTGCTATTAAGGTCTCGAGTTCGTTTATAAGGCCGAAATGACGGAGTCTGAACGGATTTGCATTGAATGTATTGGTTGTAATAAGATCAGCTCCGAATTCTATGTAAAATTTGTGAAGCATGGTGATCTTTTCACTCATTTCAAGGTTCCAGACCTCAGGAAGAAGGTTTGGCGGAAGTCCCATTTCATGAAGCATTGTGCCGTAAGCACCATCGGAGACGAGAACTCTTTCCTTGAGTAGCGAAATGAGGCTTCTCATTTCTTCTCCCAGCCTATTACCGCGGATACGGATTTTTCTGGCAGCATTATCATTGAATCGGTAAGCCGAATACCTATCTTTCCGGCATCGGTGAGCGCAAAAAAAAGCTCTTGATTTGACAGTGCAAGATCACCATACCCCGGGCTGAACCTTCTTGTGATATCGCAGCCGTCCAGTCCCGCTCTGACAGCGGTATTTCTCTCCACGACTTCTGCAAGCCTTTCCACATATTCGGAACCTACAGCATCGAGGATCACACCGTCAACCTCATTGTCACCCTTCATATTTTTCTTGATCTCTTCCTCAAGCGATCCGCCGATCGTGGCGAAGAACAATGTCATTATTCGAGAGTTCCGAAAAAGCTTCGCCAGATTTTTACTGATGATCGTTTCACCTTTTTCTATAATGATCCTTTCACCGGCGATAAAGAGTTCGACCTCTTTGTATGTATATGCAGGTTCTATATGCACCCTTGCGTATTCTATGGCGCTCTTTATCTTGTCGAGTGTTTTTCCGTCCAATGGCTTACCCCTTTTGTACCCAAGCCGGAAAAGGACACGCTCCGTGTCAATATCTAATCTGATATTTTTGACGATCATACTTGGCACGCCTTAATGATATTCTTTACAAGTCCATATCTGTTAAATGGTGTCATTATGCATACACCTTCGGCATAATCTCTGAATTTTTCGATCAATTCAACGGTCAACTCAATGCTCAATGAAGCGGAAGCAGACTTATCCAGTCCTTCGAATTTCTTCAGGATATGGTCAGGGACAGTGATCCCTGAAACCTCATTTTTCAGAAACTCCGCATGCTGATAGTTCACAAGCGGAATTATCCCAAGTATCTTCGGTAGCCCCAAAGAGGAGAGCTTATTTGAAAGTTTTTCTGCCTGATCGATATCATAAATGGGCTGCGTTTGGACAAAATGAGCTCCGCTGGCGATCTTTCTTTTGAGGTGGTCGAGAGCTTTCTGATCATCAACGATCGAGTATCCTGCGGCAACACCGATATTAAAATCGGTTCGAGTGGTGATCTCATTTCCCAGATAATCCTTTCCTTCATTAAGGTGTGATATTATCCCGACAAGGCCAAGGGCATCCACTTCATAAACAGCGGTGGCAAAAGGGTAATCTCCAACGGAAGGAGGGTCACCCGTAAGTGCGAGTATGTTATTTATTCCGAGAGAATATGCTGTAAGGAGGTCGGATTGTATCCCGATCAGGTTCTTATCACGGCAAGTAAAATGGAGTATCACATCAAGATCAAGCTCTCTTTTCGCTATATATGCAAGGCCCGAGCTGGATTGCCTTAATCGCCCCATAGGAACATCGGCGACATTGATCGCGGAGACCTCCAGTTCCTTCAGATCTTTCAGAAAATCCATAACTTTTGTATTGTCAACAGTTTTCGGGGGATCCACTTCGACAGTGATCGAAAAATGATCGTTAAGGATCTTTCTAAATTTGTTGGGAAATTCTACTGTTACGATCCTTTTTCTTTTAGTGATGTCTTGCTTTTTCTTACCGGCTGCAGGCTTTTTTGCTTTGATACTTTTAAATTCATTCCTTCTTTCATATACAGCTTTAATATGCTCAGGAGTAGTCCCGCAGCATCCACCGATTATATTTACTCCATTCTTTATGAACTGTATCGCATAATCGGAAAAATATTTAGCCGTGACCGGATATCGGTACTGTCCGTATTGAAATTCCGGCTGCCCGGCATTGGGATGCACCAGCACGAATTCGGCAAAGGAAGTGATTTGAGTGAGTATCTGAGAAAGACTTTGAGGTCCTATTCCGCAATTCGCTCCGATCATCCTCGCTCCGGCTTCCTTTAGGGTACGAGTAGCTTCATCGGGCGACACACCGAACATCGTCTTTCCGTTTGCAAGATAGGTAAGCGAACAACTCACAGGAAAGCCGGGATGAAGTTCGAACACCGCTTCCAGCGCGAGGAGGATCTCATTAAGATTTGAAAATGTTTCCAGCTTAATAATATCCGCACCGGCATCTAAAAGGATCCCGATCTGCTCCAGATAGATATCCTTCATATATCCGCTTTCAAACCTGTCCACATCCTCATAAGGCCGGGATATCGGGCCGACCGAGGCGGCTACATAATGATCTCCGGGAATTTCTTTGACAAGGAGTGTCCCCTGTTTGTTTATTTCCTGTACATGATTCTCCAGACCGAAATACTTGAGTATGTGGTGATTTGCGCTGAATGTATTTGTCGTTATTATTTCTGCGCCGGCAGTAATATATTCGCGGTGTACACTCGTTATCAGATCAGGGTGTGTTATATTCAAATAATCATAACACTCTCCCTTTGGGATCTCCTTAGAATTAATATAGGTACCCATGGCGCCATCCATAATAACGGGTCCCTCAAGCAGCCTTTCGAATATCTTCTTTTTCATATTAATCTGAAGGGCCACCCAACTTATCAAATATTGTCATTTCTTTCTGACTATTTTTATACTCTTTCATCCTCATTTTATATCATTATTCCAGAATGTATGCAAACGGTGATGTCTCAAGAGGACATTAAGCGATAAAAATCGCAATCTTGACATTTCAGGATTTTTGGCTTACAATTCGAATGGGTAGGAGGATAATATGAAGATGCGCTATTTTTTATTCATAGCAGTATTAGTACTATTAGGATGTATGGAGAACAAAATGATAAAACCGGAAGAGGATCACTTTGAGAAACAGCGCAGTGAAATGGTGGAATATCAGATCAAGGCCAGAGGGATAAGCGCGCCGGATGTGCTATCGGCAATGCTGAAGGTTGAAAGACATCTCTTTGTGACCGAGGCAAGCAAGAGATACGCATATGCAGATCACCCCCTGCCTATCGGCTATGGTCAAACGATATCTCAACCCTATATTGTCGCATTTATGACCGAGGCAGCAAAATTGAAAAATGAGCATAAGGTTCTTGAGATCGGCACCGGTTCGGGCTATCAGGCAGCGGTACTTGGCGAGATCGCTTCCAGTGTATTCACGATCGAGATCCAGGAAAACCTTTGTGAAGAAGCACGCAAACGCCTGAAAGATCTTGGCTATGACCATATTACCGTGATCTGCGGTGACGGATACAAAGGACTGCCCGACGAAGCGCCATTTGACAGAATAATCGTAACCGCCGCGCCCACGAAGATACCGCAGCCGCTTTTGGATCAATTGAAGATCGGTGGAATACTGGTTATTCCGGTAGGCTCCGGCTTGCAGGAAATGATATTGGCGGAAAAAACAACGGACGGGATCATACAAAAGGAGATTCTCTCCGTCCGTTTTGTACCGCTTGTGGATGAGAAAGGTAAGCAGTACTAGCGTATTTTCACGTGTGAAGTCTGAAGTGTGAAGTGCAAAGTGGGAAAATGCAATGAAGGATGAAGATTGTTCAAAGGTTCAATGTTGAGAAATAGATAGCCGGTTTGTAGGATGATAAGGTGATAGGTTTGTAGGTGGAGAAAGAGATTCCCAATCCGGTTGGAAATGACAAAAAAGAGAGTGGATGACATTCAAAGAGGTGTGTGAATAATGTTTACGCGTGATTCTATATTTTACAAGCGACTCTATTGACGAAAAGCGAAATAGTGATTTTTCGTTTACGGAGGCGATTATTTAGATATTTCCAGAAGTGTGAATCTGGTATCCGGACAGCCAATGATCGCTATGCGGTTATCCCCTTTTTTATCGGGATCATACATACCCACGAAAAGAGTAAATTCTCCCTCAGGATCTGAGGGAAGTTCAAAGAAAAAGGAATCCATGACGATCTCCCCGTTATCCCATCGCTGAAGCGGATAGATATTATTTGTGATATAATGGTCACGATTAACTCTTCGGCCCTCATTATCAATATGAATAAGCATTTTAAGATCTCTAGTGACGGGTTGTGAGGTTTTCATGAATAGCTCGATCTTGAATTGATCATCACCGAGACGAAAAAGCTGATAGCCCAGTATCTCTATCCCGTTTTGAAATATTACCTTTTTGACTGTCATATCTACCGGAGCCCGTTCCAGTCGAATATTCAATTCATCCAGAAGTGCTGCCTTGTCAACTCTGTATAACTCATACTCTAATCCTGAGTCAAGAAGTCCTTTAATGCGCTCATTTACTTCAGGCAAGTCAGCGTTCAAAGGTTCTGTGAACCAGTCTCCCCTATTGCTGCCATTCAAGGCCGCTACCCTCTTTATAAACTTAAATTCAGACAGAATACTCTTGCTGCTCTCGATCAGATCATAATGCTCATTAATGACTATCAGATCTACATTATTGTACGCGATATATTCCCTGAGCCGCTTTGCATCAGCATCGGTTGGAAATGGGATATGATGAAGTCCCATATAATATGGAATATCATTAGAAAAACCCATTATATTCAGGGCATCAGAGCCCTTTTCTCTCAAGTATACCGCCGCGTTTTTGTGCAGGATATATTTATCCGTGTACATATTGTATGTATAGTCCAGAGGCGGGATATTTCCAAGGTGCACCACTGCGTAGATCAGGATGAATAAAGAGGTAAATACGGCTCCTGCCGGGCGTTTGCTCAAATAATGCAATGCCTGCGCTATAAAGGTCAGAAAGAGCGGCAAAAGGAAAAGCACATAACGCGCATCTACTGTATAATCCACCATCGCGATCGGAAGCAGAATAAAAAAACCGACAATTGGCAGAAGATATTTCATACCGGCGCGATTGCTGAAGATAAAGATCAGAACACCGAAAAATATAGAGAGCAGGATCAGATCGTTCTTGATGAATTTGCCCCTGACCCTCTTTGCGATGTGCATGAGATTTCTGCCGTATCGCCGAATCAATTTTTTTATATTCAGATCTTTGCGGTCCCGGAACAGCTCACCTTCGACAATTTCTCTGCCGGAGCGAGCTAATTTGTTCTTCATGAGTGCGTAATCCCCTTCCGCTTTGGGGAAAAAGGTGAAGTGATATTGTCTCGCGCCAACGCTCATCCTGCCTGATACATCATTCAAAAAGCCAAGGTACGGTATGGTCAAGGTGAAAAAAATGAGTACAAATACAGAGTAGAGCCAAAGATGATAAAAGGAAGACATCCGCTTCTTTATTACCATATAGATAAAGAGCAGGATCGTCCAGAAAAACAGAAATATTCCTTCGGTGCGGGTAAGATATGCGGCAGCAGCGGCTAAAGAAAGTAAAACGCCGCTTCTCACATTCGGCTTGATAAGGAATTTTGCGTATATAACAAGATAAAGAAAGACAAATAATGTAAAAAGGATATTTGTATTCACATCGATGGAATAATCCAGAAGGGTTGAATTCAAGGTGAAAAGTACGATAGTCAATGCCGCGATATACCTTGATGATATTCGTTTTACAAAGTAGAAGACCGGGAAAATGAGCAATGACCCTGAGATTATCGCGACTAATTTAACGGATAATACAGCATTGGAAGTGATTTTGAAAAAGAGCGAAGATATGAATATATACAACGGCGGCCAGACAAGGTCAAATAGCGGAGCCTGCCCGCTGGTCCATCCTGCAGTTATCCTCGCTAATTCTATTGCGTCTTCCGTGAGAAAATTGTAATAATTCCAAAAGATCAGGCGTGTCACAAGGGAGATCAGGAATCCGCACCACAATATATATAGTGAATGTTTTTCTACAGTTTCCGTGAATATTTGATACCCTTTCACATATCTGGAATTCAATTTCTCTAAATATTCTCTCATCGTGAGATTATCGGATATTTGGGATGAGAAGTCAAGAAGAAAGTGCGAGGTGAATAAAAATAGTGAATAGTGAAAAATGAATAGTGAATAATGTGAGAAAAGAGAACGTAAATACATCCGTAACCGGAAAAGCAATATTTCGTTTCCTTAATTAAAACCATTCGTTAAAATAATAGAACGCCGGAGCGAAGTAAGATATGGGACATGTCGTACGCTAAAGGCGTTCGTCTGTCCCGATGTAAAAGTTCCAAGCGAAGAGTTGAAAATTGTGAAGCAATTGTACACTCTTCGCAATGTATAGAATCACCTGTAGTCGTTATTGCCTATTCCCTCCGTTCATTTATCTCCATTTGGGCAGACGCGCAGGTCTGCCCCTACAATTCTAATTGACTTATTCCGGGCTTTTTGATTAAATACTTCTGTTGCGCCCGTAGCTCAGCTGGATAGAGCGTCGGCCTCCGGAGCCGAAGGCCTAGGGTTCGAATCCCTACGGGCGCGTATTTGAGGAGTTCAATGGAATTTTACCGCATACTGTCTTATCTGCTCGTTCTTGCTTCATTTATCATAATCATAATTTCTGCTGTCAGAAATAAGATCACCTTATCCTGCCCTATCAAAAAAGCAGGTAAAAAGGGAATTATCCACGCTATGATATTCGGAGTATTTCTTGTTCTCTTCATCATCTTTCTTGATAAACCCTTAAAGGATCTTTTTCAGAGCCTGTCAGCGATCGAGCCATTTATGAAGGCGGCGGATCATGTGGGGAACGGAAGGTATCAGTATCCGGTGCTGGCATTTCTTTTCGTTACCGCATCGATATTCTCGTTTCCCAAACTTAAAAGGATATTTGCGGTCTCACTCTTCTCTTCTGTAGTCGCAGGATTATTAAATCAGATCCTCAAATTCGTTACACATAGAGCAAAACCCTATATTTCCGAGAATCCGCTGGATTTCTTTAGATTTGACCTTTCCATTCAAATGGATAAATTGCTGAGCGTGGATTTTAAGAGTTTCGCATCCGGACATACGGTGATCGCATTTGCCGCCATTACACCGATTGCTCTCGCGGTGAAGAACAAAGCATTGAGAATATTGATCCTTTTAATCCCCTTCTCCACTGGCCTTGCAAGGGTTTACTTGAATAAACACTGGTTCTCTGATGTTATAGTCGGAGCTCTGATAGGTTATTATTTCACAAAGAATATCTTCTTTTCTACCAGTGATCAGATTCAAAATTAGAGGATAGAGGCTAGAGGTTCGAGGTTAGTGCAGAAAAAGGAATCACATTCGTCATTCCCAACTCGATTGGGAATCCATCTTTTCATTATTAGCATATGTTTTTCTCACATCATTTCATGATGCTTAAAAAGAAAGATATATATATTAGTGTTCCGAAAGGGGTTCTCTTTTCCTTTCGCTT
>JAGLGN010000036.1 GCA_023144005.1 bacterium
CGCACGGCTGCGCCGTGCTCGAGGGGGGTGAGAGACGAAGCAGAGAAAATACCATCAGCCATTACTCCTGTATTTATGGATCAGAACACTGGATGTCATTTTTTGCGAAGATACTCACCACGGCCATCATTCATTAAAATCCCAAAACTCGTTAGCTTTCGCTCACTCAGACAATTGGATATTTTCGGCTTTGCCACCATTCATTCTTGCCGTTAAAAATGTCAATGTCGCTTAAATGGTTCAAAACTCTTTTGGGTTGGTCGCCCGGCGCTGCCGGGCTCCCGGTGAGCGGATGCGTGAAGGAAAACAAAGAAGTGGAAAGTGTCATCCAGAGGGAGTTGGCGACCGTGGGATCCAGTATTATTTCATCCTGGTTCCTATTTTACACCTCACACCTCACACTTCAGACTGCATTTATCGTTGGAATTGACTCAAATCTAAAAATTCCATTGTCATCGTATTTATGAATCAGAACACTAGCCCGCTTTGGATTTCAAAAATCTTTGTGTTATAATCAGTTGTTGAAAATATGAGTAATAATAAAGACAAAGAGAAAACCATTGCGGATCTGCTTTCAAAAGTAAAGAAGATCAATGATAAATACAGTTCGGCATTCGACAAACCGAAGGAAAAACCCCCTCCGCGCGGATTTGACGGACTTCTGGAAACAGGAATAAAGGGCAGCAATGAGGAAGGGGAATATTTCTATATAGAGAAGCGGATCCCGTTTCTTGACCTCCCGTATCTAATATCCCCCAAGACATTATTTAATCCCGATCCCAAGTGGAATTCTCTTTTACACAAAGAGAATATCGCGCCTAAAAAGTGGGTAGCATTCGATATCGAAACATCTGGTTTGGGTTTCGATCAGGATATATTTGCTTTCCTGATGGGGTTTTGTTCGATGGATAAGAACGGGATGACGATCAGAGAGTATTTCATAGAAGACCCTTCTAAACAAAGAGCCACTCTATATGAATCGGCAGAATATATTAAAAAATTCGATCTGATCCTTTCATTTAACGGTAGAGGATTTGACCTTCCTGTAATGGAAAATATGTATGACCGTGAAAAAATGAACTCTCCATTTTCTGATATTCTCCATACAGATCTCTTGATACCGGCAAGAAGATTCTGGCGGCATTATGAAAGCCGCAGTCTGCAGTCCCTGGAAAAACGGCTGCTTTCCTTCCATCGGACAGGCGATATACCCTCCTCATTAATACCTGAAAAATACTATGAATATCTCTATACCGGCCGCACGGATGATATAGAAAGGATCATCTGGCATAATCTCTGGGATGTGGCATCGCTGTTTTCAATAGCCGCCGCAATGAACCGTATGCTCGATGATATCGACAGTTGTGATTCTAATGAGATTCTGAATCTCTGTGAGTATTTCATGGAGAATGATGAGAATGAAATAGCGGAGAATACTCTGGAGAGTTTGAAAAAGCGCGGTATAGGTAATTGCTCATTCGCTGGAGTGGAGAGATTCGCCCTGAAGATACGGAATTCGGAATTTTCCGAAGCAGGATTATATTTATTGGAAGAACTCATATTGAATGAAGCGATATCGCAAAAGGGATTAAGCGGATATCTCGTATCCGCGTGGCGCAAATGCCATTATACCAAGAAGGTAATAGACCTGATTGCGGAGCTCGATCTGGGCAGCGCCGACAAAAAACGGTTTGAGAAATTATTAAAGAGAAAATAGCCTCTACCCTCTTCTCTATTGACATTCAAAGCCAATTGCGATATATTATTAATTAATTTGTGAGGAGCTAATATGTCAAAAATAGAATTTGATCCGACAAAATGGAAGCAAGTGGAAACCCACGCGATCCAGCTTCTAAGCAGAGAGATAACCTCCGCGGATGATCTTGAGAAATTCATTGTTGACAGGTCCGCATTTTCAGACATACTCGGCGAAGAAGTTGCCTGGGCATATATCAATATGACCCGTTTCACCGAGCGTACAGAGTATTCTGATAAATATGCTTTCATGCTGAAAGAGATCGTCGAGAAGGCAAAGCCGTATTCCAATAAATTTAATAAGAAGATCGTTGAAAGTGAATATTTTTCACAGCTTCCCAAGGATAAATATTTCAATCTCCAGCGTATATTGAAAAGAGAGATAGAATTATTCAATGAAGAAAATCTTGCTTTGGTGACAAAGGAGGAAAAGCTTTCACAGGAATACGGAAAAGAGGTCGGCGCTGTGCTTCTGAACTATCAGGGTGAAGAGCATACGCTGCAGCAGATGAACATTTATCAGAAGTCCAAAGATAGAAATGAAAGAGAGCAGACCTGGAAAATGACCATTGCTAAACGCGTTGAACTTTCTGCTGATTTTGATAAACTCTTCAATGAATTGATCGAATTAAGACAGCTTCAGGCAAAGAACGCTGGCTTTCATAATTATCGGGACTATCAGCATAAGGCTATGGGCCGTTTTGATTATTCACCTTCAGACTGTATGGAATTTCATGAATCTGTAAAAAAAGAAGTTGTGCCGGCAGCTACAGAACTTCTCAAGATAAGAAGGGAATATTTGGGCCTTGACAAGATCAGGCCATGGGACAGAGGAGTGGATTTCCTCTCTGACAAGGTCTTGAAGCCGTTTGACAAAGGGGAAGAGCTCATTGACGGTACCATTAATGTCTTGAACAGATTGAGCCCCGCACTTGGAGACATGATACTCAAGATGAAGAGCGGCGGTTATTTTGATGTGGAATCCCGAAGAGCAAAAGCTCCCGGCGGATATAATTACGGACTTCCCGTCACACGCATACCGTTTATTTTTATGAATGCGGTCGGCTTGCATAGGGATCTGATAACCATGCTTCATGAATCAGGACATGCGGTGCATACATTTTCCACGACTGATGTAAAGATAGGCGAGTACGCAAATCCTCCTTCAGAGGTTGCCGAATTTGCTGCCATGGCAATGGAACTTATGACATCCGGCCTTCTGAGTGAGTTTTACTTTAATTCTGAAGAAATAGCTCAGGCGCGTTTCAGTCATCTTGAGGGAATAATAAATTTCCTGCCCTGGATGTCCGTAGTGGACCTTTTTCAGCAATGGGTATATACACATCCCGGCCATTGTATTGAGGAAAGAGACCGGTATTGGAATGGCATCGTTAAGGAATATTCCCTCGGTGTTGACATGAGCGGATTTGAAGAGTTCTCAACAAAATCATGGCAGACGCAGCTGCATATATTTGAGGTGCCTTTTTATTATATTGAATATGGGATGGCACAATTGGGCGCTCTCCAGCTTTATAAAAATTTCAAGAACGACCCGAATGATACCCTTGAAAAATACCTTGCCGCTTTGAGCATGGGTTACTCAAGGCCCATTCCCGATATTTATGAGAAGGCCGGTATTCAATTTGACTTTTCACGCGATATGGTAGGAAATCTGATGGAGTTCGTGAGAAATGAGATACAAACCTTTTTATAGATTATCTCTCTTTCTTCTGCTTTTCGTATTATCATGTTCCCCGGCGCAAAAACCTGAGATGTATTCCTTCTTTCTGGCGGATACCTTTTTCAGCGTCAAGACATATGAAGGAAACCTTCCGAATACAGAACTGGAGGCGCATTTACGAAAATACGCTGATCAGATCGATCGCTTTAAAAAGGGTTCACTGGTCTGGAAATTGAACAATGAAGGGCATCTGGACGCACCTGCCTGGTTTTGCTCGCTCATCGAATTATGTATTGAGATGAATAAAGAGACAAAAGGAGCCTTCGATATCACCTTGGGAGAACTCTCTGACCTCTGGGGCTTTCCGGGCGATGACCATCATGTCCCCGTGCCGGAAGATATCAAAGCGTTCCTGGCAAAAAAGAGAATTATTTCCGTAGAAGCCAATGAAGTGAAAAAAGAGAACTGCGTCATTGACCTGGGAGCAGTGGGCAAGGGTTTTCTTCTGGAAATCGCGCAAGAGTTTCTCAAAGATAATGGCATAAACACATATCTGCTCAATTTCGGCGGCAATGTCAGCTGTTGGGGCAACAGAAAATACAAGGTCGGGCTTCAGGATCCACGGGATTCTTCCGGCTCATATTACAAGGTTATAAAGCTGGATAACAATGCGGTATCGACATCAGGCGACTATCAGCGGTATTTCTTTGAAAAGGATAAAAGATATTGTCATATTTTCGACCCCTTGACCGGTTATCCGGCTACTGGATATTCCAGCGTATCTGTGATCTGTAATTCCGCCGTGCTTTCGGATATTCTCTCTACCGCGTTTTTTGTAGCGGGAGAATCATTGGCCGGCACATTTCCTGATGCGGAATCACATTTTAAATAGAATATAGGAAGAGGTAGAGGTTAGAGGCTGGAGGTTGGTGCAGAGCGAAAGCGTGGCATCCAGTCTATCTCTCGTGTACTACCTTTTCTCGATTCTTTACTTTACACTCCACGCTTCCGACTTCACACTTCGTTCATAGCGAGAACGATCGTGGCATCCAGTTTGTCTCTCGTGGGGAATTATGGGGGCGGTGATTGCGAAAGTTGTAAGATGTGAAAGTATTCGGATTTAGGATCATATAATTCATATTATATTGGACTGGATACCTATTGAAAAGAATGTGATGTGTTAACATCGTTTGAATGCGCTTTTCGCACTTTAACATCACACTTGTCGCTTCAAAATGCTTCACTTCGCCGCTTGATATGGTATGCTCAATAGGGTATAATACAGCATTGAAAAAAAGGTATGTTAATGAAGATCACAGTCTTTAAGAATTACGGTTATTGCTGGGGAGTTAAGCGTGCGGTGGATATTGCCGTAAAAGAGCTCAATGACTTGGAATCAGCGTATATTCTGGGCCCGATCATACACAATCCCAATACCAATGATAAGCTGAAAAAGGACGGCCTGAAGATAGTGAGTTCCGTTGCTGAAGTTCCCGATGGTTCTGTCTTTTTCTTTCCATCTCACGGGATCTCTAAAACAGACGAAGAGTTCGCCGCGGAAAAGAGTTTGAGAACGGTTTCTCTCATCTGCCCTTTTGTTATCAAAATAGAGCAATTGGCAATTGATTATGAGAAAAAAGGATACAAAGTGATCATATACGGTGACCCGCTTCATACTGAGGTCAAGAGCATGGTGTCCAGATTGAATAGTGCTCAGGTGGTTAAGGATGAAGAGGGTGTGAAAGGCCTGGAGCTTCACCCGAAGATGCTTTATATCTCTCAATCAACTCAGAACAGAGATGTCTTTTATTCGATATTCTCAAAATTGGCGGCTGCCTTTGAGTGGCGTGAGCTTATCGGGAGATTCACCATCTGTCAGGACACATTCGAGCGTCAGGACTGGATGGCCAACCATATTGAAGATTTTGAATTCTTCATTATTGTCGGCGGTCATCAATCCTCAAATACAAAAAAACTCGTGGAGATCGCGGATCTTCACAAAAAGAAAAGTGTTCATATTGAAAAATGGGACCCTTCCGTATGGAATATGGTCAAGGGTCTGAATAATATTGCCGTGATCTCCGGTACATCTACTAATAAGGAAGATGTGGACGAGGTCGTAAACGAGATCAAGGGGAGGTTAACCCAAGATGGAAATAACGCTGGTATCTATTACGCCTAAGGCGGAAAAGGTAATTGAAGAGGCCGCGCGTACCTCTTATCTTTCTTTTAACCGGATGGATGAGGATATTACTCCTTCCTTCATTCGAATGCTGATAAAAAACGGACATCATTCGGTTTTGGAGCATGCTTATGCCACTTTCAGGATCAAGGGCATTTCCAGAGCGAGCACTCATCAGCTTGTCCGTCACCGTATCGCTTCTTTTACACAGCAGTCGCAGCGCTATGTGGACGAAAAGAATTTTGTCTATATTACGCCCGATTCTGTCAAAAAGGATCCGGAAGCCCTCAAATTCTTTACAGAAACCATGGTGGAATTGAAAGATGTTTATACGAAATTAAGAAGCATGAAAATAAGGAAAGAGGACGCCCGATATATACTTCCGAACGCGATATCCTCGGAGATCGTGATATCCGCGAATATGAGAGAATTCAGAAGGATATTTGAGCTTCGCTGTGAAAAAAAAGCCCAATGGGAGATCCGCCGCGCATGCCTGGATATGCTGAACCAGTTGAAAGAGTTCTGCCCAAATGTATTTTACGATATGAAAATTGATAATGATAAAGAGATCATGATCAAGGAGCAGTAAAATGAAAGTATTGGTATTAAACTGTGGAAGTTCTTCCATTAAGTACCAGGTGCTCCAGATGCCGGATGAAACATTGATCATAAAGGGTATCATTGAGCGTATCGGCGAGATAGATTCGATCGTAGAAGCGAAGAACGCTCATCACAAGATAAAGGAGATCATGGCGGTAAAAAGCCATACCGAAGGGATCGAACAGGTACTGCAAATGATCGTCAGGCCGGAATTCAAAGCCCTGGAATCTGTTAATGAGATCGGCGCTATTGGTCACAGGATCGTCCATGGGGGAGAGAAGTTCTCCGCATCTACCGAGTTGACCGACTCCGCCATCAAAGCAGTTGAAGAAAATATTCCGCTGGCTCCCTTACACAATCCCGCTAATCTCAAGGGTATAGTAGCCTGTAAGCAAGTTCTACCGAAAGTCCCGCAGATCGGCGTCTTTGATACCGCATTTCACCAGGGTCTTCCCAAATATGCTTATCTATATGCTATTCCGAACGAATACTATGAGAAGTACGGGATCAGAAGGTACGGATTCCATGGTACATCTCACAAATATGTTGCCCAGAGAACGGCGGAGATGCTGGGGAAACCCATTGAAGATACCAGGATCGTTACCGCGCATTTAGGCAACGGCGCTTCAGTAACCGCTGTCAAAGGCGGGAGGTCAATAGACACATCGATGGGCTTTACTCCTCTCGAGGGTCTCATCATGGGCACGCGCTCCGGTGATCTGGATCCCGCCATCCTGTGTTTTCTTCAGAAGAATGAGGGAATGAGCAGTGAAGATATTGATGTTCTACTGAATAAGCGGTCCGGCATTATCGGACTTTATGGAAAATCAAATGATATGCGGCCGATAGAAGACGGTTACTTTGCGAAGAAGGAGCTGGAAACCCTTATCATGACGATGTATTCATATCGCCTGGCAAAATACATAGGATCATATATGGCTGTTATGGGTGGAATTGATGCCCTGACCTATACCGCCGGAGTTGGCGAGAACACCCCTCCGTTGAGGTATATTATCGCCGAATTCATGAAGGGGCTTGGTTTCGGGATCGATGAAGAGCTTAACTTAAAGGTTATCCGTTACGGAAAAGAAGTAGATATTTCATCCGAAGACGCGACGGTCAAGACCTTTGTCATTCCCACGAACGAGGAATTGGCGATCGCAAGAGATACCTATTCACTTGCTACAGGAGTTTAAAATGAAACGAATTTTATTTATTGCAATTTCCTTAATTCTGATCTTTTTTTCAGGTTGTGAGAAAGGTGGAATGGAGCCGCGCGCCAATGGCAGTAAAGCGAAGAAAGTCAAGGTTGATGTAAGCGGGCCTGTACTGGACTTTTCCCAATTAGAGTATGATTTCGGCCAGATAAAGCCGGCGGAGAAAGTAAGGCACGATTTTAAATTTAGAAATACCGGCAAAGAGACCTTGAATATTATTAATATCCGTTCCTCCTGCGGCTGCACTACGGTGAAATTACAAAAGCGCGAATATGCTCCCGGAGAAGAGGGAGTGATAACAGCCTCATTTGACCCAAAGAATTTCCAGGGCGACACGGTGAAGACTATCTCAATAAAGTCAAATGATCCTTTGAGAGAAACAATAGTTCTGAAGATAAAGGCGCATATTCTGGTGGATATTGTTGTTCGCCCGAAACTGCTGCATTTCAGAGATATGATAATAGGCCAGCCCCGCACTGTTAATATTACACTTCAGGGTGCCGAGATAGACAGATTTAAGATCAAAGAGGTCAAGGTCCCCGAGAAGTATCCCTTCTTTGAAACAAGTGTAGAAGAACTTACTAATTCCAAAAGGAGCATATACCATATCAAGGTCACATGCGATCCTGACGCGAATTCCGCAGAAACCTTCTCCGACCATATCCGGATATTTACGGATTCCAAGAAAAAGCCGGTAATTAATATTCCGGTGCGTGGTAGCGTGAAGGGAGAGATCAACTATGCGCCTTCCTCCGTTGCGGTGAATTTTTCAAAGGGTGCATTTATCAACAGTACTATCAGTATCAAATCGCCGAATGTTTTTGAGATAGAAAATATTTCTTTCAAAGGTGAATCAGGTGCCTTGAAATACAAATTGATCACCCTTTCCGCGAGGCATAATTATTCGCTTCTGCTGTACACGGAAGAACCCTTGAACGAGACCATCAGGAGTACATTGATCATAAAGACCAGCAGTAAATTTCAAAGCGAGATCCGTATCCCGGTAAATCTCGTTAAGAGGTAGGATGGGTTTTACTCACCTTCATCTTCATACGGAATTTTCACTCCTTGACGGCGCGATCAAAATAAAGCGATTAGCGCAATATCTGAAGAAAAACAACTTCGATGCCTGCGCCATAACCGATCATGGAAATATGCACGGCGTATTGACCTTTTACAATGAGATGCGAGCCGAAGGTATCAAGCCTATCATCGGCACGGAATTCTATTTGAACCCAGAGGATAACCGAATAAGCGAAACCAATAATTTTCACATGACCGTTCTCGCAAAGAATTTTCAGGGTTATCAGAATCTGTCGCTCTTGTCCTCTCTCTCGTATCAGCGTGATGAGAAGAGACGGCATTTTTACCGCAAGCCCAGAATAACTTTTCAGGACCTTCAAGAACATCATGAGGGCCTTGTCGTGCTTTCCGGATGCCTCGGCGGTAGTCTTGCCCAATTTGTTGTAAATGACAGAATTGATCTTGCGAAGGAATACATTACAGAAAAATTTATTCCACTCTTCGGCGAAGATTTCTATATTGAGATCATGCGGCACGGCATTGATGATGAAGAGACCGCGCTTAAGGGCTTGAGAGAGCTTTCCAAGGAATTTTCTATTCCAATGGTAGCTACGAACGACGCCCATTATCTTACCCGCGAAGAGGGAATTTTTCATAATATACTTCTCTCAATTCAAATGAAAAGGGATTTTTCTGACAAGATAAATGACCTGGGCCAGAAACCCACTGAGGCTGATATCATGCGTGTTATCAAGGCCTTTGACCGCTCTTTGGGCCCGGAGCCGGAATTTTATGTCAAGACCGAAGAAGAAATGAGAAAAACATTTGCCGAATTTCAAGAAGCTGTTGATATTACATCTGATATAGCGGATAAATGTAACTTGGAACTACCCTCTGACAGGCCCTGGGCAATGCCCGCATACGATCTCCCTGCCGGATACGCGGAGAATGGCGCTTCAGCGGGATATTCAAAACTTCTCAGAGAGATCTGTGAAGATAGTATTAAGGTGAAATACAAAGGTGCCTCCAGGGACAAACTGAACGAGGTGCAAGAGCGCTTCGAGCATGAATTCAAGATAATTTCCGAGAAGAACTTTGCCCAATACTTTCTTATCGTCAGGGATTTTATTATATTTGCTCATGATTCCGACATACCCATCGGCCCCGGCCGAGGGTCGGTTGTCGGTTCTCTGGTAGCGTACCTCTCTGATCTGATCGAGGTTGACCCTCTTGAATACGACCTCCTTTTTGAAAGATTTCTTAATCCGGAAAGAACCAGCTTGCCCGATGTGGATCTGGATGTCTGTCAAGCCAGCCGCGATATCCTGATCCAGCATATAAGAGACAGCTATAATAAGGGTTCGGCCAAACTTGAAGAGCAGCATGTGTGTCAGATCGCGACCTTTCAGGTAATGAAAACAAAACAGGTAATTCGGGACACCGGAAGGGTTCTCGGCATACCTTTGAGCTTAGTCGACAAGGTGTCAAAGCTGATCAGCGGAACGGGCGAGGCCGAATTGGAAGATGCATTGAAGGTCGATCCCGCAATAGGCCGCGTTTTCGATGAAACGTCTTTGACCAAATTGTGGCTGAAGGCCTCCAAGAGCCTTAAAGATCTTGTTAGAAATAATAGTATTCACGCCGCCGGTGTTGTTATTTCGGATAAGCCGCTAGTTGAATATACGCCGCTTTTTTATTCATCCAACGGGGACCTGGTATCTCAATTTCAGATGACTGATATAGAGAACGCGAAGCTTGTAAAATGGGATATTCTAGGATTGAAAACCCTGACGGTCCTTCATGAGGCCTCTAAGTTGATAAATAAGGACCGTTCGGATTTTGTACTGAATGAGGTTTCTTTTGACGATAAAAAAACATATGAGATGCTGGCATCCGGAGATGTTCAGGGCGTGTTCCAAATGGAATCTTCTACCGGTATGGCAAATGTTATTAAAAGGATAAATCCTCAGAGATTAACTGATATTATCGGTGCCGGTGCCCTTTTCCGTCCGGGCCCGCTGCGCGCCGGCCTGGCAGATAAGTACATAGAGAATAAACGAATGTGGGAAGCCGGTGATAGTGCCAAGGTGAAATCGGCGATACCATTTGATCTCGGAGATATACTTGATGATGCTTACGGGACTATGATCTTCCAGGAGCATATAATGAGGATCTCACAGCGTCTATGCGGCTTCAGTCCGGTTGAAGCGGATGTTCTGCGAAAAGCCGTGGCAAAGAAAAAGGGCGACACCCTCATGAAGATGAAGAGCCAGTTCATTCAGGGTGCCATTGATAACGGCGCTTCCAAAAAGGATGTAGAGGAGCTTTGGGAACAGATAGAGAAATTCGCGGAATACGCATTCAATAAATCACACGCTACCGCTTATGCCTATTTATCGTATTGGACCGCGTATTTGAAAGCCAATTATCCCGTGGAATTTTTTACGGCTCTGATAAATAAAGAGAAGGACTTCGAGAAAAAGAATGTTTATTATGAGAACGCTTTTCATTTCTCCATAGACATTCTCCCTCCGGATGTAAGCAGGAGTTTTAATGATTTCACCCCCGAAGGCGAAAATATCAGATACGGAATGGGCCATATAAAGGGTGTTTCGAGTAAATTTATCGCCGACCTTGTTGAAGAAAGAGAACAAAACGGCCTTTTCTCAGATATTTTCGATCTGATGAAGAGGGTCCCTCATGACAATCTTAACCGCGGCAATCTTGAAACTCTGATCAAAGTCGGTGCCTTTGACAGTCTAGGGGTAAACAGAAGCACCCTTTCTGACGGAATAGAGAAGATTATAGAGTATGGAAAAAAAGTGCGGCAGCAGGAAGCCAGCCGTCAAATGACATTATTCTCTTCCGGCAGCGGCAGCATAGACCCGTATGCCGATCTTAAGAATTTAAAGAGGGTCGAGGATTTTGAGACCACGGATAAATTGAGATACGAAAAAGAATTTCTCGGATATTATTTCTCTTCACATCCGATATCGCAGTACCAGCATTACTTTGACTGGTTCCCTGTGAAGGAGATCATGTCGGTGGGCGAATTGGCAGACAGGGAAGAGGTGCACATAGTCGGAGTTCTGACGAAAGTGAAGAAGTGCTTCAATAAGAGAAAGGAAATATATCTGAAATTCATCGTTGAAGATCTCTCCGGTTCCGTAACATTGAATATCTATCACAGGAATTACAGGGAATTAAGTGATCAGCATGGTATGGAGCTTAAGGAATATTTCGACCAATTGATCTATACACCGATGATCTTCCTTGTTGGGAGAGGCCTTGTCGAAGGGGAGCGTACTTGCCGCCGTTTCTATCAGGTGGAAGAGATCTGGGGGCTTTTTGACAAGGGGGTTCTGATAAGCATCCCTCACGACGATCTGAAAAAGGTGACCAATAACATTGGAGCCCTTAAGAGTTTCTTTGAAAAACATCAGGGGCCCCTTCCAGTGAAAGTCGAGATTGAAAATACGCCGATTTATGGTAAAATAACCATAGACTTTGAAAAGAAGTACGGACTGAAGATAAGCAAGGAGGTTTATGAAGACTTTAAAAATAATTTTCCCGATCTTAATATTACTGCTATTTAGCTGCACTATCGCTGGCAGTACAGAATTCAAGATCATCAATTCTCCCACCGCTTTTTTACTTGAGAATTCAGAATTTTTTTCTCAATTACAATTCGAGGACAATGGGAATATACGTTTCGAAGCCGAGATCGGCGCTTTCAATTGGATCGAAATGGGCATATCGATGCTCCTTGAGAACATCATCGGCAGCGATTCAGTGAGCGTGGATATCCCCCAGCCATATGTTGCCGTGAAATTGTTGACCCCTTCAATGGGCGCTCCGTTTTACATGAAGATAGGATGGGACGGAAAGGATATTCTACCTCAATATCCTGCCTCGCTGAGCTCCAGCCGCCGCGGGTTGTTCTTATCCGCGACCTGGCATTTTCAGGATGATAAGAAAGAGTATGGAACTATCACAACCGGGTTTCACAGTCCATTCATAGAGGAGAATTATATAGGGATTTACCTTTCCGCAAATCTTTATATGACAAAACTTCTCACATTATATTTTGTTTTAGATGATGCTGCCGGATTTTTTATATCAGACACAGAACCATTTAATTGGACGGATTTTGTTCAGGGCGGCCCCGGAATAAAGCTGAATATGAATAGAAACTGGGGCCTGGGCCTGCAGTTTCTCTTTGACGGCAGAGGCAACTTCTACCGTTACTTTTTTGTTCACTTTACCAGATGGTTATAGGGAGAAGATAATATGAGCTTTAAGGAATTGCCATTTGAAAAACCTTTGAAAGAGATACGGGAGAAGATCAATGCGCTTCAAAATTCTACTGATTCCAACTCGCCTGCCACAAAGGCGAAGATCACCCGATTGGAAAAAAAGTTAAAAATCCAGTTTGAAAATATTTATAAAAAATTAGCCCCATCCGATGTGGTTAAAATAGCCCGTCATCCGGATCGTCCGTATACCATGGATTATATTAGAAATATCGGTGATGATTTTATAGAATTGCACGGCGACCGGCGATTCAAAGATGACCCCGCAATGGTAGGTGGTTTTATTACCATCGGCCCGCATAAGCTGATGATCATCGGCCAGGAAAAGGGAAGGGACATTGATGAAAAGCTTTATCGAAATTTCGGCAGCGCTAATCCTGAAGGTTATAGGAAGGCCATACGGTTGATGAAAATAGCTGAGAAATTCAACCTTCCGATCCTGACCTTTATAGACACCCAAGGCGCGTATCCGGGAATTGGCGCCGAGGAGAGAGGTCAGGCGGAAGCCATTGCCTACAATCTCAGAGAGATGTTTAAGCTTAAAACCAGAACAATGTCTATCGTATTGGGCGAGGGCGGTTCCGGCGGTGCCCTGGGAATCGGTGTCACGGACAAAATATTCATGCTGCAATACGCCACTTATTCAGTTATCTCTCCCGAAGGCTGCGCCTCAATTCTCTTTCGGGATGCGAAAAAAGCGGATATTTCAGCAAAAGCCCTCAAACAAACATCCTCGGACCTTATGGGATTCGGTATAATCGACGGTATCATCCCAGAACCGCTGGGCGGTGCCCACAATGATCCGAGTGAGATATACTCCACCCTAAAAAGTGTGATCATCGATGAATTTAACAAGTTAAAGAAACGCTCTGTAAATGTTCTGATGAAAAAGAGGCTCAATAAATACAGGAGTATCGGCGTTTACTCTGAGTGATCCCTTCGGAGGCAAATTTGAAAGAAAAGAAAATCGCTGTTTTGACTAGCGGGGGAGATTCTCCCGGAATGAATGCTGCAATAAGGTCGATCGTCCGCGTAGGTATTGATAACGGCTTGAAGGTCTATGGTGTGCGCTGCGGATATAAGGGTCTCTTCGAAGGGGATTACTACCGTCTTTACTCAAAGGATGTAGCCGACAAGATCATGCAGGGCGGCACCTTTCTGGAAACATCCCGATTCCCCGGTCTGCATGAGGATGATATTCAGGCCGAGGTCGCCAGAAAGGTCAAAGAATTCGGATTTGGCGCGGTCTTTGTAATCGGTGGAAATGGCTCTTTGAGAGGCGCTCATGCTCTCTCTGCACATGGTATGTCATCTATCGTACTCCCCGGCTCCATAGATAATGATATTGCCGGAACCGAGATCTCCATAGGCGTGGATACCGCCTTGAACACAATATTATTCGCAGTTGACCGGATCAAAGATACTGCTTCCTCACATGAGAGAACATTTATTGTCGAGGTCATGGGCCGGCACTCCGGCTGGCTCGCTCTGATGGGGGCTATTGCCACCGGTGCTGATGAAGCCATAATTCCGGAGTGCACATTTGACCTGGATGCCCTTGTCAAGAAGATCGAAAAACGTCGAGAAGATGGCAAGAAGAACACGATCATTCTGGTTGCCGAAGGCGCGATGAGCGGTACTGTTTTGATGGAAAAACTACAGGGCAAGATACCTTATGAAGTACGCTTGACCATTCTTGGGCATATTCAGCGCGGTGGTTCTCCCACTGCGTATGACAGGATACTTGCTTCGCGTTTGGGGCGTTATGCGGTTGAGCAATATATGATGGGAAACAGAAATATCCTCGTTGGTTTTTCGGGGATCGCCCAGACGGTACTGCCTTTAGAAAGGGTGGTAAATATGGTCAAGCCCGCATCGACGGAGGACTTGAAGACGGTAAGGTATCTGTCCTTATGAAATATCAGATCCTGAAAGCCGGCCTTGAGGATATACGTCACTTTCTCAGAGACAGGATCAAAGTGGATGAGGAGGTTGTGGATTATATGTCCTTGAAGGCGATCGCCCTCCCTATATGGGTCAAATGTGTCCCAACTCCGGTCGCCCTGATCCTTAAGCAGGAAATGCTGTCGGTCGGTGCCGACGCCGCCATTCCATCAACTTCCGTATCAAAGAGAAATGAATGTGAGGATATCCTGCTTCTGGGTAGCCTGCATCACTATAAGAAATTGAACAATAAACTCAAATTGCAGGTCATGGGACTTTCGGATCTGGGAGAACAGATCTTAAGATCATCCGAGCATTTTGTGGCGGCATATTACCGTAAGACAGAAATTATGGGTGTATTAAACCTTACCCCCGATTCGTTTTATGACGGCGGGGCGAATATTTCTATCGAGAAAATGAGGAAGAAGGTATTGGAAATAGAGAAATATGCCGATATCATTGATATTGGCGCCGAATCTTCGCGGCCCGGCTCAGCACCCGTTTCCGCTCAGGATCAGATCGCCCGCCTGACGCCGTTCTTTGAGATCAAGAAACGATTTGAGATACCCGTATCCTTGGATACGCGCGATTATGAAGTATTCCGCCATTTTAAGGACCGTATTGATATTCTGAATGATATTTCAGGAGTTTCGGATCACGCTACCGCAGAACTTCTTGCTGAAACGGAACATGATATCGTGATAATGCATATGAAGGGCACGCCCGAGGATATGCAGGATAAGCCGGAATATGATGATGTTATCGATGAGATCTTGAATTATTTTGAGCAGAAGCTGCTTTTTTTCGAGAAATTGAATGTGAGAGCATCACGTATTATTCTGGATCCGGGTATCGGTTTCGGAAAGAAGTATGAGGATAATATCAGGATTTTGAAGCAGATCGATGCCTTCAAACAATTCGGCAGCCGCATTATGATAGGGCATTCAAATAAATCATTTATGAAGGATATTTACAAAGAGGAATACGAAGAGAAAAGGGAGTTAGGCACACTTGGTATTGCCGCATATCTATTCATGAAAAAGATCGATATAATAAGGATTCATGACACTTCCTCCGTCAGAAGTATTTTTCAGGCGCTGAATGCGCTGGACAAGTGAAGCGGATAGCTTCACAGTGGACCCAGTGACCCAGTAGCCCAGTGGAACAGTGGGAAGTGAACAATTGGGAAATGAGCAATGAACAATTATAGGATAGGATAAGAAGAAAGTCTTATCTCGGATGGTATTTCTCAACTTGGAACCTTGAACCTTTCAACTTTTGAACAACTCATTAGGATGTATATTAATATACCCTATGAAAAAACTTGACAATTCAGAATATTAGGATTATAATACATTATCATTTTAGGAGGTGTGTAGTGAAGAAACCTATTCTTTTAGTTGCACTAATGCTGTTCCTCAGCACGGTTTCTCTTTATGCTGGCACCACCGGTTCCATAATGGGCTTTGCCCTCGATCAGGATACCGGAGTGCCTATAGAGGATGTGAGAGTAACCATCGCCGAGATCGGTTTCTCTACGGGTACCGACGCCACAGGGCTTTTTATTTTTGCCGGCGTTCAGGTTGGGACTTATTCCCTGCTCGTGGAAAAACTCGGTTATCAGCCGGTTACAGTCGAAGAGCTTATTGTTTCGCTGGATCTTACCACAACGATCAGCGTTGAGCTCAAGTCCTCTCCAGTTGAGATCAAGACCCCGATCATCGTTCGAGCCGCAAGAACCCTTATAAACAGGGCGCAGACCGGCGCGGTGACAAAGATCGATCATAATCAGATCGTTGACATGTCATCTCGAGACATCTTCAGGGCTGCCCAGATCACTCCGGGTGCCGTTACTAATGAAGACGGCCAGATCAAGATCAGGGGTACAAGACAAGGTAACACTATCTTTCTCATGGACGGCCTGTCCATCATGGACCCGTTCCACAATACCTTCGGAGCTGTTGTCAGCGTCAAGGGCATTATGGGCGAGATTGCTGTTGTTACAGGGCAGTTCGATGCGGAGTACGGTAATGCTCTCGGTGGAGTCGTCAATACGGTTTCCCGTAATCCCGAAACAAAGAAGTACAAAGGTGAGTTCGCTATGGACACCGCCAATGCGCTTCCCGACATATTCGGTGATGTTGAGAGATATCGGAAGCTAGGCGAAGAGGAGTATAACTTCTCTCTTGAAGGGCCGATACCATTTATACCCGGCAATAAACTGGGTTTCTTGTTCGCAGGCCAGATCTTTTTAGCCGATTCGTCCACATCCTCGGGTTTTCAGAATGAGGACTATGAGGCATTCTATGAGTACCATTTGAAATTAGATTATAAGATATCACCTACCGATCGTCTTCAATTCCATTCAGAATACGGTTATGCCTGGATCCGCCTGAAATACAGATATGAGGCGGCAGGATACACCGGATGGCCGATACATCATCAGAACAATCGTTTCCATCACTTGATTTACAATAGAACAATATCGAATGACACATTCTTCAAACTGGCCCTTTCATGGTTCCATTCGGGCATTGATTTCGGCAGCCATCTTATTGATACCGCAACGGGCGAGCCCTCATATTATGAGGTTGAGCCTCTGGAACAGATGGGTACAGGCGATTATCCCGCGCATCAGCGCTCACGCCATTCCAGCACGGAGATCAGATTTGACCTTAACTCGAATGCTTTTAAAGATCACAGCATGAAGATAGGTTTTGATGTTCAAAGGATTCACACGGATCTTCTGTGGACAGTTTCTCTTTATGATCCGGCGTATATAGATATGCTCGGATGGGATTATATGTTCCCGCAGTATTTCTATCTTGAGAACTGGATACATGAATATTATCAGACGAATGGTTTTGTTCAGGATTCCTGGGCCGTTACCGATGCTATTTTGGTTAATTACGGCCTCAGATTCGACCAATGGGGTTATCTGGAAAAAGAAAGTATCAAGTTCCAGCCCCGTATGGGAATCAGTTATCAGCTGAGCGATGCCACCGTGTTCCGCGCCACTGCTTCCATCAAATATCAGGCCCCTCCTGTAGGTGCCGTATATGAGCAGGACAGCGGTTATACATGGATCTATGGTGTTCCTTATGACTGGGGTTCTCCTGAGATAGTTCCCGAGGGTTCAAAGGATATCGAAGCAGGCCTTCAGCATGCATTTGGTGATGATTATGTACTTGATCTTTCTGTTTATAAGAAATGGCTCGATGATGTCGTTTCAACGCAGTACGATCCCGAAATTGAAAAAGAGGTTTACTCAAATATCGCCGAAGCCCATATCGAGGGCCTTGAACTTACCTTCAGAAAGACCTTCAGCAAGTTCTTTGAGGGCTGGGTCACATATACGCTTATGGAAGCGCAGGGAACGAATATGGCATATGACTGGTACGAATCTTGGACCACTACTGACGATAATTACAATGTAGAGTATTATCTGGATTATGATCAGAGGCATACGGCAAATATCAACCTTACATTCAAAACTGAATGGGCCTTTGTGAACTTTATCTGGAGATACGGCTCGGGTTATCCATTTACTCCTCACGATACATATGAAGATGTGGGAAGGGACGGCCAAGGCCCGTCAGATGCCGGATATCTTGGACCCGATACAGACGGTTCAGAAGGTGACGGTGTTTATCAGGAAGGCGAACCTACGTCCGCCACCGACGCTGCATCAGTATGGAATTCGGAGAGATACCCCGCTTATTCAAGGGCGGATCTCAAGGTCCGTTTCAGACTGCCGATCAATTGGTTCGGAGCCCAGTACTGGATGAACCTTACATGCAGAAATCTTTTTGATCATTTCAATCTCCGCGGCGCAGGTGGAAACAATGCAGGAGACATCAATCCTTACACCGGCGAGAAGTGGAGCTATGCTACGGGTGGAACCTCCAGAAGATACACCTGGGGCATTGAGCTTAAATTTTAAAGGAGCCGAAGATGAAGAAAACATTAGCAATAATTATTTTGATCTTGACTCCGATCCTTGTGTGTTCCGCTTACAATAATCTGGGAACATCCGCTTATACATTCCTTAACATTGATGCTTCGGTTAAGGCAGGCGGCATGGGCGGCGCATATGTCGCTATTCCCGGACTTGAAGGTCTGGCCTATAATATCGCCGCGGTTGGCGGACTTGAGAATTCCTCCATTTCCTTTTCGTACATGAATTGGGCATTGGAAGGATCAAGTCTTAACAACCTTGTCTTTGCTATCCCGCTCACGGATAATTATGTTCTGGGTATTCAATGGAAAGCGCTGAATTTCCCCTCCATCAAGAAATATGATGAGGACGGCTTTTTTCTAAGACAGGAATTTGTACCTAATGACAATATGGCGACCATTTCACTTACCACAGGTTTCGGAGAGAATATTGATTTCGGTATCGGTATCGGTGCGGTCAAAGAAAAAATAGACAGTTACGCGGCCACCGCGTATTTCGCCAATTTCGGCCTGATCTATGAACTTGACGCCCTGACTGCCGGTATTTCCGCGAATTATATTCCAATAGTTGAAAAGGAACTCATTGAAGATGAGATGCCTTTGCCTACCACGATAAGACTCGGTGTCTCCTACGCTGTCAGCGAAGCGCTGCTCGTAGCGATGGATATCGAGAAACCCAATCATAATACCGTCATGTTCCATGCCGGCGTCCAGTACACCTGGGCGGAGATGGTTGATTTTCGTATCGGGTATAAAACTGGTTCATTCGAAGGATTTACACTCGGACTCGGTGCTCATAAAGAACTCATTGAGAACTTTGTCATGGGTATCGATTACGCCTTCGGAACATCCAGTGATGATTTTAACCTCTTGCACCGTTTCGGTGTGAGCATGGACTTTTAGGAGGTGGGAGTATGAAAAAGATATTAACATTACTCATTGTCTTAACGATCTCCATCCTGCCTTTTGCCGCAGACCGGCTGATCACCGAGCATTTGCTTATTACCGAGGTCTCTGTTTCGGGCTCGGCAGGCATGAATGCTGAATATGTTGAGATATACAATCCGACAGCTTATGAGATCGACCTTACCAATGTCTATCTTACAGATGCTACTTATTCCAGCGGACCTGCTTACTATTATCTTATAGTAGAAGGTGACGGCGGCGGCGGCGCTTCGGGTGACTTTAATGCGAAATTCCCCGCTGATGCCTCTATCGGTGCTGGAGAGTATCTTGTTGTCGCTATGCAAGGTACCGATTTTAATACCAGATTCGGCTTTGACGCTGATTATGAGCTTTATGATACAGGTAATGCCGCTCCTGAAATGGCGGAAGCTACAGCCGGAAGTATCAATAATCAGGGTGGAATAACTGATTCCGGCGAAGTCATAGTACTTTACTATTGGGACGGTGTGACCGATCTTGTAAAAGACCTCGATTATTTTGTCTGGGGTGATAAGAATGAAGCCGTTGATAAGACGGGCGTGGCGATCGACGGGCCTGATGCGGATACGGATGTGTCCACATATGCAAATGATATTACTATCGATTCTCAGACGGCGTACGAATCAATCGGCGGTGATGAAAGATTTTATTCCGCCACAAGAACTGATCTTACCGAGTCAACAGAGCTTAAGAATGTTGCGGGTAACGGCCAATGGGGAGACAATGAGATGTCGGAAGACCTTTCCGCTGCATTCGGATTTTATCTTCCTTCTCCCGGCGAGGCATATGACTCCGATACTCTCAAAGCGACTACGTATTTAGGATATGCTGAACTTCCTTCTTCCTTTGCTGAGGTTGAGACGGTTACTTTCCGTCTTTACCAGCCGGGAACACTATATGATGATATCGCTTTCGGCACCAATGTGATTGAAGAAACTGTTTCTGTTGCTAATGGTGTGGACCGCAGAATAAATATCATCTTTACCGGCCTGACCGAAGGTGCGTCCTATGTTGCCTACGGATACAGAGCCGATGAGTATGTTACCAATTTCTACGGCTGGTTCACGAATACCGTCTATGCAGGCAATCATGATTATATCTATATGTATGATAGAGTCAGCGGATTTATCCCGGAGCAGGTTTACAATACTACCACATTTAATTTGAATTGGGATGATTATTCGGATGTTGATTCCGGTGACACTGCGGACAGCTATCTCGTCAAGATCTCTGACGGCAATACCGTGGTGAATTATGTATCAGCTACATCTGACCTTGACATCACTCTTTCAGAAGGGGTATATGAGGCCGTGGTATTGTCTTATAATTTAGGTGATGATGACTATTACGGCGCTTCACCTCTTGCGGAGATCACGGTAACCCATTTTATTGATAAGGTCGTAGCGCTTGATCCTAATACGATCAAGGTCTATTATACGGCAAATCTTACGGATATCGGTGATTTTACTATTGCTACGGGTTATGCTCCTTATGCCGTGGAATTTTCTTCGGGTAATAATTGGGCGACATTTGTTTATTCGGACTTCGACTTTGGATGGGGAAGTGATTATACCATTGAGCAAGATAATTTCGTAACTGAATATGGAACCTATGATGAAACCCACACATTTACGGTGGAATCAGATTTCGGAATAACGGATGTTGACGCTACAGACGCTAATACTATAGTTATTGACTTCAGTGTAGATGTGGATCCCGCAACAGGCGCGGATACGGCAAATTATGGGATTTCACCATTACTCGCCGTCAGCGCAGCAGTAGTGTCCGGAAGTCAGGTTACATTAACGGTTGAAGATCTGGCCTACAATACGGACTATACCGTAACTGTTACAGGTGTTCTGAGTGCGACCGATCTTAATCCGATCAACTCGAATGATAACGGTATCGCGAGGATAGATGGAACCCAGCTCACATTCGACAGTATTACTGTTCTTGGAATTGATTCCATTCTGCTTTCCTTCAGTGGAAATGTAGGAGCTCTCGCAGCTGATCTTGCCAATTATGATATTACACCAGTCGGCCTCACGATCGCGGGTGTGGTACCTTCGGGATCCGGAGTTACTATGTATTTCACCGGAGATATTCCGCGCAGTATTACTTATACAGTTACAGCGAATATCAATGACGCGGTAGGAGTTGATATAGATGGCGCGAATGATACTCAAACATTCCAGGATGCCGTTAATTATCCCAAGATGACAAAGGCTGAGATGATCGATGAACAGACCATCAAGATCTACTTCAACAAAGCGATGAATGTCCTTGAAGCCGGCGATTCCTGGTATTATTTTGTATACGCGGCTGATTGGTCCTCTTATTCATACGGTGGACTTGCTGTATATGATCATGAAGAGTTCACAACAGTACTGCATCTCTTGTTCCCGCTTGAGATGAACCGTGATGATTATTATGTTGAAGGTTGGGCGGACTATATGTATGGCGACGACGTTTACATACATGATACCGAAGGATATGATATTTCTCAGTCAGGTCAGTATTACGCGGTCTTTAACACGAATATCAATGATCTGGATCTGGTTTATTCCTATCCATCTCCCGCGACAGGATCCTCTATTACCTTCGCCAATCTGGTGGGCAGTGGAACGATCTCTATTTATACGCTCAGCGGTGTGAAGATCAAGGATGTTGATTTTGACAACACATCTGACAAGAAAGTGGTAACTCTGGAGAATGATGCAGAGTACGATCTCAAATCAGGCGTGTATCTTTACAGGGTTGAGACCGATGCCGATGGCGCAGACGTCAAGACCGGTTCGTTCGCTATTATGAAATAGCATTTTCTGGGGGCGGCGGCTTAGCCGCCCCCGTTTCTTTTCTATTTGCAATAATCCAACCAATTTACTATAATGTCAATGTATTGTTTCAGAAATACACTAAGCTAATTATCGGAGGTTTCAAATGATAAAAAGGTTTATAATGATGATGCTTTTAGGCGCATTGATCCTGACGGGATGCACTAAGGCAGGCGAAAACGCAGAGAAAGGCTCCCCGAAGGAAAAGGGTACCGAAGCAGCTATTGAAAAAAATGAAGGGATCAATTTTTATACATCGCTTGAAGAAGCCAAAGTTGCTGCCGCCGGTGAAAAGAAATTCCTTTTTTTCAAAACTAAGGAAAAGCCTATCATGATCGATCTCTATACCGATTGGTGCGGCTGGTGCAAGAAACTGGATCAAGATACATTTTCCGACCCGACAGTTGCCGCTTATGTTCATAAGCATGTAATTCCGTTGAAGATACATGCGGAGAAAGATCCGTATCTGGCAAAGAAATTCAAAGTAGCAAGTTACCCCACAATACTCTTTATCGACAAAGATGAGAACGAGATAGACCGTTTGTCCAGTTATTTCGGTCCGGAAGATTATCTTGAAAAATTGAAGACATTCTTTGAAGAGGGTAAGACCTACGGAAATATGAAAAGCATATACGAAAAATCCCCCGATGTTGCCAATGCAAGGGATTATCTCTACAGCCTGCATGAGCGGGGAATGTACGATGAAACACTTGATGTCGCTAACTTTATTTTGAAGGCGGCTCCTGCAGACACGAATGCTATCTCGGTCAAATTCCAGGTCCTCTTCGGAAAACAGGAATTTAAGAACGAAGAGCTTAAGAATGAATTCTTGAGTTTGGCGAAGACGATAGAAGAGGAGTTGGACTCAAGGTATGAGTCGTTCAAGATATCCTATTATCTCATCATCTCATCATTTTATTATGCGGAGAAGGATTTCAGCAATACTTTGCTCTATACTGATAAATTACTTTCATCTGAGGAGGTTAGCGACAATCCCGGGCTGACGGCGCGCGTCCGGCTATTGAAGGTGAACTCATTGATAAGAAGCGGAGATCTTGACGAATTAAAGGAATTTGCTGAAGATCTGACCGCGAACGAGGTTGCCGAGAATTTTATCCCCTGGATTAAAAAACTGAAGGATCCGGATATGCTTATCAGATTCGGGAAATTTGAAGAAGCTGTCGGCAGTATCCTGTCCCAAATAAATGTCCTCTGGTCTCAAGGAAAGGATATCGAAACGGGCTCTACCGATCTGAACATACCGAATGATCCTGTTTCCGGCAAGAAACTGGTCTATCGGTGTAAATTGAACGAACAGAAAAGACCTGAGGAGTTCATCATTAGAACACCTTCTCCGGAAAAGTACAATACAAAGGCCCTCTCTTTTGATATCAAGACCGGTAAATTGGTCATTGAATTGAAATAGGACTTGACATTTACGAAATATCAGATATAATAACCTTTCGCGTAGGGGAGTCGTCCAATGGCAAGACTCTGGATTCTGGTTCCAGCTATCGGGGTTCGAATCCCTGCTCCCCTGCCATTTTTACTTCAATTGAATTCGCTGGTGTAGCTCAGTTGGTAGAGCAGCTGATTCGTAATCAGCAGGTCAGCGGTTCAAATCCGCTCACCAGCTTATTTGTGAAACAGAACATTTGCAAGCGAAGAAGATGGAAAAAGAGCTTCAGCCATTGTCATGGTATTTATGGAACAGTACACTAGCGTGTTAATATGAGTAGAACCCTGAAGAATTACCTCGTTTCTCCACTGCTGTTCTTCTCAGCCATCCTTATTTTTTTACTCTTCAATATCCACGAAAGCCCCGGATTTTATGATTCTCCTGAATATGTGATCTCTTTTCTGGACGGTTCCCTTGTTCATCCCTCGTCATATCCGTTGTATTACATACTGATGAAGGCATTTACACTGTTTTTGCCGGGTTCGGTACTCTTCAGAATGCATCTCGTAAATTCTTTGTTCTCCTTTTCCGCATTGATCTTTTTTTACCTTATACTCCGTAAAAAGGGGATCGATAAGATACTTTCCTATCTCGGCGTGATACTGCTGCTGTTGGGAGACTATTTTCTTCACTATACCTTTAATTTCGAGGTTTATTCACTCTATTTTCTTTTTACCGCCTTATTCTTTTACATATATCAATTCGCACTGGCAAAAAAGGAGTATTTCCCGCTTCTGGCCTTCATATTCTCAATGGGCCTGGTGGTTCACCCGCTCTTTCTCTTCTTCGTGCCGTTTCTACTGAAGGTTTTTATCATAAGGAAGCCCTCTATTCTAAAGGCCGTCATTCCGGTGCTCCTGCCACTCTTGTCTTATCTCAGCTTGATGGCGCTGGCTTTACGCCAACCGCTCTTCAACTGGGAAAATGCCACCGAATTTACAGCGCTGTTTAGGATAATATTCAGACGGGGATTCTCACATATCACAATGATGCTAAATCCCGGCGGGATACTTGTCTCAGGGCCGAATATCTTAAAAAATACACTTGTAATATTTTTACTGCTTCCGTTTCTGAAAAATATTAAGAAGAATCTCTTTGAGCTGCTCTGGTGTATCTCTTACATTATCTTTATAAGTTTTTTCTTTTTTAATGTCCAGGCCGGATGGTTCGACTGGGCAATATATTTTTTCCCTGTGTATCTTCTTATGACGGAAATATCTCTTGCGAATATCAGTAGATCCAGAATTCGCTACATAATAACCGCAGCGGCTGTTGCGGTATTGTTATTTCTGAATTTCTCCTTTTTCCCTTTCGGCAAATATCCATATCCACAGGCCTATATGAATGATTTGCTATCCGGTGTCCAAAAGGATAAAGCTGTGATATTTACGAATGATGACTCGACCGCATATCTGCTGAATCTCAACTTTCTCTTCCAAAGAGAGCGTATTCCGATAGTATTATCCCTATGGCCGTATCAATGGTACCGGGATTCTTTAGAGAAGTACTCCGGGCTTGACCTTGCTTTGATCCCGAATGAAGCTACTGCGGCATTTGTGTCACTCAAGAAGCGGTACCCGGAGATCGGCTTTTATATAACACGGGGATGTGAGAAATATTTCAATGATCATTACAAAGAGGAAATTCCTCCTTATCTTATTACAGAGATCGAGCTGAATGGATTCCGTCCGATACATTTGAAGCGATTAACGCTTCTGGAATGCAAAAAGAAACCTATATTTGAAGTAGAGTATATTTTCGATGCTTATTCCGCTTTCCTAAAGAACGCCGCTGTTTACTATATTCGAAAGGAGGAGTTCTCCACAGCCCGGGAAGTTTTGGGTTCAGTCCACATGATGGATGCCGAAATGGCCGGTCTCAGCGCTGAAGCGTTTGCCGGAGAAGGGGACCTATTATCTTCGTCCAAGGTTCTTTTGAAATGTATCTCTGAATTTCCGGATTTCAAACCCGCTTATCACCTTCTGATGGGCGCTCTGGTAGAATTGGGCCGACAGGATGCGGCGGAACATCTTCTCCTTGAATATCAGAGGGTTTTCCCAGCCGATATTCAGGGATATCACGCCCTTTCAAAACCACTCAAAAAAAGCGGAAAGTAATTGACATTTATCCTTTTATAGTGTAAAATGTTGAAAAGTGGAGGTTTCTATGAATAAGAAGTATTACCTTCTTGTTTTCTTACTTACTGGAATGATCGCATTTAGTGCGTCATTTAATTATTCTTCGGCATTGGTGAATGCGCCGAGTGCTGACGTACTTGAGAATCTTGGATACTATCTTTCGATCAATCACGCACAGTCCTTTTCTTCCGATATCTTTGATGGAAGAGAGGCGGGTGAGCAGGACCTGAATTTCAATTTCGGTTTTCAGGTTCCCATGGAAGGTATTTTCAAGTTGAACTTCGAAGTAGGACTTTCGGTCTTCTCGATGTTCTCGGATTTCTCTGATCAGAACCTGTTCGCGGGAAATGTTAAACTTCAGGTTTTACAGGATCCCACGGATAAAGATTACAAGAACAAATATGATTTTGACAAGAATCCCGTGTATAAATTCTTACCTTCGTTCGCGATCGGCGTAAAGAATATTTCAGGGGACGCAAAGATTTCTCCCATCGGACTTATCGGTGTTTACACTGATCCCGACGGCAATACCTATAATTATGCTTCCGAGGAATATCAGACGGACAAGAACTTTAACAATAGTATTTATGTTGCCCTTTCAAAGAAATTCTACATCGGGCCCATGTTCATTCAGGGTCATCTGGGATGGGGAACAGGCGTTTTTCAGGGTATGAAGAAGGTTGACAGGAATGTCGGCGTATTGTGGGGTATCTCCACCACGCTCTTCCCGATCAATAAGCTTTCTCCCCTCAGGATAATGCTTGATTATGATGGTAATCAGTATTCATTCGGAGCTCAGCTCATATACAATAATCCCCAGCTTCTTAGTGTCGCAAAGAGCGCGAACGCGAGAAAGTTCATTCCCGGGTTTGTTGTAAACCTCGCAATTACAGATATAGATGAAGCTATACACACATACGAGACCGCAGGCTGGTCTCCCAAGATAGTGTTCGGTTTAGGTGTAACCAACAATGCATACCTTATTCACGGCAGTGATGAAGGTCCCGCAAAGAAGGTGGTCAAGAAGAAATCTACAAAGAAGAAAGCGCCTAAGAAAAAAGTTACAAAGAAAAAGACAAAACCAAAGAAAAAGATTGTCAAGAAAGCCGACAAGAAAGAGAAGACAAGCAAGGAGCCGGTAGATCGGAAGGCGCTTGCAAGAAAGCGGGCAATGGACGCAAAGAGAAAAGCTCAAGAAGCAAGAAAACGCGCGATGGCCGCCTCTACAGGTGGTAAAACAGCTCAGCCGGAAGCCTCTGTTAAAGTAGCGGATCTCCAGAAGATCTTCAGTGATGCTATCAAAAGGACAGTTGAGTTCGTTGAAGAGGACGGTGCCGTGAAGTTCATTCCCAGGAGTGTACGTTTCAAGAAAGCCGCAGCTGTTCTCCTTTCTATAGCTTTCAAGTCATTGGATGAGATCGGCGCATATCTTAAGAGTAATCCGGATGTAAAGATCCAGATCCAGGGACATACCGATAATACCGGCACCAGAGTAGGAAATATTGACCTTTCGGGTAAAAGAGCCCAGGCCGTAAAGGACTATCTGGTTAAAAAGTTCGGCATAAGTGCTGGCAGACTTACTGTTAAGGGCGTAGGACCCGATAAGCCCAGATATGACAATGCCACTAAGATCGGCCAGGCAAAGAATAGAAGGGTTGAATTCATTATCGTACAGTAATTATTATACTGTAGAAAAGTAAACGAGAAGCCCATTGTGCGAATGTACAATGGGCTTTTTTTTGTAGGAGAATTTCAGATGAAAAAACGTCTTTTAGATAAGATAAGGGACAGATCGTTGACCGTAGGTGTTTTAGGCCTTGGTTATGTGGGGCTTCCGCTCATCGCAGGATTTGGTGAGAAAAAGGTTAAAACAATAGGCTACGATATTAATAAGGAAAAAGTTGCCATGTTGAAGAAGGGCAGGTCATATATTACCGACATATCTGACGCGGAATTGAAGGCGGTACTTCCGTATTTCAAACCCACCACTACTGTCAAGGACCTCAATGCCGCGGATGCGATCCTGATATGCGTCCCCACCCCTCTGAGGAAAACGAAGGAGCCGGATATCAGATTTATCATGGCGGCATTGGATATTATTAAGCAACTCGATTATAAGGGTAAACTCATTGTTCTGGAATCCACAACATATCCCGGTACAACAGAAGAGATACTTTTGCCTGCGCTTGAAATGAGCGGGAAGTACAAAGTTGGTAAGGATTTTTTCCTATCCTTCTCCCCAGAGCGGGTTGATCCGGGAAATAAGAGATACAATATAAAGAACACGACTAAAGTAGTAGGCGGTGTTACCAAACAGTGTACGCAGGTTTCCAAGGAACTCTATGAAATAGCTATCGAAAGTGTTCATCCCGTCTCTTCAACGAGAGTAGCTGAAACGGTTAAACTGCTTGAAAATATCTATAGAAGCGTAAATATAGGACTTATCAATGAGATGGCGCAGCTCTGTCACAGAATGGATATTGATATATGGAAGGTTATCGAAGCAGCTTCTACCAAGCCATACGGCTTTATGCCGTTTTATCCTGGCCCCGGACTTGGAGGTCATTGCATACCTCTGGACCCATTTTATCTTTCATGGAAAGCGAAAGCCTACGATTTCAATACTCGTTTTATCGAGCTTGCGGGTGAAGTAAACGGATCCATGCCCTATTTCGTTGTTGACCTGCTCGGTGAGGTATTGAATAAGTATAAAAAATCTATTAACGGGTCTACAATTCTTATAATGGGCGTAGCATATAAGGAGGATATTGACGATACGAGAGAATCCCCCGCGATAGATATCATTCGACTTATCGAGAAAAAGGGCGGCAATGTGAAATATCATGATCCTTATGTTGAAAAATTGAATGTGGGCAGTAAGGTCTATAGTAATATCCCATTCACTAAGGTTCAGCTCGCAAAGGCGGATATCGTATTACTGATAACCGCTCATAGTAATGTGGATTATAAGATGCTTAAGGATTCAAAAAGACCTGTCCTGGATACGCGTAATGGGATGAAGAAATTCAAATCAAAGAATATATTCACTTTTTAGGGGTTATATAATGAAAAGTTTTAAAGAGCTGAAAGAATATCTATGCAAAGGGGATAGCCGCACCATGGTTGTCGCCGCCGCGGACGAAGTTTCCATCCTGAAGGCCTGCCGCTCTGCATTCGAAGCGGAGATCGTTAATCTGATCCTTATAGGTAATGCGGAAGTCATTGGCGAATACTTCACATCGGATGAAGCTCAGATCATCGATATTCCCGACCCTGTTGCAGCGGCAGAGAAAGCGGTAGAGCTTCTAGCCGAGGATAAGGCGGACAGCATTATGAAAGGCCTGGTACATACCGATCAGTTTTTGAAAGCCATTCTTTCTAAAAAGGAAGAATTGATGGAAGCTAAGCTCCTGTCACATGTAGCGGCAGCTGAATTCGGAGAAAGATTTATAGTATTTTCCGATGCGGGAATGAATATTAAACCGGATCTGGGACAGAAGGTGGAGATCCTCAAAAATGCAGTGAAGGTCGCGGTTAAATTAGGAATAGACGAACCAAAGACCGCTTTGATATGCGCTGTTGAAAAGATCAACACAAAGATGCCCTGTACGCTGGATGCCGCAATAATATCGAAAATGGCCGAGCGCGGCCAATTGCGGATCCCCGGTAAGGTTGACGGGCCTCTTGCCCTTGATGTAGCCCTCTCTCCTCATGCTGCAAAGGTAAAGAAATTGATATCCTATTCAGGTGTTCCAGGGAATGCTGACGTGATGATCATGAACGCAATTACCGACGGGAACGCTGTTTATAAAACCCTTGAAGTATTTTTAAATGCTCCCAGAGCGGCAGTTGTCGCGGGAGCTCGAAAATCAATAGTGCTTACCTCTCGTGGAGACGATTCCCAGACAAAGTTCAACTCCATAATGCTAGCGCTTGCGATCTCTTCTTAGTGTTCTGATTCATGAATACCATGACAATGGCTGATAGTGGTACAAGTGCACAAGCGACAAGTGCACAAGTGACAAGTGGGGAAATGAAGAAGAGGAGAATGTCATCCAGAGGGAGCTTGCGACCGTGGGATCCAGTTTTATTTCATCCCGTCTTTTCCACACTTCACACTTCGCACTTCACACTTCAGACTGCATTTATTGTTGGAATTAACTCAAATCTAAACATTCCATTATCATTGTATTTATGGAGTCAGAACACCAGTGTTCTGATCCATTATTAGGATGATATACAAGGTTGGTATAATTGGCCAAGGCCGTTTCGGGTCGCTTTTATTCAAAGAATTAAGCAGTAATTATAGCGTCAAGACCAAATCAAGAAATGAAAGTATAGAAAAACTCTCTGGGTGTAATATTCTTCTTATTGCGGTCCGCAGCTCCGATCTCCAAGGTGCTATTGAAGAAATTCTGACAATGAAAGATCACCCGCATACTGTCATTCACTTTTCGGGCAGCGAGGACACCTCTGTTCTGGCTCAGTTCAAAGGCAGTACTGGAGCAATGCATTTCCCTGTATCCGTAGTTTTTTCCGGCAGCGTCTCTTTGAGTGACAAGATCGCCCTTTTTCAGGGAGATGAAGAGGCAGAGCATGGAATTCAGGAGATATTTTCTCATTTGAATATCCGGATAGTGAAAAAGAACGATCTGAACCGAGTACTTTATCATTACGCCTGCACATTATCGGCGAACATCCCATTTCTTTTTTTTAAACGTTCAAAAGAGATCTTGAAAGAATTGGGTTTACCGCCGGATATCGCTTTGCAGCTATTTGAAAGCGGATACAGGAATTTTACCACTTCATCGGACAGTGAGATCGCCGGCCCCATTGTAAGGGCAGAGAAAGCGGTATTGGACCTGCATTTAGAGCAATTAAGCGATCCGGCCGAGAAAAAATTATATCGTGCTATGATCGAATATTTTTCAGAAATAAAGGATGGGAAATGAAAGGAAAAAAGGTATCCAAGGTTTTAAGAAGGATATTTCTTCTTATATTTGTTCTTACCTCATTTTATTACATTTTTCTTCCGGTCAATGTAGAAAAAAGACATCTTGAAAACTCCATTATCAAATGGCGGAAAATGTTGGGCGAGAAGGACTCTAAGGTTGTCTTTGAAAAGGAATTCGGCAATGGAATAAAGTGGAGCATTGTTCAGCAGGAAAATCCTGCAAAGCAGATTGGAGAGATATTCTATTTCCAGGATGCTGGCCTGAGGGAAGGCGTAAGAACAGACAGATACCGAAACCGTATATTTATTATTGAGAACTCTGGAGAATTCCTATTAATTAAAGCCGGAAGTTTTATTCCCAATAGGTCTTCGGATGACCTTGAAGCCGTTCTGCGGAGCAAATTTCACAGAAGCACCATTATCTCTCTTTTCGCCGCCGGGGAGAATATCAGAAACACCAGCATAAGGCTGGGAGAAGATGTGATATACCTTTCCCTGCAAGGTGTCGTTCCCTCTTTTGATCCACTGCTTCTGATCCTCTTGATGAGCATTATCGGCGTCATCATACTTAACAGGGAAAAGGGAATTATGATATTCGCCGTTATCGTTACATTTATCTTGATGGTGACTAACAATATTTCCCTGGAGTATTTGTTCATTATCCTCTCATTAGTACTTCTCAAAAGTAAAAAACAATATATAACGCTCTCTTTAGTGGGCCTTGCCATAGTACTATTTCTTCTCTTTGATACTTTGTGGGTAATGGTCTTTTTTGCCGCATTGCTTCTAAAGACTCTCAAGTCGCATAATGTTCCCATATGCGCCGCCTCCCTTGTGTTTATTATTTTGGCTTCGCTTCTTAAGCCCGGCCTTGTCATTCTCTTGCCGATATTCGTTATTCCGCTTTTTGTTCCCCGATTTTCTTTAAGAGGCGGTATTATCCTTCTTTGGGTGTTCACTGTCCTTGCTACGTTATATATCGTAAATATTACGGATGAGTTCTGGAACAGCAGCAGAAAGATCGATAATATTAACTCCAATGGAGAATTGAAGTATTCTATTATGAAAGGGGATATGGAATTTGTTTCGTTCATCCTAAGAGATTATTATTTCCCGCAGCAGACCGCGAGCGTTGTCTTCTACGATAACAAAGGAAATATTCTCGATTCCTCCCGATCCCCGTTTTATATTGACATCGATACATCTTCAATGGAAGACGATGACAGGAAGGAGATCGAGATCAACGGCATCGAGTATCAAGTGCTGCATTATTCGGACCTTTTGAAAATTGACAGCTCACAGATCGGAGCGATGGAGGTTGACCTTATCTTCGAAGAGCGAGGCGGTATGCAGGGTGTGTTCCGATATATTCAATTAGCGGGTCTATTGGCATTCATTCTTTTCCTTCTGATCATATTTTCCGCTATTGCTGATGGATCTTTTGATCTTTTAAAGATATTTGCCGGTATGACATCCCGCACTATCCTGATATTTTTCTTTGGCGGCCTTTTCTTTTTCTCCCTTATTTACTACTTCTATGTATTCAACGATATTAACACCTTGAGAAGGAGTATTCCCAAAGAGGCATCTCTACTTGACGAGAGATTGAACAAGGAAGTGAAATTGATCAAAGGACTCTTCAGTTCAACCTTCCCCGCTCCCACTCCCGGATGGTACAAGGTGCAGGATATAGAAGTTCTGGTGGAGAAAGGAGATCTTCGGGAAATGGATCCCGGCTTTTCCTTGAAAGAGGATAAAATGTATCTTGCTTCCTCAATTGACCGATCAGATCAGATACTTCTCATTCCATTCAGAGAGATCATCTTTCGTTTGGACGCAATGGAATTACTTCCTTTGACAGTCTATTACGGTAACCGGATTATATTTAATTCGAATATCAGAGGAATTATCAATAGTGACATTCCTTCAGTCCTCCATGAGGCGATCTATGGTATCCGCCGTTCAGGTGACTTGATCAATTATTTTTATCCCCGAGGAACCTTTAACAAGAACAGCTTTACAATAGCGATCTCAAGAACCATCTCAAGGCCCCCTCTCGGTGTATTTCTCTACCTCGGTATCTTCTTTCTGTTTTTGATACTTATTCTGATCAATATCGATATGATAGAACGGAATAGATTGAAATTCGTCGGAATATTAAGAAACGGCTTTATTCAATTAAGAAGCGGGAATTTCTCGTTTAGAGTAAAGACGGTAAAAGACCCCGGATACTCGGAGCTGCTTTTTGATTTCAATTTTATGGCGAGCCGTCTCGAAGAATTACGTGAGAAGGAAAAGGAACATGAGGCATTAAAAAATCTGGAACGCGCCACAAAAAAGATCGCTCACGAGATTAAAAACCCCTTGACCCCCGTTAAGATGCTCCTTGATCACCTTCGCAATCTATACAATGAAAACTCAAAAGAGTTTGATAAAATATTCTCCCAATCATTTGAGATCATCTATGAACAGATAGATTATTTGAAGAAACTTTCTGAGGATTTCTATTACTTATCCAAATTGTCAACGGTAAACAAAGAATCTCTGATCCCTGCTGAGTTTTTCAGTAAGATCTCGATAATCTACAGCGGAATGCTGGAGAGGTACGGGGTCGTTCTGGATATCTCGATGGCAGATGCTGTACTGAAGGCCGATCATAATCTTTTGAGGCATATATTCATCAATCTTATCGAGAATTCTATGGCCGTATTGAAAGAGATGTCCTCGGGAACGATCACGATAATGGGTCAGCAATTTGAGAATTATTATCAATTCGTCTATAGTGATACAGCAGGCGGTGTTGATGAGGAAATATTGAAAAGCATCTTCAAACCGGAGTTTTCAACGAAGAAGGCCGGCATGGGGATCGGCCTGGCCTTTGTAAAACAGGCCGTTGATCTTCATTATGGAGAGGTCAAGGTTGAAAACGGCAAAGACGGCCTGGTATTTGAGATCTTATTGCCTCTTTAAGTATTTTGAATCAGATCACTTAGTGTTCTGATTCTTTCTCTAAAAATATTTTCTCTACTTCTTTGTCTGTTTCTTTTTTTCCGATATTTTCAAAAAGAGGTGTGATCTCTGACAGGAATTGTTTGTAATCATTCTTATATTTACTTGGAAGCGGTTTTCCTGCCGGTCTTCTCATCTTAAGGGGATTGATCCAACGTCCGTTCTTTTTCACTCTGAAATCAAGATGCGGGCCCGTAGCGAGGCCGGAAGACCCAACATAGCCGATGATCCTTCCCATGGATACCCTTGTCCCGACCTTGATTCCGCGGCCATATTTTGATAGATGATTGTAGATGGATTCATAGCCATTGGCGTGTCTTACGGTAACATGCCGCCCTGCTCCGCCATACCATCCTTTCTTTTTGATTACACCGTCTCCGATCGAATATATCGGAGTGCCTGTGGGAGCGGCGTAATCAATGCCGTGATGAGGCCTATATACTTTCAAGACAGGATGAAAACGCCTGCCCGAGTAATTGGAAGATATGCGGCTGAATTTTAAGGGATATTTCAGAAAGGATTTCTTCTTGTTATTACCCTTTTCATCAAAATATCCTGATATTTTGCTATTTGTAAAATAGAATGCTTCGGAGGATATTGATGCGCCGAGATATTTTATGGCAACTATCTTGCCGTAATCCACCTTAGCGCCTGCCCTTTTGATCTTTTCAAAAAGGATTTGGATCTTATCGTTCTTTCTCACATCTTTAAAAAAATCGATATCCCACTTCAATACATCAATGATCATGAATACGAGGCGGTCTGACTCACCACCGGTCTTGATAGCGCCGAAAAGTGAACTTGAGATAGTGAACTCTTTTATGTGATAGGATCTGAGCACAGGGATCGGAACCGAAGAAAGCTCCCACTTACCCTCTTCCTTTGAGAGAGAAAAAAACGAATCCCTACGATTGATAAATACATCGACTGAGAAAATATCCTCTCCGTCGGAAAGGACGGAAATCTCTGTCCCAACTGGGAAAGACGAAGCTCTCAATTTGTTCTTCTTCATCAGGTTGACCAATTTTAAGGTCTCTCCGGCTTGCATGCCGGCGGCGTGCATGACATTGAAGAAACTGTCACCGCGTGTGAATGTATAGGTCTTGGAGTTGATGTTGTCTCCATTCATATGAAAATTATCTTGAGTATGCGTATCTTTCTTCTGCAGGGCGGGCAAAGGAGGAACGATGATCACCAGGATCACGATCGCCAGAAAAAAGGGCAGCAGAAAGATAAAAAATAAACTGTCTTTCTTCATTTACTCTTCTTCATAAAATTCAAAAAGATTCTTGCTTCTGGAGGGGTGTCTCAGTTTCCGTATGGCCTTCGCCTCAATTTGTCGAACTCTTTCTCTTGTGATATTGAAAATATTTCCTACTTCCTCAAGGGTTTTCGGAGTTTCTCCGTTCAAGCCGAACCTCAAACGTATTATCTCCGCCTCCCTTATCTCCAAGGTTGAAAGAACATGATTGAGTTTTTCTTTGAGCATTATATGACGGAAATATTTCTCCGGTGATTCTATTTGATCACTTGCGATGAAATTACCCAAAGAGGCATCTTCCTTATCTCCGATCGGAGAGTCAAGAGACACAGGGTTCTTCACAGAATCCATAATAGACAGGATCTTCTCTACTTCAACATCAAGATGTTCTGAGACCTCCTTTGTTGACGGTTCTCTGGAAAGTTTTACGGTTAATTCCGCAATGGCTTTATTGACCTTGTTCTTGGTCTCAATAAGATGGACGGGGATACGAATTGTCCTTGACTGGTCAGCGATAGATCTTGAGATGGCCTGACGTATCCACCAGGTCGCATATGTCGAGAACCTATATCCCTTCTGATATTTGTATTTTTCTATGGCTTTCATCAGTCCGATATTTCCCTCTTGGATCAAGTCCAGAAAGGACATATTCGAATTGATGAACTTCTTTGCGTAAGAGATGACCAATTTGAGGTTGGATTCCGCCATTTTCCTTTTGGCCCGATTAATGAAGTCCTGGACCTTCTCGATCTTCCGCCTGATCCTTGTCAATTCCCAGCTCTTGTAATAATCATCCGCAGCATCAGCATTATATTTCATGGTCCGCTCGAATTTGTCGATCACCCGCTTGAAATACTGATCGCTCAGATGAAGATCGACGACCCTCTCCGCAAGCATATGCTGTCTCTGTGTGATCTCCCTTGAGTGCCTGCGCGAACCTTCTGATTTCAAGTCAAGGATGTCTTCTCTTAGATCACGGATATTGTTAAGTATTCGGATAAATCTCTTCATTTCTATTTTCTTGTGTTCGGAATTCATTTCATAGGCATCCTCAAAGATCACGACTTTTTCGATCTTATCTTCGCCCTCATTCCTTTCTTCGATGAACCTCTCATAGAAGTAGTTCAGAAAATCGTAATTTACCTTCAACATTGAAATGATCCTTGAAAGTTCGCGCCTGCCTTTCTCGATGGTCTCGAAAGTCGCGATCTCTTCTTCGGAGGTCAAACGGGAGTATTTCCCCATATCCTTGAGATAGAGTATCAACGGGTTCTTTGATTTTTTCTTGGATGTTTCCGCCTCAAAGACCATTTGGTTCTTCTCTTCTTCGGTCAATTTTATCTCATTGTCCGGAATAAAATATTCCTCTTCACCGGTATAGACGAGCGAAATTCCGGTCTTCTGAACCTTATCAATAAGCTGATCAATATCATTTATGGTAAAAGTTGTCGGAATGATATCATTCAATTCGTCGTATGAGATCTGTTTCTTTTTAAGTCCCTTGATCTTTTTTAATACTTTCTGCAGTCTCTTTTCATTTTCCATGCAAGTATCCTCCCAGTTCTTTTTGAATATCAACGATTCTATTGTTCAAAGTTGACATATCCTTGAAATGCATAATTTTCGCTTTTTTGCTTTCCATGGGCGATGTCATCACTTTTTTAATATTGTTTACATTTATACGGATGCCGAATAACTCCATCTGAAGGCGATAGAGGTGGAAGTGCGAAGTGTCGTCTTTCTGTTCTTCCTCTTCCTGTGCACCTTCCTCATTGGACATAATATAGGTAACGGCCGAGCTTACAAGTTCTTCCTTCTCATTGTCCGCGAGGAAGGAAATGAAGCCGTTTGATTCGAATTTTCCGTTCATATCAAGATAATCCAAGAGTGACGCGAGAAGCTCTCGAAAATCTCCCGCGGGGAAATTATTCAGATCGATCTTCAGAACATCTTCCTCGTACCGCGCTGCGTGCCTGAATAAAATTTGAAAGAAATTATCCGCCGCTTCATGATACTTCTTGCCCAAACTGTCCAGATTGATCTTTCTTGACACCTTCTCCGGCTTTGCCGCCTTTACTCTCAATGTTCCTTTTTGATAATCTTCCTCAACAAAGATATTGGAGTATTGGAAGAAATCGGCGATTTTGCCAAGGAATTTTTCCTTTATATCATTATCGGCTATGACCCTGAGAAGATCAAGCGCCTTGCTGTATGCTTCCTGTTTCTGTTTCTTAACGCTCAGATCATACACCCGTGAGAGATAGAAAAGATAGAAATCTTCAAGTAATATGCCTTCCTTATTAAGTACCTCTTTGAATTCCTCGGCTCCCTGTTCATTGATAAATTGATCAGGGTCTTTTACAGGCAATTTGAAGATCTTTCCCTCAATATTTGAGGAAAGAAGTATCTCAATTGACCGGAAAGCGGCTTTCTGTCCTGCGTCATCGGAATCGTAAAATACCAAAATCTTATCCGTCAGCCGTTTTAACATGAGTACCTGTTCGGGTGTCAGAGCGGTGCCTGATGAAGCAACGACGTTTCGGATACCGGCCTTGAACAAGGTCATCATATCAAAATATCCTTCGACCAGAATCGCGTTTCCTTCTACCTTTATATAATCCTTCGCAAGGCCCAGGCCATATAAGGATTTGCTCTTATTGTAAATAGGGCTGTTCTGAGAATTGATGTATTTGGGGATCGTTTCATCCTTGGAAAGGGTTCTTCCGCCGAATCCGATCGGGTATCCGTTTATATCCGTGATCGGAAAGATAAAGCGGTCGTGCATCTTGAAATACGGCCTTCCCGCCCTTGATATCGCAATTACCCCCAGATCCTTCGCGACATCTACATCCTTTCCCAGAAGTTTCAATTCGTCAACATAACGGTCCGCGTCAAACGGAGCATAACCCAAGAAAAATTGTTTGGCGATATTCTCGGTGATGTGCCTGTCCTTAATGAATTTTCTTAATGTCGGATTCAATTTGATCTCATTTATCAGATTATTATGAAAAGTTTTTGCTGCTAATTGGGTGATCTGCAGGAATTTTTCTCTTTTTCCCTTTTGATATCCCGATGTAATATCAATGCCGATCTCATTTGCAAGCGCTTTTATCGCTTCAAAGCGTGAGATACCCTCTATCTCGGAGATAAATGTGATCACGTTCCCGGACGCCCCGCATCCGAAGCAGTGATATAATCCCTTATCTTCACTGACTGAAAGCGACGGGGATTTGGAATCGGAGTGAAAAGGGCACAGTCCCATATGGTTCTTTCCGCCCTTGCGAAGGGTCAAGTATCTCGAGATCACTGATACTATATTTATGTTTCCGAGGACCGCGTCTACGGCCTCATTTAAATTTGCCATAACAAAGGATAATTAAAAAGATAGCGATTTGTCAACTTTTTAGGAAAAATATTCTTGATTTTTCAAAATATATTATATATAATAGATTCCTAAAGGCTAAATGATTATGGATAAACAACTAAGTAAAGAAGAAGAAAAAAAAATCCGGGCGGATGCGCTCAAAGAACTTAAGATAAAAGAAGAAAGGAAAGAACAGCGCATTGATGAGAAGATGTTCTCCGGCTCAGAAGCCGATAAATTCGCTCTTGAAATGGAGAAAAGGAGAATTAAGGACGAAGAGACCGAGCGCTATTACTCGGAAAAAGGCTTTAGAAAGTATGTAAACCACCACGGACAGGTGGAATGGGTTACAGAAGAAGATTATAATAAACGGATGGACAGGAAAGTCCGTTCGAAAAAAAGAAAGAATCGTTCGAAGAGGCAACAGGTATACACCACAGCTGTTTTGATGACCATCATAGTCGTGCTGGTGCTTGCCATTGCGCTTCTGTTCATTAAATACACCAATGGGTAAGTTGAGCGCCCATAGCTCAGCTGGATAGAGCAACGGACTTCTAATCCGTAGGTCGCAGGTTCGAATCCTGCTGGGCGTACCATTTTAACAAATTTCGATTGCGGCGCATTCGTCTAGGGGTTAGGACACCGGGTTCTCAATCCGGCAGCAGGGGTTCGATTCCCCTATGCGCTGCTTTTTATTCTATTTGTAGTGTTTCATAATTTGCTTGACAATGGCTGATGCTATTTTGCTATGTATTCAAGACACGAGGAGCGCTGCATACCCACAGCGGTATGTAAGCAACGAGCAACGCAGAAGACGGAAAAAGAACTTCAGCCCGAAGGGAATGTCATCTTTGGTCAATTTCTTCCTCTCTCTTCGCTTACGGACCACAGAGGGTACGTTGCGCTCATTGTTTGTTGGAATTAACACAAATCTAAAAATTCCATTGATATCGTATTTTAATTCAGAGCACTTGAAACGCAGAAGACAGAAAAGAGCATCGGCCCGAAGGGAATATCATCTTTGAATTGTCAATGTAAAATTGACAATTGAATAAAGATTGTTTAATGGATTTTTGATCCGTCTTTGCTCTCATGTCATTT
>JAGLGN010000037.1 GCA_023144005.1 bacterium
TGTATTGCGAAGCATAATATTTCAACCTTTGAATATGCGAGCTTGCGAATTCGCCCACTGCCATACTTATTTCATATATAAGAAAAAACTTGACAAATGCGGCAAAAAGTTGTATATATACAATATGAAACAAAGAAAACTATACAACAGGATCAATTTGTTGCGTCAGGAAAGAAAGCTTTCAAGAAAAGAATTGGCAGAAAAGATCGGGGTGAATTTCCAGACGGTCGGGTATCTGGAAAGGGAAGAGTATAATCCCAGTTTGGATCTGGCATTTCGCATCAGCGAGTGTTTCGGGCTACCGATTGAATTGATATTTTCCCCCACCCCTCAGCCGCCGTTAAGCGAGGAGCTGATGAGGTGGAGAAATAAGGAGGAATAAATGGAAAAGCAAATGAAAAAAGTGACAGTGAGAATCATGCTGGCGGTGAATTATTTATCGCTGTTTTCGGTCGTCGGCCTCTTTCACGGCCTCAATAATGCGGAGGCCTCACCGTATTTATACCTTTGGGAGCTCTTACCTATTGCACTTTTGATTTGGTCGTTTGTGATCGTATTCTGGAGGAGCGGGATGTGGAATATGGTGCATTATGATAAGAAGTTGGATGAGCGCGAAAATGCCCAGGTATTGGAAGCTCTGCGTCTTGCCTACGGTATATTCTCGATATTAGTTCTGCTCGTCATATATGTCGCTGCCGTGATAGACAGAGGCCCAATAACCGTCATCGGCGCCGCGGGACTCCTGTATCTGGCTCACACGCTTCCCGCTGCGGTTCTGGGATGGAAAGTGAGCGTAACCGAGTAACGTGATAAAAATTGTACGATATGCGAAGTGCAACGAGAAAAATGTTGAAGCTTCCAGAGCTTCCGGAGGATAAGATGAGAAAAGAAAATTCAATTATTGCTGCTTGTGTGATCCTGCTTTCTGCAATGCTACTGTTTTCATGTACAAAAAACATTAAGACAGATGAAGCTGATATCAGTGGAACGCAATGGATCGGAACACTGACCGTGGGTGTTGTGGAGATGCGTCTCCGTTTCAATTTCACCCCCGATAAAGAGGGGAAATTAACCGGTACCATGGATTCAATAGACCAGGGGGTCGAAGGTATTCCTTTTTCAGATGTACTTTTTGACGGGAAAAAACTTGCCGTCTCAGTTGACTCGGTTCAAGGAACATACCGTGGAGCGCTCTCCGAGACCAAAGATATGTTCAAGGGTACATGGTCTCAGGGAGGCCAGGAATTTGCATTAGACCTGAAGAGAGAGACAGAAAAACTGGAATTGGTGCGGCCTCAGGAACCAAAGCCGCCTTTTCCTTACACTACGGAAGACATCATCTTTACAAGCCCCTTTGAAGAAGGTAATACGATCGGGGCTACTATCACTATTCCGGAAGGCAAAGGACCCTTTCCCGCTGTTGTGCTGATCAGCGGTTCCGGTCAGCAGGACAGGGATTGCTTCATTATGGGGCATCGCCCGTTTTTAGTGATAGCCGATCACCTTGCCAGGAATAAGATCGCTTCGATAAGGTATGATGACAGAGCCGTGGGTGAATCGATAGGGCAATTAGAAAGCGTAACATCGGAGAATTTCGCAGATGACGCTTTGGCGGCTCTTCAAAAACTCAAGAAGCACGGCAAGACCGATCCGAAGAAACTTGGAATGATCGGCCATTCCGAAGGCGGCATGATCGCCCCGATCGCATTTTCAAAAGACCCGGCGGATATCTCTTTTATGGTCCTTCTGGCCGGACCCGGAACAAGAGGCGATGTCCTGTTAGTGAAGCAATCTGCAATGATACTTGAAGCTATAGGACAATCCGAGGAGGTTATGGCTCAGGCCTTAAAAATGAATCGGCAGATATACGATACCGTAATAAAGTATAAGGATGACCTCACAAGGAAATTAAAGGTTGCAACGATATTTGCCGGAGAAGAGATTACATCTGAAGAGCAGATCGCGGAGAAGATCCCGCCGGCGATGATAGCCAAAATAAAAATCGTAACTTCCCCCTGGTTCGTATATTTTCTGAATTATGATCCTGCACCGTTTTTGAAGAAGATCTCGGTCCCCGTACTTGCATTGAATGGAGACAAAGACCTTCAGGTATATTGGAAAGATAATCTTGAAGGCATAGAGAAGACATTAAAAGCTTCGGGCAATAAAGATGTCGAGATCCGGATGTTCCCGACGCTGAATCACCTTTTTCAGCACTCTGAGACCGGGGTGATCTCAGAATACGGGCAAATAGAGGAGACCTTTGCTCCGGAAGCATTGACTATGATCTCAGAATGGATCAATAGTAAATAGAGGATAGAAGCTGGAGGCTAGAGGTTAGTGGGGAATGATAAAAGAGAGAGGTATAGCATTCGAAGAGGTGTGGGGAATGTTCTCATGTGATTCTAGCGAGGCAAAGAGTTTACACGCTTCG
>JAGLGN010000038.1 GCA_023144005.1 bacterium
ACACTTCACACTTCACACTTCACAAGTGAATACTTCTCCCTTGCTCACTTGTGCTCTCTTTTTGATTCTCGTAAGGGTTATGGTATAATTACACGGCTAAGGAGGTAATGATCACTAAGAAGATTAGAACAAGAAGTGTTTTCACGCAGCTAATGATCATAGGAACGCTCATTATAGCAGTCAGTGCAGTCATCATGATATACACTTTATCAAGTGAATCAAAAGAATTATTAAACGCTTACAGTAGCATAGAGGCCGAGATGGCCGTAAAAGAAGTGAAGGATATCTTAGGTGAACCCATCGCTATTGTGAAATGTTCATTCGGCAGAATCCTGATATACAAAGGTCCGAACGCAAAGTTGGATTATACGGAGGAATATATCAAGGAATACCTGGTACTTCTAAACAGTCAGGAGTGTATATATTCTAATGAGGAATATCAGACTCCGCCGGGATTTATGGAGATATTCATTTCTCTTAATGAAAGAGTTGAGGCAAAGATATACTCAGGGGATGAAGATGCACCCATCCTCAGCGGACGACACGCATATTATACGATGAAGGAATATTTAAGCGATCACTATCAATAAATATATGAAAAGGTAATTACGGTGGAGGGAAGCTATGATACATTCAATCGCGTTCCTGGCGGCTATGGTCGGTTTATTTTCAGCAATTTCACTACCAATAGGATCCATTATCGGCTTGACGACGCATCCGAAGGAAAAGATCACCTCCGCCCTGATGGCATTCGGCGGCGGTGCGCTCTTATTCGCGCTTACCATTGAGATCATAGCACACTCTTTCCATGAGGTCGGCTTTCTGCCTGTCGCCATAGGCGCTGTGACCGGTGGAATACTGTACGAGATATTGAATCACGGATTGAACAAGATCGGCGCATTTTTCAGAAAAACAACAACGGTCGGCAGATACATAACAAATAAAAAAATGAAAAGGGCAAAGCGAATCATAGAAAGCCTTTCAAAGGTCGATATCCTTAACTCGCTTCCTCCGGATGATATTGCAACGCTGGTTCCTGATATACATGAAGTATTTTTTCCTATTGGGAAATTGATCTGCAAGGAAAAGAGCGCGGGGGACTGTTTTTATCTTATCGAGTCCGGTAAGGTGAAGGTTTCAAGGGGCAATGAGCTGATAGCCGAGCTTTCCGAAGGTGACGCATTCGGAGAGATGTCAATGCTGACGGGAGCCGAGAGGTCCGCTACGGTTACCGCCGTGGAAGACACTAAGGTATTCAAGATATTCAAATCCGATTTTGATAAATTGATGATGCTTTCTCCTGAGGTCAGTAAAGCGATTCAGGAGCTTCTTATCATGAGAAGCAAAGATCTCGAAGAGAAAAAGCTGATCCCGAAGGATGTGGCAATGAATTGGCGAAAGGAAACTTCGAAATTTCTTGACCGCAACGATTTCAAAGCAACGCGTAATGATATTGACGATGAGGTAAAGTCGCATGGCAACGCCGCTCTCGGGATATGGCTGGGAATAATGCTGGACGGCATTCCCGAATCGCTTGTCATCGGCATCGCGATCGTTTCCAAGAACAGCATTCCCTGGGCACTGATCGCCGGAGTGTTTATGGCGAACCTCCCTGAGGCGATGTCAAGCTCTGTAGTTATGAAGAAGCAGAATTACAGCTTTAAAAAGATAATGATCATGTGGACATCCATTACTATAATGACCGGTCTGGGGGCACTTGTCGGCAATCTCTTTTTTCAGGGCGTATCTCCGGTCGGGGTCGGCCTGATCGAGGGCATAGCGGCAGGTGCAATGCTCACAATGATCGCCGAGACTATGCTGCCCGAGGCATATGAACAGGGCGGCGCAGTCGTGGGACTCTCCACACTGGCAGGATTTCTAGCTGCTTTGTTCATAAAATCACTATAGTGCTCTGATTCATAAATAGATTAACAATGGAATGTTTAGATTTGGATCAATTCCAACGATAAATGCAGTCT
>JAGLGN010000004.1 GCA_023144005.1 bacterium
AATGAAAAGACGGATCAAAACTCCACTAAATAATCTTTATTCAATTGTCAATTTTACATTGACAATTCATGATAAAAGAAGATATGAAAGCAGAAGAAATACAATGGAAAGGATCAGTGTGACAAAACAGATCAGCGCCTTCTTTTTTGTAAATCCCTTCACGATGCCCGCGATGATAAGAAATACCGTAGAAATAAGCACTAAAGAAAGAAGGAGATTGAAAAACAAAGCAGCTCGAAAGACCATCAGCAACGCAAGTATCAGAGATGATATGATCAGGAAATAAGAGAGCTCAACCGTTACTGACCCTCTCGATATCTTGTATCTTCCAAAGAGATTGAATATAGCGCTGAGACCCAGGCCGAATCCAATGATGCCTCCGAGAAAGTAGACCAGTACCCGATTATAAGGAAAAGCAAAGAAATGGCTGAGAAGAAAATAAACAATGCTTACCAACACTCCCGCCAGAAAGTACAGCAAATGATGTCTCTCACTCTTTCTTGTGAAGAGATAGTAGATATATGCGGCGAATATTCCGCAATAGATGCCGAAACAGCGGGCACATAGGCCTAACTCACCCCTCACACAAGCAAAGGTATGGCCGGGATCCTGTGAGCAAAATCCGCCTAAGAGATCATAAATAAAATTATCCACCCTATTTCCCGACCTTGAATAATGAGGTAAGTTCAAAATTCCGAATGAACATGATATATATGGAGTCCCCGAATGATCGTGTATCATAGGGACTGATATTGAGGTTCAATGACAAGACAAGTCTCGGGTTGATATAGAACTTGAACTCCATCTGTTGATCGTAAAGAGAGTCCTCGTATCTGGAGTAGCCGATATACAGATCGGGAAAGAGGTATTTACCCATAGAGAATTTCCAACGGCTGTCAAGTTGCGAGGTTTCCAACCCCTCGGTAGCAATACGCTCGATCTTGATCGTATCGAACATCATCGAGGTAAGGTATCCGAAGGCGGTGTTTCTCGTGAGTTTGAAAAGTCCGGCGGTCAATTCACTCAAGAGAAGGTCCAGCCCTACGGAAACGAGGCCAGCTCCCTCACCGGTAAGATCTTTTCTTTTGAAGAGCATCAAAGAAAATATCTCTGAAAAAGAAAGATGCGGTATGGAAGCCAATGTGATCTGTGGAGATGAGAGGGAGCCAGCCGCCTTTATATTGATCCGGTTGCCCTTGATGGTCGACTCCAATTGGAAGGCGATGAACGGATCAAATATCTCCCTGTTGCGAAAATTAATAGAAGATGGCAGGAATGCGAATTCATTTCCGAATCCACGAATAGAGCCCTCAAGGATATCGATGGAGCCGGCGATCCTGACCTTTTCAGGAGTACCTCTCAAAGAAACACCCTCTGTCGAAAAAGAAATATTCTGAGAACTCCCTATCAGAAACGCCGCGTTCTCGGTTTTCACCAAAAAGTCCAATTGCGTCTCATCGTCCTCAAAAAGGGTTAGATTGCCCCCGATCAAAGGCGTACGGCTCTCTTTTTGCTGCAGAGCGTCAACAATAATATCAAATACACTTACAATTTCGCGTTTGATCCTTATATCCTTCAATACTATGCTGCCGTCAAGCTTTCTATCGTCTTCCGTCATTATCAGTCCGGAGCTCAATGAAGAAATAATGAGGGAATAATCATCTCCCGAAACCGGGTATTCACCCTCCTTCAGATTAAGTTTCAATCGTCCTAAGGGTACTGATCTGTTCACAGAGACCGCGGCATTGAGTCCGAATATCCCGCTTTGCTTCTCCTCGCCAAGGCGAAATGAGAGCGAATTCACGAGAAGTGTATCAATCCCCGAGCTCCGCGACCAGCTTATATCTCCGTTCATGGAGGAAAAAGCGGATTTAAAATCCTTCAGGACAATGCTTCCGCTGATATCCGAAGCGATAAGCTTTGAGTCGATAAGAGGGTCATCACTGCTACCCTTCACGAGGGCTTTGCCGGATATTTTTCCCGTTCGCAGCTGTACCCATTCTATTTCAAGTGGTTTCAGCCCCAAAATATATGGAATATCCCTGAAGAGAAAATCCAATATTCCCATTCGTACATCTTTAAGGTCCGCTTCCATATTAATATCACCTTCCCCGGGATTGACAGAAAATGGGAACAATGAGATATTCACAGGCAGGAAGCCCCTTATCCCAAGAGAATACTCTTTCCTGTACGCGGTGAGTTCGTAAAAGGTCAATCGGCCCTGTGCATATTTTCCGGAGGTCTCCAGAAGGCCGAAATATCGGTCATCTCTGGCAAAGCCATTACCTTTGAGGTAAAATTCAAAACCCGGAACTGCAAGGGAGTCGAAAAATTTGATCGAGCCGTCAACAGTACCGCTGAGGCCGGAGAATTCGTCAACTATAATATCATGGAAGACCGCAGCTGGAAAGGTATTCAGCAATACTTCACCCAATATATTCAACTCCTTGTCAAGGAAGATACTGCCCATAATAATATCCCCGACAAGATCTATATTTACGCCGGTTTTTGATCTCTTGAAATCTGCTTTTATCCCGCGTGTCAAGGGGGCATTACCCATCATTACCGGCAATAGGTCAACTTCGCCCCAGATCGTATCAGGGGTCGCGGAAAGATCGGTTCTGACAGCGAAGGTATCCGATATTGAATTCGCACGGTGTTTGAATCCTTCCAGATCGCCACTCAGTGACCAATTTCCATTTTTCATGTGAGAAAATTCAAGCGCCTTATCGCTCATATTCGAGATCAGCCGCGCATCCACCGAGACCTTTCGATCTTTCATCTCTGTTTTAGAATGCGCCGCGCCCAGATCAAATCTCTGGTCGCCTAATTTCAATATGATCCTGTCCACGGAAATTTCTCCCGTATAATCTCCCCTCTTATCCAGATCACTGATCACCCGGCCGGATAATTTCATAGGAGCGAACACTTCATTATTGAACAATATCAATTTTTCAGGAATGATGTCAAGAATCGTATTATCCGGAGAGGATATTGCTGTCGCCTTTCCGAAGATGAACGATTCGGGAAGACCGGGAACCTTGAATTTAATATCCTTGATATCAAGGTGATACTTCTCCGTTTCAGTATCTCCATAGCCCTGAAGAAGGGCATGGCCGGAATCCGCCAAAAATGCCTCCAGCTTCGTGAAATACACCTTATTGTTCTCAACCTGAATATTCACAATGGAAGTATTCTCTTCAAGATCAAATCCGAAGAGCTCTCCGCATATATTTTTGCCTTCAATATTTACACTGTAATCCGTGATAGAGGAGAAGGTAGCGTTGATCACCACATCGCCGGAAAGACAGGAATTATCCTCGGGATATTCCAAGATCTCGCGCAATGGAAAATTCTTCACATTTCCAGAAACATACAATGCGTCTGGAGTATAACAAGCGGTAGCTACACCATCGCCGCCCCAGATAGATACCGCGGGGGATGTAAAATCGATCCTCTGATTCAGGGCATCGAATAAAAATGACACTGTCAATTTCTTCAAGGGGATCGCATAGATATTGACCATATCGGATGTGCCTGTCCCCGTAACTATAATGGATTTTTTCTCGGCATCGATATCAAGTTTGAAATGCCCTGACGCGACACCTCTCAGACCGTCATCGTCCATCATCAGAAAATGGCGATGAAGCTCCTCGAGGTAAAATTTATCCGTTCTGCAGTCCAGCAGTAGGCCGTTTCTGTTTATCATCCCCTTTCCGGTTACCGTTGAAAGGGGTGTTCGGGCGATGATCTCTTCTACAAGCAGATCGCCGGCAGGCGAGAGTTTGAATTTACCGGAAGCGGAAGCAATGCTCAAATCCCGGAAAGCATTATCGATAGAGCTTCGGCAGGATAAACTGTTCAGAATAATTTCATCATTTGGAAGATCGATCGACCCCGTAAGAAAGATCTGCTCCACATTACCGTATGGGAAGGTGAACTCCCCTTCAATGACCTTCAAATGGGATATTTTCAGATCCGGTTTATCGGCAGATGACTCAGACATCTTGTGTATGGTGATCCTCGGTTTTGAAAGCACGAGATCCTTCACTCTGTATCTCTTGAAGAGAAGAGAGAGTATATCGACCTTGGCCTTGATATAATCACTGCAAATGGATATTTCACTGCTCTCATAGACAAGATCGGTCAATTGGAGAGCGCCGTTGATATTCAGATCAAGTGATGTGAATTTCACATTCAGCTCACCCAATTGCTTTTCAGCGTAATTTCTGATGATACCGGGAAACAAAACGATATATAGGAGAAGTATTATGAGGTTAAGTGAGAAAAAATAAAAGAAGAACCTCTCCCGTTTTATCATAAAGCATTACTTTTTAGTTGGCTTTAATATCTCGTTCACCTTTTCGATGAAATCCTGAATGACCGGGTCTATGCTGAGGAAGTATTCTTTTCTGAATTCTTTGATCTTCTGCTGGAACTTGGTATCCACTATCTCGTCCTCTTCTTTTATCTGATCGTATGAGTCAAAAACAGCGGCGCCAACAAGATCGGAAAAGCGTTTCAATAAGATCAGGGCTTTTTCCGAACGAACTGCAAGATGCGCGATCTTTTTCTCTGAATCCTCGATTGAGCCCAATTCTTCCACAAATGTCTTCAGTCGTTTTCCAAGGATCTCAATGCCTTCATCAAGGTCGATCGAATCCGCAAGTATCTTATTCTTGTCCTCCACAGTGATAAGCAGTGGTTCCGCACCGGTATCAACAAGCTCGATACCGCTCTTATCTATAGAGAATCCCTGAGCATAAGATGGAATGATTGATTCAAGATCGTATTTCTCTTTGAGATTGTCCTGCAGAGCTTTCTGTGCCTCTTCTTCCCCGTGAACGATAAAGATACCCCTGGGCTTAACCGGTATATCTCCGGCAAACGAGGCAAGGTGTTCCGCATCGGCATGAGCGGAAAAAGAATCCAGAGAATATATGGACGCGTTTATCTCAACGGGTTCTCCGAATATCGAAACATTGTCCCGCCCTGACTGTATCAATTTTCCCAGTGTTCCCTGAGCTTGATAACCCACAAATACAACGGAGGTATTGGGGTTCCACAGATTATGTTTCAAATGATGCAGGATACGCCCAGCATTACACATTCCCGCGGCAGAAATGATCATCGCGGGTTTATCGAATTCATTAATGCTTCTTGATTCATCCACCGATTGTGTGGAGCTGAGGGATGGGAAGCCGAAGGGGTCACCATCCTTTTTCAGGTCAATAATATTTCTCGAGAAGTATTCTGGATCGCTTTTGGCGATCTGACCGTAGATTTTCGTTGCTTTGATGGCAAGAGGCGAGTCAAGGAATACCTTTATCAGATTGATCTTACCCTCGTTCAGAAGCTGATTGAGATAGTACATCAACATCTGAGTTCGACCGATAGCAAATGAAGGGACCAATATCTTTCCGCCCGAGCGCAATGATTCTTCGACAATATCCGAGAAAAGATGCAGGGAGTCCTCTATCTTATGCCTTCCTCTGTTTCCGTAGGTGGATTCCATTATCAGATAATCGACATCTTCAAAGGAAGAAGGTTCATTCAGAACCGGACTCAGAACGCTGCCGATATCACCGGAAAAACCGATCTTCAATCCTTCGCTTTCCAGAAGTATATGCGCAGAACCCAGAATATGCCCCGCGTCCCTGAAGGTAATGAAAATATCCTCCCCGATCTGCAGGCGTTTGCCGTAGCTCTCGCCCTGAAAATATTTCAGGGACTCCTGGGCATCGGCAACCGTATATAGCGGCGGCCGCTCAGCCAGGCCCTTGCGCCTTCTTTTTCTATTATCCCATTCATTTTCCGTTTCCTGAATGTGTCCGCTGTCCAGAAGCATGATCGAGCAGAGATTAAAGGTCGCCTTTGTCGTAATTATCTTCCCGGTAAAGCCATCCTTTACAAGCTTGGGGATCAAGCCGCTGTGATCAATGTGAGCATGCGTGAGAAGCAGCATATCCAAGGTTGACGGGTCAAATGGGAACGGCTCGTAATTGGCCTCTTTATTATCCTTCGAACCCTGATGAAGGCCACAATCCACTAAAATCTTTTTATTATTGGTCTCCAAAAGGAATTTTGATCCGGTAACCTCTTTTGTCGCACCGAAAAAACTCAATTTCATATCTACTCCTCTTTTTCCATATCATGAAGCATCTGTCTTGCTTTTTTACGAGAATCGGGATCTCCGCTCTTTTGAATGATAAGCTCCAGCATCCTGGCGGCGCCGTCTGCATCGTCTTTTTTCATATAGGCCTCGACGATCTTGAAGCGCGCGGAATTCACCCACATCGTGAATTCCTTGTACAAATAGACGATTTTCATGAACTCTTCGATCGCACGATCTGTTTCTCCCTTATTCAGAAGCAGCTCTCCAAGCCAGTACTCGGCTTCGACCTGTTGTATCGGCGTACCATTCACTACTACACTTGAAAAAGCGGCCTCAGAGCGTTTGTGATATCCCAATATTTCGTATATATCTCCGAGTTTGAGATAAACCTCTCCCCGGAGCTCATTGTCCTTTGTTTCATTCAGCAGACGCTCAAAATACCCGGTGGCGGCATCGTACTCACGCAATTTCTTATATACCACACCGAGATTGTACAGGATATTTTCATACATCTTCTGATCGATCTCTTCGGCCAGAAGCAATTTATAATTGGCGGCGGCTTCCCTGAACTTTTCCTCTGCAAATTGAATTGAAGCCAGTTTGAATATGCCCAGATTCTTCCATTTCACAGAATCCTTCAATTTCGACAGCTCTTCGAAATACAAAAACGCTTTATCGGTATTGCCAAGCTTCATAAATGAAAGCCCCAGATAAAAACGCGCCTCGTTGATCTCTTTGGATAAAGGGTATTGCATGATCACCCGCTGAAATTCCGTGATGCCATTTGTGAAATTATCCTTGGAAAAGTAGAATTTACCCTTATTGAGCTGTATCTGAGGAGCGATCGCGGAGTCGGGGTACTTTTTCAAAAAATTGGTCGATACATCGATCGAGCTCTGATACTTCCCCATCTTAAAAAGGGTCCATTCATAATTGTAGGCCGCCCAACCCTTGAATTCACCCGGCGCGTCCGCATTGTCCATCAGGGTCTTGAACGCGGTGACCGCTGCATCGTATTCCCCTGTGGAATAATGAATATCGCCTATTTTCAGAGCGGAGTCATATCTGTATTCGTGGCCGGGCTTCAGTCGTATCTTCTCAAATTCCCCTATCGCCTTCTCATTCTCTTTCATATTCAAAAGGCACCAGGCAGCGTAGAATTCCGCCTCTTGCCCAAATGTAGAATTATCGGTGATCATTAAAAAATACTTTCTGGCTTCCGAATACTTCTCTATCTTATAGTAAACCCTTGACAGATAATATATCACCTCATTCTGCTCAAGCAGACTCTTGGAAAAAAGCTCTAAAAGAAGCGGTAATGCCATGGCATTATTCTTCAGTTCATAATAGACCTTTGCCATGTCAAAACGGATCTGATGGTATATTTCCTCATCCAGAGTTTTTCCCTCAATAAATTTACCCCAATGATTGATCGCGTCGAAGTGATTTCCCGCGGAGTAAATGCACCAGCCGATATAACGCTGCGCCTCAGCATATTCTTTTGTCTCTACCGGGATAAGGCTCAGATATTCCAGTGCTTTCTCACTCTTCTCGGATTTAAAGAGTACCTTACCCATTATCAGATTGAAAGGGCGGTCAGTGCTTGAAAATTCAAAGGCGTTCAGAAGTTCAAGCGCGGAACCGTACTGTGAGAGCGCGAAATACGATGATGCCAGTTTCACCCTGAGTTCGCCGCTTTTTACAGGATCCGCGACACCTTCTGAGATAGCGCTTTTATAATACTCCGCGGCGGAGAGGTATTTGCCCGAATTAAAACGCAGGTCGCCGGCTAATTCGAACACCGCCGGGAATTTCCCATCGGAGTTCATCTTGATCATATACTCCACCGCGGGATCTCCATTGTCTGAAAGGTTCATCACATCTCCGTATAAAAGCAGAAGATTCTGCTTCAATTCGCTTGAAACCGATTTACTTAAAAGCTCCTTGATCTTATCCGCGGCCTGAGCGTATTTCTTATTGCTCTTCAATATAAGCGCATCAAAATATCCGATAGAGGCGGGATCGATCTTTCTGCCGGGTTGTTTCATTATGAACACGGCATCCTTCGCTCCCTCAAGGTCCTGAACCCTGTACTTAGAAAGGAACATCGCACGCAGGGCTTCATCCTGATGGGGAGTGTTGAAGTCCAGAGCTCTCTGATAGAACTTGCCCGCCTTGGTATAACTCTCTAAATAGAAGTAGCATTCGCCGATGAAGTAATAGGTCTCGCCAAGCAGGAAATCCTTTTTGGCAAGCTGGGCGAAGATCTCCAGCCCCTCATCGTATTCTCCTGTTTCATAAAGAAGAAATCCCAGAAGAAAGCGCATCTTATCAGCATATTTGCCATCCGGCGTACGATGAAGATAAGCCCGTATCAGGCGGTCTTCCAGGTCAAAACGCCCCTGCTTCTTATACAGCTCCGCGAGTTCCAGATTAGCCGCGTCCCATTTGGATGATTCCAGATACTTTTTAATGAGGTATGCATATTCCCCGACTGCGGCTTCATCATCTCCTTGGAGATTATGGAAAAGCGCAGAGTAGTAAAAAGCGTCAGGGGCAAGATTTCCGGTCTTCAATTCGTTCAATGTGGAAAAGACCTTCTTCATATCCTTTCTATAATAGTTCACGATCGCCGAGTATAAGAGGACCTTGTCCTTGTTCTCAAATCCCGGATGGTCTATCAATATCGAGTTGAATGTGATCAGAGCGGCATCGTATTTTTTCATCTTGAATTGGCATAAGCCCACCATATACTTTCCGCGCCCCTGGTCGGAGGCGGGGTCTTCAAGATACTTGCTGGCGTATTTCAGGGACATGGAATAGAATCCGTCCCTGTAGGCATTGATGGAAAGGACCATATTCTCATTTCCCGCAGAAGTAAATATCGGCAGGAAGATCAGGAGGATAAGGATGAACTTCTTAATAACCGTTCCTCTCCATTTCATGCAAATCAGCGTTTTCAAAATACTCATCATATTTAATAAGAGGCAATAAGCGTTTATCTCCTCCGGTAACGAAGATCTTCTCTTTGTATTTATGCAGGATCTTATCAAAAAATCCCGAATACATCAAGGTTAAACCGGCATTGATATTGCTTCTGGTGTCATTGCCGGGAAAGGGAGTAAGGAATATAGAAGAGGGGAGTTCCATACGGCCTATCGTGGAGGTTGATTTCATCACCCTGTCCGGCCCGGGAATGATCGCACCGCCGATAAGGATGCCGTTCTTTACAATACTTGCGGTGATCGCTGTTCCGAGATCAAAACAGCAGAAATCCTCTTTGTGCTTCGAATAAAAGAATGAAGCGGCCAGGATACGGTCAACGCCGAGAAGGCCGGGTTGGGCATACCCGTTGGTAACGGAGAATTTATCCGTGCTCTTGATTTGGCGTACTTCCACTCTGCTGTCCAGGCCTTTGAAATTATGAGGCGCTGCGGATGTATTATAATATACTATCCTTGAAACCTCAGGTAGCAGATCACTGACCAGAGCATAATCGTATATCGATTCAACCGTCCCCTGATACAGGTATTTGGCCGAACTGTTCCCTATTTTCAGAAAGAGAGTATCATCTGACATTCTCAACCTCCCCGGTTTCTATTGTTCGGATCCCCCCGCTGCTTGCGGATATAATAAGGGCGCCGCTGCTGGAATATCCTTTAACGGTACCTTCAAAGTTTCCCTGAGATGATTTGACTTTCACGGTTTTTCCCGAAAAAAGGTCGTATTTCTCCCATCCGGCCATAAGTTCTTCGGAAGAATCATAGAGTTTCTCCCTTAATATATTGAGATTCATGATCAATTTCTCGAGTATTTCGAAATTGGGGACCTTCTTGATACCCAGATCAAGAAGTGATGTCCAATTCTCTTTCGATCCATTCCAGGTATTCAGTCCCATACCTGAAACAACGGTCTTCCCGGACGGGCCGTCAAATGTCTCAAGAAGTACACCCCCAAGCTTTTTGCCGGAGGCATAGATATCATTCGGCCACTTCACCTTGAGTGTATCGCTATCCAAATATTGCTTCATAGTGTTAATTGCGGCAAGAATGATACCAAAATTCATGAAAAATGAGAGCTTCCGTATATCTTCATCCGGTACGGTCTCAAATAGGGAGAACCACAATCCGCCCTCCGGGGAATCCCAAACCCTTTCCCTTCTGCCGCGGCCGCCGCTCTGTGTAAGAGCGGTCACAATACCCTTCGCCGATCCGCTCTCCGACAACTCCTTTGCTACGGTATTCGTACTGCTTATTTCCTTATAAGAATATAAGGAATAATCGCGGATAAACCCTTCGCTATGATTATAGTCTTTTTGCATGTGGCTAATGTCTTCTTTCATAAATCCGATGACCGTCGTTCACGAGTGAACGAGGTACGAGGTGTAAATGAAAACAATATCCACACCCGTAACCGGAAAATCAATTTTTCGTTTAACACTTTAATTCTCCTGTTCCAATCATATCACGCCGCACCCCAAACAAGATATGGGACATGTCGTACGCCGCCGGCGTTCGTCTGTCCCGATGTAAAAGTTCCAAGCGGAGAGTTGAAAATTGCGAAGCAATTGTACACTCTTCGCAATGTATAGAATCCCCTGCAAACGCTCTCCACATATCTTTGAATCTCACTCCCTTTTTCTCTCCTAATTGTTCTTTATTCATTTCTCAATTATTCACTATTCACTTCTCTACAGGCCTCTAACCTCTTCTCTAATTGTTCTCTTTTCACTGTTCATTTCCCAACTCTTCATTACCTATCGTCTGTTGTTCCACTGGGTCCACTGGTTTACTGGGTCCACTGCGTAGCGTGTCCATTTCTCTTATTCACCTCTGCACTAACCTCCAACCTCTATCCTCTAACCTCTTCTCTAATTCCCCATTTTTCATTCTTCATTCTTCATTCTTCATTCTTCATTTTTCATTCTTCATTTTTCATTCTTCATTCTTCATTCTTCATTTCCCAATTCATTGTATTTTCCCACTTTACACTTCACACTTCACACTTCACACTTTTCCCTCACTAGATCTCCCATTCCGAAATGATCCCTATAATATCATCCGGTGAATCCGCGGACAGAAGATCATCACGGATCTCACCGTAAGAACACATCCTTGAAATACGGGAAAGCAATGGCAGATACATCTTGTCATTCTTCTTGGCACCGATGAAGAAGATCAGCTTCGACGGCTGAGAATCTATGGAATCAAAATCCACACCGCCATGCGATATGCCGAGAAGCAAGAACATCTCGGACACAAAATTGTCCCGTAAATGCGGTATGGCGATGCCCTTCTCCAATGCGGATGAGCCGAGATTCTCCAATTCCAGTATCTTATTGAAGAATTCGTCATTATTGCTTATCAGCCCGAGGCCGTTTCCGTATTCGATGAACTCCATCAAAACCGCTTCCTTGGAATTTCCTTTCAACTCCATGATTATACTGTCACTCTTCAGCAATTCTTTTATCATTACAACCTCACTACACTATTATTACCATTTTTTCAGAGGAAAGAAGCATGTCATTTATCATATCCGACTTGATCTTCCCGGATAGTCCTGTCTTATAGGACCGGGCAAAGAGAACCGTATCAATATTATATTCCTTCAAAAAGCCGTGTATCTCCTTCAGGATATTGCCCGAACGCAGTACAATGCGTACATTAACATCCAGGGATTTGAATTCTTCCTGAAAGAAGTAAAGTGATTTCCACCCGTCATCTTCGAGTTCCGCCATGAGCAGATGAAAATCCTTCTCCATCCTTTTGGAAAGCAGGCGCGACTGCTCATGATCCAGAAGGCGCAGAAGTATATAACGCTTGTCTTCTGTCCTCAATTCCGGCAGGGAGTCGATAATTCGGTTTATATCGTCACTATCGATAAACGGAATAAGAACATTTCTCTTCTTAGCCACTTTTTTTCTCCTTTATGATCTTCTTTATCACAAATTCTTCCCTCTCCTTTTCTTCCAGCTCATCCTTGATCCTCTTGACACCGGTCTCATATTCTGGAACAAAGATATTCTCAAGCGACCTTACCCGCTTTGATGTCTTCTCTATCTCTCTCAGAAGCCGGTAAACCGTGGAATACAATTTCAGCCAGCGGCTAAGGCCCGAAAATAGATCGGTGAACCCGCCGACGGTCTCATCCCAGATGGGCCCCATGCCTTCAAAGCTGTCCATATACGGAAGGGTCTCATCTTTGATGTTCAGCTCAACATCCATTCCGATCACACCCATATTGGATGTACTCATAATATTTATGTCAAATATCTTATTCTTTTCCGGTTTGAAATAATGGAAGGAAAGGATCTCTTCCAGTTTTTCATTTATCTTATTGAATACACCGATCATGGTCTCATTGATCTCCTCGAATCCGTATTGCTGATTCATCAATTCATTGATCAGTAATTCCCTCTTCTGCTTCAGCACATCCAATCCTGTTATATAGACCTCCAGATCCTTGCACAGCTTCATATAATTGGATTTGGTCGAGGGGAGACGGGAGATATCAGTCATAATATTTATCCAGCTCCTCTTTGGTGAATTTACTCAATTCCCTTCTTGGGAGAACTTTCAGCGCCTCCCAGGCGATCTCCAATGTCTTCTCCATCGAATGATATGCGCCTCTTTTCTGGTTCAGGAATTTCTCTTCGAATATCCTTGAAAATTCCAGATACTTCCTGTCGGTAGGCGAAAGCTCTTCTTCTCCGATAACCGTAGAGATCATCTTCACATCCTGTGAATACGAATATGCCGCATAGATCTGAGCGGCGAGATGCGGATGATCCGCTCTGGTATATTCCTTGCCTATGCCGTCCTTCATCAATCTGGACAATGAGGGTAGAATATCAACGGGAGGAAAGATACCGCGATGATTCAGCTCTCTTGAGATAACGATCTGCCCCTCGGTAATATATCCGGTAAGATCGGGAATAGGATGTGTGATATCATCATTGGGCATCGTGAGTATGGGTATCTGCGAGATCGAGCCCTTACGCCCTCTCATTCTGCCCGCCCTTTCATAAAGCGATGCCAGATCGGAATAAAGATAGCCTGGATACCCCTTTCTCGAGGGCACCTCTTCACGGGCAGATGATATCTCCCTTAATGCCTCACAATAATTGGTAATATCCGACATGATCACAAGAACCTGATAATCCTTTTCAAAGGCGAAATACTCCGCTGTGGTCAGCGCGGTCCTCGGAATGATGAGCCGCTCCATCGGGGGGTCATCGGCAAGATTGAAAAAGAGTATGACCTTATCCAATTTACTGTCCGCTTCAAAGGAGCGGTAGAATTTTATGGCATCATCATGCTTAATGCCCATCGCGACAAAGATAACTATCATCTTCTCATTGTCATCCTTGAGTCGGGCATTCTTCGCGATCTCCAGGGCAAGATCATAATGCGGAAGCCCCGCGCCGGAGAATATGGGGAGTTTCTGCCCGCGGATCAATGTAACAAGCCCGTCTATCACCGAGATCCCCGTCTGAATGAAGTCATGCGGATATGTCCGGTGATACGGATTGATGGGCCGGCCGTTGATATCCCTCGTTGTTTTGGCGACAATAGGCTTCAAGCCGTCACGGGGCTTGCCGTAAGCGTCCAATATGCGCCCCTTCATACTTTCGGTAACGCCCACCTTGAAGGGTTCTGTGGAAAAATGTATCCCCGAATGATCTGTATCGATATCCCCCGTTCCCTCAAATATCTGGACCACCGCTTCAGTCCCGTTGACCGCCAATACCTGACCCTTTCTTTCGGTACCGTCGGGAAGCACGATGGATGTAAATACGCCATATGGCACATCTTCCACGCCTTCAACGATCATCAGGGGACCCCAGACTTTTTTAATGCTCGTATAATACTTTCTGTATTTCATCTATTGCTTTCCCTCCAGTTCCGTATTGATCTCATCGAGCGTAGAGTCAAATTCCGCGGAAGGGAACGGGATGAACTTCAATCTCTGTATCTTGTCAATAGCTTCCGATTTATTTATCTTATTGAAGGAATCGCCGTCATTCATCATTTCGGCGGACCTGGAGTGGAAATATATCAATGCCTGCGCGATCTTAACCTGCTTCTCGGGAAGACAGAAGCTGTCCACAGGATCATAGGAATTCTGCTGAAGGAAACCCTTTTTTATCAGATTGGAGGACAGTACTGTTAATTTCTCCCTGTCCGGCAGAGACTCAAAGCCGACGATCTTGATAATATTTTCCAGCTTGTCCGCATCCTGAAGTATCTCGGTGAGGGTTGTCCTCATTGAATTCCAATCCACATTAGCATTGAGCTTCCACCAGTCTACCACCTCTTCACCGTACTCTGAATAGCTTATCTTCCAGGAAACGGCGGGAAAATGTTTTGCCGAAGCCAATGACTTGTCCAATGCCCAGAAACTTCTTACAAATCTCTTTGTATGCTGCGTTACAGGTTCGGAAAAATCAGCCCCTTGCGGGGAAACCGCGCCGATGGCGGTGATACTGCCGGTCTTGCCGCTCAGCGTCTTGAAAGACCCGGCCCTTTCATAATATTCCGCTAGCCGTGAAGCGAGATATGCGGGATAGCCCTCTTCCGCGGGGATCTCCTCCAGACGGGAGGAAAGCTCTCTCAGCGCCTCAGCCCAGCGGGAGGTCGAATCCGCCAATATGGTAACATTATACCCCATATCCCGATAATATTCCGCCATCGTGATCCCTGTGTAAATACTGGATTCACGGGCAGTTACCGGCATATTTGATGTATTTGCGATTATAATTGTCCTCTCCATTAATGAACGACCGCTGCGGGGGTCCTTTAATGTAGGGAATTCTTCCAATATCTGCGCGATCTCATTTCCTCTCTCTCCGCATCCCACATAGATGATGATATCGGCATTGCTCCACTTAGCGATGGAATGCTGCAGAACTGTTTTACCGGCGCCGAAACCACCCGGCACTGCGGCGACTCCGCCACGCGGAATAGGAAAGAGAAAGTCCAATACACGCTGCCCTGTAAAAAACGGTTCATTCATCGAAAGCCGTTCATTCACGGGGCGTTTTTTTCTCACGGGCCATTTATGAAAGCCCCGGATCTCAAGCGGATCGTCATGGTCAAGCTCTATGGTGCAGAAAATGTCTTCCACCTTGCGTTTGCCGGGAAATATATCACCGATAATGCCGGTCACTCCGGGAGGGACCATAATATAATGCTTCAGCGACATCTCAATGATATGGCCCAGATGCATGCCCTCCGATACCTCATCGCCTTTCTTCATTTCGCTAATAAAATCGTATTGCTTATCCCCGTCAAGAGGAAACGGGTATAATCCCCTTTCGATAAAGCCGTTTTCGGAGAATTTCTTAAGGGGACGGCCGATACCGTCAAAGATTCCGCCCAGTAATCCCGGGCCGAGTGTAACAGATAAAGGGTATTTCAGCGCTTCGACCTTTTCATTGACCTTGACACCTGTGGTATCTTCGTACACCTGTATCACGGCATGTTCTTGCTGTAATTCTATTACTTCTCCGATGAGGCCGAAATCACCGACCTTCACCATTTCACGCATCCTTATGGACCCGTCATTATCCGCCTTTATTATCGGGCCGTTTATACTAAGTATCTTCATCAAGAATTTCCTCTTCCAGGATCGTGTCGACACGCTCTTCCAGAACTGATTTTAAAAAGAGCTCCGTATAATCGTATTCAACCCCGCTCTCCGGGCATACTACACGAAAACCGTAATCGAATCCGCCCTTCAAAAAGCCGGGGAGCTTCTGTTTACGGCCGATGATAACGGTGAACCCGGCCTTATCCTCAAGTATTTTATCCATATATGACAACAATCCCTTCTCGCCTTCTTCAGAGATGAAATGCTCTTCCAGACCGGCGAGAAGCTCTGTTTTGAATTCTCTTGAAAGCCGTGACAATACACGCAGGCGCAGCTGATCACCGTCATGTTCCGCCTTCTTCACATCCTCCGCCTTTTTATTTTTCATATATGTCTTCAGATCTTTCTTTCTGCTTTTGTGGTCTGACACAAGGGCTTCGCTCTTCTTTTCAAAAGAATCCGTCAGGATCTTAAGACGGCTCTCCCATTTACGCCGGATCTCTTCTCTCATTTCTATGCGGAAACCCTGTATTTCCATTACAGCCTCCCCACTATTCTGCTCAACATCCTTTCGATCGAATCCTTCGCGATCTTGCCCTTGTTCTTACGGTCGGGGATCGGGATCACAGCGACAGGTGAACGGGGGTCCAATTCGGGTTCAATGATATCCCAGAGCCCCTCCGTGATCAGGACCATACTCGCTCCTGTCTCATCTATCACCTGCATAGGATCCTCACTTTCCTCCAATACCCGCACATTAAAACCGAATGCGGAGTAGTTCAGGAAGAAGGGGTCGTCGGTGAGCAGCAAATGTTCCATTCTTATAGATTAAAAATAATAAGTAGAGCGACGATCACGCCGTATATCGCAATTCCTTCCGCAAGGCCAACATAGAGAATCGTTTTTCCATAGACCTCGGGCTTTTCGATGATCGCGCCTATTGATGCGCTTCCAACCTTCTCCACCGCCCTGCCTGCGGCTACAGAGCCTACCGAAACTGCGATAGCTGCGGCAAGAACTCCACCTATGAATCTCCACGGAGTTTGTTCCACAGGCTGCGCTTTCTCGCTTACCACCTCGTCATCAATAACTCCCGCATAGGTCATGTTGGGGATCAACACGAAGAAACCGATTGCCAGAATGGCGAGCACCTGAACAAGGACGAAGAAGGTCCTGACCCTCATTATCCTTTTGCTTGCTTCAACTTTATTCATTTTTTGTTCCTCCCTATATTTTCAGCGGATCGTAATTAGCACCGTCCGCGGTAAAAAATTTGCTGAAAAACTCATAAAAGGTCAGTCTCATGGATTGAATGAAGACCACAAGGCCCTCAAGCAATATCACGAATATATTCCAGAAGACTAGCAGCACGATCGCGCTGAACCCTTTCAACTCCATACCTTCAATGATAAGAAAACTGGCGGAAGATAACGCCACATGGGCAAGCAGGAAAGCCGCTACCCTTATAAATGAGACAGTATTTGACAGAAATTCTATGAACCAGATAAAGACCAGCATCCCCTGTGTAAGCCCCTTTTCGAGGCCTTCTCTTTTAACATTAAAAAATACCTTGACCATCAATTCCCCGACGGTGAGGAATATCAGTAATTTGACGCCGAATCCCTTCGGAAGAATACCGCGCCATATCAAAAGCGGGATCACTATCAGCTGCAGATAGAATACAAGGGCAATAATACCCCATTCATCAAAGAACATCTCGTAAATGTCTTTTTTTATGAACTTTTGAAAAATATTTAAAAGCGCGCCCAATATATTCACGATCACCCCTGCGGCGATCGCGCCGAAGAGGATGAAGTATAGCTGATGATACGGCCTGAATAAAAGCGGCTTCATCACCTCTTCATTTCCGAAAAGGGAACCGAATAAGAGTCCGAATATCATTGAAGAGCCGCCCAAAAAGAGCAGCAGCGAGGCGAACTTTTTATAATTGGGAGAAAATAGCATAAGTATTCCGAATGTCATCAGGACAGAGCCGTGACCGAGGTCGCCGAACATAAATCCGAATAGAAAGCAGTAGATCACGGCAAAGATGATCACCGGATTGAAATAACCGTATCTGGGATTCCCGTATTGAGCTACCAGCATATTGAAAGGACCCAATATCGAGGAAGGGGAAAATCTCACAGGGATGCTGGCATTGCCCTTTTCCTCTTCGTAGAACTCATAGTAAAGATTATGATCGGTGAGTATCTTCTTGAAATCGGTACTCTTTGACTCGGGGATCCAGCCGGAGAAGATGGATACATAATCGCCTTCGAAAACACCTGCCTTGAACTTATCGACCTCCCTGTAGAAACGGACATTGAATTTAAAATGGGGCATATCCTCTTTTATCTTTTCAACGAAGCGCTTTACCCTCAGATTGAAATTCCTCATGCCCTCAAGCAGGCCCCATTTCTTATTTTCCAATGCCTCAAAAAGATCGGCGCCGGGTTTGAACTTCACCATCTCAAAGAAATGATTGCCGTTCAATTCCTTGACGATATCGTATATGATATTTCTGGAGGTGCGCTCCAATGTTATCAGGAAATACACCGCGCTGTCCTTGAATTCCTCATATGTCCCCAGAAGCCCGTATTTATCTATATATTCGTTCATCAGCGTCACATGCTCAAGCGGGATAGTGAAAAAGAGCTGTTTCTCGCTCAATACTTCGGGGGTCTGCGGGTACATCTCAAAGAAGGCCGTATAATTGTTGATAATGGCAGCACGCTGATTCAATCTCTCCCTGCTCTCCATAAACAGCCGGTACTTGGATTCGTCGGAAGTGAGTTTTTTATTGAGCTCCTCAAAGCTCATCAGCTTCTCTTCCCTGGGGAATTTGTTGTCGAATTCCTTTTCAAAGAATTTTAGCGTCTCCTCGAGCTTGGCGATATCTGAAAATTCGGGTTTGGTCCTCTTTTCAATATGAAGCGACCCGCTCTTCATTATATCGGGCAGGATGAATGGAAGTTTGTCATTCGCCGCGACAATAAGGAATTTGTACATCTTCTCAGAGAATGTAATGTTCATATTATCGTATTCGTCAATCTTTGACGGTTAATTCCAAGTTCCAGGCAATTAATGCTCGCAAGTATCAACTCACTCTGGCGGACAAAGAGAAATATCTCCGCCAGTATGCGCGACAGAACATTATCCATGTCCATCGAGCGTTCCATTTTGAGCAGGTAGGAGTAAAACACCACCTTGGCGGCCTCGAACATCTCCTGCAAGCCGTTCAAGTCGAATATATGGTCGTAATCAGCCAGTTGGCCCCTTGGGAACTCCGGGGTCTCGGACTCGAATATCATTTTAAAGACCTCACGGGTATCAAGGTCCAGAAATTCCAGATCATGCTTGCGGAACACCACATCCTGTACCTGATAAGCCGTTCGGACACGGTAGAGAAAAAGGACTAAAAGGATGTCGAACCACTGCCGGAAGATGCTTTCACCGCTCCACTTCACCTCGGCAAGATGACCCATCGCGATATGTATCTTCTTGAACTTTACTGCGACCTCATCCGATCCGCCCAGAGGGACCTTGTACAAAAGCAGGTCCCGAAAGCTCAGGCCCGGCATATTGATCTTGAGAAAAGGTTTGATCTTGGCAAGGTAATCTTCCCTCACATAATCAAAGAACTCCTCCACATCCGCCTTGCTGTTTATCTCTCTATTGAGATTGAACATCGCCTTCAATCTCTTGAATAATTCCTCCATATCCCCGATCCGGGTTATCTGCAGAAGCTCTTCTTTATTGAGCAAGTTACGCTTCAAGCCCTGGAGAATAGTAAAGATCTCAATAAAATCATAGGAGTTCATTTTTTAGCTTCTTAAGAATATTCCCCTTTCTCTCTTCAAATCTGAACATCAATTGATCATGAAGGGCTTCCGCCTCCTCATTTCTGTATATGCGGATCTCTTCGATCGCTTTCTCGATATCCGCTTCCATCTCGGCTTTCAATTTGTCGTAATTCTTTCTGTATTTAACCTGCAGTTTCTCATATTTCTTAATGTGTTCCAGCTCAGTTGATGAATACTCTTTTTTTAATTCCTCTTCAAAGGTCTTCAACTCTTTATTAATGGCGTGAAATTTTTCAATGAATGTCTTATCCTTCTTCATCTTCTTCGCCTTCTTTGTCTTTCTTTTTGAATAATTCCTTCAGAATGAAGTAGAGCAGCAAGAGCAATACCCCTACTTTTAAAATGGAAAAGATCGCGAATAATATAAAATTGATCACCTCAACCATTTATCAGCTCCAATATAGGGGGAAGAAAAAATAATACCCCTACCAAAACGGCTGTAAGAGATACGAGCAGAACCGCTCCGGCGGAGATATCCAACGCCAGTTTTATTATATCACTTTTTTCGCCCTTTGAAACAAAATGCGCCAAAGTTTCCACAGAATCATTGAAAAGTTCAGCCGACAGAACACCGGCGACCAGAATGATCACGATAACTATCCTCTCTATGGGCAATTTCAAAAATATAGACAGTGTTATCGCACATATCCCACAGATGATGTGAAAAAGGTAGGTTCTCGGTTCCCGTATGACCCTCGTGAGTCCCCTGAAAGCATTTCGGAATTTGAGGTAAATTCGCATGTATTGTTATAACATATTTCGTAAATCTCAACAAATGGATTTTTCATCGTTTTGATGCTTAGAGATCGACCCTAACTATCCTCTGTCTATATTCATTTATGGGTGTAGATATCTTCCCCTCCACCACTTTACACTTCAGACTTCACACCTCACACGGGCTACCAGCCCTTGCCATATCTTGAGCAGGTGTCAAGCGAAGTGCGTAGCACTTCATCGTTCACAGGTTCCAAGTTCGCATGTTCACATGTTGAGAAAAAACGTTCGAGATAAAATTCTCTTTATGTTCTATCTTTTAATTGCCAAGCAATTATTCTTGTGTATCCTGGATTTTTTCTTCCACGAATGGAGCGACATCCTCGACGACTAAGCGCTTTAGCTCTTTCGTCAATACCTTGAGGGCTTCTTTGGCCTCACTGCTCATCTCCGAGAGTTTATCATCCAGCTCCGAATCCATGATGTAGAATTTTGTGGGAAAAAGCGGGATGGAGATGGTCTTGACACGGCCCTTGAATTTTGCCTTCTTGCCTTCCACCAATAATGTATCGGTCTCGCCAATATAGACGATGTTATTCTTGCCGGCTTCAAGCTTCACAAATGTATAGTCTCCTACTTTTGATACTTCATTCACCTGCGCCGAGACGGTGACATCCTGATCCTTGAATTTCGCCGGATCATCCTTGATATCCATTATGTCAACTGTGCAACCGGCGAGCAATAATATGACTGATAAAATGAGAACTATCTTGATTTTCATGTTCACTCCTCTCGTATGCATATTATATGCTATTGTAGATTCATTTTCAATATTCCTGAAAATGGGTTGTTGGTTGAATAGTATGCATTAGAGGTTGGTTGGGGAATAAGTAAGGATAGGAGGGGGGGGGGGGCGATATCATGTGTTCTGCAAGGAGGGGCCCCTGTTTAATTCTTCTTCCGTCATTGCAAATTATCCTAAAGAGTTAGAATCATTCACTTCGCGGAATATTTCCTCTCCTTTTGTACACTACAACTGGTTTTCCTGCATTATTCACATTTTATTTCTGTAAGTCAACGGAGATAGCAACGCGTTATTGAAACTCCTCTTTTTCACAACAGTATAAAATATTACTTATGGTATTTACTAGAAATTATTTCTTTTGATTTTGGTCGCATTCTTTTCCTTTTGATAGTATATGATTCTGATTTTCTCAAAATCGTTAACAGATAATCTTTCTCCTTACTATCAAATATTTTTTCTAGTATTTCTTTTGAAGCAGAGTCACTTTTTTTGATTCTTGCTGCTTTATCAGCAGATTCTTTAGCCTCTTCAAATTGTTTGTTGAGTAAATGTGCCTTTGCTAGTCTCATTAAGATTGAATAATTATAATCTCTGAACTTTGGTAGAATATCTGATAGGATCTCAATCTCTTTTGCATGCTGCTCAATTTTTCTGAAGATAGAACACAGAGAAATATATCCCATTATACCATCCGGGTTCGTCTTAATTGCTTTCTTCGCGGTTTGCTCAGCTTCTTTCATCTGCCCATTGTAAGAATAAGCCTCTGAAATTTTACAGAGGATTGAATAAGCATAATCACTGAACTTCGACAGAATATCTAACAGGATCGTGATTTCCTTGGTATACTGCTCAGAATTTCTGTAGACAGAGCATAAAAGAATATATCCTTTTATATCATCCGGGTTCGTCTTAATTGCTTTCTTCGCGGTTTGCTCGGCTTCTTTCATCTGCCCATTGTAAGAATAAGCCACTGAAATTTTACAGAGGATTGAATAAGCATAATCACTGAACTTCGACAGAATATCTAACAAGATCATGATTTCCTTGGCATACTGATTAGATTCATTGTATGTAAACCATAGAGAATGATATCCGTCAATATCATCCGGTTTCATCTTAATTGCTTTCTTCGCGGTTTGCTCGGCTTCTTTCATCTGCCCATTGTGTAAATAGGCCACTGATAGTTTACAAAGGACGGAATACTTACTATCCTTGAACTTCGACAGAATATCCAAAAAGATCGTAATTTCTTTTGCATACTGCTCAGAATTTCTGTAGACAGAGCATAAAAGAATATATCCTTGTATATCATCCGGGTTCGTCTTAATTGCTTTCTTCGCGGTTTGCTCGGCTTCTTTCATCTGCCCATTGTAAGAATAAGCCTCTGAAATTTTACAGAGGACAGAATACTTCTGATCCTTGAACTTCGACAGAATATCTAACAAGATCATGATTTCCTTGGCATACTGCTCAGAATTTCTGTAGACAGAGCATAAAAAAATGTATCCTTTTATATCATCCGGTTTCATCTTAATTGCTTTCTTCGCGGTTTGTTCGGCTTTTTTCATCTGTCCACTGCGTGAATAGACCATCGACAGTTTGCAAAGGACAGAATACTTCTGATCCTTGAACTTCGACAGAATATCTAACAGGATCGTGATTTCCTTGGTATACTGATTAGATTCATTGTATGTAAACCATAGAGAATAATATCCGTCAATATCACCCGGTTTCATCTTAATTGCTTTCTTCGCGGTTTGTTCGGCTTCTTTCATCTGTCCATTGTAGGAATAAGCCTCTGAAATTTTACAGAGGACAGAATACTTCTGATCCTTGAACTTCGACAGAATATCTAACAGGATCATGATTTCCTTGGCATACTGCTCAGAATTTCTGAAAATAGAACCTAGAATAATATATCCTTCGACATCGTCCGGTTTCATCTTAATTGCTTTCTTCGCGGTTTGTTCGGCTTCTTTTATCTGCCCATTGAATAGATAGGCCACTGATAGTTTGCAAAGGATGGAATACTTACTATCCTTGAACTTCGACAGAATATCTAACAGGATCATGATTTCCTTGGTATACTGATTAGATTCACTGTATGTAAACCATAGAGAATAATATCCGTCAATATCATCCGGTTTCATCTTAATTGCTTTCTTCGCGCTTTGTTCGGCTTCTTTTATCTGCCCATTGAATAGATAGGCCACTGATAGTTTGCAAAGGACGGAATACTTACTATCCTTGAACTTCGACAGAATATCTAACAGGGTCGTGATTTCCTTGGTATACTGATTAGATTCATTGTATGTAAGCCATAGAGAAATATATCCGTATAAATCATCCGGTTCGAGCTTAATTGCTTTCTTCGCGGTTTGCTCGGCTTCTTTCATCTGCCCATTGTGTAAATAGGCCACTGATAGTTTGCAAAGGACGGAATACTTACTATCCTTGAACTTCGACAGAATATCTAACAAGATCATAATCTCTTCAGGATATTGATGTAGAGTCCGGTAAGTCCTTCCAAGCTTGTTATAGATTTCAATTTTATTAGGAAACAGCTCAATGGCTTTCTTGAGGGGGCTTATTGAGTCTTCAATATTGTCTGAACAGTAAAATATATCGGCTTCTTGCAGATAAGGCTCCTCCGATTTATCAACCTTAAATAGTTCTTCAAGCAATAAGTTTGCCCCTTTAATATTTTTCACGCCAATATTTATAGTCAAACTAGCACTTAACAAAGATGATTTAATTTCGTCTTCAATGTCCAATTGACAAAGTTTTTCAACAAGATTAGTGGCGTTTCTAATAATAATTTCGTCTTTGAGTACTTTCTTCTCTGCTATTTTAAACCAGCTATTTAAACCAATTACAATTTCTTGATTAAAGCTTACTTCGAAGTTTGATAAATCAAACTTGCTTCTATTATTTCCGACGAAGGAAACCATCGAAAATAATGATTTAGTTTCCCACTCCTGAAGAGACTTCGCAAATCTACTTAGAAATAAGAAAGATAATTCTTCTTTTGACTTTAGATATGCATTAAGTTTTAAAACAAGAAACTCTATCGAAGGTGCAATCTCTTTAGAAAAAGGTTCATTTCCCACATCCTCTCTTTGTTTATTTATGTAATCTATCAAATATGCGGAAAATTTTACCACTAAATCATCATCAAATTCTTTGACGGGAATGGTTTCATCTTCCTTTCCAATCTCCTCGGAAGTTTCTAGTCGATACCATTCTTTAGTGATTGGTTTAAACAAAGGTTCATTAGACTTAAATATTTCATCAATATTGGTATTTGAGGAAGGAAGCTTCTTTGCTTTTAGGAATATTTTAATAATACCTCTATCGAAAATTCCCAAAGGATATAGAATTCTAATTAATTCTTTAGTTAAAGAAGATCGATTAGAAGTAAGTGATTCATAATTGTCTTCAAGAATAGGGTTTAGACTCTGTCCATCTTTTGAAAGTTTACAAAATGTGAAAAAGAGATTTTCTGCATTAATGGCCTTTTTTATATCAATTAATATTCCTTCTTCACCTTCACTATTAACATCACTATGATCGATAATATTAAGAATCCGATTCACTTTTATGTTTGTTGACCATTCTGGGACCCAGTCAATTATATCCTTCTTAATTAAACGTGAAACAAAACTATTTTGATACGTATTACTAATTTGCCCTATTTCTAATTCTTTAATTTTAGCTTTGCCAATTTTTATATCATCTGCAACACGAACATATTCTCCATAATTATTAGGGCGGCCGAGATTAGGATGACATATTCCCGATATTAATTGTTCTTTTACATATCGAGTTTCTTTTTTCAATTCTTTAATAACTGTTTTAGTTACATATGAAGCTTCCTCATTGGATAATTTTCTATAATCATTACTTATTTTATCAAATAAGTTATCCTTTATCTTACGATCATAAATATCTACAAATGTCTTTGCAGGTAAAAAGAAGGTTGTGTTCCATAGAAGATTTTTCCGCATTTCGAAATAAAATATTGAATATAATAAATCCTTGTAGTTCGAATTGTCTTTATGTTCAAGATAAAATTTCTTAAATTGTTTATAAATCTGAAAATTGTTGAGATTTGTATAGGTTATCCTTGTTCTATAATTTTCTAATTTATTAGAAATATTAGAAACCGTATTCAATCTATCAGTTTGCAGTCCTTTAACATCGGCACCAAATTGCAAAGGAAGTTTTGTTGTTTTACTAAAATGTCTAAAAAATTCCTTATATACATGCTTTTCATATTCCAAATCCTTTTCAGATGGATCTCCTAAGGGATAAGAGATACAGCCCCAAGGCGCTCCATATGGATAGGTTTCATGCTTGAAGTTTATAATATCTTTTTGCTCAATATTAGTAAATAATTCAGAGAGGGCAATTTGCAAATATTTTGCTTTTTTCTTGTCATCTTTTCTCCAGTATTTATCAATCATAAATTCGTGTATCCACCAATTCGAAGTAAGTTTATTAACAATTAAATGTTCATACTTCTTATATTTAGCGGGAATGAGTGTTTTCGCTATTTCGGTAATTACTTCAATATTGTTTATTATTATCTGTGCCTTGTTTAAGGGCATTTCTAAGAATATCTCACCCTGATAATTAAAGAATTCTGGTCTGTATTTATAGCTATATTCAATATCCATGAAAGATCTAATCGCATTAAAGAAAAGACTTTTTACCAAGCTCTCCGAAATTATTGAACTGAAATACTTAATCCTCTTGAAATATCTATCTTGTTCAGTCATTTGATTTCCTCATTCACTATACGTTTTCGGTTCTGTCTTATGTGTAATTGTGTACAGTGCTAATGTCTCAACATCAAAATTATCTTCCAACATCTCTATCCAATCCTTAGCAGCATTAGAAATAGTAGATTCGGAAATTAGTCTAACAGGACCGTATTTCTTTGCTTCAGTAATAAATTCGAAAATGGCCGCTTCTTTTTCGTTAGGATGATTCTTTTGTTCATAAACAAAAATCATCAGTTTTCTTTTTGCATGGATGGTGATAAAATCTGTAAGACCCAAGCCCGGAAATTTATCAGAAAATAGTAAGCCAATTGGGCAAATGAAAATCACGAAAAGTGAAGGGTTTGAAGGGTATTTCTCTATTTTTATATCTTCAGCAATTGCATTAAATTTTTCTCTCGAAAGGAAATAATCTGAAGTAGTTGTGTTGAATTTAAATACTAAACCTAAACGTGGATGTCGATTAACTCTGTCTTCTGCTATTCTCTTAAAATCAGCTAAGAAGTCACGATAAATTATTGCGTTTTCTTTGCATTCAATTTTATAAGTGCTACCATCAACATTTATTTTACAAAATATCGGTTTATCCTCTTCTGAACTCTTTTTTAATTCTAAAGATAATTTTAAATCAGAAGTATCATTCGTAAATACTAGAAAAGTTGGATTTATAAATAATGTTGCCATTATAATAAATTAACCTCAATCAATGATTTGAGCGGAATAGCATTAAAAGCGCTATTATGCTTATCTATATATTTTATTGAATTCTTGTCTATTTTTGCATTGCCGTGCATTAATTTTTGAATATAACCAAACATTTGATTTGTTTCTTTCATTATTTCTCCAAGTACAATATTGTAGGTTTCTGGCCATATTTCTTTAAAGAACAACCAAAATATAACAAACTTGATATCTAAACTCTTCTCCTCAATAACACTGTTGTAAAAGAAATAGCCAGAGATAATCTTGTCAATTACTCTCAAACTTCTGTTATCAACTTCTTCATTAAACTCTTGAATAATATTTGTTAACTCATGATCAAGAGATCCAAATACCTCAGTTATTCTTGACCCGATAAATGTTTTCATTTGTTCCTTGGTGACCCCAGGCATTTTGATACTATAGTCAAATATCTTTTTGAGATAATTCGACGCATATTTAACATCAATTGAAGGATATTCTGAATTTATGAATCCTCTGGTAATGTCTACATTTTGGCCACAAATAAAAATCGCAGTAGAATCCTTAACATTAAAAGTATTCTTTAGCGCTTCTAAAAGCTCCAATGCGTTTTTGGGTAAACACCTATCAAGGTCATCAAGGAAAATAATAATAGGTTTTCCATTAAATTCCTTACTAGTAGTTATTTGACGCGTTATTTTAACAAAATCGCGTTTTATTTCTTGAATTGTGTCTTTATAGTTAGCAGCTTCACTCTTTGTTGCTTTTGAAACATCTTTTGAAATGTTTTTAATATTCGAATAACTAATACTATTGTTAGAAATGAAACGTGCCGTACTATCAATACTGCTTACAGCAAGTGCTAGTCCGAAAATTCCCAGAGTTTTGAAAGATATTTTGAAGCGATCCCTGAAGGAAATTGATACCTTATTAATAAATGCTAAGTAGGCTGAATTCGTTTTCTCGTATTCCCAAGGATTAAACCAAATCGTAGGATAATGCTCCTCTTTCAATTTCCTTTCAAGGATTTTCAGCAAATGAGTCTTACCGGTTCCCCAATTTCCATCGATAGACAATGAAAATGGGGGAGAAATCTTATCTTTAATTAAATTAATTAATCCATTAATGTATTGTTCTGAAAAGCAATAGTTAGCAATCTCTTCTTCGCTACTAATGTTGTTTGGGTCATGAGCTTTTAATCCTTCCATCGTATTATACTGTACAACTATTTCAATATAATGTCAACATTTTGTTGTGCACATCCTATTCTCATCTCACAAAGTTGAATTATTCGGTTCGAGGTTGGTTAAGAAGTAGAGATTCAAAAAAGAGAAGATGAATTCCATGCTCCTAGATGTAATCGAGGTTTCCAAGGTCATGCGCCTTGGAATGACAGAGGACAGGTCAAGCCCCGTCCCCTCGGGGGAATTAATTTTTTAACCTGAAAATAAATTAATATTTGACTTTGATGCCATAATATGTTATAAATAACACGAAATGGTATTATAATGAAGTATTTAACATTCAAGAACAAGTTTAAGGAATTTCCAGTTATCAATCTCAATGAGGTGTATAAGATCGATCCGGCCTTTGACCGAAGGCGGCTTTTCGAATGGCAGAACTACGGGTATTTAAACAAAATCCGCAACGGTTATTATATGTTTTCGGATACTGAAATTGACGAGAATATGCTTTTTATTATTGCCAACAACATATACAGGCACTCTTATGTCTCTCTTGAAAGCGCATTAGGTCATTATAATCTAATCCCTGAACAGATCTTCGCAACAACCTCGGTCAGTACGAAAAAGAGAGCGGTATTTGAAACATGTGAAGGCGTTTTTCGATACCACATGATCAAGGAGGCCTTATTCTGGGGATACAGGATCGAGAGGAAGGGTAATTATCGCTGGAAGATCGCCACACCAGAAAAGGCTATAATTGACTATCTCTATTTAAACCCCGATATCAAAAATAGAGAAGATGTGGCGGGAATCAGGATCAATTCAGATGTTTTTCACGATATTATAGAACTTGACACCTTAAAGAAATATTCGGCTCTGGCCGGTAATCAAAGGGTGAAGAGATGTTTGCGGCACTTGTTAAAGGAGGTTGAAAATGCTCAGTATTGATGAAATGCTAAAATTCTACCCGGAGTCAATGCACAAATATAAAAGACAGATCCTCCGAGAATATCTTCAGTGCAAGATATTGGAAATTATTTTCAACAGTAAATTTTCAGACCGCATAGTATTCATCGGAGGAACTGCGATCAGAATAGTTCACGGTTCCCAGAGGTTCTCTGAAGATATTGATCTGGATAGCAAAGATCTCGTACTGAGTAATTTTACTGAGCTTTCCGAAATCGTTGCGGCCGAACTGGAACTTGAAGGATACAGTGTTGAAACCAAAGTCGTTTCAAAAAATGCATTCCGCTGCTATATTCGGTTTCCAGAACTTCTTTTTGATAACAACCTTTCAGGATATGAAAATGAGAAGATCCTTATACAGCTTGATGCAGAAAAACAGCCTTATCAATACAGCGGCAAGGAATTTCTCCTGAACAGATTTTCGATATTGACAAGAATATTAGTGGTTCCCAAAGATATTCTCTTAGCTCAGAAAATATCCGCATTTCTTAACCGCAAACGGACGAAAGCAAGGGATATTTATGACATTATTTTTATGTATTCATTCACTAAGCCCGAATTGAGTTATCTCACAATTACAAACGGTATTGAGAGCGTTGCTTCCTTAAAATCTGTTCTGCTCGATAAGTGCAAGGAGTTGGACATGAAGAAATTGAAGAAAGAGATTGAGATATTCTTGGTAAACCCGGAAGAAGCTAAAAAGATCGAAATATTTCCTGATTTTATCAAATCAATTAAATAAATAATTAGGGACGGTGCTTTAATTCTTTAGTTTTTGTTTTCGGATATACCAGGGAAAACGACTAAGTGCCTTACTTCTCCAAAATAATGTTTCTCGTGATTACTACGTATATACCAGCAAATATCTAAGATAATCAATTTTGAAATACTAAAGAATTAAAGCACCGTCCCTATTTTCCGGATTCAAACAAGGATCGCGCTGTCTTGGGACCAAGGAGGCCGTCGATCGCGCCATTGTAATGGCCGGAGACCTTCAGCTCCCGCTGGAGAGCCGTGATCTGATCTTTTGTCAGCGCAAGGATCTTCTCTATCCACTTGAGATCGATCTCCTGGCCGATGATATAGACCGGAGTGCCGGCGCGCACGGACACGGTATCCATCAGCTCGTCGATGTCCATGTTTCGCATCGCGATACAGCCGAATGTCCAATTGGAGCTTATCCCTAGCCCGTGTATTTGTATCTCACCGCCGATATGCGGTAGCGTTGGATCCGCCGCTTTACGGGAAGAATATCTGCCACGGTCCCAGATATTGGGATAGTTCAGATCGAAGGCGCGGTAATATGTCGCTCTCGGCTGAACATTGTATATCCGGTATATGCCCTCCGGGGTGGTCGAGTTGTCCTGATGCAGCTTTCTCTTTACCGGATCTCTGCCCAATGCTATGGGATAGACCTTCTTCACATCAGCACCGTCTTTCAGTATCAGAATATAATGTGTCTTGTCCACGAGTATGGAAGGATCTCTTAAAGGCGTAGCAAGGGCCCTATCATCGGTGGCGACCTTGATCACATTCGAATACCCTGAATATCCACCGCTTCCTTTGATAGCAGCGATGTAATAATACTGCGCATTGTGAGCTGTTTTGGTATCATGTAATATAAAGGACGCTGTATCTCCCGACGATATTTTGACTATGGGATAGCTCGCCCCATCTTCTATGCTGATCTCATTCAGATCTGAAGTGGAACGAAAGATATCAATGCTTCTTGCCTTTGGATTTTTCAAGACCTGTACTTTGAGCGTGATATCCTTTCCTGATCTCGCGGAGAGCTTCAGCACTATAGCGTCTTCCGCAAAGATCATAGTGCCTAGAGCCAAAATAAGAAATATTATTAGATTGATCTTCATCAATTGCTTCGCTCCTTTAGGGTTTGCACGTTCCTAGTTCGCAGGTTACGCTTCGCAGAGCACAAGTGACAAGTGCACAAGGCACAAGTTGGGAAATGAAGGATGAAGAATGAAAGAGAAACGGGTGTGGCTATTGTTTTTATTCTCCCCACTTCACACTTCACACTTCACACGTTCCTCTAAAATACTAGTGTCGCGGCAAAATCAGCCTGTATCTCCCCTATTTCAAAGCCCAACTCCCTGAGATTGATCTCTAATTTCAGATTTTTCGCGGGTTTCCAGAGGAAGCCGAGATACAGATAAGTAGCCCTGACCATCTGTGTACCTTTGACATCATAGTCATTGGACTGATAAGCAGAATCAGATGTTTCCGAAGCATCCCCAAATATCACATCAAGTTCTTCAGAAGTATAGGAATCGCCGGGATGTATTTTCGTATGCGTGATATTCCAGATCACTGAATGAAGTGTGCCCATACGAAGCGTTACTTTTTCAGAGAGATCTACTTCAAGTCCTATCGGGATCCATATATTATGTGTAACGGTCTTGTTTTCTCTCTTTTCGTATATCGTCTTGGTATATGTCCCGACATAATCATCGGGGTCATCCACTTCAACATCACCGTCATCGTGTTCAATAGTGGCTTCGCTCGTATAATCAAGTATATAAGTTCGCTTTTCCGGCTGGGCAAATGAGTAGAAGAGGCTGGCGCCAAGCCACACTCCTTCAGCAAGCTCATAACGGCCGGTCGTATTTGCCGCCAATAATACAGTACCTGAGAAATCATCCGTTATCAAAGCGGTCCAAGTTGTAGCGGTTGTATCGCTGGGGGATGTTATTTCCAATTTATCACCTTCTTCCTCATAATCGCTTGAATTAGTGAAGGTATAGGAAAACAGGCCGGAGCATAAGATATGGAATTTTTCACTGAAATTGCGAACCTTTCTAAATCCCATTCGGATCTCGGGGATTTTGTGGATATTGATACCGGCTCCATCAGACTCCAAGGATGCAAAGGCGATCGGGATTCCCACTGAATCTCTTAATACAATATCTTGAACTCGGAATTCCTCGGCCTCCGTTTTGGAATTGGAATAAGAAAAGCCGAGATAAGCTCCGCTTCCCTTTTCGTTTGAAAGCCCCAGTTTAAGAGAGATCTCATGGGATTTAATAAAATCACCCTCCACAAGTTCAAGGGAAGTGGTGATATATGTATCAGGGGTTGTCTGCTGTATCGTCTCATTTACGCCCACTGATTCAATACTAAGATTGCTTCGCCTCAAAGTCAGAGATAGTCCTGCATCAAGCTTGTCACTGAGCTTATACGCGTGTCCAAGAACTATATACATATCATCTGCATCGCTGGATACTTCACTCTCAGTTTCATTTGAAGCATATGCTGCCCATAAACTCCAAACATCGCCTTGACCGTCTGAATATATGCTTTGATCAACAGCGTTGATATAAAGAGAAGTCCTGCTTCGAGGAGATAGCTGCAATCCCAGGAATCCAAGCGAAAGACTTCCCGATCCATTAAAGAAATTCGCGTAGATCTCGGCATGTTCGAATTCCGCCATGTACGCAGGATTCAATTGGAAGAGGTCTTCATAATCCTCAAAGATCCCTGCCGTACCGAGGGCTCTGAATGACGGGCTGCTTACACCAAAAGAAAGTGTTATGGTGAGTAGAATAACAATGATCAAAAGGCTTTTTTTCATTTTCGTCTCCTCTTTGTGCCTTCATTATATTCTATTATTTGTGCTTTTTCAATAATGTAAGGCACAAAGCGCACTAGTGACAAGCGAAGCAGAAGTACAAGGTGCGAGATACGAAGTAAAACCGAAACCGATATTCACATCCGTAACCGGAAAATCAATATTTCGTTTAACACTTTAATTTTCCTGTTCCAATCATATCACGCCGCACCCCAACAGAGTGTACTGTTCCATAAATACTATAACAATGGCTGATGCTATTTTGTTTTGTATTCAAGGCGCGAGGAGCGCCGCAGACCCACAGCGGTATGTAAGCAACGAGCAACACAGGAGACAGAAAAAGAGCTTCAGCCCGAAGGGAATGTCATCTTTGGTCAATTTCTTCCTCTCTCTTCGCTTCCGGACCACAAAGGGTACGCCGCAATCATCGTTTGTTGGAATTGACTCAAATCTAAACATTCCATTGACATAGTATTTATGGAACAGGACACTGGATAGGGGACATGTCGTGCGCCGCAGGCGTTCGTCTGTCCCGATGTAAAAGTTCCAAGCAAAGAGTTGACAGGAAGCGTAGCGTGTAAACTCTTTGCAATGTATAGAATCAAATGTATCCATTATTCACATTTGCTTTTTTTTCAACGCTCCACGTTACACTTCATATGTCTCCCGCTTTAATGCGGAACATTAAAGACATTGAAGAGCAGAGCAGCGAAGAGCGCGGCAGGGATCATCAGCAAAGCGGCCATCAGTATTCGGATACCTACCCTTGATGTTCTGTCCAGGGGCGGATCCTCGTCTCCTCCCGTGAGAAGCGAATAGTATTGGATCAGAAAGTCAGCACCGCCGAGAAAGAACACCCATATGAAACAGTAGATCAAAGAGGAGTAGATTATCGCATAAGTGGCGATGACCCAGGGATTCCACAAAAACGGCCTGATAAAATCAAGGCTGCTCGCGCCGCGGGATATTCCCGCGATGAGCATTATAACCCAGGGAAGTGATTGAATTATCGTGCCTCTGAAAACTACCTTGTGGAAGTGCTTCTCTTCATCCGTGGTATCGAATTTCCGCTTTCTGGCACGGTAAGAGATCAGCAGAAATCCCGCGATATGCCCTATTATCGGCAGCATCCACCAGAATCTGCGCCAGAACCTTATCCACCACCAGACATTCATCTTCGAAGCCTCGCGTATAGGCGCTTTGTGATATTGCGCACCGCCAGAACGGTACCGACTATCATCGCAATGAGCATGATAATATACTTTGCGGGTGTAAGGAAGGCGGCAAGATACTCTGCTGTTTTTGACCCGGTCTCATATCTTAATACGAGCGTGTAGAAGCAGATATTCTCCGAGATATCCAATATTCCAGGTATCAATCCGAGCCAAGGGATCAGGCGGTTACTGATCTTGAGTCCCATGAGCAGATATGAGAGCAGTCCGGCGAAAAACAGGCCATATGCGATCGGAAAGAACATATCCACGACCATGAGCTTGGTGTAAACTTTTCTACCGTCAGGGCCAAAGTCACGGATGTTCTGCAGGGTCTCACCGGGCTTCTGGATCATATCAAAGTCCGGAAGCGGCTTATCTCTAAGCGCGATGCGCTCCGATGGAAAAAGTACATTGTTCAGGAGTATGGAAAGGATAAGCATTGTGAAAAAAAGGGTTATCACCACAGGCACCTTGCCTAAAAAGGTGAAAAATCTGCTATTTCCTGCTCCCTCTGTATCCATATTGTATTTTACACGATTTCAGTAAATATTCAAGCGTTGCGAAGCAACCTGAGGGAAGATGTTATGCTTCGCAGTGAACAATTAAGAAATGAACAATGAACAATGGGGAGGGGTATTAAGAAGTGTGAGGTGTGAAGTCTGAAGTTGGTAGAAAGCCAAGATGAAAAAACCTGGATGCCACGCTTTCGCTCTGCATGACAAAATCCTTCCCCACCCCACTTGTGCTCTTTCCCCTTGTTCCACTGGGTCCACTTGTTCCTGGGTCCACTGCGCAGCGTGTCACTTGTGCTCTGCGAAGCGTAACTTTTAAACAATCCCTTCAAGTTATGAACCGGAGATGAAGGCGACCTTTTTAAATACATTGCCGGCGGGAGTTTCAATGGCAAATATGTACAATCCAGATTTCACTGTAAAGCGGCCGCTTTTTGCTTCCCATATCCATACACTTCCCGAGGGCTGTGCTGACTCCACAAGCTCACCGTAAATAGTGTAGATGGAGACCTTTGAATTTTCTGGAAGATTTGCAACGGTTACCGGGCCATGCGCCGGATTAGGATATACCACTATGGAGTCACCCAAAGAAACATATGGCGTTGCCTGCCTCTCTACGGTATTGGTCTCTTCAAAACCTTCGCTATCCTCGGCACGGACAATATAATAATAGGTAATGCCGTCCACAAGGCCTGAATCTAAAAATGATGTAGAGGTGGTCGTATTAGTAGGTGAAGAAAGGTTCTGTCCGCCGGAGAACGCGGCTCTGTAAATATTGTAGGTAATGGGAGGAGAATCATCGGAAGCGGCAGACCATGAAAGTTGGACCGCACCTGTGTCGCCGGTAGCGGTAGCTGATGCTATCCCCGCAAAAACAGGAGGCTCATCGTCGGTATATGACGAACAGGAGCCGCCCCAGATCTCGCACACCCACTCGGGATGGTCGATGAAGGGATTTCTATTACCCTGGAGATCATTATAGATCTTGTCATTTGCCCACATTTCATGGGGACTGGGTGGGTCAAGATTGTTCCACTCGATGAGAACGGATAATTTCGCCATCTGATAATTTCCGGAGCTTCCGGATTCCGCCAATTTAAGATCAAGCTCACCGGCGGGATCACCATTGTAACGGACATCCATATAAAAAAGTGCCCTGGCAATATCACCCTTCACCTCATCACGGGGCTCACACCAGCCGGTTGTAATGGTGGTTTCAGAGGTCCCTACCCAATCATCTTCATATAATTGATCATTGTAATTCTGATATGTTGTTCCCGCTCCAACCCATCCGAAAGGATAATTGGACCTGGAGCTGTTTATCTGCATCCGCGACGGCATCAGATGATGCATATCGGATCTCATCGGAGAGCTGTCACAACCGTAGGATTGAGGCCATAGATGTTCGCAGTTAATATCATCATTGCTGGGATATCCTGTTTTATCTGCCTTTTCTCCGGAATAAATACAGTAGGTATAATTTGACCTCACATGAATATATTGGAAGATCTGTACCTTGGCATTGTCATATCCGAAATCAGTATGGGCGTCAATGATATTGTGAAGCGCGCTCTTCAATGAAGTGCCGGTTAATCCCTCAGCCGTATCGTAATAATCCGAAGGGGCATCTGAAAATACACTCACTGAAAACAGAAGTAGAATAAGTAATGCGGTTATCTTTATCTTAGTCATAAAAGTTCCAAGGTGAAATTATACGCTTTTCTCAGAAATAAGCAAGAGTTGCGAAGCAGGCTTCGCAGAGGTTATGCTTCGCAGTGGACCCAGGCACAAGTGGACCCAGTGGAACAGCAGTCTGCGGTGCAGACTGAGTACGACGTTGGAAGTACGAGGTGCGAGGTAGAGAGAAGATCGTGAGACAAGTTGAAAAGTGGGGAAGGATGGATCCTTCGCGGAAAAGCTCAGGATGACAGAACAATATTGATAACATTCAAAGATGTGGAGATCAAAGTAATTGACAATGGACAATTATTCTTAATACTCTTTCCAATTTTTCATTATCCATCCTTCATTTCCCAACTAACCTCTAGCCTCCAACCTCTAACATCTTCTCTAATTGTTCACTACTTCTTTTCCCATCCTAAGGAAAATTCCAACATGCCAAAGAAAACACTTGGATTAGTACTCGCCTCATACTGATTCGGAGTAGTGAGATAATACCAATTGTCCCAAACCAGAAAGCAATAGCCCGCCATTATTCCAACATTCAAATAGAATCCTGATGCATAGCGCCAGCGATATCCGTATTGCAGGGCAATGACCAGATTGCCATGACTGCCTTTCCATTCCCAGCTGGTATCGAAGTCACCTGAAGTCCACCCGAGTCCGAAGTCGGCGAAAAATCCCATGAACATTCTGTTATTGGAAAGTGTATTTGGAAACAAATATTTCATCTGAAAGCCCAATGCGAAAGACCAGGGAGCGGCAAAATCCTCAAACGCTTGACTCGCGATCAATTGGTATAAAACCCCAATACCTTGAAGGCGAAGATGCCCGCCAACCATGATATCATCAGCTATTTTAAGATCATAGGAAAATATCGGACCGAATTGCAAGAGTCCTAATATATTGATCTCGAACTCCGTTTGCCCGATGGGAGTTTTCGCAACATTCGTGCGAGTCAGCTGCATCTCTCCTTTTAACTGCATAATATCGCTGCGATAGACCGTTACTATGCGTCCGTCCTTTTTCATCACAGTGAGCTTCAATGGGTCAAAACCCATTAGTTTTCCTGCAACCTCACTCCCGTCCACTTTTTCAACGACGACATAACGGCCGTTCATGACCTCAAGAACAGAATTATCCACATCGGCATTAGCATAAGAAAAAACCAGTACAAGTAAAAGTAGAATCAGATACTTCTTCATAGAAACCCCCGTTTTTATTTCTTTACATAAATTTCGTCTATTATTCCGCAGATGGTAATATCGGCGGGAGGTTTGTGCCCTGTCAGCATATCCACTCCCTCTTTGCCTTTTACAAGCAGAACGGTCTCACCCACGCCTGCCCCCATTTTATCCACGGCAATACTGTATTTTCCTGTTTCCTTTCCATCGGGATCCAGAAATTTGATGATGAGCAGTTTTTTGCCGATCAGGCCCGGCTCACCCTTTGAAACGGTGACGGATCCTACGACTTTTCCTACATGCATCTTTTTATATCCTCTCTAGTGTACTGTTTAACAAATACGATGGCAATCGTTCATGAGGGAACGAGGTACGAGGTTGGTATGCGGCACTCCCGGCGCCTCTCATGCTAAAATAAATAGCGGCAGCCATTGTTAATGTATTCATGAGATAGTACACTTAGCGCTCCACAAGACGGACATTGAGGTCAAAGGATAATTCCTTCGCCATATCCGTAACGATAGCGCCTTTTTCATAGTATATCACAGAAACCTTTTCTTTGGCGGCGATGCGGACATCATCCCCTGTTATCAGCTTTTTCGGAGGGGCTGTGTATTTTTCGATATCCTTCTGATTCGCGTCTTCAAGTTTCTTTATCTTATTCAATCGACGCTCATGCCTTCCGCCGCCGAACGGCTTGGTAAGGAAGGTCTCAGTGATCTGCAATGCCAGTGCGAATGCGGTTTGAGCAGCTCCCAGAACCAGGATATTAGCGTCATTATGCTCTCTGGCGGATGATGCCATAAATAAATTATTGCACACTGCCGCCCGTATTCCTTTGATCTTATTGGCAGAGATCGCAGAGCCGTTCCCGGTCCCGTCGATAAGTATGCCCATGGGATAATTTCCCTTCGTCACTTCAAAGGCAACGATCGCCGCGATATCAGGGTAATCCACACTGTCAGGTGTATAACTACCCATATCCGCAACTTCAAAGCCCTTTTTTGTCAGGGTTGCCATCAGCTCCCTTTTTAATTCAAATCCGCCGTGATCGGCTCCTATTGCTACTCTCATAAATTAATCCTCATAATAATGACCGCTTCACTTCATCACTCGGAGAAGGAATGATCTTGAACTGAACAAGGTTTGTGATATCTTTCAGAAATTCCACCGCTGCCATGACCGAGCTCTTCACGGCACCGATATCTCCGGTAACAATGAAATAACCCTTGCCTCCAAGCGCTTTACCGAGACGCATATCCACTAATTTAACTTTTGACTGCTTACATGCGATATCCGCGGCTTCCACGCATTTTATCACAGAAAAGCTCTCCACAATACCGATCGCGTCAATATCCTCAAAGGCCGTATTCGGTATTCCCAATGCGGCATTCAAAACAAGCGGATTTACATTCGGTATCACCGTCTGCTCCAGAACAAAGTCCTTGCCCGCTTTATATCCATTCTTTACAGCTTCTTGTACTGCTTGCGTGTCACCCGATACTATGACAATATGTTTACCGGGACAGGTGGGGTAATTGTCCAATAACTTCACCGCGCCGCCCTTCACCATCTCATCGGCAAAGGCAATGCCATGTGCGATCGAATTGAACTCCACCAGAGCGATGGCCTGCATATCCTTCATCATTACCTCGTTATCTCAATATAATTATCGCCTACCGCGGAAACAGTCCCCCCGATGGAAGCGTGATAATTCACTCCCATGCCTGAGACCTCCGAGATGGCGATGTTGTCGTTCTTCTTTACTTTGTCACCCTTCAAAACAGTGATCTTGGAGGGCGATCCGATATGCTGATCAACAAATATCCGTACTCGGCGGGGATTGATATCAAGTTTCTCAAATGCGGGATGCACATTGAATTTTGATATATCCAAATGTTCCATCAGCCGGTCTGTACTGATCTCTCTTAATTCATGAAAACCGCATATCTCCTGCGGGGTCTCATGATAATTCTCATTCTTGATCCCTTTCTCCGTCATATCCTTTTTAAAATACTCCGCGACCAGCCGTGGTGAGATATCCATCGGACATGCTATCAACTCGCAAACGCCGCATTCACTGCACAGATATGACATCTCCGAAGGGATCAACTCCCCAAACGCGAGATTTCTCATCCATTTGTGCGGCTCGATCCGATGCCCGTTCAAATAACGGGGACAAAAATCGGTGCATCTTCGGCATTGAATACAGGCGGACCGTGAGATCCTGATAATGGCATTCAAATCCCTGCTGCGCTGCCTTATCACCTTTTCCCTGTCACTGAAGACCAATATACCGGAAGTGGTCTTTTTTACATAGCTGTCCTTTGAAATAAACTTTCCCATCATCGGGCCGCCGTCCATGATCTTTGCCAGCTCAAGCGGGATTCTCGGCTCCGCGATATCAAGAAGCAATGAAACGGGTGTTCCGACAGGGACCTCGGCGACAAATGGGAAAGCGACATCACCGGAAACAGTAACAAATCTTGATACTACGGGCTCGCCTTTATTGAGCAGACGCCCCAGCCGATACATCGTCTCGACATTCTGTACCACTATTCCCACATCAAGAGGAAGTCCGCCTTCCGGAATGATCTTTCCCGTGACCTCTCTGACGAGTATATGCTCATCCCCTATCGGGTACATATTCTTCAGAGGTGATATTTTGATCTCTTTCGGCAAATCGGATGCAACCTTTTTTATCAGGTCTTTGTATTTCTGTTTTATGCCGATGAGCCCTTCGGATGCTCCCGTCAGCTCCATCGCCTTTTTAACACCGGCGATCAGATCCTCAATACCGATATTTAGAATGGTTTTGTCGGTCTCCAGAAGCGGTTCGCATTCAGCGCCGTTGATTATGAGAGTCTGTACCTTGGAATTTAATTTGATATAAGTGGGAAAACCAGCGCCGCCGGCGCCGATGAGGCCCGATTCCCTTATCTCTTTCAGGCCTATTTTCTCTGTCATACTATCCTGAATCTATCCACCATAGCGCATCTCCTGATCCTTGTAAATGTAATGGCAGTCGTAATTCCTTCACCTGTCGGAGTGGCAATGGTCATTGTAGTAGGCCCTTCGCCCAGATAACCGAGGCCCTGAAGGGACATACCGTTCTTTACAAAGATGGAAGCATTGCACGCCTTCGCCATATCGGATAACCTGTCTATATTTGTAGAATGCATGGTAAATGTATGTCTGTACCCATGCTCGGTCTTCAATGCATGTTCCTTGGCTTCTTCCCAGTCCTTGACACGAACGATGGGAAGAACAGGCAGAAGCTGCTCGACCTGGACCATGGGGTGGTCCCAGGGGACATCCATGATCACGATGGGGGTTGTGGCGGGAACTTCTATACCGGCATCCTTGAGAATTAACGCGGCATCTTTGCCCACATACTTTTTGTTGATAACGGGAACCCTGTAACCTTCGCCTTCATCCTTTGCGATGAGCATGCTCGTAACCTTCTCCATGTCTTCGCCTTTCAATTCATAGGCACCGTTTTTACACATATTACTGATCAGGGAATCGGCAATGGAGTCCACCGCGAATACCTCTTTCTCCAGAACACAGATGACATTATTGTCAAATGAAGAAGATGTAACGATATCAAGGGCCGCCTTGGGGATATCAGCCGTCTCATCAACGATGCACGGAGGATTTCCGGGTCCGCCGACGATGGCCTTTTTACCTGAATTCATTACCAGATTGACCATGAATTCTCCGCCGGTCGCCAGGATCAGGGCTATTTTCTCATTCTTGAGAAGTATTTCACTGGTCTCCTGAGTCGGCTCATTTATCGAAGTCAGCAGGTTTTCAGGACCGCCTGCTCCTTTTATTGCATCATTCATCAGCTGAAGCGCCTTAAGCGATACGCCTTTTGCCGCTGGATGTGGATTGAAAACTATTGAATTACCGCCGGCAATGGCTGATATCGCATTATTGATAATAGTGGAAGGGGGATTTGTGGAAGGGGTCAGAGAGCCGATAACACCGTAGGGTGCCCGTTCTTCAAGGACCATACCATGATCGCCAGTATAAACTCTTGGCTTAACATCTTCAACGCCGGGTGTTTTCTCCGCGACCAGTCTGACCTTACCTGCCTTGTCGGGATTCTTGCCCATGCCCGTTTCAGACACAGCCATCTCGCCGAGCATATCGGCATGCTTCAACGCCATTGCTTTCATTGCGGCAATAAGCGCGGCACGCTTTTCAAGACTGAGATCCATTAACTCCACTTGGGCGGTCTGAGCGGCGTTGATTGCCTGATCGATCGAATCAAATACACCGTTCTCGCCCTTGGGAGCTACTGTTTTATCATTCGATACAACAGTTGTCTGGAATTCACCGACAACTTTCTTTATTAATTCATCAATACGTTTTTCATCCATTCAGTGATCCTCTGCTATTATTTGTCCAACTGGATAGAGTCAACTATCCCTATTATCGCAGCATCCACCGGATTATTGGATTGGTCAGTAACTAAACGGGCAGATGAACCTTGGACGATCAAGACCGTCTCTTTATATCCGGCGCCTACGGCATCGATACACACCATAGGAACTCCGGAAGGTTTGTAATTAAGATCAAGCGGTTGCACCACTATCAATTTAGCGGCCAGCAGTTTGGCCTCTTTTCTTGTGGCGACAACTCTCCCGATCACTTTTCCTATCAACATGTCATCACCTCGATCTCAGATCTTGGGGAGAATCTCTCCCCTTTTAACTACTTTGCAGCGCTTTTGGGAATCTTAATTGGGAAAATAGACTCAAGATTATTATGTGGTCTGGGTATTACGTGAACACTGACCAATTCCCCAACTTTCTGTGCTGCTGCCGCACCTGCATCCGTGGCCGCCTTACATGCCGCAACATCACCTCTGACAAGGGCTGTGACATAACCGCCGCCGGTTTTTTCGTATCCTACCACTGTAACCTTTGCAGCTTTGACCATTGCGTCCGCCGCTTCTATACATGCAGTAAGGCTTTTGGTTTCAATCATTCCTAATGCTTCCATGAAAACCTCCAATTATTTATCATTTAATTATCCGGGTTAAAGTCCCGTTCTTTATATCGTAAGCATTCGCTTCATCTGTATCAATATGTATCGCATCGTTGTACTTATCCGAGATCCTGACAACGATACCGCTCATGACCCCGCTCCGTTTGGAATCGATCTTTATAGAGATCTCATCGGCATCCTTCAGCCCAAGGCGTTCTGCGGTCTCAGGAGTGCAATGCATATGCCTCTTGGCAACGATCACTCCCTTCTCAAGTATGACCTGGCCGTTGGGCCCCCAGATAACACAACCGGGTGAAGCTTCAATATCTCCGGACATCCTGATCTCGGGTTTTATCCCAAGAGAATATGTATCCGTCATTGAGATCTCGATCTGGGTTTCCGGCCTTACCGGGCCAAGTATGCGGACCTTTGAAATAGCGCCGCGGGAACCGGCGACCCTTATGGTCTCACCTGTAGCGAACTGATCGGGTTGCGAAAGGTCTTTGAAATGAGTTAGCTCGAACTCTTCTCCGAAAAGTATCTTTAAATGTTCCTGTGAGATATGAAGATGGCGGGCGGATACTTCGATCTTTATCATCTCTTCCTGACCGGAAGGATCGTTCATATCCGAATTGACCTTCTCTATAAGGTCATTGATGCGTTTCTTATCAATAGTCATACAATAGATTCTATCCTTTTTATGGGAATTTTTCAAGGTTTTCTTTTTATACTGTTTTGTATATTTAGGGACGGTCTTTGATTTTGTACACAAAGAGTTGCAAAATACGTCTAAAGTGGTATAGTTAATTATGAGTAGAGCAGCGAGGTTAGATCTAAAAGGATTCTTTTATCATGTTATTTCCCGCGGTCAACGCAAGAATCCCATATTTTTCTCCCGCAAGGATTATGACAAATTCGTGAAAATCTTGGATAATGTCCTTGCAGAGACGGATATTGAGCTCTTCGCCTTCTGCCTGATGAGAAATCACTTCCATCTATTGGTTAGAAGAAATGATACACATTTGCACCGTTTTATGAAATTATTGAACACAAGATATGCTGTATATTTCAACCACGAATACGGTTGTGTAGGCCACGTGTTCCAAGACAGGTACAAGTCATTCATCGTTATGAACGAACGGTATTTATCCTATCTGAAGGAGTACATACACAATAATCCTCTGCGAAAGGGCGTAGTGGAAAAGGCCGAGCAATATAGATATTCCAGTGCCGCTTTTTACGCCAAAGGGAATTACGCCTATTCACAACTGAATCTTTCGAATATATTTGAGCATCCCGGATATGATGACAGAATCGATCCAACATATCAGATCTTTGGCATCCCCGAAAGTAACGGCGTATTGGGAAGCTTTGAGGAATATTTGGTATTAGAGAAAAGACTTTCCGGAAGGGAAGCCGGTAAATATATTGAAAGAAGGAAACAATTTGCAAAACCGCTGGAGAAAATGCTAAGTGTAATGATCCAGGAAAAAGGGTATAGTATCGAGGATCTGAAATTGTTGAGATGGAATAGAGAATTCAAAAAGGACCTGATCCCGATAATCAGAACTCTTGTGAAGTTGGGATACGGAAGGACAGATATTTCCAAGGCTATTGGTCGTAGCCGTGGCTGGATCAATCAACTTTTAAAATATTGAGATTTTCGAATCTCTTAATGTACAAAATCAAACACCGTCCCTAATCTCGAAGCATAAAATAATCTCTGGTACGGTTTTTGCTTTTGAAAGGGAAATCGGTTATACTATATCGGTTCGGAGGTACTATGAAACGGAACCTGAGCATATTAATTATTTTATTTGTGGCTGTAATTGCTTTTCCTATCTCGGAATTTGAGAAATATATCTCAAATGCGAAGATCTATTATGAAAACGGTGAGTTCGACAAGGTTATATCAGAGCTGAAAGAAGCTGTTCAGATAGCCGAGAAAGATAATCAAAAGGGAATGGTAGAAGCATTGCAGTATCTTGCCTTTTCATATGTTGCATATGATGATTATGAGAAAGCCGAAATGCTTTTCAAGGATATCTTTAAGATCGAGGCCGAATTTTCCTTGGACCGCGACACTACTTCCCCCAAGATCTTGGGTGTTTATGATAAAGCGAAGATCGGTTTTCTTCAGATGAAGGCCGATGAAGCGAAGGCGATGAAGGACGCGGCGGCGAAAAAAACGGCAGACGAGGCGCGAATACAGAGGGAAAAGAAAGAAAAAGAAGCGCAGAAATCAGCAGAAAAAGCCAGGATAGCAAAGGAAAAAGCAAAGGAAAAAGAAAAGGAAAGAGCGAAACTTAAGGGAAGCAGCTCATATCAGATGGGTTATCAGAAAAAGGAAGAGACCCCTGAGCAGAAGAAAGCGAAACTTCTGAAGGAACAGAAGGCGAAAGAAGAGAAGGAAGCTAAGAGATTGGCAAAAGAGAAGAAGATCCGTGAAGCCAAGGAAAGAGCGAGATTAAATCCGGATGAAGCCAATCCGTATAATATGGGTTATCAGAAAAAGGAAGAGACCCCAGAAGAGAAGAAGGCAAGACTGGCAAAGGAAGCATTGAAAAAGGAAAAATCCGAAAAAAAGGCATTGGAAAAAACTAAAGCAGGGAAACCTAATTGGGATAGTTTCGGAATGGATGATAGTAATCTGACCGAAGAGGAAAAGAAACTTAAAGAAGAAAAAGAAAAACAAGCTAAAGCGGAAAAAGAAAAGAAGAAGCAGGAAAAGAAGGAAAAGAAAGAAAAGGAAAAGAAAGATAAACCCACGGTCGATTGGGACAGTTTTGGAAATTAGGAGGGGATCATGAAAAAGTATATTCTGATAATTTTGGCGCTCGCCATTTTCACAAATGTCTATGCTATCTCACAATTTGAAAAACATACATTGAACGCAAAGACCTATTATGAGAATGGAGAGTTCGATAAAGTAATAGACGAGCTTTTAAAGGCATTAAAGATCGCCAAGAAGCAGAATCAGGGCGAGATGATCGAAGCATATAAATATCTGGCATTTTCGTATATCGCTTATGAGGATTATGCTAAAGCGAGAGAACTCTTTATAGATATCTTTGATCTTGATCAGGAATTTGAGCTGGACCGTGAAACCATATCACCGAAGATCCTTGGTGTTTATGACAGCGCTAAATCTGAATATAAAAAGAGAGTGAAGCAGGAAAAGAAGGATAAAGCAAAGAAGGATAAAGAAGAGAAGGACAAGAAGGATAAGGACAATAACGGAAATAGTGGAAGTTACGGGAACAGCGGCGAGTACGGAAATAGCGGCTATGGAAATAGCAGCAAAAAAGACGAAAAGGACAAGAAGGACAAGAAAGATAAAGACGATAAAGATGATAGCGGCAATCATTACGGTCAGGATAAGGACAAGAAAGACAAGAAAGACAAAAAAGACAAGGATGACAGCGGCAATCATTATGGACAGGACAAGGACAAAAAGGACAAAAAAGATAAGAAAGACAAAGACGAGAATTGGGCGGAACCCAAAAAGAAGGGACTTTATGTTCAAGGAGACCGTGATTATGTTCCCGGAAAAAAGCAAAAGGACGATGCCGGCAGAAAAGGCAAGCTCAAAGGGTTCTCCGGAGAGATCAATCCCAATACTCATATCGGCGGGCCGATGGTAAGTAAATTCAGTGCAGTATGGCGCTCCGCGCTTATACCCGGCTGGGGACAGCTGCACAAAGGGCAGAAGGTAAAGGGATGGATCTTTATAGGAACGATATTGGCCCTTGATATTGCAAGCATGACAACAATGACCGAGGCACAGAGTGCTTACGAGGATTATGAGGTGGCGGCAAATACAACAAGAGATGAATATAATGCCGCATGGGTCAATTATGAAGAAAAATATGATACCTATGAGATGGTCGCAATAGCACATGTCTTATTCTGGTCTTACAATATGGCGGATGTATCTTTGTTTGGATGGAAAAATACAAGGATGTCACTGAAATTGGATAAGAAGGGCGGCAAATTTCTTGTCCTTGAAAAGAAATTTTAGGGGATGGAATATGAAAACTAAGAAAAGACAATTTTTGGTTCTTGGGATAATTGCTTTGTTTATTTTATTTATCGGGGGCTGCCTCACTAAACAGGACAAGGTGCTCTTCACACCGAATGACCTTATCATTACTGCCGATAGTGTAATATTTATTCAGGGCGATACCGTGCAACTTACCGTTACCGGCGGCCTTGGCCCTTTTACCTGGACATTTGAAGGCGATACTTATGGCTGCACAATAGACTCTGAAGGCGTATTGATGAGTAGGATCTCTGCTACGCTGAACACTTACGCGATTACGGTAAAGGCAACAAATAAAGATAATGCATGGGGCGATTTTAAGATGCTCTTTGAAAGGATAACAATCTTAGGGGCCGGCGTAGTTTTGCAATCGGCAGATGTAGACGAATACCAATATGACGCTACCAACACCCAGGGCGCTGTTGCCTGGGCTGTTGTTCCCGATACCTATGCTACAATTTCGCAGGACGGAAGCGCCACAGCATTTGTACAACCCGAATGGGATGCGAACGGCGATGAAACAAATTATGGGATGTTCCTGGTTTGTCAGGATGCCGAAGGAAATACCGCGGCGAAACTCTTGACATGTGTATATCCATATCTGCTTGCCAGTACTTATTCGGTAGATTGTGATTCAAGCGATACCATTACTATGACCGCTTATTATATGCATGGCAATGCCGTTGATACCTGGGATTATGATCCTACTTACCTGGATATTACAATAACAGGCGCGAATACGGCAGTATTTACTCCAAAAGGTGTTAACGGACAAACTAAAATAATTGCGATCGATGACCTTGGCAATGAATCAAGAGAGCGTACGATCACCCTATATAAAACAATATCGATAATTCCTACACCTAATTATGACGGCTCTATTGGAAGCAATTTTCTACCTACGCCATCTTATAGTGTGGTGACGAATGACCCCTTGATGGCAATCGGCGATGCTGGCGGAGGTTTAATTTACAGATCCTACTTCGGTTTTCATATTCCGAATACGGTTACAAGCGATGTGTTATGGGTTGAGCTCAGCCTAACTGCTGACAGCTATACAAGCGGTGAAAATCCTTACGACACCACTGTTTTGACGATCGATTATTTCTGGCCTAACGCATTCGATAGTCCGATACCCGCCATTGATCAAAGCGATTTCACATTTTGTCCTATTGGCGGCGTTGGTTCATATACTTATCCGGAATTCGTAGATTTTGACACCCCGTATGTCATCGATCAGAAGAATTGGGTAGAATTGAAGAACGCGGTATTAGCCAATATCGGAACCAGGGCTGATTTCGGCATAAGATGCGCAACTGAAGGTTGGGGTTACGGTATATTCATTCATGCTTCAGAAGCAACAACTGCGGAATATAGGCCGACATTGACGATTCTTTATTATTAACATTTGCCGCATCACCTGTGACTTAGGCAAATGCAAGGTTAGAGGTTGGAGGCTAGAGGTTAGTTAAGAAGTAGGAGAAGATGGATTCCTCGCTCTCGCGAGTTTGACAGAAGGCTGAATCTTTTGTTTCACTCAAGATGACAAACAACACCAGTATCCCTTCACAATTAATCTATATTCACTATCAGTTTTTTATTCCAATCTCCCATTGTTCATTGTTCATTTCTCAATTGTTCATTTCTCACAGCGTTACACGCGTTTTTTTATTGCGTTTTTGAGGATACGCCCCATATCGAATTGAATAGAGAAAAGCGTACCCAGCGGGCAGAGATTATTGCACCAGATATATGGCAGAAATAGCGATACCACCGCAAATACGATTATCGTTATGATCTTAAGCGGATTGTACGGGGTGACGAAGGCCATAAAGGGGAATACCGTGAAATATACAAAACCCAATAGGTATAGGATATTGAATAAAAGAAATGACATCAGACGCAATGTCCTGTTATCTCTGAAAGTGCATTTTTTGCTCTTCACCTTACAACCCAATTGCGAAAGCAGGCCGACAGGGCACATATAAAAACAATAAGGACGGTTCTTAAAAAACGACAGTATCAGTATAAATGCCGCAAGCAATCCTATGGGAGTCAGAATAACGGGTGACGGCAGATAGCCGATGATGTAATTCAGCGACAAAATACGCCCAAGAAATACCGGAAAGAATCCTATGTACAATGCGAAGCTGATATATCTCAGAATAGGCTTTTTTAAATAGACTGCGAGCAAGCCCGCCAAAATTACGATCACGGTCAACATCAATAGCATCAACGGCGGCTTCTTGGCACTCTTATTCGGAACATCCGCTTTTGCCAGTGTTATGGTCTCCCTGATGGCTGTAATGATCGCGTCTGAGGTAAATGTAGCCCCTGATACCGCGGAAATGCCGCTTTGCCCTGAGATAATATTGTCCACACCCGCGCTTAAATGAGCTTTGATGATACCGGCATTCTCGGCCATTCTGAAAAAGCCGGGGGTCTCATTATGAGAGAAAAGCAGAATATCCCTTACGGAAGTTACATCCTCATCCACTATCAGCGCCAGGATCACCGGACCCACATATCCCCGGGCCGATGAAAATTTATCAGTGAAGAAGGCTTTCAGGATTTCCTTGTCCCCTTTTAGAAGATACAAGCTGTCCTGAGAGATCATTTTCACCTTATGATCGGGATAATTCTTGATCAAAAACTCTTTACGCAGATCTTCGGCATGAAGCATTATAAAGGAACATAGTAAAAGGAAGATCATCAGTGTCTTTTTCATTCTACACTCCAAAAAGGTTCCGTAAGAATACATAGGCATGTACCCCTATTGTGTTCGCTGCTCACACTTGGGAACAAGTATGGGCCTCTGTAAAGTTTAATGTATTCTTTTACGCTCATCGATATGCTCCTTTACATTCATTTTATCCGATTCATTATTTATTGTCAATCTTTGTTCTTCTCGGCTTTTTTGATAATTTTCACCTCTATTGTATCTTTTCATTATTAACATATGCCCTTTTCACATCATTTCATGATGCTCA
>JAGLGN010000005.1 GCA_023144005.1 bacterium
CAAAATTCCCGACTGCTGCCTCCCGTAGGAGTCAGGCCCGTGTCTCAGTGCCCATGTGACCGAACACCCTCTCAGGCCGGCTACCCGTTATAGTCTTGGTGGGCCGTTACCCCGCCAACAAACTGATAGGCCGCGAGTCCATCTTAAAGTGGTAGCTTACAAGTAGAGGCCACCTTTAATCCAGAAACATGCGAATCTGGATTTTATCCGGAATTACCCTTCGTTTCCGAAGTTTATGCCGATCTTTAAGGCAGGTTACTCACGTGTTACTCACCCGTTCGCCAAGCTAATAGCCCGAAGGCGTTCACTTTGACTTGCATGTATTATGCATACCGCCAGCGTTAGTTCTGAGCCAGGATCAAACTCTCAGTGTTTAAAGTAAATTGATGTTTTGTGTTTTTTTCAAGGATTCGAGTTTCACAACCCTCACCTTCCACATTGAGTAAAAGAGCAAAGTTTTTCACAAAAAATGATTTTAGCAAAAAACTAATGTATTGTCAAGTATTTCAACAAAATAATTGGAATAGTGAGACGCCCGCGGGGATCTGCCTTCTGCGACTAAAACTCATCGCGGGGATCTCTTATAATTTTCAAAGAACAATTAAACATTATACCGATTATTCACACAAAATCAAGGGGTTTTGGGAAGTTTTTGAAAATAAATAATTTATGCCCAATATTTATATACTTATAGCGAAATATTTTTTCACGTTCTCAAAGAACAATTTTTTGGCAATGGACTCCGAAAAGCCTTTAACAACCGCGTCATAGAGCCCTTTGAAGCCAGAAGGCTCGGATATCACCCCGTCATCCATTCCATCAAGATCGGAGCCCAGCGCGATGCAGTTTTCTCCAGCAACTGCGATTATATGTTCTATATGCCTCAAGAGGTCGGAAAGCGTGCCGTTCTCGGCAATGAATTTTCTATAAAAATTCACACCTATCAACCCTCCGGAAAGCGCGGTATGCCTGATAAGTCCGTCTCTGAGATTCCTTTCGTGAGGCATGATATGATAAGCATTGGAATGCGTGGCGATCACTCGTGAATAATCCCTCAGTATATCGTCCGCAAGCTTGGGAGAGGCATGGGATATATCGACAACGGTATTTCTCTTCGCGAGCTCATTCAGAAGCGCATCTCCCATGGATGTCAGCCCGCCTGCTTCGACCCCGAAACAGCCGCCTCCGAAAAGAGAATCCTTATTCCAGCTCAGAGATACCACGCTCATATCATACTCGTCAATTAAGTACAGCACATCCTCAACATTATCAAATTCCCCGAGTCCTTCTATCGAGTATATGGGAAACAGATGCGGATGCATGCCTGGGACATCTTTTTGAAAAACGGTGATCGTTTTACTCATCGACGCGAGCGATATGGGCTTGAGAAAACAGAAGGCGAAATTGATTATCAGGGATTCGAACTCAGCTAGGGAAGCGGCATTTATTACCGGAGCATCATTTAAAGGAGTGTCAACATGAAGATCAGCTAATTCCACGGAAAGCCGTTCCTAAGTTGCGGATGAACTCGGAGAGAAGTAATTCGAAGTTAACATATCTGAAGCTCGCTGACCGTGCGGTTTCGATCGCCTTGGCTACTTTTCCTGAAACATCGAGACGAAACATCGGGTCTTCGCCCATCTTTCGCTTTGAAGAAACATTTATTACTGAAACAGCATCGTAGAATCTGTTGAATTCCTTTGTCTCCAGATCACCTTTGACCAGTGTAAATTCACAGAGACGCTTAAGGAAATCCAGATAATGGCGGAATTCATCATAGTATTGCCTGGTCTTTGTCTTGAACTCTTTCTTAATGATCTCGGCGGCAACCTTATTGATGTCCCACACATGCCTTGCGCTTTTCACTGTAGTTAAGATCTGAGTCGTTATTCTGAAGAACTTCTCAAATTGCTCCTGCGAAAGGTCATAGTACCGGCCGAGGCTGCCGTTACACATCTTCAGCGAGCCCTCGTCGGCTTCTTCTTTACTGCTGCCTATGAATTCCTTTATACTACTGGCGGACAATCTTTTAAACCTCAGCTGCTGCGTTCTTGATCTTATGGTGGGAAGCACATTCCTCTCTGATGTTGAGATAAGTATCATTACCATATAATCCGGCGGCTCCTCAAGTATTTTCAGGAGATTGTTCATCGCGGGAACCGACAGGTCGCCGGCATCATCTATGATCACTACTTTCTTCGCGCCAAGTGAAGGACGGAAGATCGAGTCGCTAATGATCTTATCGATAAGATCCCTGAACTTCACGGTATCAGAGCTCTTTTTTGATGCTTCTAACTTCAAATTTGCCTTCGGGTCGATTGTAACGATATCGGGATGTTCGCCGGCCCCCAATACTTTGCAATTGGAGCAGCTCCCGCATGGCGGCTCATTCCCCGTGCAATTCAGTATTCTGGCCAATTCATCAGCAAAAAGGTGTTTACCCACGCCCTGAGGGCCGGTAAAAAGGAAGCCGTTCGGTATGCGGTCCTCTTTCAATTCTTTCATGACGAAGTTCTTGATATGATCATGTGAGATGATCGTATCAAACATTATATTTCTCCGAAAAGATCCGCTTTATCTCAGCATGGACCTCTTCAATGCTTCTCTCCCCGTCAATAAGCACAATGTCCTTTCGAAATTCCGGAAGCTGTTTAAAGCCTTGATATATGGCATTGTGGAAATCCCGTTTTTCCTGCTCTAAACGGTCGCCCTTCTCATAACCGTCGGTACGACTGGTCTCCTTTGCTCTCTTCAAACCGATCTCGGGGCGGACCATGATCACAAAACAGAGGCCGGGTATTACCTCCGCGACCGCCTCTTCATTGATCTTCATCACCCTTTCCATTCCTATACCCCTGCCTACGCCTTGGTATATTAAAGAGGAGTCAAGGTATCTGTCAGAGATCACATTTATTCCCTTTTCTAAGAGAGGTAGTATTTTCTCATTCACATGCTGAGCGCGTGAAGCGGCGTAAAGATACGCCTCGGCTATCGGATTCATCGCCTTATTGCCGGGGTCCAGAAGGATCTTCCTGATACTTTCGCCTATGGAGGTCCCGCCGGGTTCTCTGGTAAGTTCGAATCCTATATCAAGCGTCTTAAGGTATGATGTAAATAGTGATATCTGTGTCGATTTGCCGCATCCTTCCGGGCCTTCAAATGTGATGAAAAAACCGGTGAGATGCTGGAATGAATTTCCCATTATTTAAAAATAAGCTTAAAATTCTTCTTTAATGTCTCGCCGTTCTTTACAACGATCTCTTCCGTGTACGGCTCACATTTGGGATTTCTCAATTCAAGTGTATATTTTCCCGCCATGATCTTCTTCTTGCTAACGGGCGTGGTTCCGATCTTTTTTCCGTCGAGATAGATATTGCCCCAGGGCTTGGAATTAATACTGAGGTATCCATATGCCGATTTCATTTGGATAACAAAACGGTTCTCGCCCTCTTTCACGGTTACCCATTTATCAATATCCTGAAAATTAGCGGCCTTTACCTGAATACGGTGCTTGCCGACGGGAAGCGACTGAGGACGGATGGGTGTGTATCCGATCTTCTTTCCATCGATGTAAACATCCCCGAATCCACCGTTCACTTTGAAATATGCCTTACCGTATTTGATCACCTTCTTCGTCATTTCAAAGGAAAAGTCCGTTCGTTTCTCATTGAATTCGATCTTATCATTTATGGTATTGAATGTCTTCAGTGAAAGGGCGATACTGAATTTTCCGAATTTTCGTTTCATGCTGTACGGGGTCTTTCCAACTCGCTTGCCGTTGAGCGTCAAATATGCGCCTGAGGGCTCCGATTTTATTGTCAGCATATCCGATACTTTTCTCAAGGAAATGGTGTAATCCTTGATCCCGCCTTCAAAGATATTGATCTTTTGCTGATAGGTTCTGTGATCCGGTTTGGATACCTTAATGGAATGCGTGCCTATATTCAATTTGATGTTTTTATAATTAGACAGGACCTCCCCGTCTAAAAGGACGGTTGCACCCTTGGGAGATACCTTGAATGTGGACCTTTGATACTGCCATCTGTCAAGGACATACTGCATTGTCTTTTTATCACCCTTGACAAGAGTAATGGTTGCAGCTTCCGTCTCATGCATCTCCTTGAAAAGAAGAAGCTCATGCTCGCCGGGTTTGACATGTATAGAAAGCGGCGTAACATCCTCCAGTTTTTTGCCGTCGAGGGTAATTACCGCGCCTACCGGATCCGAATGTATCATCAATATGGTTTTTACGCGGAATACGGTAAAGTATAGAACTGCTGCCACCGCCAGAAGAACAACAGCGATCAATGGAATGACAGGGACCTTTCCTCCCGAAGTTGCCTTATTTATCTTCTCGATATAGCCCTTTGCCTCTGCATTGCCCGGGTCCCATACCAAGACTCTTTTGAAATGGTTAATGGCTGTAGAATACCCTTCTTTACCTAATTTAAAATCTGTGGTCCCCATTTTCAACGCTTTGTCTATCATCGTTTGGCGGAATTTCGGCCAGAACTTTGATGGGGATTTGAGGTAATTCATTATCAGATCTTCGGACGGTGTAGTGCCGAACTTCGCGAAATATTCCTCTATATCGGTAAGGGCTTCGCCGCAGCTTTGATATCTTTCCTCTTTCTCTTTGGCGACCATTTTCTTATATATTGAAGCCAGCTGATCGTCGACATCAGGGCTCAGTTTAGGAACTGGCAGCGGTTCCGGTGAAAGTATCTTGGCGATAACGGACATATAATTTTTCGTATCGGGATATGGCTTCTCTCCCGCCAGTAATTCATATAAAATAATACCGGTGGAAAAAATATCACTCTGATCATCGGCGGGTTCGCCTTTTGCCTGTTCCGGCGACATATAAGCGGGCGTACCCATCAGGGTTCCGGTCATGGTCAGGTTCTGTGCGTCCTCTGTATGCGCAAGGCCGAAATCCACCAATTTGACATCGCCGGCCTTGGAGACCAGGATATTCGCGGGCTTGATATCACGGTGGACCACGCTTCTATTATGAGCGAATGACAGTCCCTTGAGAATGAAATATACGAACATCAGAGCCAATTGAGGGGACATTTTTCCGCCGACCGATTTGATAACGGCCTTGAGGTCAACGCCCTCCACAAATTCCATAATGATGAAGAAAGAAGAGTGCATTTCGATAAACTCATATATGCGGACAATATTCTGATGCTCAAGTTTGGAAAGGACCAGCGCCTCTCTTTTGAAACGATCTATGAAGGTCGTATCCTCATATAGAAATGAATGTAATTCCTTTATAGCAACAGTTCTGTTCAGAGAATCCTGAGTACCTCTGAAGAGTGTGGCCATTCCACCCTTGCCGACCTGCTTATCAATAGTATATCCGCCTACCTTTTTATTTTTCTTGTCCATAAGCGCATTTTATCACACTTTGACATTTTTTTCAATCCATACGAAGCAGTTGATCCGCGTGTGATGTGTGATGTGTAGCGTGTGATGTTAAGAAGGAAAAAAGAAGCACAACCGCAAACGAAAAACCGTTATTTCGCTTACACCAATAATTCTTCTGTTACAATCGTTTCACGCCGTACCCCAACCCAGATATGGGACAAGCTTCGCAGTGCACTAGTGGACCCTGGGACAAGTGCACCAGTAAGGAGATCGTTCAAAAGTCCAAGGTAGATAAATAGGGAAGATATGGGATATGTCCTGTTTTCCGGATGTTCCACTGGGATACCGGGTCACTGGGTCCACTTGTTTAGCTGTTTGTCATTCTGAAGGAGCGTTAGCGACCGAAGAATCCATCCGCTTCTTCTTATCTTAACCTTGTGCACTTGTCACTTGTGCTCGTGGGCACTTATCAACCTACAAACCTATCACCTTCTACTTGCTCACCTCGCACCTCGTTCGCCACGCGAACGATCGTGTCATGCAGAGCGAAAGCGTGGCATCCAGTCTATCTCTCGTATATTGTCTTTTCTCGATTCTTTACTTTACACTCCACACTTCAGACTTCACACTTCGTTCATAGCGGGAACGATCAGCCTGCGGAACGGGGATAACCGGATATCTTCAGCGCATTTTCAAAGTGATTCGCGAAATTACGGCGCGTGATCCTTGACATATTCAAAATAAAATGTGAATCGCCCGCATGCAGTACATCCCGGCATTTTCGGTCATAGGCGATATTTATCGAGGGTTTTTCCAATAATTGCGCGATCATATTAAAGTGCAGCCGCATTCCTATCGTCAGGTCACATGTCGAGATAAGGTCAAAGGCGTTCTCCGGATTGATATCGATCATATAGGTATTGGTGTTGAGATACGGCAGAAGTCTTCTCAATACCTTCTCATCAGCGTGGGAGAAAGGTATCAGAAAGAATGCCACCTTACGGTCTGACTTCAACTCTGACAATACAAGGACTATCTCTTTGATCAGCCGTTTTACATTGTGCCAGGGACGAAGATTGATCCCGATGGTAAAGGTATCTGCCGAGGAGCCGGGGTTATTCATTAAGAACGAATTGCTGAACTTCATAAGTGTGTCCGGCCCAAGATACGCGCGGTTTTTTCTCATACCCTTCAGAAATTTCATGGATTTCTCGTCCCTCACTTGAAGATGATCTACCCTTTTCAAGATATTCACCGTAAGGATTCGATTCAGATAATTCACGAAAGGCCCCAGTCCCATGCCGTACATTTCCACTCGAACACCGAAGAGTTTTGCCAGAAGAACGATCACCAAATAATAATACAATGATCTGGATGATGTCATATCCTGAAAGATGCCGCCGCCGGGAAAGATCAGGCGGTTAGCGTAGAACATATAATATATCAGCGCGAAAATATTGTATTTATGTATCGAACGTACATTATATTTATCCTTGGTGAACCATGGGTCTGATGAGATCACGCAAACGGTTTTTGAAGGGTCGGCGTAAGAAAGGCCCATCTTCAGGATAAGTTCATCGCCAACATTGCCACCGCCGAAATATCCCGCAAATATGTCAAAGTGCTTTCTATTTCTCATAATCTCTTTAAACCTCTGCCTACCGCATCAATAATGTAATATAGTATCGTTCCGATTATCACACCGAATATAAGGGACCATAGGGAGGAGAGAAGTATCACATGAAGAGGGTGCGTGAAGTGCATATATGAATTAATAAGAGATATCTGTCCCACCATTCCAAATGGCAGCAGCAGGACATATCTTTTGTCTTTTTTAAACATCCGTATCCCCAGAAATAAAAGAGGGTGGCCGAAAAGGAATTCCTTGAATCTGGGACGGGCATAAAGGCCTGTTTCAAATATCGCTCTCAATTTGTTCTCAAAAGCGGACGGGAGTATTTTCCAATTGCCGCTCTTGGAAAGGATCACAAAAAGGCCTATTAGAAAAAGTATCGAGAATAGCGGGAGAAGCCTTTTCACCTCGATCTTCTCAGAAACTATATACAAAACAATTTGGAAAAAGACGATGATCAGAGGAATGAAAAATACCGCTTTTACACCTCTGAATCTCAAGAGATAATAAGCGAATTTCGGTTGGGAATGGAGGACGTATATTACCAACCCTATCAGCAGCGAAGCGGCGCTGATTCTGAAAAAATCCATATTACCCTGCAAGATACCGTTAAAACTGTAAAGGACAAAGATGATCACCAATGTGACCGATAGTATATTCGTGAACACCCTCTGGCCGCCGGCATAGGACGCGATCAGAGATATACCGACCAGGAAAATAATGAGCATATCCAGGCGCTTCATGGACAGAAGATGGCTCAATATCAAGGAGAAGGCGATAATGGCAAAGAGGAGAAATAATCTCTCCAGTGTGCGGGCTAAATTAAAAGAGCGTAGGGAAGATAATTGCGAAGGCATTCGAAAAGCTTTCAAGTACGGGAATAATTTTGTCCGTATATAAGCGGAATTCTCAGGAAGAAAGATCACATGCACCGACCGCTCGATCACCGCTCTGCGAAATCTGAGGACTCTCTTATTATCAGAAAGCTGCTGCCACTCATCCGAAGGGATCATATGACCACGCATAAGCGGAAGGGAAGCGAAGAATTCCGGCAATTCACCCGGATCCGGCTGTCTGATTTTTTCCAGAAGTATTATCGGCAATCGGCTTTTTTCAAGAATGTCAAAGATCTTTTCCGGGTTGACCTTGATCTCATCCGGAGATATATACACACCGGCGACATCCCGGAAATCCCTTGTATTCAGAAGCTTTGAAAAAGAAATAATTATTTCGCCCTTCTCAGACAATATTTTATATTCCCCATTTGAGATCTCTTCCGCCAACCAGATCCGTCTTGCTGACATCTCATTGACTATTTTCATCACGGCGAAGACCGCGAGCAATAGCACAAAGGCGAGAATAAATAATCGAAGGAGATTTCTATTCATCTTCCACCTGCATTTCCATCCATCTTTTGAACCGCCTTCTTCGCAGTATATAAACAAAAGGCAGGAGCAGGGCGCAAAGGATAAAGAGAAATTGAGGGGTAAAGAAAAATGTAGGCGAGATCTGCTTTTTTAATTGCTTGCGGAAATCTCCGTATATCTCCACGATGCTGACTCCCAGAACAGTTTTAAAAGCTTCCTCATTGCCGTCTCTTATCTTTAAATGCCTTAAAACCATCCAGAGTTTCTTTTCGCCGAATCTTCGGTCCAGATACGAAACGAGATCATACGAGAAGGGGTAATTGATCTTCGGAAAGGAATAGAATTCCATTCCCGAAATCTCCTGAAGTTTAGGCAGGCGCATAAAAAATACATATGTCCAGTAAAGGATATTCTCAGGGTATTGATCGGAGTAGAATTGCGCCATTCCCTCATTAAGCCAGAGAGGCACATTCTCCCCGCCGACGCCATACACCGCTAAATGAAGAAGCTCGTGTTTGATGAGCTCGTCCATGCCGTTTATCGGGAAGCCCGGATTTTTGAAAGGCAGCAAAATGATGATCTCGGAACGAGCGGGGGTGGCAAAGCCGGAAACGAATTCCTTTTGTATACCGTTTACTTCCCCCTTAAAATCACTTCTGTCAATAAATCTGATCAGCGGACGGGGCAATGAAGACGGATCGGTTATCCCGCTGACCTTAAATGCCCAGAAATTATCCCACTTCAGCATCTGCTCATTGCCGATCTTCAGGGAAGTATGAGGTTCAACGGATATATTAAAAAGGTCTATCCGTGCGCAATAAGCCCTCTGCATAAGCATTGTCAGAGCGAAGATAAGGAAGAGCCAAATTCCCCTCTGCATATTTTTATTCGGAAAGCATATCCTTCATTTCATAAAAAGCAGCGGGCTTGTCAAAGAGAAATAACAGGCATTTGATCGCGCCGACAGCAAAATTATCACGGTCGGATACCCGGTGCGTAAGCTCTACTCTTTCACCCTTGCCCATAAGAAAGAGTGTATGCTCGCCGGCGACATCGCCGCCTCTTATGGACATTATTCCAAATTCTTTTTTATCTCTGGGCCCGACGGCGCCTGAGCGGCCGTTAACCTTTTTCAGATCTCTTCCGCAGGAGGCCGATTTCCATAATTTCAAGGCGGTGCCGCTCGGAGAGTCGGCCTTTCTGGAATGATGGATCTCCATGATCTCAAGATCAAAATCCTTCAGCTGCTCCGCCAGAAAGCGTGCGGCGGAGAACATAACATTCACTCCCACGCTCATATTCGGGGAATGCAGTATCGGAATATTCTTTGAGTATGATCGTAATTGCTCATATTGTTCTTCGGTAAATCCGGTAGTCCCGGAAACGAACGGTATCGAAAGTTCAACGGCGCGCTTTGCCGACCGTAGCGCGAGAACGGGAGAGGAAAAATCAATAATGCCGTCAATATCTTTCATTTCGGCAGCATTGGAAACAATATTCTCTCCGGACACGCTGTCCAATCCCACCTTGTAAAAGAGACGCGAGTTCAGGTCCAGAAGCCGTGCTACGCGAATACCCATGTCTCCGCCGGCGCCTGCAACCCCAACGCCTTTTTTCATAATACATCCTTGTCGATCAGTATATCGCGGAAATGGTCCATTTCATCCTTGGGCATGGGTGTAAGCGGTAATCTGAAATTATTCTTCACCATATTAAGAAGGTATAGAGCGGTTTTTACCGGAACAGGATTTGTTCTTACGAACATTGCCTTGTGAAGTGGATAGAGTTCATTATGGAATTTCTGCGCTTGCGCAGCCTTACCCGCATTCCACAGGTCTATGACCTTCTGTACCTTCTTGGGAATAAGGTTAGCAGAAACAGATACAACGCCATGTCCGCCCACAGAAAGAAACGGCAGAAGAGTAAGGTCATCGCCTGAAAGCATCAGGAATGTGTCCTTGACCCTGTTCTTGATCTCTATTGCCTGATTCATGCAGCCGGATGCTTCTTTGATGCCGATTATATTTTTCAATTTTGATAATCGACCCACAGTATCGGGAGAGATATTCACGCCGGTACGGCCGGGAACATTATAGAGGATGATCGGCCAGCGGCTTTTCTTGGCAATGAACTCATAATGCTGATACAGCGAATCCTGAGGCGGTTTATTGTAATAGGGCGCTACGATGAGCGCGGCGTCCATGCCCGTTTCCTTTGCCATCATCGTCTTCTTCAGGGAGGCCTTCGTATTATTCGTGCCGGTGCCCGCGAGAAGAGGGATGTGGTTCTTTAATTTCGCGACAGCGAGCCGAAACAATTTTTCCAGCTCATCATCATTTATACTTGGAGATTCCCCTGTGGTGCCGCCGATAAGCAGAGCCGTGGTATGAGATGACAGGTGAAATTCCAATAGCCTTTTATATGCGTCATAATCAATTTTTCCATCGTCTGTAAATGGTGTCACAAGTGCAACTGTCGTTCCCTTAAACATGAATTTCCTCCTTTTTCCTTCCCAACCTTATAGAGACCGCGATAATCAGAAGCCCTTCTATTATATATATGATCTCCCTCGGTACAGAGGAGATGATATCGACATAAGAACTTCCCGCGTCAAAGATCCCGAAAAGAGCCGCGGTCAGCATAATTAACAGCGGCTTGTTCGCGGCCATCAAAGCGACCGCTATACCCAGATATCCGTACCCTTCCGGAAAGGGGGATACGAAATGCTTGTAAACCCCGCACACCTGTTCGAAACCGGCGAGGCCGGCGATGGCGCCGGATAAAAGCATGGTAAATATTATGTATTTCTTCACCGGAAATCCGGCGAAGATCGAAGCTTTCTTATTTTCCCCTATTGCGTCAACTGTAAAGCCGAAGACAGTTTTCCTGAAAATATATGCCAAAGCAAGAGCAAGCACAACGGCGATAATGAACCCCGAGTTAAGGGAGGTGTCACTGGAAAGAAATTCCAGACGCGGCAGCAATGCGGTGCCCAGTACATTATGAGAATACGGCAGCGAACGGTCTACTCTGATCGGTGTTTCCATGATGAGATAATTAGTGAGATTCAAAGCGATATAATTCATCATTATCGTTACGATAACTTCATTGATATTCAGATAAACCTTCAGCAAAGCCGGGATCAGCGCCCAGAGCGCGCCGCCTCCGGCAGCGCATAGCATCACAATAAAAAGATGCGCGGGCCGCCAGGGAATATTTATATAATAACCCGCCATAGCGGCGCAAAGAGCGCCGATAATAAGTTGGCCCTCGACACCGATATTAAACAGCCCGGCGCGAAACGCGACAGCGCATGCAAGGCCGGTAAACAAGAGCGGTGTCATGAATTGAAGTGAATAGGATATCGCGGAGGTGCTGCCGAGCGCCCCTTTTAAGAGGTTCCAGAAAAAGGAAAAGGGGTTAGCACCTCCCATCAGAATAAAAATAAAAACAAGAAATACAACGGATAAAACCGAGGTAAATAGAATCAGATGCCTTCTATTCACCCGATCACTTTTTCTTTACTTCAAAGCGCTTTACCATTCTTTTCAATTGTTCACCGGTGAGCACTTCCTTAATTATCAATGTTTCCGCAATATGCTCCGCAAGGTCTTTATTTCCCCTCAAGACTTTTTTGGCGCATTCGAATTGCTCTTCGATCATTCTTCTGATCTCAATATCTATTAATTCTATCGTTTTTTCGCTTATTGTCTTTTGAACGGCTATGCTTCGACCCAAAAAGATCTCATCACTATCATTGGAAGAATAGAACATCGGACCCAGCTCTTCGCTCATTCCCCATTTTGTGACCATTTTCCTCGTGATATCTGTAGCTCTCTGCAGGTCGTTCTCGGCACCTGTGGTTTTTGTATTCATAAAAACCTCTTCGGCGGCGCGTCCTCCCAATAGCGTTGTGACACTGTCTATTAAATACTCTTTTGAATAATTATGCAGTTCCTTTTTAGGAAGATGTACCGTTGCGCCCAGCGACATTCCTCTGGGAATTATGGTAACCTTGTGAATGTCCTCACCGTGTACCATCATAAGCCCCACGAGCGCATGCCCCATCTCATGATAAGCGGTGAGTTTTTTCTCTTCGGGTGAAAGTATCATGGATTTTCTCTCAAGGCCCATCAATACCTTATCCTTTGCCTCTTCGAAATCCTCCATCTTCACGCTGGCTCTGTTCTTTTTTGCCGCCAGCAGAGCCGCTTCATTGACCAGATTGGCAAGGTCGGCGCCCGACATACCCGGGGTACCCTTTGCCAGGGTTACGAAATTGACTTTCTTGTGAAGAGGGATCTCCTTGGTATGGACCTTCAGAATTCCCTTTCTCCCAACAACATCAGGTATCGGCACAACGATCCTTCTGTCGAATCTTCCGGGGCGCAAGAGTGCCGGATCAAGAATATCAGGCCTGTTTGTTGCGGAAATAATGATCACGCCCTCATTGGATTCAAAGCCGTCCATTTCCACAAGAAGCTGGTTCAATGTCTGCTCCCTTTCATCATGTCCACCGCCCAGTCCGGCACCTCTGTGCCTGCCTACGGCATCTATCTCATCTATGAATATGATCGAAGGAGCGAGCTGCTTCGCTTTATTAAAGAGGTCACGGACCCTTGAGGCTCCGACACCCACAAAGAGTTCAACGAATTCCGAGCCGGAAACCGTTAAAAACGGTACATTGGCCTCACCCGCGACGGCCTTCGCCAGCAGGGTTTTACCCGTTCCGGGAGCTCCTATAAGAAGAACGCCCTTGGGTATCTTTCCGCCGAGCTTTGTGAATTTCTTGGGATTTTTCAGAAATTCTATTATCTCCTCCAATTCATTTTTGGCCTCAACACAGCCGGCGACATCGCTGAATTTGATCTTCACATCTTTCTGTATATTGGTTTTCACCTTTCCAAAAGATGTCGCATTGGAATTAGCCGAATTCAATTGCTTGAATATCATGAAGATTATGACCATTGTCAAGCCCAGAAAGCCGACAGTAGAAAGTATCTCAAAGAATGAGGGGCCCTTTTCCTTCACACCGATCTTCACATTCTTTTTTACGAGCTCATCTACTATCTCTTTGATCTCCATATCCGGAAGCTGCGTTCGGAATTCCCAGAATTTCTTCTGGTCGATCTCTATCTCTGTGTTAAATTTCCCATTGATGGTCTTGTTTATGAAAATGACTTCCTTGATATTGCCTTTTGCCAACTCGTGATCAAATCGTGAAAGATCGATCGGCGCGATAGAGATATTCATTCCCACTTTGACAAGTACATATGCCAAGGTCATTATAGCCACAATTATCAATATGTCTCTGAGAAAATTCTTCTTCATCGTTCCTCCGGTAAAATATTTATATTCGGCGCATCATTAAAAAGGCCCGGAACGGCGACAACAATGCCGGCCTGTTTTATAATGGGATAAACTCCCCTTAAAAAACCATCAATCCGTTTCTTTTTAAAGATATCAGAAATCTTAGTGCCGCTCTTTTTATGGTCGCCTTCGTGGATAACTTCAATAGTCATGGCATCTTCAATTCCACTGATGACCCAGCTCGCGAATGGAATACGCAAAATAACGGATCCATCACTTATCGTCATCTTCGAAAAAGAGAATTTTTCCGCAAATACTGAAGGCAGAACAAATAAATGAGCGTAACCTTTAAATATATAATAATTTTCAGATATTTTCAAATAACTTCCGCCGGGAGTGGCATTATGTTTTCTCAATTCCTCGAAAAGGGAGCGGTTAAATCGCTTATGCGGAATTCCCAGAATATCGGTGCCGAGCATTTTCAAGGCCTCGAAATATTCACCGGTGATCTCCTTCGGCAGGGGTGCGCGGTAAACTCCAAGAGAATACGAAAAAAGAGCTTTGTAAAAGGGTGCCATCTGCTCCCTTTCGCGACTGATAAGGTCTTTAGCGCTGCTGTAGAAATTGAGAAAGTTCTCTTCACAGCCGGAGAAGCGTTTTCTTAGCAGCGGGATCACACGATTTCTCAAGTAATTTCTGGTAAATGCGTCATCATCATTTGAGGGGTCTATTCTGTACGGGACCGAGCTTTCTTTCAAGGAGGAAATTATTGATTCCTTTGAGATCTTCCACAATGGCCGAAGAATGGTCAGTCCGTCCACGGTGGCGTGCGAACCCAGAGAAAATACAGAATCAGCTCCTTTTCCGGACAGGATCTTCATCAAAAAGGTTTCCAAAATGTCATCGGCATTATGCCCCAGAAAGATCGTTGCGCTGCCTGATACCGCCAGCTGCTCTTTGAAGAACGCATATCTCTCGCCCCTCGCCCAAGCCTCGATACTGCCCGAAGGCTTGGTTTTGGGTTTGCCTGAAATAAATTTTACACCGAGATCCTTTGCAAGCGATTCAACAAATTTACGGTCATCTACTGAGCCGTTTTTTCTTAATCCGTGATCAAAGTGCAGGACAGTAATGACTTTTGCGCTTTTCTCATTGGATTTTACCATTGAATGAAGTAAAAATACGGAGTCGGGACCACCGGAAACACCGATAAAAATGTGATCTAAATCTGCCGAAATCCCCTGAAGTGCAGGGATGATCTTATACATATTCCTCTAAAAGTAGCGGGACGGGGGATCGAACCCCGGACCTTACGGGTATGAGCCGTACGCTCTAACCAAAGCTGAGCTATCCCGCCCAAAAAAATTGGTGGCGGGGGGCGGATTTGAACCGCCGGCCTTTGGGTTATGAGCCCAACGAGCTACCAGACTGCTCCACCCCGCGTCAAGTGAACATTATAATGTTTCGGATGTTCTTTGTCAAGTGCAAAATGCGCCCTCAAGCGCATTTTGCGTGTGACATGTGACGTTTGGTTGTGTCGTCATGTCGCAATTGCGACATGACGAATTGCAATTAATCTTAAAAACAACTCAATTTGCAGCAAATGCAAAGATTGTCCAAGAAATTCAAGTTAATTCAAAATTATCGGTTCAAAATATTTAAATGCCTTTTTATAAGGATTTTCATCCGGAATAGTTGCTTTCTCAATGTCAATTCCCAATTTTATCTTCCCGGCCTCCAGAATCTCATAAACAATCGGGGCGCCGGACATATTATCCAGAAGGATCTCAGGATCAAGCCCCAGTACATTTAGATCCCGGGGATACTCCCCTTTCTCACCCTTATATTTTTTCAGTTGTGCAGCGATATCGACCAGTTTCATTCTCTGGTCAGTAGCAAGGAACTTGAGGTATACATAATCAAGTCCCGGATAAATAATTCGCCATATCATTGATTTGAGAATCTCTTTTTCATACTTGCTTTGTTCTGTGTAAATATCATTCCATTTGGCATTTTTGATCTTTTCATACAATTCTGTAATCGGTTCGTAACCATTCGCCAAGCTCATAAACGGTGAAAAACCGGTCTTAATAAAGAGGAGCCGGAAGGAAAAATATTCATACATCTGTCTTAGAAAATTTGGAGTTCCCCGATCCCCACGGCTGCTCATGCTCATCACATCTATGAGTTCAATGCATGAAGTATTTTCGACTATATACACCATCTGTAATTGCTCAAAATATACTGTTTCGGCGATATTTTTTCCATGCTCTGAGCGCAGCATCTTCGAGATCTCCTGAAGCTCGGCACCTCGAAAAGAATCCTTACTTATACCGCACTCTACCGCAGATAACAATATTGAGTCACAAGCGGTCTTGATCATCTCGGAAATCAATGTGGGAAAACCTTTCGGGAGATCCGCGGATAAAATAAATCCTGCTTTCAGGACTTCTAATGCCTCCTCATTCTTCCCATTGTTTAGATAATATTTCGCAAGAACGCTCATATATTTCGTAGTCTGCTTTAATACCACAATTTTGGGAAATCTTGCATTTTCCTGGTCCTTGAAATTATAAGGGATATGACAATACTTGCATTTCGCTCCTTTCAATATCGATTCTTCCAGCCCGGAGTATTTTTCAATTTCACTTATTACATCCTCAGAGAGCTCCGTTTTGTCATAATCAGCCAGAATAATACTTTTGCTGGATGCAAATTCCGCGAAATTTCCGTTTGAGTAATGATCCCACGCATTTTCATCCGACTCATCCTCATATTGACCCATGCTGTTATTTTTCACAGTCTCCTGATATTTCTCAAGATAGGTATCCAATCTCTTCCTATATGGGCGAAGTGAAGCTTTCCCTATCCTGTCGGAGAGCTCCCCTATTAACGCTATCAATATCAGCAAGCCGACAAATATCCCCAGAATCCAAAGAATACCTTTCATGACTATTTTATCCGTTTTCCGGGAAGTTATCTGCATCTTTTTTCTAATATTACCCTTTTTATCCATGATTTCTCCTTTCTTCATTTGATTAATTATACCATTTCAAGAATGAAACGCAAAGCCGGATATAAAGACGGTGCCTGGCTAACATTTTGAGTTTTTCTAAGTGTCAATAATCCTAAAGGTGAATAGCATTTTCGTATGTTCTACCGGGCTGCTGGTTCACTGGGTCCACTAATGTCTTTATTGTGGGAGAAACCAATACGAATTAAAACCGTAGAGTTGAGTCATGGAACCTTTCGGCATTTGTCTTGCGGCATTAAAAGTATTCAAATAATCTCCAACGCCAAATAGTAAACTAAAAAAGGCAAAACTTAATAACACTCTTGACAATTTTTTGAACTCCATTGGGATAAAAAGCCAAATAATAAGAGGCGTCAAACCAAAGATGATGCTCGGGAGAAGGCATAAAATAATAAACCTTGATTTTGAAATGGGAAAAGCAGAATGCACAAAAGCCATACCGCCTTGAGGATAGAACCATATATTAGCCTCCGCATCTTTCGGAAGAACAAGGGCATGGAGAATTTCATGAGGTACGACCATTAAGAGAGCCAATAATATTCCCCAAATATCAAATACATCCAAAAAAACCATATTAAACACATAAGTCGGCTTGACAAGAGCTGCAATGCATACGAGAATAATTACCGGAATAATATATATCCACGCTGCCGAATTTAGCTCTGAAGGCGTATTCGGCTCTTTGAACTTCACCGCATTTTCCGGAAGCTCCCCTACTTCTAATTGTTCTTCGTTTTTATATATTCCCTTCCATTTCAATTTCATCGGATTAAATATGGGGACGGTGTTTCACTTCTTTCACTTACTGTCCCTGAAATACTATTTTTGGCTTTCTTTATCCAGAAATTCCAATACCGGTATATTTTTCAAGTATAATTCTTCTAAAACAGCGCTGCCATACTTGATCTTGACACTGATATATGCCGAAGAGCTTTCTCTGGATCGTTTATATGCCTTCTCCGCTTCAAGGGCCTTGGAATCCTCAATATAATACCTATCGTAAGGAAGAGCGATCCTCCCGTTAACCCTCTGAACAAAGGTTTTGAAATATAGCTGGGATTGAGGCTTTTTAGGCGCAACGCCCTTGATACTGGCAAAGCCCTCATTATCAACTTCAAGCAAGGCATATACTTTCTGGCCTCTGTGGTATTCATTTTTATCCGACTCAGGAATTCTATATGATACATCAAGCGCTATATAGCGCCCGCGGAAAGCGTCGTATGGATCAACCGGCTGTACCTTGATCTTGATCCGAGTACCTGTTCTGAGGATGTTCTCTTTTCTAACAATAATAGAAAGAAGAAGCAGGACCTGCAGCATCGCGACAATGATAAATATTTGTAAAATAGTTTTAGTCTTCATTTAATCTCTCCTTTTGCCTTCCTGCTTATATAGATATTCGCAAGAAAAAACAGAGAACCGATCAATATAAAAATAATACCTCGACTTAAAAAAGTAAGGTCTCTATCAAAAAATCTTGTAAGTGTGATACCGGAAATCGTCAGTATTCCTACATTGGCATAATAAAAGTTCCTTCGGACTATTCCATTGATCGTGATTCCTATGCCTACGCTGAATAAATACAGATTAACTAAGATGACCGCAAAAATCTCCAGATGAACAATGTATAGGATAGGAAGCAGCATAAGCACTATCAAAAACACGCCTATATACCAATTCTTTTTGATGAATTCCCAGAGATAGTAGATCGCGGCTGAGGCAATGGTAATGATAAGTAAGATATCTTTAAAAAAGAAATGCGCCTTATCCATAATTTCCTCAATAACTTCGGCAAACGAGATCATATATAGAAAGAGCAGGCCGCCAAAGAGGCAAATAAATCTAAGCACACCATATGGGGCACGCTCCGGACGATCTATGAACAACCCGCTTCTGATCACGAAGATAACAAAGAAAAATATCAAAAGGATAATTCCTAAAGATTCGGTTTTATAGGCAAACAGCTTATTCATAGAAAAAACAAAAAGAAATAATAGACCAAACCAGGAAATGTCCCGCGCTTGTTTTCTCAAGACAGGAGATATCAAAGAGAAACACAATAAGATCAGATAAACTCCGAAAACCACATTTGCGGTTCCAGGAATAAAGTATCCAATAATCGCAAATAGCAGAAGCAAAGGGAAGAAGTCATAACTTCTTTTATACAACTGCTTCATACACTTTATAAAAAGCCACAAAGCAATAAGCACAAACGCTATGACAAGCACATAGTCAATTATTGCGGGAATTTCATGGAACCTGAGTTCGGATCGGATATTTTCCAGGCCGATCTTCCTCCACGGCCAATCTTGAGAAAGCATGAAGGCGATTACTCCAATTCCCCCTGCGGCTATCGTAGTAAAGGGCCGTCTCCAAATAATGCCTTCATCTTTTTCCAATATGAACCCGATAAAATACAGTATGACCAGAAAAGAGCTGTAAACAATGATCCAAAGGCCGGGAACAACTTTCTCCAGAACGCATCCCAGGGAAATGCAGAATGACAGCAGGAGAAACCATTGGAGAAATTTATTTTCCGCACTATGTAGATTTTGTTTGTGTGACTTGAAATAATACGGCATCAATGCAAATATAAATAACCAGTAGAAAGATGCGTAACCGCCCTGGTTCTGTATTACTCCGGCCCATCCTGTAATAATCGCCAAATAGATGAGTACTGAAGAATTTGACCGCAGAAGATATATTATCGGGAGTGAAGATATTGCCCACAGAAACAGAAGATTTTCCACATTGCCGCCGACATGGTATATCTGCTGAATTGTTGCAATAGCAGTCCCCAGAATGAGCATCAATATTATGGATGATGATTCACGCCATATCTTACGCTCGAATCTCTTACGGATCACATATCCGGAAAATATCTGAGCACAGATAAGACACAATAATGTACCGGCTGCTTTGAGGTGAGCGCTGACATTCCAATTGTGCGCGAACAGGAGAACAATTCCGGCACCAATAAGAATTGATCCGAGAATCCAGAACAGTATCATGACCATTTTCTTGACATTCACAGGCTTCATTTTTTGTGAATAATACTTTTTTATCGACTCCTCGGTTTCACTGTCTATAACTTGCTCTCTTTTAAGTACAAACAGCTCTTTCAGCAACCACTTGATTTTACCGACTTTCATAATTTACCTCCCACAAGGTACCGTGTCTTTACTTATTACTTTTTACTCATTTTCAAACAGCCCTTAAACAATGTGTAATATGTGACGTGTAACATATGATACACCCTGTAGTATGATACCTCATTCTCCATTTCTAAGCAAGCTTTCCCTACAATTACGCGTAATGTGGACATTACAATTGACAATGGATAATTACTGAGAAGTGTTCACAAGTTCACAGGTTCGAATGTTCAGAAGTTGAGAAATGCAGAAGAGAGGATACGCACTCACAAGATTTATAAAAGAAAAAGTAGTATAATTAAAAAGATGATCCAAGAGCCTTGCCTTGGAGGAGGATGAGTAAGTAAAAAATCAGGATGCGATACCTTTATATCAGCAAGCACTTGTCAACCGGGGTGATATATTCCGTTTCACAGGTAGATATGATGATGCCCTCTTAGATTACAAAAGGATCTATAAAGATAAGAGCATTCGAAAGTTGAAGAGGGCGGAGGCGCTGCGTAAATGCGCGGATCTATACAAACTCCAGGCTAATACAGATATGGCCTTTGAATGTATCGACAAGGCGAAAGAGATGATTCACGGGAGCTCGAAGGAAGCTAAAAACGAACTTGCAGTTTTAGGGACTATCAGGGCTTGGCTTCTTTATTCACAAGGTAAGATGGATAATGCAATCAAGGAGAATAAAAGAGTTCTGAAATTAGCTGAAGAGCTTCCTCGTGAACAGCGCGCTAATCTGCAATCCGGTATCTATAACACACTGGGAAGCATATATTTAAACCTTGGTGATTATGATAAGGCGTTAGAAGCTTACGGAAAATTCTATGCGGTAAGTAAAGAACGCAATGTGAAGAAGGATATGGCGATAGCAAGCGGTAATATCGGCGTGGTGTACAATTATCTGAAAGACTCTGCCAAATCACTCCGTTATTACAATAGGCAATTAAAGATCTCCGAAGAAATCGGCTATTTACAAGGGATCGCTATCGCTCTTGTAAATCTCGGCATCATAAATAAAAATAAGAAAAAATATGATACTGCGGAACTTCTTTACAAAAGATGCCTTACACTTTTCGAGAGTATGTCTGATTTTCATGGAATGGCAATAGTAAGCGTGAACCTGGGAATAATCTATTTTGAAAAAGGCATATATAAGAAAGCGCTTGAACTTTTTAGTAATTATCTGAAGATATCAAATCGCATCGGAGATCTCAAGGGAACCGGTATTGCATATAAAAATATGGGACATATTTGTTCTAAGAAAAATAACCATATAGAAGCCCTGAAACACTTTAAGAAATACTTAAGAATAAGCCGGAAGGTGAAATTTAAACATGGCATTTGCAGAGCTTATTTTAGCATGGGTGAAGAGAATCTGATCCTGGGTAATAAACTCGAGGGCATTTCTCTATTGAAGAAATCTGAAAAGCTCGCATATGAATTACAAGATACTGGTCTGATCGAAAATATCCGAAAATTAATCGAAAATGCATAGAGCGAAAATTTTATAAATCAATCTGTATCTTTCATTTCTTAATTATTCATTTCCGGTTATGGATGTGAATATCTATCACATTTCACGTGACACGTCACATATACAAGTGCATAAGGTCCAAGGCTTGAGAAGAATAAGGCGGAATAATTTCGCAAATTCTTCAGTATTCTGTATAATGAATCTAAGGTGTTATGGAGTATTATATATCCATACATCGTATAAATATTTACAGGAGGCTTCATGAAAGGATATTATAGATTTCCTACTGTTTCCGGAAAAACCGTAGTATTTGTGTGTGAGGATGAGCTGTGGAAGCTCGATATTTCAAAAAAAGACGCACGCCGGCTCACATCGATCAAGGGGTATATCACTAATCCGGTGATATCACCAGACGGTAAAAATATTGCATTCACAAGTTCTCAGGAAGGCGCTAATGAGATATTCCTCATGCCGATCGAGGGCGGAGTCATTAAAAGACTGACCTATTTCAGCTCGATCAGCAACCCCGTGGCATGGAAGAATTCTGAAGAATTGATCATTTCTTCGAATTACAGGGAATCCCTTTCCAGAGTAAGATCCCTGTTTTCATTGAACATCAACAGCGGTGAAATAAACCCGCTGCGCCTTGGTCCCGCAAATCATATCTCCTACGCACAGAAGGGCAAAGGGATGGTTATCGGGCGAAATACCGGAGATCCCGCCAGATGGAAAAGATACAGAGGCGGAACAGCGGGAGAGCTTTGGATAGACCTTGACGGAAAAATGAAATTCAATAAACTGACCGCCATGAAGACCAATGTGACTTCTCCGATGTGGATAGGCGAGCGGATATATTTCATCTCCGACCATGAAGGCATTGGCAATATTTACTCTTTAAATAAGGCCGGCAAAAATATCAATAGACACTCCGATATGAACGAGTACTATGCCAGAAACGCATCAACCGACGGCAAATCGATCGTTTTCCATGCTGGAAGCGACTTGTTTATCCTTGATATCGCAAAGAACAAAGTGAAAAAATTAGATTTTGAGCTTCACTCCACCAAGGACGGCGTTGCACGAAAATTCGTTTCGGCAAAAAGCTATCTGGAGGATTTCTCACCGGCACCCAATGGAAAGGCGATCACCTATTCCACCAGAGGGTCTGTTTTTTCAATGAATAACTTCGAAGGGCCGGTATTCCCCTTACAGAAACCTTCAGCGGCAAGACAGCGCTTACCCAAGTTTTTCCATGACGGCAAAAAGATCGCAGTCATCTCGGATGAAAGCGGTGAGGATGCGGTCAAGATATTCAAGGCAGGCACCGGAGACCGGGCAGTTATCATCAAAGAAGATATCGGAAGAGTTGTTTTCTCCGCCACATCCCCGACAAAAGACATGGTCGCTCTGACGAATCACCGAAACGAAGTGCTCCTGATCGATATCAAAACAAAAGAAAAAGTCATCGTGCACAAGAATAAGTTTTCGGGCATCCAAACCCTCAGCTGGGCCCCTGACGGCAAGTTTATTACCTATGCCGCACAGATATCCACCACGAGAACAGCGATATTCATTTATGACATCACCAAGAAGAAAGAAGCAACGGTCACAGAACCCATACTCTGGGATCACTCCCCGGCATTCTCATCCGACGGCAAGTACATCTACTTCATTTCTGTTCGCGAATTTGATCCGGTCTATGACCAGACACAATTCGAGCTCAGCTTTCCAAGGGCGGAAAAGATCTATGTGATCCCTCTTTCAAAGGATACGAAAGCTCCCTTTGAATATTCTCCTGAAGATAAGGAAAAGGACGATGAGGACGATAAGACCACGAAGGGTAAAGCTAAGAAAGCGGCAAAAAAGAAAGTACATGTAAAGATCCACTTCAGCGGCATCAAGGAAAGAATAGCTGAAATGCCGTTCCCTCTTGGAATTTACGGTCAAGTTGGAGCGACAGATACATTGGTATTTGCATTGGATTTTCCGATCCAGGGTTCGCTTTCCGATGATATTTTCGATACCGAGGCGCCTGCCGGAAAGATCAAGATCTACGATTATGAAAAGAAAAAAGTAAAAAGCTTCTTTTCAGGAGCCAATTATTTCTATCTGACCGAAGACCATGTCTTTATAAGAAGTCATGATGATATCCGTGTGTTTTCTAATAAATCCGCGGTATCCGGAGAAACAGCGGGTAAATCAGGGGAAGAAGGCGGTCATATTAATGTGGCACGGGCAAAGATCGCGATCGAACCCATTGAAGAATGGCGGCAGATGTTTTCCGAGGCCTGGAGACTGCAAAGAGATAATTTCTGGAATGAGAAGATGTCCAATATTGATTGGGTGCGAATCTTCAAGAGATATTCAAAATTGATACCGCGTCTGGGATCAAGAAGTGAATTTTCCGACCTCGTGTGGGAAATGCAGGGAGAGCTGGGCACGAGCCATTGCTATGAATTCGGCGGTGACTACTCACGCAGGACACCTCCCAGATATCCGTTGGGAAAACTCGGCGGTGAATTTGTCTGGAATCAGGAAAAGAAAGGTTATGAGATCACCCGCATTTTAAGAGGAGATACCTGGAATAAGAAATACCGCTCACCGCTACAGACCCCCGGAACGGCAATTACGAAAGGAGATGTGATAAAGGCGATAGACGGGATACATGTAAAGAAAGAGCTGCCATTGGAAGAAATGCTTCTGAACAAAGCGGCAACTTATATTTGTCTGAAGATCACCAATACTGCCGGAAAAACAAAAGATGAATTTATCAAGACCACCGGGTCGGAAGTAGGACTGCGTTATAGAGAGTGGGTGGAAGGCAATCGAAAGGCGGTACATGAAAAGACCTCCGGGAAGATCGGCTATGTACATATTCCTGATATGGGGGCGTTCGGATTTTCTGAATTCCACCGGTATTTTCTTGCGGAACTCGAATATGAAGGATTGATCGTAGATGTCCGCTTCAATGGAGGCGGTCATGTATCTCAATTGCTTCTGGAAAAACTGGCGCGGAAGAGATTGGGTTATGATATTCAAAGATGGGGCGTTCCCGAATCATATCCCGCCCATACTGTAGCCGGGCCGATCGTGATATTGACCAATGAACATGCCGGAAGCGACGGAGATATTTTCAGCCACTCCTCAAAACTCCTAAATCTCGGGACCTTGATCGGAAAAAGGACCTGGGGCGGAGTCATCGGAATATGGCCGAGGCACTTCCTGTCGGATGGAACCATCACTACACAGCCGGAATTCTCTTTCTGGTTCAAAGATGTCGGATGGGGTGTTGAAAATTACGGCACCGATCCCGATATAGAAGTAGAGATCACTCCCGCGCAATACCGCAAAGGATTCGATTCACAATTAGAAAGAGGGATAAAAGAAGTCATGGCGAAGTATAAAAAAGCACCTCCTAAAATGCCGGACTTCAGCAATAAGCCCAACCTTAAATTACCGAAGCTGCCAAAAAAATGAAATTAGCAGCAATCACAGTGGCGGTCATGCTTATGGCCGCCGCCATATGCCCAACTATGCTGCCTGAGAAGATGAAGCAAAAGATCGAAGACGCGGAGAAATATTTCTCGGTCACCGCGCCGTTTGACTTCAATAAAGAACTGGGAGACGGCAAAGCGGCTTTTCCTATTATCAAGGATATGCTAAATGAACCCATTGACAATTTTGACGAATTGAATTCCCTGGTGGATAAGATCCTCGAATTCAAATATAACCCCTTTCCGAAGGGAAAGCCGCTCAAAAAGGCAAAAGCGATAAAAAGGATCAAGGGAAAGCCAGGCAAAGCCCTGAAGGCCGCAGCAGCATTGGATCAATACTTTGCGTTGCATTATTCCGCTCTATCGGATGAGGATAAAGTAGTTTTGAGCAGTAACGAAGATATTCCCACCGAAGAGATCTTCTCAATATATGAAGAAGCGGGTTTTAAAGACGCGTTCTATCGCTTCAATAAAATGATCCGGTTCTTGAATGAGGTCGATTGGGATGCGGTTGAAGAAATTGATATCCCGGGATATTTCTTTGTGGGAGTGCCGAACGGCAATACTCTTTCTGATTATCTCATAGTAGTAGATAGAAGTGACAAGCCGGTGAAATTCGAAAAGACCGTCGGAAAGGTACGCATCTATATAAAGACAGGACAATGCGAAAAAGTTACAGCGGAGCCCGCCTGCGCATTGATGGGCGCATCAGTATTTTTGGAACTTTCAGGATCGGATACTTTTTACAAGGGCGAAGCGCAGGGTAATGCCGTCCTGGGATTCTCGTACCTTCTTGACAGTGGAGGTGACGACATCTACCGCGGAGGAGAATTCTCCCAGGCAGCCGCGCAATTCGGAGCGGCATATTTGATCGATCTTGAAGGCAATGATATTTATAGCGCCACTCGATATTCACAGGCCGCCGCTTTTACGGCTGGGCTTGCGGTATTGGATGACCGCAAAGGCAATGACTCATATATTATTGAAAAGCGATTCCTTCATGAACCCCTTTACAATGACAGATATCAATCACTTTCACAGGGCTTTTCCATCGGCGACCGCGGTGAAGGATTCGCCGGAGGAATAGCGCTGCTGTCCGACAGAGAAGGCAATGATCATTACTCCGCTGAGGTTTACGCTCAGGGAGCCGGATATTGGTTTTCACTGGGCATGCTTTGGGACAGAGCAGGAAATGATAATTATACCGCACACATTTACGGGCAGGGCTCGGGCATTCATCTCGCCACCGGCATCCTTTCAGATGGCGGCGGGGCAGATACCTATACGCTGCTGGATGGTGTGGGTATGGGCGGAGGACATGATCTCGCAGTCGGGATATTATGCGACTCAGGGGATGGCAATGACGCCTATCAGGGTTCAGGCATAACAATGGGCGCGGGCCACGCGAACGGAGTCGGACTCTTTTTCAATGAGGCAGGAAATGATTCCTATGCGGGCGTGAAAAAATTGATACTCGGGGACGGCTCGCTCAGCAGAGATACAGCGTCATTCGGGCTTTTCATAGATGGCGGCGGTGACGACACCTACACCGATAGGCAAGCGGGCAACGAAGACATCTGGATCCGGGGATTTCTGGGAGTAGGCATCGATGAATAGAGTTAGTATACTCCTTTTGATATTACTTCTCTTTATCCCTGCTCTGCAGAGCGAAGGCATTGAAGACCTTTTCAAGACCGCGTCTTTGTGGCAGGTCGGAGACAACAAGACAAAGGTGGATGACGCAAGAAATACCCTCGCTGCAATGGGCAGTGAGTCGTTGCAGTGGATATGGAATAATATCGCCTCAGGGAAGATCTCTTCACTTCAATGGAGAGCAGTTGTTTCCATCTTTCAGGGCAATGATGACGCGGCATCATTCATCAAAGATAAATTTGCTTCGGATCGCGACAACGATGTTTATCTGAGGATCCTGATCTCACTATCCGTAAAATTGAAATTAAATGATAATATCGACCTTATCAAGGAGCAGCTGAAAAATAAAGATCTTGCCTTTACCGCATTTTCCGCCCTTGTGGGGCTGGGATATACGCCCACGGAAAGAGAGCTCATTGAAGTTCTCGCATTGGACACGGAACACAAAAAAGGGATCTCAATGCTCAGCAGCTGCGGCAAGACACCGAAGTTGAAATTGCTGATGATCTGTATTAATGAATATAAGGTCGAAGATTATCCATTGCTCTACTGGGCGGCAGTTAATTCACTGAAGAAGTTCTCCGTGAAAATGCTGATCAATGAGAAGGTGCCGCAAAAGATGATCGTTGATACATTCTTTCTTTCCGAAGAAAGATCACCACGGCTCATCGAATTTTTTGAGGAATTGAGGAATTCGAAAAATAGTAATATACGCATCAAGGCCAGAATTTACACTATTTCACTAGTCCTCGATTGAAAATAGCGCAAGCTGTTTCGGAGAATAAAAACATCTGCCCAGATAGTAGTCTTTATCATTAATTCTGATTGCAAATACGGGACCCAAAAATGTGTCTTCCCACTTAGTAAGAAATTTCTTTTTGCTCGGATCATAAATGTATAGGTATCTGCGATGTGATGACGGCATTTGAGTAAAAAATATATGCTCATTCTGAACGAATGCCATTGGCGCGCCATCGCATTTCATCCGAAAAGAAATCCACTCAGATCCTATTTTCATATAGAGATCATTGCCCGAAAAACCGACAAGAAGATCATTGGTGAGGTCAGGTAACGGAAATGCTGAATTGAATGGTCTCATTTTCATTTCATAGGGTAAGTTTTCCGAATATTTGGCGACCCCGGACATATCATAAACGGTTATCGTGTTCTCATCTTCATCATGAGAGAGCCAGAATCTGCCGGCCTTTGTTATCATCCGCATTAAATCCTTATGCTTCACAACTTGAGTCAAGTCCGCCTGATAAAACACATATTCTCTTTCTTCAGTAACATATACGAAGTGATCGCCACTTTCCGATGTTACTATATATTCTCTCTTTCTTTTATCGAATTGGGCCTCATTCGACTTTCCTTTATCAATTATTACATGATCCTTGTAGTAGTGATAGGTATGATTCGCGCGTTCCCTTACATAAGGGTAATCCCATCGTCCCTTCTCTTTGCCGACATAACTCAGCTTTTTGCTTATAATGTCAATTTCGTATTTAAAAGGACGGGAATAAATATTGATTTTGCCAGCCTTATACTCCGATGAAACAACACCATTGAAAGAACTAATGTAAGAAAAAGACAAATCATCCTGAATTTTATAGAAATCCGTTCGCTCGCAACTTGGCGGGCTGTCATCAGAGAATACGGAAAGGCTCACTATACCGCCCTCCATACTCCAACCGAAATCATAGTTAACTTCAGTATTCATTCTGGACTCTATCACTACCTTGTCCTTCATTAAAACAGAACCGGCAATAAACACTACTAATACCAATGGCACCAATAGATATTTTTGTTTGGATTTCAAGAAAAACAGCAGAACTAGGCTGAAACCCATATATAAAATGATCAAGGGAGTAAACAGGTCAACGGGGGGAAGAAATATTTTATTGACAATGTATTTATAAATCAGGACCAAGATAGCCAGCAAGATCATTAAAATCAAGTACTCCCGGCCTTTTTTAACTTTTTTAAAATCAAAATGACCTTTTTCTCCCTTAATACTGAGAATAACAAACGAGACCAAACAAATGATGAATAATACAAGCCCGACCAATCGGGAAAACTGCATACGGTCAAGGACAATCAGCATTAACATTATGTTGTATGCTGAATGGATGATCATGTTGATTATAATTCTCTTGTAGAACACGTATAGGATTGAATATAATAGGCCGAGTAGAAGCCCAATATACACAGGGAAAATGAGATTAAAAAGCGCAAATATAATTGATGAGACTAGGATGGCAAATAAAGCACCGCCCTTATTCATCAATCGCTCCAATAACATTTTCCGGAAGAGCAGCTCTTCGAATACGGGAATGAAAATCCCAAACAATCCGATTAATAATATTGGGTTTTGCGAACGAATATAATCTATTAAGTAATAGTTCAAGGATGAGGAAATGAAGATCCGGCCACTTGATAAATTAAAAAACACAAGAGCAAACATTCCAAGAGCTCCGATCAAGGTGCCTTTGATAAATCCTCTTATTTCTTTTGTCATGCTGAATCTGAAGAATCCGGACTTCAATGTAAATACTTTTTCTATCTCAGTAAATTGGTGAATTAAAAGCGGGAGTACAACAGCGATCAAAGGCAGGAGGATTACTAAAATCCTTTTATTGTAGTAAATTGAAAGGTATATCATCAGGTAGAGAACAATCAAATATAAGATACCAAATACAATGATGGGAAGAATACTTGTCTTTCCCTTCATTTTCACCTCATTCACTTTCCATTAATATTTGTCCGATAGGCAATCGAGATCCTGACTCAAAACGGTACCTGGGCGTCCATCATCATATGTACTTCCCCCCTCTACGCATCTTATATAATTCTTAATCAACTCCGAGCAGTCTAAACCACCAACCCGGCGAGCGGCAACTACACAGGAACTCCAGCAGGTAGAGTTTCTTCTTTTATTCCAAGAGACATAGCCATCCTGTTCAGTATTACAACCTTTGAGAAATATTCCAACAACCAAAACAATAAGGATTGATGTAATTATTGCTTGCGTTTCTGAATCATAAAAGAAAGAAACAATGTCGTTCCAAGAGTTGAGACCCGCAGGAACAATAAAGGCTAACTCTTGTGATTCCCCCAGAATTGCATTTGTCAACAGGATAATTGCTTCAATTACACTTGTATGGATTGCGTTTGACTCTTCAGGTATATTTTTGCTTAATGCCATTAAGCGCTTCATGATGCCTTCAATATTTTCTTCATTGCTTTGTGCAAAGGAAATGGATATAGATTCCAATTGATTGATGAATCTCTTGCCTTGGTTAATATCCATAAAATAAATGCTATTATTCTTGTACGCTGCCAATATTGAGTTAATGAAATACATTTTTGATGGCAACGAGTCATAATTCTCAATAAATAACTCATTATAATATTCTTTCTTGATCAATATTGGAATGACAACATCCTCAATACTTGTAGAACTATGGGAAGAATATATGCCCTCTCCTGAGTTACCTGTCAATGGAAATGTTTGAAGATCAGCTTTCTCCGAACACCCGCCAAAAAGCGCAAGACTGATGATGACGAGTACTAGAAGATTTCTTTTCATTTATTTCCTCCTTTATTAATTTCCCATTTACTTAATCTATCTTCCTTCATTTTTCATTATATCATTTGTATTCGGTATCCAGAAGTCCCATATAGAGCAGATCATAGAATTCTCCGTTCTTATAGGAATGCTGGCGGAATGTGCCCTCATGAACAAAACCAAGATCCTTGTATAAATGGATCGCTCGTTCATTGAAGGAATAAACTTCCAGAACTATGCGGTGAAGATTGAGGACATTGAAACAGTAATCAATGAAAAGCGTCATTGCTTCACGGCCATATCCCTTATTCTGATCTTCTCTTTCGCCGAGCATTATACCGAACATGCCGCGTCTGTTTATCCAGCTGATATCTATTGATAGATTGCCTATGGTCCTTCCGGAAGCAGCTTCACAGATCACAAGAAATACACTGTTTGTCGAGTTGAGTTTCTCTACGATCTTTGTTTCCTCTTCCATAGTGATCGGTCGGCGCATAGAAAGATTCTCTCTGGTTTGAGGATCATTGAACCATTTTGTAAAAAGTGGGATGTCGTCGGTTTCCGGCGGGCGAAGGGTTACCTTCTTACCCTTGATAAAAATAATTTCACTGCTCATATTCCTTGATCTTTTTTGTGCCGTTCAAAGCCATCTCGATGTTCTTTCCCAAAGCGAACATCTCAAATTGTCCGGGAAATACGAAGATGCGGCCAAGAAATGAAACTCTCTCTTTTACGAGGTTTATCAATAACTCTGATCTTGCAATACCGCCGGTAAAGAATATCCCGTCTATTTTTCCACTGAAAACCGTTACCATTTCACCAATGCTCTTGGCGATGCGGTATGCGAATGCGTCAACATAAAATTTTGCTTCCTCATTACCATTTTCAATCATTTTGAGGATCTCCCGGAAGTCCGAAGTACCGAGATACGAATATAGACCGGCTTTTTTAGTGAAAAACTTTCTCAATTGCTTCTTTGTATATTTTCCTGAAAATGCCATATCTATAACATCTTCCACGGGGAATGTCCCGGTTCTCTCAGGGGAGAATGGCCCTTCACCCAGTAGTGCGTTATTGACATCAATGAACTTTCCTGAGCGCATCGCCGAAACTGTGATCCCGCCGCCAAGGTGAACTCCGATCAGATGAGTATCGTCAATATCCATTTCCAATTCTGCCGCGGTCATGTGAGCCACTTGCCTAAGATTCAGCACATGGGCACGGGCCTTTCTATTAACGCCCTTGATCCCGGAAACATGGGCAAAGGGTTCGAATTCATCAACGGAAACACAATCCGCGATAAAGGAAGTCACATTCCATGACGAAGCTACCTCATGAGCGATGATCGCGCCCAGATTCGAGGCGTGCGTCCCGTATTTACATGTCTCAAGATCCTCCAGCATTGGATGGGTGATCATATATACTCCGCCCTCACCGGGTTTCAACAGTCCGCCACGGCCTACAACAGCCTGGAATTCCTCTTTCTTAAATCCTTCCGCCCCAATTACAGAAAGTATCAATTGTTTTCTGTATTCCTTTTGGTCGATCAGGTGACTGAATTCCTCAAGTTTGCTCTTGTCATGCAGGATCTCATGTTCAAACAGGCATTTACCTTCCTTTGTTGAATACACCCCAAATTTTGTTGAAGTAGATCCCGGATTGATCAGAAGAAGAAGATATTTCATCGCTATTGCTCCTTTTTATTCACATTGATCTTATTCAGTGACGAATAAACAAAAAATTTCCGCATGCCTTCTTTAAACGCAAGAAAGGCAGTTCCTTTTAGATTTCTCACCGGCGAAACAATACGCTCGGTAAAAGTATAATGACCAGAACTCCAGTCCACAAGGATATGTATAGCGGCTTCACCTTGGATTTCTCCCAGCGTGGCGCCAACGAGAGTGCCGTCTTCAAAATATAGAATGGCATTTTGATCGGCGCGTTCAATGGAAAGAAATCCTGATTTTTCTAATATTGATATCAAATTCATAAGGGTATCAAGACCCAGATTACTTAGATTTCCCTGTAACTTCATCTTCTTCTTGCAGATCTCTGAAGAGTTGGGCGGTTTTTGAAGCCACCGTCCTTATCTTCTTAATATAATGGGCACGCTCCGAAACAGAGATGACGCCCCTTGCATCAAGCAAATTAAATGTATGGGAACACTTCAAGAGATTATCGTATGCTGCATAAACATTTTTTAGATCAAGCATACGGTAACCTTCGTTTTCAAATGTATGGTATTGATCAAAAAGCACCTTTGGATCAGAATGCTCGAAATTGTATCGGGAACCGTCCACTTCCGACATAAGCGCAAGCTCACCATAGGTAATATCTTCGCTCCAATCAATGTCTTTGATGTCCTTTTTATCCTGGATGAACATTGCGATTCTCTCAAGTCCATAAGTCAATTCCACCGGTGTTTTTTCCAAAGATACTCCGCCGATCTGTTGAAAATATGTAAATTGAGTGATCTCAAGGCCGTCAAGCCATACTTCCCAGCCGAGGCCCCAAGCTCCCAGAGTGGGAGATTCCCAATCATCTTCAAGAAATTTGACATCATGGTCTTCAATGGGAATGCCGATATGTTTCAAGCTTCCCATGTAAATGGCCTGAATATCTTCGGGAGATGGATGTATGAAAACCTGAAATTGATAATATCTCTGCCACCTGTTTGGGTTTTCTCCGTACCTGCCGTCTTTTGGACGCCTACACGGCTGTACATAACAGCATGAATAAGGGGTTTCTTTCAGAGAATTAAAGAATGTTCCCGGGTGAAATGTTCCGGCTCCCATCATATCATCATAGGGAATAAGTATCGCCGCGCCTCTTTCTTTCCAGTATTCCTGCAGCTTTAAAATAAGATCTTGAAATGTTAGAGCCATACAGTATTATATCAATTTCCAATAAAAAATAAAGAGATAATTAGAGAAGAGGTTAGAGGTTGGAGGTTGGAGGTTAGTTGGGAAATGAAGGAGAGAGAGATGGATTATCGGGTCGGGCCCGATAATGACGGGAAAGAAGTGTGGAGAATGGTTGCGTTTGATTCTAACGGGGCGAAGAGTTTACACGCTCCGCTTCCTGTCAACTCTCCGCTTAGTACTTTTACATCGGGACAGTCGAACTCCTGCGGAGTACGGCGTGTCCCATATCTTAATTCGCTCCGGCGTTCTATTGTTTTGACGGATGGTTTTAATGAAACAAACGAAATAATGGTTTTCCGGTTACGGGTGTGAATATTGTTTCATTCTCTTCACTTTACACTTTAGACTTCACACTTCACACCGCAAGGGGATCCAGGGGTTCCCTTGCTATTATCTTACCTCCAGTATTTTCTTTTCGCTTCGGCCGAAAACCTCCTGATTGTACATTTCTTCAACATATGTACCAGGTGCGGTGAATTTTCCGTAATTGGTCGACTCCACAAGATATGTCCACTTGTGAGTGCCGGCGCGTAAATATTCAGCAAACACCTTCACACTGTCAAAGTATATTTCGCTGCGGTAGAAGCCGCCCCACCAGGAGCCCCACCAACTTCTGCGATTGGTCTTCTGCAGATCCTTCGGCGAGGTGGTGCGGAATGCGGGATTGAGAACTCGGAGTCCTGCGGGAAGATAATCATTGAGCATAACAAAATGCCTTTCCTGTGTATTCTTCACCGTGATCTCCACCAGATACTTTTTGCCGGCCTCGAAATATCCCTTCCATTCTGATCCGTCGAGAGGTTTGTATTCCCTGATAACCTCAAACCCACGGTCGATAGACGGCAGCTCGCCCTTGGGAAAGTATTTCATTCTCAGAAGATAATACGGCTGGCCGGGACCCTTTTTATTGAAGGTTAATTTCAGCATTTCACCCGGTTTATATTCTGAAAGCATCAATTGAGTAAATCGCGCCTCCACATCCCTGCCTTTGAATTTCTCCTTTGCGATGACTTTGGAGTTGATCATTGCCTCGATGACGAAATCGGGTGTTTCAGCTTCATATATTTTGTAGTATTTTTCAAATGCCTGAAATAACCGAATATTTTCCTGTGTGGAAATATAGCGCTTTTGTTTTGTGGCTTCCGTTAGCCAGCGGGCCGCCTTTTCGGCAAGCGGGAACTTGCCCTTTGACTCTAACATCCCATAGAGTATCGTCGCTGTCGTCCTGATATTGCTTTCATGTATCCACCACCAGTCGGGATCTTCCTGATTTTCAAAATGGGCTGTCGTCGGATCGACCTTCACCTTGTTGAAGAGTATATCGTTGAGTACATCGTGTTTTTTCGCTGTATCCGCACCATAAGCGGAAAGAGATTTATAAAGATGCAATACACTTGAAAGCGGCAGGCGGTCACGCACCTTATAGAGTTTTTCCATGACCTTCGGAGATGTCTTTTTATAAAGTGAGACAATATAATGAGCGTATGATACCGTTGAATACACCACTGCCCGCGAATATGGATATTTTGTATCCACAGAATAACTCTTCACATAGCTCTGAAGATAAGCGAGACCTCTATCGACCACATCCTTGTCCACTTTATAGTCCCTGCTTCTTGCGTGAAAGAGGAATTCCAGGGTATAGGCGGTGAGCCACGGGCTCTCATAAAGCGAGTCCGGGTAATACTTAAACCCTCCTGAGGAGGCCTGGAATTTACCGACTTCTTTTAAAAGCTTCTTTATCTGTTTTCCCATCGCCGCTCTTGACAATTTGCTGAGCTTGAACTCGATCAGAAGATCCTGCGATGTGACCAGCGGATAGATCCGGGAGAGTTTCTGCTCAAGACAGCTGTACGGATATTCCCGCAGAAGTTCGAAGTTGCGCTTCAGTCCCACCATTGCCGTAGAGGAAAGCGATAGCTCGAGTTTATCAAACTCATGGAAGGTATCAAGAGGGACCTCTATGAGCTCCTTCATACCTTTCTTAACAAGTCCGAAGCTAGCCACCGCTTCCTGGAATTTGGGGTCGGACACCTTTACCTTGCGCTCCAGCCCGTCTGAAACCTCTCCGTCCGTCGCCTTGAAGGTGAAGACCGTTTCTCCCTTCTGATGCACGAGAAATTCCCATCGGAGCTCTTTTGTTTCACCGGCTTTAAGCTTGAGTATCTGTATCGGCTCCTGATCCTTTTTCATCATGAGATTCTTTACTTCGGCGATCACCTTAATTTTCCTTGTCTTCTCCGTATTATTGGTCACGGTCACACCCGCTTCGAAATCATCGCCAAGGCGCAGGAAGTTGGGAAGCGATTCCCGAAGGATCAGGTCCTTTTTTACATCAATGGATGTTTCACCGTATCCGAATAGATCTTTCTGTGAAACGCCGCTCACCATAATAATGAACTTTGAAAGGCGGTCGGAAAGCGGAAATTCAAGCGTCGCATATCCGTCCGCATCCGTATGTGCATATGCTTTATAGAAAGTGGATTCCTCGAATATTCTGCGGAGGGCGATATCTGAAAAACCGTCGCCACCGTTTCTTGTAGCTCTACTTGATCCTTTAGCTTTTTTCATGGGGCTGGGCGCTTCTGCAACACTCTGTTTTCCTTCAAATTCTATTGCCTCTTCCTCTAACGCGGTTACTTCGGCAGACATATCCATGTCGTCCGACATCACACTTTTAGCGGACATTCTGTAGCTCTTCTCTTTTTTATCATAGCCCAATCTATGCGAACCACCCTGTATCTGATCCAAGAATTCCGGATCCAGACTGCCTTCCAGAAATGCCATGAAATCCTCTTTTGAAAGCAGGTATCGGATATTGTCCATATTGTAAACATTGCGGTCAAGGTATCCCCAGAAGAAATTGAACGGGTTCGGAAAGCGGAATCCGAGAAGGTCAAGAACTCCCTTGTCCACGACGGAAATACAGAGCTCTGTCTTTACGGGCTTTTTATTATGATCCGATGCCTTGATCTTCAATTTAACGGTTTCGCCGGGATTGTATTTTTCCTTGTCCGAGCTGACATCCAGAATAATTCTCTTAATAGAATTATCAACATGAACATCTATGCTTAAAGTATGTATATTCGGCTTTGTAATATCGGTTCCATAGATATCAAAGGTCTGCTCTTTACCTCTCGGTTTAATGATCTGTGCGGTGATATTCACTCCTGTTATATAGTCTTCGCCGATCTTGATCTTATGAACTATCGTTTCATTTGAGATGTCAAGCACCGTATTATAATAGATATCCTCATTGCCCGCTGTGATCATTACCTTGCAATTGTCCCACGGGGAATATACGCTAAGGACGATCTTTTCCCCTACTTTATATGAACTCTTGTCCGCTTTGAGCAACGGGACTTTCGGTTTTTCCGCAGAGGGGTCCTTGATCCTCTTTTCATATACGGTGAATCTTCTGCTGATATCTACCTTATTTCTCCTGCCGGACACACCCTTTACAGAAAGTTCATAATTGCCCGGTTCCTTCAAAAGTATCTTCTGCTCGTGTTGTCCTGTTTTCAGATTAAAAATATCTTTGCGGCATTTATCAAGCTCTTCACGGAATGTATAATAAAAAACCTCATCTTTGTATTTGCGTTCCGGTATCAATTCGACCTTCTTGATCTCAGCGGTGAATTTCCCCGCCGGGACGGTATCTCCCTTTGTGTCGACATTAATAATTCCGAGATCAAATTTTTCCTCTGCATAAATTCCGTATTCATTGAATTTGATCCCTATATAGGTCTTTTTATCATAAATCTGCTTTGAAACCGCATAAGACACGGATTTTCTGTCACGATCCTGAACCGTGATATAGGCGGTAATGGTTCCGGGAGATTTAAATGGGAGGTCGATGCGCTTTTTAATGGTCTTTTTGCCTTCGCCATCCAGTGTAAAACTTTCTTTGCCAAGCTCCTTTGTTATATATTCATGGTTCCAGCTATATGTGTATCCCGAATATTTAGAAGTATAGAAATTAGAAGTGGTGAGTGTCCATCTCACGCTGCCTTCGGCTTCGGACATCGGTATATTATTCTGATAAGCTGAAGTGATATCAAGATCAACCAAATCTCCGGTAAATCTGATCTCTTCTCCGAATTTTCCGCTTACGCTGAAATTTGTGGGCTTATATTCCTCGATCCGAAAATATGTGCTTATGCTCTGATCATTCCCTACCGATGACTTAATATTAAATCTCGCATTATATCCACCTGTTCTAGCATCCTCCGGAATAGCATATTCCGCGGTGAAAGTGCCGTAGGGCGTTATGTCTTTTGCTGTGAGCGTGATATCCTGCACCTCTTTGCCGCCGCTGTCATATACTGTCATTCGAATCCTTTTGATCTTGGGAAGTTCCATTTTTCCAAAGAGCGTATGCCTGAGAATCCCTTTGAATTTTACGGTTTCACCCCTGTTATACGGGTTCTTATCGGTGTGGACAAGGTATTTCTTCTTATAAAGACCTTCATATCCGTTTCCATAATGATAATAATACCCGCCGCCCGACAGCATCAAATAACCGGGGTGCCTTTTATCTTGAGATAAGACCATCGCGCTGCGCAGCAAGAACTTATCCTGCGCTTTCTTAAGATCATATTTCATCATACCGGTTTTATTGGTCGTGCCCGAAAATTTGCTTCCTGAGCGATCGATGATCTTGAACGGTATTCCGGAAATGCCGTCGCCTGTACGCATATCAAAGGCAAATAAATATAGCCTTGAGTCTGAATATGATGCGCATATCCCCATATCCGTACGGGTGATCAATGAATGCGCATTGGAATGGCCGCCGAAGAAAAAGGTATAGAATATTCCGTGATTTTCTAATTTTTTAAAATCAAGGAATTCCAGTTTCGGTACGTTTTTCGGACTTTCAAAGACAAGGTCAAGTTTATGAAAACCACGTTTTTTATAATCCTTTTTCTCATAATAATACCAATCTTTATAAACATACTTCCTTAGCTCCATGGAGGAGAGATTCTTCCAATACATCTCAAGCTTATCGCAATTCAATGTGTAGATCGGGAAATTGTCATCAAAATAGTCCTCAATAACAATGCTGCCTGATGGAAGGCGAAACTGCGGATAGTAATCATCAACCTTATAAGTGAAGGTCTGATCCTCATCCAATACATTTCCAAATACATCCTTGCTTGCCGCGAGGACAGTTATCCGATATTCCATTCCGGGCTTGAATTTTCCCCAGATATATACGGATCTTGAAACGCTTGAAAGATTTTCTTCAAGATTTATTTCTACTTCTGGCTGCACCTTTATCTTCCCCTTGAGCTCCGCAGGACGCACAAGGTTCGTAAACGCTATTTCTACACCTTCTCCCGGATAACCGGCATTGTCTATTCTTTGTACTTTGAAATGATTGTATGTCCTAAAGGGTACATGCCTCTCACTGACCTTCCCTTTGGCCTCATGTCCTCGTGGAAGTTTAATACTCACTTTTATTTCTTTGCCGATACCGTATTTCTTTTGCGGGATCAGCTCTATGACTTTCGCAGGGTCCGGATCTGCGGCATATAAAAAGGAAGGCACCCTGTAATAAGTGAATGAATCCCATCCGCGTGGGTTTGACGTGTAAGAAAGCCAATCCTTGTAATGTGCGGAAAGTTTCTTTATATTCGGATGCGACATCTTCACCGGAATAATTTGATTACCGGATGAAACAGTGATCAGTTCTTTGAATCTCTCCAAATCCACCGGTAGTGAAAATTCAAGATAGATCTTCTGGTCAAGGCCGATCTGCTCGGAATTGTATTGAGGAAATGATGCTGACAATTCAATTCCTGGCGTGCTCACAGTCCATTCCCTTAAGGGAAGGTCTTTTGTACCTATGAATTCTATAGAGTATTTCGTGGAATATTCAGGAGTGTCATCTACTCTGAAAACATATACTGAACTGGTTTTCCAATATCCTTCGCCTTTTAATTGCGGTGTTATCTTGATAAGAGAGGGCTCTCCTTTTTTGATCTTCTTCAGGGGCACAACGGGTTTAGAGAAGACTACATTGATCTCATCCAGGCCGTCCATCGAGCGTATGACCCCTGTAGGATTTACGGCCAGTATGGTCGCTGTCTCGGTATCCGACGGATCATAAACCGGCTCGGGAATTGTTTGATCTGAGATCTCGGAAGTACCCGGATCCTGGCTGATCGGCGGCTTGTTGTCATCATCACAGCCGATAAATATGAAAAGCAGGAATACAATGAGCAAAAGGGATAGAAATTTCTTCATAAGAAACCCTCCGTGAATACATTATACCCTTTGTTCGTTCAAAAGAAAAGCGATAAACGATGTGTTGCGGAGCTCGCTCAGCAACACGTCACACGCGAGACATCACACTTCACATGTGCATGGGGATGGATTCCCGCTTTCGCGGGAATGACAAAGGAAAGAGGGGATGACATTAAAAGATTTGTGGAGAATGTTCTCGTTTGCTTATAACGGGGCGTAGAGTGTACAATTGCTTCGCAATTTTCAACTCTCCGCTTGGAACTTTTACATCGGGACAGACAGTCGTTCGGCACGAACGAAGTGTGAGGTGTGAAGTGTCGCGTGTGAAGTAGAGATAGGAAAGGGGATGGATTCTTCAGTCGCTACCGCTCTTTCAGAATGACAAATATGTGTCTATTTTATCTCATAATTGTTCATTGTCAATTGTACATTGTTCATTATCCTTAGGAGTACGACATGTCCCATATCCAGTGTACTGTTCCATAAATACTATGTCAATGGAATGTTTAGATTTGAGTCAATTCCAACAAACGATGAGTGCGGCGTACCCTTTGTGGTCCGGAAGCGAAGAGAGAGGAAGAAATTGATCAAAGATGACATTCCCTTCGGGCTGAAGCTCTTTTTCTGTCTTCTGCGTTGCTCGTTGCTTACATACCGCTGTGGGTATGCCGCGCTCCTCGCGCCTTGAATACAAATCAAAATAGCATCAGCCATTGTTATGGTATTTATGGAACAGTACACTATGTTGGGGTGCGGCGCGATATGATTGTAACAGGATATCTAATGAAAGAAACGAAATAACGATTTTCCGGCTACGGATGTGCCGGTTGTTCCCTTCTCAACCTGCAAACCTATCAATCGTCTTTAGAATTCGTAATAGTATTCGTCGATCTCCCATTGGGTAACATTATTAGAGAAGCGCTTCCATTCATCTTCTTTCAATGCTATATACCTTTTATATAGAGGTGCGCCGAGAAGTTCTTTTACCATAGTTCCTGATTTGGTCTTATTAAGAGCGCTTTCAAGACTATCCGGCAAGGTGTCAATACCCTTTTGCAGAACATCCTTTTGCGTCAGGTCGAAGATATTAAACTCAATAGGATCGGGAGCTTTCAAACCGGCTTTTACCCCGCTCATACCTGCTTTGAAAAGCGAGGCATACGCAAGATATGGATTACAGCTGGGATCAGGATTTCTTACTTCGATACGGATCGATTTGGGTTTTTTGGCATTGAATTGAGGTACACGGATCAAGGTGCTTCTATTATTATGTCCCCATGCGACATATACCGGAGCTTCATATCCCGGAACCAGCCTTTTGTAGGAGTTGACCGTGGGGTTGGTCAATAATGCGATCTCTTTGATGTGGTCGATGATGCCCGTCAGAAAACTCTTGCCGAAATCCGAAAGGTCTTTCTCGGCTGCCATAAGATTGCGGTCGCCGTCAAATATTGACATATGCGTGTGAAGTCCGTTGCCGGCTTTTTTAAAAAGTGGTTTTGGCATGAATGAAGCGTAGATACCGTACTTTGCCGCTATCTTCTTTATGATAGCACGGGCGATTATGACACGGTCCGCGATCAGATGAGCGTCGGAATACTGCAGGTCCACCTCGAACTGACTGTCAGCAACCTCATGATGATAATACTCGGTATCTATACCGAGCTTTATCAATGTGTTGGCTATCTCGTTCAATATCTTCGTCGCCTCATCAAAGATGATCATATCAAAGTATGAGCCTTTATCAATGATCTCTCTGGGTTTATTCGCCCTGAAGAAAAAGAATTCAAGTTCAGCACCGATATTCAATCTCTGTGATGATGTAAGATTTTCCTCCACGGTTCTCCTCAAGATAGCACGGCTGTCACCTTCAAATACCTGGTAATCCGGTGTAAAGATGTTGCCCAGAAATACCAAAGAGGGCATTCCGAAAACCTCTTCACCCAGAAATAAGGCGGTATTGAGGTCGGGTTTTATTACCAGATCGGATTCCGTGATATCCTGAAAACCGGTAACGGAAGATCCGTCAAATCCTAGTCCTTCATCCAGCGAAGCCTCTAATTTATCCAGAGAAAATGCAAAGGTCTTGATCTTTCCCGCTATATCAATAAACCAGATATTGCCGAAATTAATACCCATTTCACGTGCTTTGCTTACAATTGTTATTGGTTCCATATAGCCCCCATAATTATTTATTTTCCAGCAAGGGATCTTTTATTCCCGCTTCGTTAAATCCCCTTGCCCTCAACAGGCATGACTCGCATGTTCCGCAGGGAATATCTTCTCTCGTATAACAAGACCATGTCAATTCAAAGGGGAGCTTCAACAATTCCCCCTGCTGCACGATCTGCTTTTTGTTCATCTCAAGTAATGGTGTGGAAACTGTTATCCCGTTGGCGGTACCGGCGGCAAGGGCGGGACTCAGGTATTTGTAGAACTCTTTTCTGCAGTCCGGATATCCGGAAGAGTCCTCTTCCACAACACCGATAAATATCGTCTGCGCATCTATCAGCTCTCCCCATGCTGCCGCTAGGGAGATTATAAACCCATTTCTAAACGGGACATAGGTTCTGGGAATATCATTCTTCCCGCGCTCACCTATATCATCCGGCAAAGCCTCAAACATATCGATCTTGCCGTCACCTATCAGAGAGCTTCCGCCAAGTTGTGTGAAAAATCCCGTATCGATCACCTGCCGCCCAGCCGCATTGAAGTGATGGGATATGTCATAGAATGCCTTCAGCTCCCTTTTTTGTGTCAATTGTCCGTAATTCAAATGCAGTGTAAATATCTCATATCCCTGCTCTTTTGCGATTGCCGCGGCAAGCGCGGAATCCATTCCCCCGGAGAGGACAACGACTGCTCTTTTCATTTTCTTCTTTCTTCTCCCCAAATATATTTATGCATTTGAATTCCCATTTTTGTTCTGACATCACCCCTTTCAACGACCGCATCCCATATCACGCCGGAATCCATTTCTCCCCATGCCGGGGTAATATATACAAATAGATGCCCGGGAATACTTTCTCCGATATAATCAAAAGCCCAATTAAGGTCATCATCGGTAGCCACAACAATATTTATCCAATCCCTTTTAGTAAGCTTGTTGAAATTTACGATCTCAAAATCTATGCCGGTTGAAGGAACTTTGATATCGATCGCCCAGGTAACATTATCCGCTTCAAATATCTCTAGGGTACCATTGGTCTGTATCTCAAAATCTATTTCAGGAAACATCCCTATCAATTTCATGATCTCATCTTTTTGAATGAGGGGTTCGCCGCCCGTCAATACGACTGGAATTCCGGCAACTCTTATCTTCTGCGCAAGCGCTTCAATGCTTACTTCTTCTCCGCCCTCAAGGGCGTACTCGGTATCGCAATATTCGCATCTCACATTGCAGCCGGATAGCCGGATAAAGAATACATTAGCGCCTATTTCGGGGCCCTCACCCTGAATTGAGGAAAAAGTTTCCGTGATCTTCATAATATTGTTTGAATAATTCATTATACTCAAAACTATTAAAATTTCAAATTCACAACTTCTTGAAAAAACAGATGAACTTTGTTATATTCTTCCATGAGAGGTTTGATATGATCTACGGAAATGAAAAATTCTTCACAACGGAACACATAGAGTCTCAAAGCGGACATGCGCCCAAATTGCTTTGCGAACTCGTTGTTTACTCTTTGGAATTGGTCTCGCAACTTTCAGCGACAGGGTTGAAGTACCGCTTCAAAGGAGGTAATTCTCTTTTGATATTATTGGAAGACCCTATGAGGTTTTCCATCGATGTAGATATAGTAACCGACGCAACCAAGGACAAAGTGATAGAGATCGCGGAATCCATAGCAAAGGAATGTCAGCTTTTCAGCAAGGTCGAGATCAGACAGCATAAGACAAAGCCATGGCTTCCAATGATCTCTTTTAAATTTTTCTTTGGCTCCTTATTTCAAAGTGCCGAGGATGCCTTTGTCATGCTGGATGTTGTCCTGGAGCCCGCTCCATATCCCGGCCAGGTAAAGCAGGTTAAATGCCTGGATATTTACTCTTCCAATCAGCAAGTTGAGGTTCCGACCATCGCCGGACTGATCGGGGATAAATTACTCACAATGGGACCCGCTACTCTGGGGATCCCAATCGGAAAAGGCAAAGAAGCCCAGAGATTGAAACATGTTTTTGATGTCTCATTGCTCTCGCGGCAGAGTTATGAACTGGACGATGTCATGGATTCGATAAATGCATGTATGATACAGGAAATGCGTATTCAGAAGAATTCCTTTTCACTGAAGGAAGTGATCGACGATACAATTCTCTTTTTGTCAAAGCCGATATCATATGACAACAAGCCGCCATTGGAAGAATGCGAAGGCGATCACTATCTCTATGAAACCGTAAAGGGATTTGAGGACTTCCGAAAACATCTTTTCAAAATAGATTACACTTGGGAAATGTTTCGGGAAAGCTGTACTGATGTTATTAATATCCTCAAGAAATTAGTGCTCTGATTCATTAAGAGTTTTGAAAGCAGTTGTTTGGCCAATTCTTAGAAAGTCACTCCAAAGCCGAGGTGACCGAGACCGTACATTTGACCGTAGACAGTAAGATCAACTTCAATAACAAAACCGGGAAGACCAATAGATAATTGCACCCCGCCAAGCAAGCTCGGATACATTTCAATGGGTCCTCGATCCTCGGTTTCACCGTGAAAAAGCCCAAACCCAATATGTGCCGAAAACCAGTCAGTCAGGTACCAATTACCTTTCACTGCAAAGTTAGAGAAGGGTCCTAATGAAAGCTCTATCGAAGGTTTAAATCTATAGCGCATTCCATATTCGTATCTTACTCCAAACTGAGAGGCGGAAAGGTTAACCATACAGACAATTTTGTGTCTGGCCATGAGATCCCTGGCGGAGATCCTTTCGGGAATATAAAAAGGAGACCCGACCTGGATCTTAAACCCCTTCTTTTTGATCTTGATAATACGGGCAGTAGAAGTATTAGGGAGAAGAGTACTGATCTGAAGTACAGCACCGATCTCATCACCATCCATAACAAATATGAAGGAATTATCTCTCAAGCCGTTGACGATGCCAACATTGAGCAAATAACTGGATTCGTAAATACCGGTTACTTTGCCATGAAGGGTGCTTAAATTAATATTATCATAATCAGGATGTTCGATTAACTCCATCTTCTGCCCTGTGGTCCAATGCAGGATATCTTCAGCGATTTCTTTGACTGAATTATTGATGAAATCGAAGGTCATTGAAACTTCTTTCATATGGATAACACTTTTTCGGATCGTTCTATATAGTTGATACAGTATTGTGTAATCACCATTTTCTTTTTTTTCGACCGTACCAAAAACAAGATATTCCGTCTGTAATAATTCCGCGATGGCGATATTACACTCAGCGGAGGAACAGCCGGATTCTATGATCTTAGCTTCTTTCAATTGAGCGGAAACACTGGAAGGGGATATCACTGAAAGTTGTCTGCTTCTTATCAATTCAACTGAAATATAATCGGCGACAAGCTCACCCAATTCACTCTCACCAATATCCACGAACGGACGGATCGCAAGGCCTTGCGAAAAGCCTGCTGAAGAGATTAGTAGATAGAACAGGATTAGAATTACAAAATTTTTCATATCTTAAAGACAACCCCCATAAAAACCGCAATCTGGCCGTATTCAATATCGATCTTGCTATCCAGATCACGGAAATCCAATTCTCCCAATCCATCGTAATATTCTTTGTAATATTCGGAGCTGCTCTTTATGCCGGTGTTCATGAAAAGATACCTAAGTCCAAAATCGAAACTGATGTCATTAGAGGAAAACAATTTGACGCCAAATTCGAACCCCGGAGCAAAGTTTGTAGAACGGCCACGTGTTTCATAAGCATCCCTCTCATACCATTGATAGCTTGACCCTGTCCAGGAATACCTGTCATTGTTGCCAGAGATCGGATAGCTGATATCAGAATATTTACACAAAGCGGCGGCGTACACTACCGGACTAAGATAAAGGCGAGTGCCAAATAGAATATGTCTGTATCTCAACCCAAGGCTGACTTTAGCTTCACAGAAAAATGAGATTTGCTTCTGTCTTGGAAATGGTCGGCGAAGCTCAAATATTCCTGATAGCATACCCATTGCATCCATCCGAATATTGGCATAGGATTTTGGCAAGATATCCCATGGAGTTGGTGAATACGGTGCCGTATAAAGGTCTCCTTCACTTGGAGAACCCTTTTTTAATCTCGTATATAAATATGCTTTTGAACTATTTCTGTTCACTTCGTAAATCTTGAAGATCGCATATTTTTCCTTGTCGTGAAAAAGAAAAAGATGCATCTCTGCGGAAAGGCCATGCTTCAATCCCTTATCGATCACGATCGTTTTCGGGTCTATTACTTTTATCACCCGGCCCTCTTTGTCCTTATAACGAAGAGAATCGGAGTCATATACCTCAACAACCTGCTGAGTGACATTGAAAAGGGCCTGGATCATCTTCTCTATCATCCTTCCGCAAACCATATCAATATTGTAAATGTCTTCGATCTTGCTCTTATCCGAATATAGGATCACCGCATCCTCAACGCTAATGAGACTTACGGTGAGAAAATATGTTTCTTCAAGCTTGTAGAGTTTTCCCGTAAGGACATATCGGGCGAGAAGGATCTGGCCTAATTTCACGAAACACTCTTCGGAAGTACAGCCGGATTCCTGTAGTTTCATCTCATCCATGATGACCTGCATGCTCTCCCGGGAAACGAGATTGAACTTACCTGTTTTGAACAGATATGAGCGAAAGAAATCCGCCGGAATAACGCCCATCTCATCATCAAGTCCCACCACATTGAAATCAAAGACCGCCAAAGATACCTTGTCGTCGGCATATACGGACAAGAATGTCACAATGATAACGACAATAATAATAGCTGCCTTATGAGAGTGTTTGATATTCTCCTCCTTCTCTGCATTCTATCAAAAAAGTCTGCAAGCACAAAATAGAGGTAAGGTTTTCAGTCCTATTTTAGCTTCTTTTCTCAAGTATCACATTATACACAGGACCGGTACCGAAAATGAATTCCCGCACCTTCCAGGGGGTGCCTTCCAGAAATCCCGATAACTCCTCAGGTGAAAAGAAAAGATAGTCGAACCATTCTCCTTTGTACATTTTGTAAAGGATTCTTATGGTCGTATGCCCTGCCATCCGTCCTCTGCTTCTATTGAATTCATGATAGTTAGTGTTCTGATTCCTAGATCCGATGATAATGGCTGACGCTATTTTGTTACGGATTCAAGACGCGAGGAGCGCTGCATACCCAACGCGGTATGTAAGCGACGAGCAACGCAGAAGACAGAAAAAGAGCTTCAGCCCGGAGGGAACATCATCTTTGGTCAATTTCTTCCTCTCTCTTCGCTTACGGACCACAAAGGTACGCCGCGCTTATTGTTCGTTGGAATTGACTCAAATCTAAACATTCCATTGTCATCGGATCTAGGAATCAGAACACATGGTGCTCTTTTTTCTCGGTCTGATATACATTATTCGATTCACCTATGATCAATGCTTCTTCAGAGGTTATTTTCGCCAGTTTCTCCAATAATTCTCTGCCCTTTTCGGGAGAGGCCAGAAGCGATAGATTATTTCCCATCATTATCACAGTATCAAAGACACCCAAAGAATCACCCATATCGTATACGGAGATCTCACGAATATCTTTAAGGCCCCGCTCTCTGCAGACCTTCACCGCCAATGGCGAGTTATCGACACCGACCACTTCATGCCCATTTTGCTGGAGATCCAATGAGAACCTGCCCGCACCGCAGCCGATATCAAGTACTCTGCCATGGGCATTATCAATGGCTTTGCGGTTGATCTCACTCCAGTCATTGCGCTCGGAAAAATAGGTAGTCGGTCCGAATAAGTGATCTGATCCATAAATACGGGAACAATGGCTGATGGTATTTTAATCAGTATTCAAGGAGCAAGGAACGCCGCATACCCACAGCGGTATGTAAGCGACGAGCAACGCAGAAGACAGAAAAAGAGCTTCAGCCCGAAGGGAATATCATCTTTGGTCAATTTCTTCCTCTCTCTTCGCTTACGGACCACAGAGGGTACGCCACGCTTATTGTTCGTTGGAATTGACTCAAATCTAAACATTCCATTGTCACCATATTTATGAATCAGAACACTAAAAGCATCAACATATCCGTCGTCCCTCTCAACGATCTCGACCACATCGCGATCACCATTATGATAATCCCATATCAAGTGCCCATAGGCATCATTGTCCCAAACACTTCTTTCATTATTCATTCGCAGACTCCCCATTCTGAAAGTTAAACCCGCATTTTTTCAATTGCTTTGATATCTTATCCGTCTCAGGATGAAATTGCCCCCACTTTCGAGAAATATGTTCTGTCCATGAATAATTGTCGAAATTAAAGGTCTCCTTTCTTTCACCGGTCAAGTCGATCATCGCGTCAAGCCGTTTGTAATACTCCTGAGCAAGATAACCCTTATCCATGACATCCATCGCTTCTTCGACAACTTCATCATTGAGCTCCTCATATTCATTTTTGAACAAGGTAAAATTCAATGGATATCTGGGCCGTGTCGGGAATATCTCATCAGGTACACCCACGGTCAACTGAACAAAAGGAAATACTTTTTGCGGCAGTTTCATTTTTTTATTCAAAGCTGCAGCGTAATATGGAGTATATCCAAGGAAACATGTACCAAAACCCATTGATTCCGCGGCGAGAACAAGATTCTGCGCAAAATACGAAGCATCCTGTATTCCGAGTATAAATGAATAGAGATCATTAGTGATCCATTCCCAGTTCCGTTTATCCATGATCCTGGAGAACTTATGCACGTCAACACATATGGTAAAAAGCAACGGAGCTCCTAATGGAAGCTTGCCTTCTGTTTCGTAGACAACAGAATACATCTGACCCGCGAATGCCGCGCATTGCGCCGTTTCCACCAGCTGTTCAATGACATTATCTGAGATTTTATCCTTTTTGTACTTTCTCACGGAGCGGTGCTCCCTCATAAGTTCGATGATTTTATTTTTCATACAAAATTATATGGTATTCCGAAAATTATATCAAGAAATGACTCTCTGCGCGCCCGCAGCGGAGGTATCAACGATTTCCGTCCGCCTTCAAATTTGTAATTTTACTGCCGTTTTGTTAAAATAGAAAAATGAGGTAAGTTATGAAAAGAGGCGGATTAGTACTATTTTTTTTATTAATATTTATTTCTTCGATATTTGCTCTTAAGGAATGGACGGTTCTGGTCTATCTGAATTGCGATAATAATCTGGAGCCTTACGGCATTCAGGATTTCATGGAAATGGCGGCCGTTGGCTCGGATGCCAATATCAACATTGTAGTTCAAATGGATAGAGCACTCGGCTACAGTACGACCTATGGAGATTGGAGAAGCTGCAGAAGATTCTATATCACCGCCGGAATGACTCCGTCTTCCCCATATCTCTCGGATCTGGGCGAAGTCGATATGGGAAGCCCTAACACATTAAGCGACTTTCTTATGTGGGGGTATGACAATTATCCCGCAAATAACTTCCTTGTAGTGCTTTGGGATCATGGTGACGGGTGGACCAAGGGAAGCCCGGACCTTATGGGAGGGCTTTTCAAGGATTTTTCAAATGATGATTCATCGGGTAAATCCATATCCGTCGCCGGAGGCGAATTGGACTCCGCGCTTTCTACTGTTTTTTCTCATACCGGCAGGAAAATAGAGCTTATCGGTTTTGACGCCTGCCTCATGCAGATGTTTGAAGTAAATGAGGTATGTGCGCCGTATGCGAGCTGGTATGTTGCCTCCGAAGAAACCGAAGGCGCAGATGGATGGATCTACTCAAGCTGGCTGGATCCCCTTGCCAAGGCGAACGGAGGAATGACCCCGGCTCAGCTGGGCGATAAAATAGCGGAGACATATGTCAATCAGGGACAATCCACACAATCCGTTGTTGACCTCTCTAGAATAGCGACGGCCAAAACCCTGCTCAATACCTTCGCCGTCAAAATGCGGGAAGCCATCTGGCTTGGCTACTCTTCTACAATAAACACGCTGATCAATAATACCACACATATGCTGCAGCCCTATGATCCGTACGGGTACTTCCCGCCCTCCCATGATTATAGGGACTTAGGCGACTTCTGTGATCTCGTCGCCTCTTCATCGCTTCCCGCAACGGCAAAGACCGCCGCCGCGGACCTGAAGAACGAGTTTGCAAACCTGGTATACTCGAATCACACATATGGCACCGGATATTCTGATTGTGACGGCGTCGCGATATATCTGCCCACACCTGCCAACTATGAGACCGCATATTTAGGGCTGCCTATAACTTCATCCAATTGGGACGAGTTTATCCGAGGCATCGGGCTTGACCCGGGAACTCCATCTCTTAATGTTTCATATTATTCTAATAGAATTGACGACTCAACCGGAGGCAACGGGGATTCGGATCTGGACGGCGGGGAAACAGTTGACCTTTATATTACGATCAAGAATAACGGAGCAACTGCGGTAACCAATATTTCAGGACTGCTCTCCACTTCAAACAGCTTTACTTCCGTGGACACTTCATCCGCGAATTTTCCCGATCTGGGAACAAAGCCCAATAATAATACCGGCGAATCACTGACTCCTTATGTGATCGCTGTGGATCGGAGCTGCCCTGCGGGTGAAGTGATAAATTTTGAACTTGATATCACAGCCGATAGCGGGGAAGCCTCTCTGAATTTCAGCATCACTGTGGATCAGATGGCGCCTAAATTAGTAGAATTGATCTACGAAGGACATTTACTGGATGATTCCCTGGGCGGCAACGGAGATTTCAACGCAGATGCCGCAGAAAGCATCCTCATCGATCTTACACTTAAAAATATTGAAATTGACGGGGCTTCAGGAGTATCCGCGGCCATCTCTACCTCGAATTCCTATGTAACCGTCAATTCCGACTCCTCCACATATGCGGATATCCCTTCAGGGAACAGCATCACAAGTGATCTTTCCTATGAGATATTTATTTCCACTGATTGCCCAGCCGGAGAGAATATCCTATTTGATATTAACATCACTGCAAATGAGGGCAATTGGAACGATACATTTTCCATCCTTGTCGACAGGACTTATGAGCCTACGCTCTATGTCGGTACTTCGGTCATCCTCTTTCCCGCATGGTCGAATTCAGGCGCGGTACGCAGGATAGCCTTTATTGAAAAAGGAGCGACGGGAACACTTATTAAAACCGCCAATGCCGATGGAACAGGAATACCTCTCACCGTTGCCTCCGCTAATTGTGATGTTTCTCATGTTTCACAATTATCCTGGTCACCGGATGATCAATGGATACTCTTTGCGGGGTCAAATCCCCTCAGAATACTTGGGATCAAAAGCGATGGTTCCACACCCGACTCACCGGCGCTCTTTCAGCCGAGTTCCGTAGCCGCATATTACAAATGGGTAGACCCTCACTGGACCGACGCACTTAATATGTCCGATGCAAAAGAGAGGATCACAGTAAGTATATCCGGAGATATCTGGGCATACATTTCTGACAGTACCGTTTTTGACAGCGAGCTGCGGCGGATCACAGAACTCTCTGACCCGGCACAGGATCTTACAGCGGTAGACAAATACTATCAGGCACGTTGGAGTCCCGACAATATGAAGATAGTATTCGTGCGGAGACCGGCGGCTAGGACAAACAAACCTGTGGATACATTGATCTATTTCATTTCAGGGATCCCAGACATAATTGAAGGAACATCAAATTCGGTGTCATCCCTTGCAGACCCCAGAGTAACATTGGTAAATATCGGCGATGCGCCGTGTTTTTCTCCCAGTTTCTCCATCGACTCATCGGTGGTCGCTTATGTAAAGGATGTCGCGGGGACTTTCAATAATTTCACATTCTACTCCTCTCCTGCAACCGAGATCGGCGGCGCGAATTTTGATGTTTACGGCAATGGCGCTGTTCTCGGCAATCCTTCAATGGACAATGCTTTTAATGAAGGATTTGTCAGCTGGGCTCCTACGGGCGGCGACCGGTTCACCTATGTTAAAGAGGATACCGGCAACTACGAACTTAAGGTAATATGCGACCCTTCTATAGGCGGCTTTGTCAAACTTGACGATGCCTCTGATGTCTATGTCATCAGCGATCGCTCGGGAACATCTCTTGAAATTTCCGAATTGGACAGTTCGTCCGTTTTCTCAGGAGTTATTTCTTCACCTATCTCAAGGCCCGCTGCCGGCGATTCATTTATTGAAGATCTCGGCATATGGCGGAATATCTCAATTAACGGTCAAAACGATAGGGAATTTCAAGACCACGCCACACTTGCGATATTCGTTTCCCAGAGAGAGATTCCCAATATAGAAAGACCCTCTTCATTGGGAATATACAAACTTGATCATTCAGGATTGGAAGAATTGGAATGTGTGATCATCGATGACACTGACGGTAATCCTGAAAATGATCTTCTTGACGGATACATTTTACAGGCGCAAATCGACTCTTCTGGAACATATGGAGTTCTTTCCGACAGATCCATAGATGATTGCCCGGTAGAAGAATATGGAGTGCTGTACGGACCCAATCCCGCTTCGGAATTGATAAATATTATTGCGGAAGATGCTGAGGAGATAGAAATTTTCTCCATTTCAGGAGAAAAAGTGGCCTCACTCTCGCATGGAGATATTGAAAGAGTTCACGGTAACCGCTATGTCTGGAGATTAACAAATTCTGAGAACAATTCGATTACTGCCGGTATTTACATAATTAATGTAAGTTTCGACGCGGGAAAGAACGCTTTAAGAAAAGTTGCGGTGATCCGGTAGAGATAATACAAGTACGAGGTTGGGCGTGCATCGTCCCCTCTTCCCCTAGTAGAACTACAGGGCCTTTTGCTTCTTTCTCCATTTTTCTACTTTTTCTACCACCGTCCCCGTTAATCTAAGCTTCGATTTCCTGCGGTTTCCATTGAAGCATTATTTTTTTCGCCAACGACCACAATTGGATCAGAACAACCGGAGCAACAGACCCGAATAATACCCATAGCCACATTTCGCCGCTGAGAAGAGAAGTATGCAGAACCCTACGCATAAAGGGGGCGTAAACAGCGAAAATCTGTAAAGAAACTGTTATTGCAAAAGCTCCCCAGACATATGGATTCTTCAGTAAGGTGCGATCCAATCCCAGGCCATTCTTTCTTCTCACATTAAAAACATGCAGAAGCTGAACAAAGGCGATCGCGAGAAAGCCCATGGTCCTTGCCTGCGCAAGATCTATTGAGGAATTCCTGAGAGCCATGAGATAGATGAATAGAGGGCCGAGAGTAATGATAACAGCATGTATGCCGATCTTTCGTTTGAATTCACCGGAAAGTATCTTTTTGCTGAGTTTGCGTGGTTTCTGCGCCAAAACATCATTTTCAGGCACTTCCCAGCCCAGGGCAAGGGCGGGAAATACATCGGTGATCAGATTCAGCCAGAGTATCTGCAAAGCAAGCAGAGGCGTCGGCAATTTCATAAGGATCCCGATGAAAATAAAAAGGATCTCTGAGAGATTGCAGGAAAAGAGGTAATGAATGAATTTCTCGATATTAACAAATATTACCCTGCCATGTTTTATCGCACTAACGATAGTGGTGAATTTGTCGTCAAGCAAGACCATATCGGAGGCTTCTTGCGCGACGGCAGTTCCCCTTTGCCCCATTGCTATACCTATCGATGCCCTTTTCAATGCGGGCGAATCGTTAACACCGTCACCTGTCATCGCGGTAATTTCTCCGGCATCGTTCAGCGAGCCTACAATGTCCAGTTTATTTTTTGGAGATACCCTGTAAAACACGGAATGCTTTCTGATCGTTTCAAGCAATACGGCACCGGACATCGTATCGAGTTCATTCCCCGACACTGCAGTATCATCCTGCCCGGCAAGGCCGATCTGGCGCGCAATGGATAATGCGGTCTCTTTTTGATCTCCGGTGATCATAATTGTCCGGATTCCGGCTGCGGCGATCTCTGAAATAGCGGCAGCGACATCGGGACGGGGAGGATCCAGGATCCCGGCGAAACCGAGAAAAACAAGTCCAGAAGGAGTGGTCACTGAAAGAGAATTGATGGAGGTGTTATCTTTGACGGCAAGAGAGAGTATCCTCAATCCCTCACCCGCAAGAGCGCGGTTCTTTTCCATAAGCAGTGCCTTTTTGTCTTCATCCAGCGGAATATCGCCTTCCGCGGTCCTGATATGCGAACACATATCAAGGACAATGCCGGGAGCTCCTTTTACCATTAGGCGCTTGGTGCCATTGTGCTCCACAGATACCGCCATATATTTCGCTTCAGATGAAAAAGGGATCTCTCCGGAACGTTCGAAACGCGCTTGCTCAAAGTAAGCGTGATCAAATCCGGCCTTAGCGGCGGCAGACAGCAACGCGCCTTCTGTAGGGTCTCCCACGACACTCCAGTCACCTTCATTTTCGCTGATAGCTGCATTCGAGCATAATGCACCGAGCTGCAGAAATTCTGTCAGAACGGGATCGCTTTCAACTGCGATCTTCTTGCCCGATAAGAGATAATCGCCTTTCGGGTCGTAGCCCGTACCCGTAATATCATAGGTCTTTTGAAAAAGAGCGGCCTTCTTCAAGGTCATCTGATTTTCTGTTAATGTTCCCGTTTTGTCAGTACAGATAACAGTAGTTGATCCAAGTGTTTCCACCGCGGGAAGGCTTTTCACCAGAGCGTTCTTTTTCGCCATCTTTCCCATACCGATAGCAAGAGTTATCGTAGCGACGGCTGGAAGGCCTTCCGGTACAGCGGCTATCGCAAGGGCAATAGCCGTTTTCAGCATATCTACCAGAGGTTTGCCCAACAAAATACCGGTTAATGCCACAATGCCCGCGACAACAAGGGTGATAACAACGAGAGCACGGCCAAGGGCAGCCAATTTCTTTTCCAATGGCGTGGTTTCATCCTCTGTTGTTGACAGAAGATGACTTATCTGCCCCATCTGCGTCTCCATTCCGGTGGCCACTACTATACCGGTGCCGTTGCCTCTTGTAAGAGCAGTACCCGTAAAGAGCATATTCACTCTCTCGGCAAGTGGGGTTTCGGAAGACCCGATAAGAATATTGTGTTTTTCGACCGGTTCGGATTCACCGGTAAGGATCGCTTCATCGGCGAACATATTATCAGCTTCAAATAATCTGATATCGGCGGTTATCCTGTCACCTTCTTCAACAAAGAGGATATCCCCCGGTACAACCAGAGCGGAGTCAATATTGATCAATTCCCCATTTCTGATAACCTTGGCGGTGGAAGGGATCATTTTACGAAGCCCATCGATTGCCTTTTCTGCCCTGAATTCCGTGATAAAACCGAATGCCGCATTCAATATGATAACTACGGCAACAGCCACTCCCTCGATCTGCTCCCCGATTAAAAAGGATACTACAGCGGCGGCCAGCAGCAGCAGGACTATCAGACTCTTGAACTGATTGAATAATATCTTCAGGGGAGACACTCCTTCACCTTCTTCAAGAACATTCCTACCGTATTTTGTCAATCTTTCCTGCGCTTGCTCTTGAGTCAAACCGCTGACTATATCTGTTTTGTAATTATCTTTTAATTCTTCTATGGTCCGTTGAAAGAGTTCTTTCGGCATTGATATCTCCTTTTGATTATTGTAAGGGATAATCGCGGAAGATTCAAATTTTTCATGTATCCCACGGGAAATCTAAATGACAGCTAGTGTGCTGTTCTATAAATAGCACGACAATGGAATGCTTAGATTTGAGTCAATTTCAACGAACGATGAGCGCGGCATACCATTTGTGGTCCGATTGCTTTTACGCACTCAGGTGTGGTATAATCCAACATGAAATGGTTATTGCCTTTCCTCTCATATGTGATCGTAGTTACTTTCACACCCGGGCCGAATAATGTAATAGCAATGGCCATCGCAAACAATTGCGGATTGAAAAAGAGCTATAAATTTATCTTCGGCATCACCTCAGGTGTGTTCATCATCTTCAATCTCGCTTCTTTTTTCAATATTTTTCTATTGAATATAGCGCCGGTGATAAGGCCGTATACGGCTATTGCGGGAGCGATTTACATGACATATCTGGGCATCGTATTTCTTATACAGCCCGAAGAAAAGGATATGCAAAAGAAAGAATTGTCATATATACAGGGAATTCTGCTGCAATTTATAAATCCAAAGGTCCTGCTCTATGCTCTCACCGTGTATTCCACATTTATCATACCCAATGCCTCATCGAAAGGAGTAATCTTTCTCTTCGGGATATTCCTTGCCGTCACCGCATTTACCGCCACTTCACTTTGGGCACTCTTTGGTGCTGTATTTCAGAGATTTCTAAAAAAATACCGAAGGCCGTTCAATATTGCCATGGCCATTCTTCTCTTCTACAGCGCCGTATCAATATCCGGTTTATTGGATATTATATAGAAATCCCCCTCTTTCGCTATTACGGTATGCTCTTTAATGATACGGTAAGATCCCTCTTTATTCAACGGCCAGGTATTCAACTCGGGATTGATCAGAATTATTCCTTCCGGAAGTGATTTTCCCAACATCCGGTATCTATTATCTTTTTTCAGTGTTGGAATTATTGAGCTTTGAATGAATATTGTCTCATCTTTGCGCTTCAAGAGTTCGGTTTCAATGGCTTTCAAATACTTATACTGATGCAAGCCCGAATACTTTCCGTGAGAAAGGTGTTCCCATAGTGAACTGTTTGCAATATTAATAAGAAGTATGGCAAGTAGAATATAAGTAAGCGCCCTGCCGCCGAAACGCTTTTTTAGCACTTTTAACCCGCCGGAAAAGGAGTAAAAGAGAAAAGGCAGCAGGTAGAAGGAAAAATGAAGAGCCAGGGAATGCATCTGTGTTTCAGATGAGGTGATCAGGACAATGTAGGCAATCGCGATCGCGGAAAGGGACAATGGGCTGAGAAGGGGTATAAAAAGAAGCGGGGCTAAGTAATTCAATGTTTTCAGAAAACTCATGCCGCTCCAATCGAAAGCAAATATCCTGAAGGGGTTACGAATTAGATTAAAAGCTACCTCGCCCAATGAACCTCCGAGATGTGACCAATGAGAAAAGAGATAGAAGCCTTCGCCATGATAAAATGACGGCTGGATAAATATATATGTCAGCAGGAAATATACAAGCGAAGATATGAAGAACGCTATCCCCCCTTTTTTACTGAATTTAAAGAACACCACCACAGCGAAAAGTGTAAGGTACAATGAGAGATCCTCTTTTAGCCCCAGGATCAGGACCCATAACAGCACCCTGAGCCATATCCTGCCCTTTGTGATAAATTGGTGGATCAGACAGAATAATAGAAGTGGAAAGAATGCGATGGGGTGAAAATCATACATCACGCCCGAAATAAGAGGGCGGAAAAGCAGATAAGCGGAAATAACCAGAAATACCTGGAATTCCGAAAGAAAAGCGCAGACGATCCGATATAGAAAATACGCGGATCCGCCGACAGCGATAACCTGCACGAGCATTAAGAATAAAGGGTGGCGGAATATCGCATAGAGCGGAAGCAGGACGAGAAGTGACGGCGTAAAATGCACTCCAAAATGACTGGCATAAATACCGTGGAAGGGCTCATAGAATATCTCGCCCTTCATTGTATTGAAAAAGGCATAGTCGAATATGGAAAGGTCAAATGTATTGGTGCCGAAGGAAAAGTATTGAAATATACGGGCGATAAGCAGTACCAAGCACCAGATAAGGATGAATTGAACCGTTCTGGAAAGCGCTTTCACCGATATTTCCTAATCTTAAGTATCTTGAAAAACATGATCAAAGAATCCTTGAACACCCTTACCCTGGAATTCCTCACATCTTCTCTCCACTCAACGGGAAATTCAAACACCTTTAAGCCCTCAAGCCGCGCTCGGTGAAGCAGCTCCACATCGAAAGCGAAACCCGTTTCTTTTAAGGGTAAAAATAATGTTCTTGCGGCGGAGTTTGAGAACATCTTGAAACCGCCCTGAGTATCTTTGTATGTAAGGTCAAGTACCGATCTGGTCAATAAGTTAAATAATCTTGAGGCAAATTTTCTTATAAAATTCTTTGAATCGCTCCTGATCTTACTGGCGATCACCAGATCATACCCCTGCTTGAGCTTTGCAGCGAATTCAGGAATATATTCAGGAGAAATAGCAAGGTCTCCATCCATAAAAAGAACGATATCACCAGAGGATTGCAGGATACCGGTACGGACAGCAAATCCCTTGCCCCTGTTAGGAGAATAGGAGATCACTCGATAAGGAAATCCCTTGTTTCGATCCAGGATATCCAGAGTACCATCAGAGCTTCCGTCATCAACAAATATCAGTTCGAAGGGATTTTGGGAATACAGTTCCTTTAGATATTCAAGAGATAAAGAGATTCGTTTCTCTTCATTAAAAAGAGGGATCACTATTGATATTTTACTTTCATTCACCCCTAAGTTTACCATAGGAGAATTTATTATGCAATTATTTGCCGCTATTGATAATTTAAGAAATTAAGTATTCTGATTCATAACTAGCGTTCACAGCATTTAAAATTATCCCGCATTATCTCTTTATAATCGCCCAGAACATCATGTACCCAGCAATCATCGCTTCCCGCACTCTCTCTGAAGGTCAATGCCAGGATATATGTGATCTCTTTGAGTGTGGCGCCCGCATCAAGAGCTCCCTTGAAATGCTTTTTCACGCATGGTGCTGAACGGTTCTTGACGGATAGCGCAAGACAAATAAACTGATATGTCTTTTCATCAATAGAACGGGTCTGCTTGTACATTTCATCGATCTCATCAAGTTTACCTGAAAATTCAGGGAAAAATTCAGCTAATAATCTCATTTACTGCTCCTATCTGTTCAAAGTATATTTTCATTGAACGCTTATTATCAAATATATTCCGCCAAGTATTAGAAGAATACCGCAGACGATTTTCACTATCTTCGTGCCCTTCGATCTTTCATTCCAGTTCAAGTATTTCTGTACTATTTCTGTGGATACTCCCGCTAGAATAATAACACTGCAATGCCCGATTGCATAAAAGAATATTAAAAGCATTGCGAGAATGAGATTCGTCGAAGCGACTTTAAATGCGACACCGAGCATTGGAGCCATAAAGGCAAATGTACAGGGGCCAAGCGCAATGCCGAATAGGAGACCCAGGATCAGAGCAGCGAACAAGCCACGCTTTTTGAATCTCGGCTGGGCGGCATTACCCATGAATGGAAGAGTAATAACCCCTATGAGATGAAGCCCGAACACAAAAAAGATGATCGCAACAAAATAATTTCCAAAACTCCCGACATTACCGAGCATTCTACCCATTAAGCCCGTGATTATGCCGATCAATGCGATAGTTATCATAATCCCCAGCGAGAAAAGTGTTGCGATCCAGAATGTCCGCTTCAAAGATATCCGCCCCTGATCATCTATGAAACCTACGATCAAAGGAATGCTGGCAAGGTGACAAGGACTCAGCAATATGCTGAAAACACCCCAGACAAAGGATGCAAAGAGTGAAATAAAGAAACTTTTTTCCAAGGCTACGGTTAAGAATGTAAATATTTCCTGCATATTTATCTCTCCCCTTTAATATTCAAAGCCCTTTCTTATTCAATATTTTGTCGATCTGATCTTTCGGATAGAATCCTTCGTGACGATGAAATTCTTTTCCTTCCGAATCAAGAAATACCTGCGTCGGGATCACTCGGATCTTATACTGCTTCGCATACGGCTTACCCTCATCCGTCCATACATCATGGAAAACCACCTTCACTTTGCCTTGATATTGCTTTTCAACAGCTTCCATAACAGGGACCATCTGCCTGCACGGAATACATTTTACAGACCCCAGCTCTACAAATGTTACGATCACTTCTTCCTTATCAGCAGTTTTTCCTGCTGTCTCACCATTATTGACTTTAACTGGTGTTTCCGTTTTTTTGGCTTCAAGCTTGGAGTTTGTTATTATTGGGGCTGTTTTCACAGCCTCTTCTGCAGTTCCATCAACCTTTTTCTTCGAAGGGACATCATCCGCATTAGAAACAACACATCCGGCAAGAAGTAGGCATACTGAAAATATTACTATCCACACAGACAGGTTTTTGGTATTCATTTTTCATTCACCCGAACAATCGCAGGCACAATCGCAATTTCCCGAAGAACTCGAAGAAGACATCGAAAAGTAATTCGGGAATTTCTGCAGCAGTTTTTCACTTATCTCCTTCACTACTTCATCAGTAACCGGTGTTTCATTCTTCACACAACCCATGTCAGTAATCAAAATTGATTTCGCTGATATTCCCGCACCCTGAAGAATTTTCTTACCGCACGCAATTATACATCCGTCAAGGGTGACATTCACTGCCGCAGCATTAGCTGATTTAATAAATCCGGGCAAACTGGCACCAACCGCTGACAAGCAGGTCATTTTGGCACATCCATTCGCGGTAAGATAACGGGCAGCTCTATCGGCAATTTCACCAACATTTGCACAACCCGAACATGCGTAGAGCAATTTCAACTCTTCGCCTCCACAACATTTATCGTTCATGATATTCTCCAAATCTGTAATATAAATTTAAATCCATACAATTCTCCATCCATTGTATTAATGTTTTCCCTGTTCGCTCTGTCTATCAATTATTTTAAGTAAGATCCCTTTTATTTCTATCGAATTAGGAACTTGACCGACAGTTATTACATCTCCGTTTATTACAAGAGCGGGTGTAAGCATCACACCGTAACTAAGGATGTCTTCGATATCTGAAATTTTCACTAATTCAGCCTGAAGCCCCGACTCTTCTAATGCGGCCTCAACATTTTCGGTCAGTTTTTTGCACTTGGGGCATCCTGTTCCCAGTATTTCTATCTTCATTTTGATCTCCTTACTTGAAAATATTTCCAAACAATATTCCGCTGATCGTAGCCATAATAACGACAAGCGTGATGTAGACAAGTGTTTTCTTTGTGCCTAGAACACTCTTTATTACGAGCATATTCGGCAGACTCAATGCAGGGCCGGCGAGAAGCAATGCCAATGCGGGGCCTTTGCCCATACCGGCACCTAATAACCCCTGAAGTATCGGCACCTCTGTAAGAGTTGCGAAATACATGAATGCACCGGCGATCGAAGCGATCAGATTCGAGAGAAGTGAATTACCGCCAACCAAACCGGCGATCCATTCTTCCGGGATCAATGCCTTGTGCCCTGGCCGGCCGAGAAGAAATCCGGCAATAAGCACTCCCGCAAAAAGAAGCGGGAGGATCTGCTTTGAAAAATCCCATGTTGACGACAGCCAGAATTTTCTATCATCCTTTGAAAACCATGAGAATAAAGATACAACCGTAAGTATCAGTCCGACACCCGCAATACCCCATTTAACGGAATGTATCGTTGAGATAATTCCTTTGATCCCGCTATTGGGCCAGTTCGCAAAGATCAAAAAGATTAACATGCCGCCGAAAAATACGAGTTCCTGCCACAAAGGTCTGATATCATCAGCTTGTGAACCCGCGAAACTGTCTGCAGCATCGCTTCTTTTTTGTTCATCATTTATAAAAATAAAATGCATCAAAAGCCCAATTATCACTGCAAATACTACCGCTCCAACTGCGCGGGCGATACCCAGCTCCACACCCAATACTCTTGCGGTAAGGATTATCGCCATAACATTGATCGCCGGGCCGGAGTATAAAAATGCTGTAGCGGGCCCGATGCCGGCACCGCGCTTGTAAATTCCCGTAAAGAGCGGGAGTACGGTGCACGAACAAACGGCAAGGATGGCTCCCGAGACTGATGCAACGGTATAGGCGAGAAATTTATTTGATTTAGCGCCGAAATACTTTATCACGGCATTCTGTGAAATGAAACTCGCTATCCCTCCGGCAATGAAAAATGCGGGCACCAGGCAGAGCAGCACATGCTCACGCGCGTATTCGTGTAAGAGGGCAAAAGATTCCAAAACGGCATTTTGTATCATCGAAAGATCGGGACGGAAGAAATAGGCGGCCAAAAAAACGGAAATGAAGAGCAGCAATCTTTTCATTTCCTTCATTTAACTATCCGGTCAAACCACAGCGCGGCGATGTGCTGCATACGGCATTTATCAGCGCTTTGTCCCTCTTGGAAAGATCTATGTTCTTTTCTACTAATTCAGCGATGCCGGATTCATAGGCGAAGTTATCAAGAGAGTAGATGACCATCTTTCCTTCATAATGGCTTTTCACGATCTTCAACAACTTCAACGGGCGCAGAGAATGCGATATCCTGGATTGCTCGGATTTCATAATAGCTTCCAGTTCGCAAACACACATATCCCTTTCTAGAAGCAGCCGAAAGAGCTTCAGGCGCAGCGGATTGCCCAGTAGTTTGAAAGAAAGTGAGAGATCCAGAAATTTGTCGTCATATTCTTTATGTTTCATATGAACATATTATCATATATAAAACACAAAGTCAAATTCCATATCCATTAATATCATGATCTGTACTAAAAAATTCTGTCGAGTTCTAACTGCCGCCGCATTTTTTCTTGCACTCAACAATAACCTTCATCATCTCCTGTTGGTGATGATGGATTATCTCATCGGAAGTGCCGAAACATTTTGCCTCATAAGCAAGGTTCTCCATGACCTTTATAATGTCATCAAGATTTGCTTCTTCCGGTACAACGTCGATACTTTTGAAGTTTTTCTTAACGATCGTTCTGACTGAATTCATGATCTTGTCATCACTTGTGTCAAAACCCAATCGGTCTTTCGCTTGTCTGAAGGTCTCCTTTTGTGCCGCAAAAAAACATTGTATCATCAATTCAACAACCTTAGCAGGATTTAAATCTACAAGATCCTCGTCTGAAATCGCCCATCTTTGATTATCTTCCATCTCATCCTCCTCTTCTTGATTATAAGAAGAAATTTCGAAAAGGTCAAGTTTTCACTTGTCAATCCGTGCAAGTCTCTTTATTTATTGTACCTGTGATCATGCGGAATACAGCAAAACAACATTCTATAAGAGTAGTGATTAAGCTCTCAAGAGCCCCTTGTAAATATCCTTAAATATGGATTTTTGATGTTTGTTCCGGATCCGTCCCCAGTGCAGCGGCCCGTTTCAGAAGCGCGCGGCCGGCAGGTGCGGTTTCCTTATTCTTTATGTAAACATTTCCCAACGCCCTTAAGATATACCCCATTTCGTTTCTAATATCATTTTCTTCTGCAAGTTTCAGTGCCTTTTCGAATTTGATCGCCGCTTCAGCTGGGTTTTCCTCTGCAAGATGCTCCCCCATCTTATAAAGCGCAAGGTATTGCAATCTTGGCAGAGCGACCTCATTTGCCAGTCTAAGGGCCTTGGAAATCGTTTTATCTCTATCTATATATTTGCCGATGAGGTGGTAATAATCGGAAAGATGGCGTAATACTTCATTGAGATGTCGATGATCCTTCATCGTGCTGAACAAAGACCGGGCTTCTTCTAAATACGGCAACACTCTATCATAATCTGCCATCTCCACATAAGTGCTGGCAAAATTGATCAGATTGATACCGATCATTCTGAGGAATTTGCGTTTTCTCGCTATCTTGAGACTTTTTGCAAATAATGACAGTCCCTTCTCATATTCCTTTGTTTTCGCATAGACATTTCCCATATTCATATAAGCATTCCCTATCCCTTTCTGGTCGTCAAGCTGCAGAACTATTTCAAGGTATTTCTCAAAATAGTGAAGGGATTTCTTTAAATCTCCCCGTGCCGCGTTCATTCCACCCAGGTCATTATAAACCCCTGCGATCCCATGAGTATAAGAAGTCTGTTTCGCGATCTCCAGAAATTCCAGAAGTTTCTTCTCTGATTCAGCATATCTTCCGGTATGATAATATATGATCCCTATGTTTTTTGTTGCCATCCCCAGAACTCTACGATCGTCTATCTTGGCAAAGGATTTCGCCGCTCTGCGGTAATAGGTCAAAGCTTTTTCATAAAAACCCTGATGATAGTAAATGGCACCAAGATTATTATTCAATGCACCTTGATAGAATTCATCTCGGATAATTTTATTCAACTCCAAGGCCTTAACAAAATAATCAGCCGCCGGCTCATATTCGCCTAAATACATATTGCAGATCCCCATAAGGTTCATTGCGTCAAAACGCAAATCTTCCTCGCCGGAAGATTCCAATTCGGCAAGAACTTCCTCTACGATCCGTATTACTTCGGGATATTTGTTTCGTTTTCTTTGGATGTGCGCGGACATTAATTTCATCTTCTTCCGGTCCCATGGCAGGACGCTGATCTCAAATCCTTTTTTCGCGTCACTCATCGCTAAAGCGTATTTTCCCATAATATTGAGTAGCTCAGCGCGAAGGCGCAGCGCCAGACAATAGAGTTCTTTGGAATTGCGTTCGGAAGAAGGCTTATCCATAGGTCACTGCTGGTCGGTCATCTCCTCATACGACTCGATAGCACGAGTAAAAAACTGTACTGCTTCTTCATTGGCATAAACGGCTTTCGCCTTTTCACCGGCAAGGACAGAATATAAAAGGCTGCGGTCATAATCCTTGGCAGAATGAAAATGATAAGACATTATCCCCAGATATTCATCGCGCCTTTTTGAGAATTTATCCTCAATGTAAATCCCCACCTTGGAGTGCAATTCACGGCGCTTTGCGAAGGAAATGGTCCCATAGGAAACCTCTTGAGTAAAAATATGTTTGAAGATATACTTATTGGATTCGCTTTGCTCCCCCTTGAGAATAATATCAAGTTTTCCCAGATTGTCAAGGATTTTGCTAAGGTCCATATCAGCCGAATAAAGCCCTGTTAGTATCTCCTCGTCAAATTCCCTTCCAAGTACCGAGGCCGTTTGTATTACATCCCTCTCCAAGAGGTCCAGTCTATCAATACGCGTAAGAATAACTCCTTCGATCGTATCGGGGATATCAATTTTATTCGCATCTCCGGTGAACTCCCACTTACCCGGAAGCTTCTCTTTGATGAACCCCTGTTCAACCAGGGACTTAACGATTTCTTCCGCATAAAAGGGATTTCCCTGTGACCGCTTTATGATCAATTTCTTGAAGTCACCGGGTAATTTATCGACATTCAGAAGATTACCAACAAGCTCCTCAACGCCTTTATTATCAAGCTCGGCGACCGGTATTTCAGCATAATTAGAACGCTTTCTGAACTCAAAATCACCTTGCAGTGGCCGGAACACAAGCAAGAGCAATACTCTGTCGGCATCGATATTGGCGGAAACATGTTCGATCAATTCCATTGACACCGAATCTATCCAGTGAATATCGTCAATAATAATAGTTAACGGGGCTATCTTCGCCTGATCCTTGACCAATCTAAGAACGATATCAAAAAATCTTTGTTTTCTTATCTTGGGACCGATATGTTTGGATATTTCATTTTCCGGAAAGTCAATCCCCATAGCTTCTCCAACGATAGGAAGAAGTTTCACATATTCGGTTCCCAATGCCCTCAAGGCCGTTTGGAGTTTTTTCTTTTTTGCGGCTTTTGTTTCATTCGCCTCAATTTTGAGAAGTGAGTTCATTACCGAGATCCAGGGATAATAAGATAGATTTGCTCCATATGAAAGGCAAGCGCCCTCTTTGATCGAGAAATTCAATTTATTCAGGCGCTTCACTACTTCTTTTGTAAAACGGGATTTACCCATACCGGCCTCACCCGTAATGCCAAGTATCCTTCCTTTTGTGGAAGAAGCGGATTTCAAATTTCTATAGGCCTTGGCCAATTCCTTGCCCCTGCCTACGATCTTAGAACTCTCGGAAAGCCACTTTGAAACATTCGCTGCGGAAGTTTCGGCTTTGTCCTGCAATCGAAATATGGGGATCCCCTTGGTTTTGCCTTTAAATTTCTTCTCTCCCAAAGCTTTGTATTTAAAGAGCGACGAAGTGGAGTCGAAGATAGCTTTGGAGACTTCTATCATTCCATGTGATGCGCCCGATGCCAAACGAGCGGTAAGGTTGACGGTATCGCCCATAACGGTGTACTCGCGTCTGTGATCGGTACCAACAGGAGTAGCGAAAGCAAATCCACCATTTATTCCAATAGATACTTCCAGTTTTTCACTTGCCTTTGAATTCTTCAATTCATAGGCCAGCTGAACCGCTCTCTTATTGATATCCTCATGTGCATTCGGGAAGCCGATGACAAGAAGAATACGGACTGATCTTTCATATATATCGATCTTGTTTAAAAACCCGTCATATTTATTACTTAGATTATCCAGTGTTTTGTAAAAATCCTTTAGAAGTTTTGAGGATTCTTTGGGTGTATTATCAAAATCAAAGCCCTTGAAGTGAATAAAAAGTACCGCGATATTTCTGTGCTCTCCATCCTTTGGAGCAAAGAAAGGATTCAGGTCGATACGGCGCTTCAGCCACACTGGAATATATCCTTCCATTTTTCCCCGGATTACAGCATAATCCCCTGTTTCCGTGACCTTGGTCTTGGCAGGAACGAGGGTCTTTGCTTTCACGAAGGGAGGGCTCAGCAGCCATGTTCCGCGCTGCGGAGAGGTGAACTTTAACTCCTTGGCAAATTTTTTGATCGCGGAATTAACAGCAATTTCACCCGCCTTTGCCAGATCAACCATTTTCATAAGGTCGTAAGAGGCTTTGCCGCCGAGAAAATAATCACTGCCCAGGTCTTGGAAGTAGATATTTCCATGGGTCAGCCCGATGTGCATTCGGATCGGAAATGTACTTTTGCCTATTTTTATCTTGTTCTTGCCTTTGATAAAGGAAATTGCCTCCATCGAAGCTTTCAATGCATGCTTAACCGAAGAACCCGCCTGCTTCCCATCGGGAAAAAATCCGAAGATCGCATCACCGCCGAAACGATATATGTCTCCTCCGTTATCAGCAAATAAATAGATCAATGTCTCGAAATACTCATTAATGATACCGGTCAGAGTTTCTGCACCTTCTCTCCCTATCTTTGCCAGATCTTCACTCAATTTTGTAAAACCTGAAATGTCCGCGTAGAAAAGGGTTCCCGTAAAAGTAGTATTGCCCTTAACTTTCCCTCCCTTTTTCAAAGAATTCACAACATACGCAGGAAGAAAACTGCCCACAGTTAGTGTTTTTTGAAGTTCCTTATTCATAAATCCTCACTTTCTTTTGATGCACCATTGTTTATTATACTTCAAAGATGGTGTATTTCCAAAATTTGTTAATGAGTATTATTTTGATTCTTCCGAAAAATATAATAAACTGTAGTATAGGAGATGATTATGGGAGATTTTGAGAAATTTTTCTACCTGCTTGGTGGGATCTTGGTATTTAGCCTGGTCTATTATTTCTTCGCATTGATCTTTATGAGAAAGAACAAAGTCCATGTCAAAATGCTGTTTTCTATCGGCATTGCCTTTGGTACGGCATTTATCACGAGATTTATTACCAACCCCTATTCAATCGGATTGAAGGTAAAGATGGGAATCCCGATCCCGTTCTACTTCCCGAATGCGGAGATACTTGCCAAACTCACTGGGGAATCGGCATTTGCCCTGGATCAATTTTTCTTGAACGCTGCCGCGTGGACGGCTATTTACTTCTTCCTCGCATTCTTTTTCACCGGGAAAAAACGATAATCGCTTATTGAGCAATTGTAAAAATAAGCATTCGGTGATCGCTGCCCGGAAGATCAGCATATCCCATTTTATGAATTACATCGCCTTTGGCAGCAAATAACTGGTCAAGCGGCATTGAAAATAGCGGGTTACCGGTATTCCAGGAGGGCTGCGGAAATCCCATTCTTTTCATTCCGGTTAAAACCTGAAAATCTACAGAGCACTTGGCCCATGGAACAGAGTTCAGGTCCCCGAAAATACAGAGTCGGCCCTCTTGTATCTTAACGGCTTCCTCTATAATAATGTCCATCTGATGATTTCTTTCAAGAAACATATGCTTGTCAATTGGTGGAAACGGATGCACCCCTATAAAGGATGTCTTATTAGAGGAGAATGTAATAAAATACTTAGGACCCGATTCGGGAATACTTATCGCATCCAGGGGAACACGGCTGATAATACCAATACCGAAACAATCCTTTCTTGGATACAATATCTTCACCGTATGATCCGGAAACTCATTTTGTAAAAGGGCAGCCCACTCATTATTTATTTCATAAAGTACAATAATATCTGCTTCTACATTTAACAAAGCTGTTATCGCTTCAGAACGCTTTTCATTTTCAACATACAAATTCGCGGATACGATTTTCAGCTCGGCTTCTAGTCCGCTGGGAAATGTAATATTAAAAAGGAAAAATACGGATTGAATTAGAATTATCAGCACAAGGGAAAGCAACAACAAAAATTTTCTTTTATAGAAAAAGCAGAAGACCAATCCCAAAATATTGACAATTAGCAGTTTTGGAAGAAAGCTGATCATTAAATCCCCGACGAATGAGAAGTAGAAAAGCAAAGCTATATATGAAATCATAAGGTTTAGAAAAAACAGGGCTCGGATGAGGGATTTCAAGGAAATATTTCTCATATCATCATTGAGCAGTACCGGAAAGGATCCGTTTGATCTCTCTGATCCGGAATTTCAAATTTAATTTTGAAAATATATACGTCGCTTCAGAGAAGATTTGCTTTGCGGAATTTTCATCAATAGATAAGGTAGCCCTGCCGAGGTCGGTCAATATCCTCGCTTCCTCATATTTCATTCCGAACTTATGCGCGATAGCGCGGGCTTTCTGTAGGGTATTTATCCCTCTTTTAATATCATTTCGGCAATATATCCTTCCCAGAATGTGATAGACGGCGTGCTTCTGTTCCACCAATTCTAATTCATCGGCACATTCAAGAGCCTTCTCAGCGGATTTCAGAGCATTGGGCTGGTCATCCAGCAAAAAATATGCTCCGGCAGAAGAAATATAAACATCAAATAATGTTAATCTGTCGTTGATATCCGAAAGTATTTTATGGGCTCTCTTTGCATGGCGCAATGCACTTTTCCCATCCCCCTGATCCAGGCACACATTACATATATTCACAAGAGCAGCTCCCATACCAGCCCTATACCCGACTTCCCTCGCTATCTTCAAGTATTTTCTGAATTTTTTGAGGGATTCTTCATACTTTCCCTGATATTGCAGAATAATCCCAATATTATTGGAAGAGATGCCAATACCTTTCAAATGATCCATTTCCTCGCACAGATAGAGATACTCACTGTAATATCTCAAAGCTCTTTCTACATTTCCGAAAACAAGATGAACATTGCCCAGATTATTGGCATTCATGGCAATGCCACGCTTAAAGTCTATTGCTTTTGCAGAATTGTAACTTCGCGTATAATATTCCAACGCTTTTTTATTTTCGCTCATATCCTCAAAGATATTTCCCAGATTCATCGAGGCAACGCATTCTGCTCTTTTGTCATTAAGCTTTTCAAAGATCTGAAGACAGCGTTCAAGGTATAAAGATGCCTCAGAAAAATGCCCTTGCTCTACCAATATGGTACCTAAATTATTACAGATATTCCCCACTCCCAGGGTATCATTATATTTTTCAAAGATTTTCAGCGTTGTTTTTAAAGCCTTAACAGCCGCTTTGTAATCATTATCCTGCCAATAAATTATTCCAAGAATATTCTGAGCATTCGCAAAGAGTAATTCATCCACTTTTGGATCGATCTTCTTCAATACTTCAAGAATTAGCTCTTTTGATTTATTGTGATCATGTTCTACGCGAAGATACATATCGGCAAGATCGATCTGAATGGATACCCATTTTTCTTTTTCTTTGCGTAGATCACTCAACTCTTCGGCTCGATTCAAGTCTTTTATGCCTTTTGAATATTTTCCCTGATGATCAAAAATCAGGGCTCGATTCTTTAGAGCACGGAATAAGAGGTCATCCCTGTACTTATTATCTAAAAGCCCCATATCGATCGTCAAGGAATAGGCTTGAACTCGGATAATTTGATCTTGATCTCACTTACCACTTCATTATCAAAACCCGGATAATATCTTAGCAAGAGAGCGGATTCCGATGGTAACGGCGTAATATCTATTGGGATCCTTATCTGTCCGGAAGGGTCGGAATAATAACCGTTTTTGCCGTCCTTCATAGAGATGATCGTAAGAGGGGCAGTACCGAAAATATAGTATTCTCCTCCGCTGCATACTGTTCTTCCATAATTTGGAATAGTGGATATATCGGGCAATTGAACGCGTTCTTTTAATTCAGACATCGTCTGGGCAAGTCCTTCTCCCAGTAATTTTATATCTTCCCAGGGAAGGTCGTCGAAGCGGAATTTGCCATCGTCTTTATCCCATTTTCCCGCTTCTGACCTGACAAAGTTCACATTTCCGTTTTTCTCTTCAAATGAGATCCGGATGATCCTTTCTTCGAACTCGCCAATAAAAAAGGAGTAGAGCTTTGTCTGGCTCTTGGCTATATAAAATCCGTTTCCTTCGGAGAGAATATCCCACTTTCCCGAAGAGAGGTTCAACCTGATGACATTGCCGGGATAAGCCTTGTTATGAAAAATGATATTCTGCCCTACAACGACCTGCGCGTCAAAGAATTGAAACCAATCTTTCATATTCGCGGCAGCGGGAGGATTTTCGGTCAATAACTCCGCTTTTGAAGCTCCCTTTTCTATCTTCCATATTTCGGGAGCATAGAAGCAATTTACCACATACATCATACCGTCCCGCTCGAAATACGCTTGAGAACGACTCACTAATATTTCGATGGGATCAGGTATCGGCGCGACATTGCCGCAAGATAAAAGGAGAACAACCGTAAGAAGAAACAGACAGAGTGAAATAAGCCTCGTTTTCATAAATTCCTCACTAGTGATCTGATTCATTCTACCAATTACAGAGGCACATGTCAAAAAGAAGTACGAGGTACTAGGTCTATAGAGACATGAACAATTAACACGCTCCGCAGAGGTTGGAGGCTTGAGGTTAGAGGTTAGCGCAGAGGGGAATAAATACAATTGGTGATTATAACGAAGGAAACGAAATAACGATTTTCCGGCTACGGATATGGATATTGGTTTCGTTTTCACCTCGTACATCGCACCCCGACTGGTACTGTTTTTATCACCTCTGACCTTATATTTGTTATTTCTCAACGTGCAACCTTGAACTTTTGAACCTTTGAACGCTTCGGCACCGCGAAGCATCACTTAGATGATCAGCATACTGTCGCCATATGAATAGAATCTGAATCTATTTTCGATGGCCCACTTATATGCATTCATAGTATTGTCATGCCCTGCGAAAGCGGAAACAAGAAGTATCAAAGAGGTTTTAGGTAAATGAAAATTTGTTAGAAGCCGGTCGACAACTTCGAATTTATATCCCGGATAAATATACAGGTCACATTTTCCCTCAAGCACCTTACACTTATTTTTGAATACATACTCAACTGTCCGGGTAGTGGTGGTGCCGACGGAAAAGACCTTACCTCCTGCTTTTTTCGTCTCCCGTATCAGATCAACGGTCGAGCTTGATATCTTGAAATATTCTGAATGTATCTTGAAATCACGGATGTCTTCGACCTCCATAGGAGCAAAGGTGCCATACCCTGTGTGTAATGTAATATACGCGCTATTTACGCCCTTCTCTTTAAGCGCTTTCAAAGTATCAAGGGTGAAATGAAGCCCTGCTGTCGGTGCGGCGACCGCGCCTTTGTTCAATGCGTAAACGGTTTGATAGCGCTCTTTGTCACTCTCCTCATCTGCTCTTTTCAAATACGGCGGCAGAGGTACATGCCCATAATCTTCCGCCTGAGCAAAGAATTCGCGCGCCTCATTAAAGCGTACCCACACCTTTCCCTCTCCTAATTTTTCAATGATCTCACAGTTGAAGTTTTCTGAGAAGTTGATCACGGCACCTTCTTTTAATCTTTTGTACGGCCTGGAAAGTGCGGTCCAATCCCTTTCACTTCCAAGATTATCTATCACCATGATCTCTATTTTCGCGCCGGTTTCCTTTTTGCCGAAGAATCTTGAGGGAAAGACCTTGGTATCATTTAAGAGCAGAAGGTCGCCCTTTGAGAAATAATCAGTGATCTGATGGAATTTTCTTTTATCGATGTTGCCGGTATTTTTATCAAGAACAAGGAGATTCGACCCGCTTCTTTCTTCCGAAGGATATTTCGCGATAAGTTCCTGCGGCAATTTATAGATATATGAAGATAGTTTAAAAAGATCTTTTTCCAGAAGATTACCTGCTTAGCATTTTACCAAGTTGCTCAGCTATATTTACAACACTGTCAACATGTTTACTGCTGTTTATGGTTTCAGTTCGCTGAACAATAACAAATGGCGACAATTCAAAACCAGTCAATTCAGAAAGATCGGAAAAATTTACCGGAATCCTTTTCACCTGATGTATTATGGTACCTTTTGGCATCATTTCAGCGATTTGCCTTAATAATCCCTCTGAAAAATATATGGGAAACCAATCCTTATCCTTGCATTTTACGGTGATCATTTTATCCAGTTCAAAATCATTGAATTTGACACGGCCGCCGTCAAATATCCATGGCTTTCTTTTCGAAATGGAAAATTTAGGGAAATCGATCTGCCTTAGAAGGATGGCCACTCCCCAATAAGGGATCGTTGTCTTTCCGGTGCTTACGACCCAATTCGCTCCCACCAGACAATACTTGTCCGAGGACTTCACAGCGACAATATTTTTCGTATTGAATCCCAATACCTTTTTCTCGCTTATATGAGCAAAAAATCCCTTGTTGCCCCACAATTGCTCAATATCTATTTTCTGCTTGCTTTCATACTTCGACGCAAGTGCCACTAATACAATTATTCCCGCGATTACAAAAATAATGATGGAAATGATCGGTATCATAAATACTCCTTTCTCAATCCGACTTCTTTGCACAAACGATCAAAGATCTCCTTGTCACCAACCACGATCAGTTTTTTTGCCGCCCTCGAAAAGGCGACATTGATCCGTCGGCGGTCTTTCAAGAAACCCGTATCATTTCTTTCATTTGACCTTGTGATCGAAAATATTATAACATCTTTTTCACTTCCCTGAAACCCGTCAACCGTATCAACCGTGATCCTGTCAGAATATTCAGACAGAACAGATCTTAATAATTGCTTTTGAGCGCTGTATCCCGAAATAATCCCCAAGGTACCGGAAAATCCATTTGCGTAAAGTTCTGATACTATCTCCCCTATGATCTCGGCTTCCTTGCGGTTCATATAGGATTTAGAATCCTTCATCTGTTCTTCCACGCCCTTCACTTCGTAGAGAGAAAATGATTTGGCGTAAAATATTTCTCGATATTTGTCACTTATCCCCAGAGCTATATCCAAATAATTAGACCTGACCTCAGCCGCTGTTTTCAATTTTCCACTATAAAATGAGTGGGAAATGAGCTCACAAAGCTTTTCGTTCATCCGATATTGAATTAGGAGCAATTCCGAATTATTCGGATAATACTTTATCAACCGCTCAAAAAGAGAAATGGAATACCCCGCTTTAGAAGCCCCTTTCGAAAGTACGGTAGGAGGTAGCTGACGATGATCACCGGCGAGTACAAATCGCTTCCCCATTGAGATCGGTATCAAGGAGGATGTTTCTGTGGCTTGTGTCGCTTCATCGTGTACTACAAGATCAAAGAACAATCCTCTCATGATCTGAGAAGCACAATTGGAATTAGTGGTCGCGATCACCGCGCTTTGCCCCAGTATCTCGCCTATGATCGCTTGCCTGATAAAGACAAGTTCATTCAGAATGCCGCTGATTCGTGAGCTACATTCCGCCCAAGCGGCCATTTTATTCAGCTCAGCAAAAGCTATTCCCCTTATGGTCCGTTTCTTTTTTATAGCTTTGAGAATATCATCGGAAGTAAGCCCTCTTCTTAATGCCTGCGAAGGGCGGCGGATTTCCGATAACTTACTTTTCAGCCCACTGAGTTCCTCTTCAAGCTCCATGATCTTATTATTATCCGTATGCCCTTTTACTCTCATATCGAGTGTGTGCGGAAGTATCACCTTGTTTATTTTAACAGAGACACCAACTCTAAGGACCTCGATCCCCATTAGGAGTAGTTTTTCCGATAGTACATCGACAGCGGTATTGGAATCCGCAGTTACCAATATCTTAATGCTACCTTTATTTAACTCATATTTTATCAGCTTGCTCAAGGTGAGTGTCTTTCCCGTACCGGGAGGGCCGTGAATAAGAAAGAACCTCTTAGCATTCAGGCAGCCTTCTATCGCCTTTGTTTGAGAATCATTCAACTCATCTTTCCTTTTAATTGAGTTCGTCGAGTCTACGGAATCTCTTATTTTCCGGCCAAGCAGAAGATCAGATAAGCCTGAGCCTTCATTCAGAGCCAGAACGGCATTCTCCATCCTTTCGTATGTGCTCTCATTATAAAATAGATCAATCCTCACATGCCTCAAATAATTTACAGCAGGTTTTTTCTGGAGAATGATATTTAGAACAAATCTCCTGTTCCCGCTGCAAGTTCCTGAAACATTCTGGAATTGCAAGGGGTTATTTCTTGAAAGCGTGATTACATCACCCGGCTTGAACTCCGTCTCAGGAAGCTCCCCATTCTCCTCTTTGCGGAACGCATACTCAAATCCTCCAAGAACATCTCCCTGATATGTGCCTCGCATTTCAAATAGACAACGCCCTTTGCTTTGCCGCTCCTCCTTGCTCAATTTCTGTATCTCTTGTGTTATCTGACGGATCTCCTGCTCACGCTCCATTGAAATGTATCTCAGGAAACGGCCTTTATAGTCATCTAGATCCACGATTTCCTTTCCTTCGCTGAACATGAATGAGCTTATTCTTCTTCCATGCCATTGCCTGCCGGAGAACCATATCTTTATATTATGGAGAAATCGTTCTGGCCCTGAAATAATGAAATTCCCCTGAGAAATATTTTTTACACGAATGGAGTCAATAAATACACCTTTGATCTTCTTCTTGATCAATGTCTTGATATTCCTCTCTGTCGCAGCTGCGTGAATATTGAATATTAACACTTCTTTCATGTTATGATTATATTCTATAAGTGACAGGAATTCAAGTCATATACACATCTTGCATATACAACTCACAACAGAGCGCCGTAAGCAACGGGAGATTTGCCCTCACAATTACCGTTGCATATACATCTCTTATGTGTCACTTGATATTTTCTCAAATACAGATCTTCTTCTCTTCCGTTGCATACGCATCCTTTTTGCTTTGCTTCATTTTTCGACAGCGACTCAGACATCCCCCTCCGTTGCATATACATATTCGCACCAGGCACGACACCTGCTGCAGTTTATTCCGCAAATGCATCTCCTTCACGACCGTCGCGCTTCTCTTCGCCTTCCCGGCCTTTCTCATTGCCTTTATACTATTTTGTTGCGCTTGCAACTCTTTGAATTGTCTGGCCTATTTCCTTTTGATATTTATCAGAATGACATCTATATCAGCTGCCGTCACACCCGGTATTTTCTCGGCATCCTCAAGGTTTTCCGGCCTGATTCTCTGAAGCTTCTCCTTAGCCTCTATTTTGAGCCCTTCGATACCGTAATAGTCAATATCCTTAGGGATATTGGTTTTCAAATATGCTTTTGATGCGATCCTTCTAACTTCTCTTTCTATGTATCCGCTATATTTATAGTCGTATGTGACAGTAAATACATCGCGTCTTTTATCGTCATACATTTTCAGATATTCGACAATTGCCTCTTCAGGATCCGCCTTAGCAATTGAAATATAATCTCTCTTCTTTTCATCACTTAGAACTCTCTCAGAGAATCGCGCTCTGATCGCCCCGATCGACACCTTATACTTTTCAAACCGCTCCTGCTGAGAGATGTCCATCAACCCCAGTTCAACCCCGTATCTACCAAGCCTTAGCATCGCTGTATCCTGACGCAGCATTAACCGGTGCTCTGCCTGAGAGGTAAAGAGTCTATAGGGTTCATTAACGCCCTTCAGTACTAGATCATCCAGCAGTACACCTATGTACGCCTCATCCCTATTCAGGATAAAGGCATCTCGACCATCAATTGATAGACATGCGTTAATTCCCGCCATCAATCCTTGTGCCGCAGCCTCTTCATAGCCCGATGTGCCGTTCACCTGACCGGCAAAGTAAAGTCCTGGGATTTCTTTTGTTTCCATTGTCTTTTTCAACTGCGTGGGAAGCACTACATCATATTCTACTGCGTATCCAAATTTGGCGACCCTTGCTCTCTCTAATCCGGGTATGGTATGGATGAACTCCTCCTGGACTTCAGGCGATAGCGATGTAGAGATTCCGTTAGGATAAACGAGATCACTGTTTATTCCCTCAGGTTCCAGAAAGATCTGATGCGAGTCTCTGTTTGAGAATTTCACTACCTTATCCTCGATCGAAGGGCAATACCGCGGACCTACACCGTCGATCATGCCGGAATATAGCGGAGAGAACTTCAATCCATTTCTTATGATATCATGTGTCTTGTCTGAAGTGAAGGTAATGTGGCATGAGATCATATTTCTAATAGTTTTATCGCTCCAGAATGAAAATGAATAGTCCTCATCATCACCTTTCTGCTCTTCTGTCTTGCTCAGATCAATAGAATCCTTGAATATCCTGGCAGGTGTGCCCGTTTTAAGCCGAGCCGTATTGAAACCGAGCCTTTGTATAGATAAGGAGAGTTCATTTGAAGGAGGATCGCCCAGCCGTCCGCCGGGAGTAGACGCCAATCCGGTGAATAATCTTCCGCGCAGGAAGGTTCCCGTGGTTATAATGATCTTCTCTCCGTGAATCTGAGTGCCGTCATCAAGCTTGACACCGACAGCTCTATCGCTTTTTATTATGATCCCTGTTACTTCCGCCTTAATGAAGTTGATCCCTGATCCCTCTATCTTCTTCACAAAGAACTTCTTATATTCCTCTTTATCGGCCTGAGCTCTTGGGCCCCAAACCGCGGGTCCCTTCGATTTATTAAGCATTCTGAATTGTATTCCCGTTTCATCAACAGCAATACCCATCATACCGCCCAGGGCATCTATCTCCCTTACCAGATGTCCCTTGGCAATGCCTCCAATCGATGGATTGCAGGGCATCTCACCCGCCTGTGAAAGAGACAGCGAGATCAAAGCACAGCTTTTTCCCATTTTTTCCGCGGCGAAGGCAGCCTCCAGTCCGGCGTGTCCAGCGCCCACTACTATTACTGAGAATTTCTTTTCTTCATCCATTTTTCATATACCCTGCCGAAAAGCCTGTAAAGCAATGCTCCGAAAAGCAGGCCTGCTACCGTATCACTTATATAATGATATCTCAAATAAAATGTTGCAAGCGACATGAGAAAGAGAATTGAAAGATATGGTAAAAGGAGTTTCTTGAAATATCGCCCGGCGTTCAAGGTAACCACGAGAGCTACAGCTACATGAGAAGAGGGAAAGCAGCCGCTGTGTACCATTGCGCCCGCGGCCATTATCTTATTTTGAATGGGCACCAGAATATATCCGTTTATCGGACCAGAAAAATGAGACAGGATAGGAGCATATCTCCATGGTCCGTCCACCGGGAACAATACAAAGCACAGAAAGTGAATATAATAACATGCCGCTACAGTAAAGACCAGGTGTCCGAAAGCATATCTATCCTTTTTCCAATAGAAGAGTATCAATGCCAAGACCGGAAGCATGGCATAATACGACATGTACCCGAAATTCAGAAATTCCGCTAACCACTGATAATTAAGATGCTCTTCAAGCCACCATGTAGGGTGTGTTCCGAATATCATGAGTTCAAAATTAGTGATCAAATGATCCTGCAATTCAGGAACTATCATAAATGCAAATTCACCCAGCTCTTTGTAATTCGCAGCGAAAAATACAAGCGGGTAGAAATTTCTCAAGAATTTTAAGAAGATATTCTTTCTCTCGGGTGTGAAGAATCTTATAAGTAGATTTGCTGAAAGCAGAAATACCAGATTGCGGCCCAGATAGAACCAGACGTTATGAACCTTTCCAAACCCAAAGATCAAAAGAAGCAGGATAATAATTATATGATAGAGAGAAAACGCATAATCAACAGGTCGGTATCTTTTAATTAGCTCTCTCATCCCACGATCTCCAGAAATTCGCCAATCATAACCTTCTTACCATATTTATAAAATCTGACATCGACCTTGATCCTGCTGCCAGCGACATGCGAGCTTATCACCATGCCGACACCATAATCCGGATGCCTCACCTTGATCCCCTTTTTGAACGGATTCCCCGTAGCGGGGGAGAGATCGGGAACATATGTGATCTCTTTGGGCAACGGTGTCGAGGGCCGGGACTTCTCTACCTCCCCTCTGCCTCTGAATAATGATTCTGTTGTCCATCTCTTGGAATAGGTCTTATCTTCGTATCTCATTTGTTCTCTCGGGATCATTTGAATAAATTCCGATTCTGAATTTTTAACGAATTCACCGAAACGGAATCTTTCCTTGGCGCGCGTCAGAAACACCCTGTTCTTGCCCCTTGTGATCCCGACATACAGAAGCCGCTGCTCTTCTTTGAACTGCTCCGGGTGCTGCGAATTTGAATGGGGTAGTATGCCCTGTTCCACGCCGGTAATAAAAACCGTGTCAAACTCAAGCCCTTTTGAAAGATGCAGCGTCATAAGATTCACGGCACCCTTCTCCTGCTTCCACGAGTCAACCGAAGAGGATAGTGTCAAAATCTCCATGATCTCATGCAATGTTTCAAAGCCCTCATCTTCCAGATGTTGTATCTCTCTGATAAGGTAATTAACATTATCTATGCGGTCTTCATATCCCTCGTCATCAAAATCCTTGAGGTAATCGAAGTAGTCAAGCATCTCAACGAGCCGCATCAGCGCTTCCGACGGGGAAGAGATCATTTCACGGATCTCTTTCATGACATCCAGCAAGGACCTTATCCCTTGAGCCTGACGCGCCGAAAATGCATTCTCCGCCAGAAGCTCTTCCGCGGCAGCGGAAAAAGGAAGCTCTCTTCTGCTGATCTCGGCATTGAAGTTATCCACCGTCTTCTTTCCCAAGCCACGGCGGGGAATGTTTATTACCCTGTTCAAATTGACCGTATCTTTATCATTCAACACCAATTTGATATAGGCAATAATATCCCTTATCTCCTTTCTTTCATAGAACTTCTGAGCGCCGACCACAACATATGGTATTCCATGATCACGAAAGTATGTTTCTAAGATACGAACCTGAAAATTCGTTCTGAAAAAAACAGCGATATCCGAGAAGTCCACTCCTTCCGCATTGACATTCTGCACACGGTCAACGATATACTCCGCTTCGGCGCGGTCATTCTTCAGTATCGCATATCTGACCCTCTCGCCGCCGCGATGAGGATCGGCGGGCTCCAACTTGCCTGTTTTATAGGGATTATCAAAGGCCAGATGCGCCGCGACATCAAGGATCTGAGCGGTCGAACGATAATTCTTCTTCAAGGTGAATATCCTGGACCCTTTGAAGTATTGCGGGAAATTCAGAATATTCTCGACCTTCGCGTTTCGAAATCCGTATATGGACTGATTCTCATCTCCGACCACAAAGAGCATCGGAGAATTATCATTGAACAGAAGTCCCTTCCAGAGAAGCTTTAGGATCCGAAGTTGAGCAAGATTGGTATCCTGGAATTCATCCACGAATACATACTTGATGCTCCTTGTAAATTCATTTAATATACCGGGCTCCTTCTCAAAAAGAACAATGGTCTTCTCTAGAAGATCTGAAAAATCCATCGCGTCACTATTGCGGAGCTCTTTCTCATAGGTCCGATAATACTTCTCTATATCACTGTCGATAACCTCGCCCGTTTCATGATAATTTTCTTTGAAAACGGATATCTTTTTCAATATACGCTCAGGCTTATCTTCCTTCTGTTTATCTTTGGGTATTATGCGTTTTAATAAACGCACAGAATCATCCTCGTCATAGATCGTGAAGGTCTCGGAGAATCCGAGATGCGATGCGTATTTTCTCAATATCCTCGAACATAATGAGTGAAATGTGCCCAGCCATGGGAAGTAGACCTTCTCATTCAATTGCTGAGATATCCTTTCCCGCAACTCGCCGGCCGCCTTATTGGTAAAAGTCGTTATGAAGAAATTATGAAATTCCGGCTGATCCTCAATGAGTAGATAGTAGATCTTGTATAAAAGAGTTCGCGTCTTTCCCGTACCGGCTCCGGCAAAGATCAGATTTATCGGGGAGCGCGCCTTTACAATATCGTATTGCTCCTGATTGAGGAATTCTTTGAATTTATCGTTCATTTCAGAGAAGGTGCATTCTTAAAAATCTGTGAAATCCTTATCGATCTTCTCGACCTCTTCTTCCTTTGTTTCCGCAACATCTGTGGTGGCTTCTCCCGAAGCGCCCCCTTGGATCGAAAATCCCTTAAGAGCCAGATCAAGATCACTTGCCGAATTGGCGTTCTGCTTGGCAGCTTCCTGTGAGATCTTGCCCTCATTTACAAGGCGTATAAGATGCTGGTCGAAGGTCTGCATACCATACTGGCCGCCTTCTTTCATCGCATCCTGGATCTCTCCTACACGATGAGGATCCTGTATGAGCTCCTTGATATTTTCATTTACAACCATCACTTCCAGAGCGGGAATACGGCTCTCCATATCAATTCGGGACAGGAGCCTTTGAGAAATAACACCCCTTAAAGTAAATGCTAATTGAACCCTGATCTGCTCCTGATGCGCAGGAGGGAAAAAATCAATTATTCTATTGATGGTCTGGAGTGCGTTCAATGTATGCAGGGTGCCGAATACCAGATGGCCGGTTTCCGCCGCTGAGATAGCAGCTCCGACGGTCTCTTCATCCCTCATTTCTCCGACAAGGATAACATCGGGGTCCTGCCGGAGAACATATTTCAATGCATTGTGGAAATTCTTTGTGTCTATGCCGATCTCCCGCTGAGTGATCGATGATAAGGAATCATTGTGGATAAACTCGATCGGATCTTCTATTGTAACGATATGTTTCTTGAAATGATGGTTGATGTAATCGACCATCGCGGCAAGGGTTGTTGATTTCCCCGAACCTGTGGTTCCCGTAACAAGCACCAATCCTCTTTCGTAAGAAGCGAGTTCTTTCAAGACCGGAGGAAGGTGCAGGGTCTTGAAGGAGGGTATGCTTATGGGGACATGCCTGATAACCGCGCCGATATTGCCCTTTTCAAAAAATACATTAATACGGAATCTGGCGACATCAGGCTCTTCAAAGGCGATATCCATTTCTCTATCTGAGATAAATTTATTATATTTTTCCTCGGTAACAGCAAAATATCTCGCGATCTTGTCCATTCCAGAAGCGGGGATGGCGGGGAAATTGGAAGTGACCAATTCACCATTGATACGCATGATCGGCGGCTTACCGGTTCGAAAATGCAGATCAGAAGCCTTCTTTTCAACCATTGTTATTAGAATATTTTTGATGGGATTAACAGCCATAATGCACCTCTTTTATATTATAATGAATTTTTACAAAAATGTAAAATCGAATTATAGGGACGGTGCTTTACTTCTTTCACTTACTTATTGTTCCTCACACGATCCCAGACATATCAGCCGAGCAGCATATTCCAGACGCTCAAGGTTGATATACGCGGACAAGAGGTCTTCGCCGAAAGCAATGGCTCCATGTCTGCAAAGTATCATCGCCTTGATACCTTCATATGCCGCCGAAGCGGCGGCGGCAGCCAGATCAGCAGAGCCGGCAGGATAATACTTCACAGCGGGAACATCACCCAGCATATCGCCGCCCTCCGGAATCTGTGTCAGATCGATCTCTACTCCCTTGAGCGTTAATGCCGTAGTATGAACTGGATGCGCGTGGATGATGGCGTTAATATTCGGTAAAGCGGCGTACAGGCCGAGATGCATTGAAGTCTCCATCGAAGGCACTGCCGTACCCTTGATGACCCTCCCTTTTATATCCACGGTAATGATATTATCCTCAAGCACCATTGATTTCGGAATACCGGAGGGAGTTATTTGAAAATGGCCATCCTGCATCCTTTGCGACAGGTTTCCCTGATTAGATGTTACATATCCCCTTTCATAGATGAGTTTAGAAAATCGGACAATCGAGCTCAATTAAGAAACTCCGGCTTCTCCACCTTGCCGCTATTGAGAAGTACTTCGAACTCCTCATCTGTGAGGCGTTTATCCATCGGCATTTTGAACTCATAATAATTGAATACCGGTCCGGCAAAAGCCACTTTCTCACCTGCCTTCTCCACTGATATCAGGATGGAAAAACCTCCGACACCCTCTTCAAGCACCATTGATGAATTGCCATCGGTGTGAACATCGGCGATCAGAACGGCTTTTTTTGTTTTCTCATCAATATTTTTAAATATCCGGCCGATAAGATCCGGGAATTTATAAAAATACTCGCCATCATTCTCGCTCAACACTCCTTTGTTTTCAAGTATTTCAAGCATGCGTGATGACATCTTGGAAAGGATGATGAATTTTTCGTGCATATCGTAGTCATCATTAAAGAATCCGCCCGCCATATCGGTCAGCTTGAGAAAACGGGTCCAAAATTCAACATTATTCTCCGGAAATCCCGCAAGGAAGTTCTTCCTGGGACCCGGACGGGGACGAAATGATGTCGCTTTCATCGTATACGACTGCTTCACATAAAGTATTGTATCATGTCTCAATTCCGCCCAAGAACCAAGAAAGCTCCGCGCCAGACGCTTCTCCCACTTTTTGTTTTTCGGAATATTGTCCAAAAGAGCGGAGAGTGTATGTATCCATCCGGTATATACCGTGGAATACCACTCATCCTCCTTCATGGAAGAAAAGACTTTTCGCATCTTGTCCATCATCTCATCGTAGCCTTCATAATTAGAATCCCCGGTAAGAGAAAGGACAGAGGCAGCGTAATCGAATCCCAGCACATTAAGAAGGTCCAGTCCGCGAGGCATTCCTCGTACTCCGCCGGATAAAGTGAACGGAGCGGGGGATTTTCCCTCATATTTGTCCACCCACGGAAAAACAAGGCGTGAGAATAAATAGGAATCCAGTACAAAGCGCTGGCCGAAAAAGCGCAGGCCTATTGTTGCCTTGAGGTTTTCCTCTCCTTCCGCTGTATTCTCGGCACTAAGGTCACCAAGGCCGGAGTAGATCATCGGCGCGGGAAGCTTAGCTACACCATTTCGGAAATTTACGATTTCGCTTTCCGATAAGGAATTGAAGCCGTTTACGCCGGGGTGCTGAAAACGCAAAGCGTCATAATGGATCAGGATCAGATCATCACTGCGGCCGATCAAAAAAGAAATGGGATCAAAGATCTGATGCCATTTTTCATTTAATACGGTATTGCCGACCACATTTACTGTCAGGATGATCGCGGCGGCGGTCTGCCGGTTCAATTCCGCCTCGCTCACCTTATTATTCTGAGCAAGAAATGTCATTCTTCCCATATACATCATCGCCTTAAAATAATTCTTCAACTCCTGCGTTCTCGTATAATGCCCGCGGGGTTTATATTGGGAATAATCCTCATTGTATTTAAAGAGATGGCTTTCCTCAAAGCCGCTTGCTCCCGTAATAAGTTTCAACTCGCTTTTTTCTTTATTGTTCAGAACTATCGAAGAAGGCCCGTTGAGCAGGGCATATGACACCTTCAGATATGATATCAGGAGTTCAAGGCCGTCTCTTGATAGCTGAGAATGATACTCATGTTTTTCCACTGTCCTGATCGTACTTTTTAAAAGCTCCGACAGCGCAGGAATGAATTCATTGGTCTCCTTTCTCTGCAGCGACTTGTCAAAAAGGACATGGAAGATGTGTGTAACCGCATCAGAAGTGATGAGGATCGGTGTTTTCCTGTTTCTCAGATTACGGTAAAATTTCTCCAGATCTGGTTCATACCCCTCAACGATAGCCCACCCTTCGATGCGTATGTCCTGAGGAAGCGCAAATGATTCTTCTATTTGTTTAAGGTTTACGGGTTCGAAACCTTTTTTTGCCTTGCGCATGCCAAACGGCACGCTAAGCAGCAGAGTCACCATTATCAATACTAATATACTCTTTCTCACAGTACTCTCCTATATGGAATATCATATAATTTTTCTTCGGGAAAAGCAATTTCTTAGTGCTTGATTCATAAAAACGAGGACAATGGAATGCTTAGATTTGAAAAAGAACAGCGCTTATTCTATAATACACCATGGGACACAATATGAAAGGCCGAAGTATCGTTTTGGAAGAGAAAGGCTCGAAATTTCTCGGAGTAACTTTTACTATTAATTCAAAGGAGGATATCTCGGGGCTTTTGAAGATGTTGAAAAAAACAAAACCGTATTCGAAAGGGACGCATTATATGTACGCCTATCGGATTGAGACGGGCAGCGGCATTGATGAGGGTAAAAGCGATGATGGAGAGGCCGGTAGCGGAATAAACATACTTCAGGTATTGAAAACAAAAAATGCAAGCAATGTTATAACCTTTGTTATACGCTGGTACGGCGGCAAGCACCTGGGCGGGAAACGCTTCCGTCTGATCAAAAAAGCGGCTGTCCTTTCGCTAGTGTTATGATTCATAAATACTAAATTAAGGCGGTCAATTGGACATTTTCCATTTAATCAATTATAATTTTCATATGAGGTACCGGATGAAAAAGTATATTATTTCTATAATATTGATATTCTTTGCTGTTAATGGGAGCTCCAGCGAATTACAGATGGATGTATTTGACCTTGACAATAATTATCTGGGCTGGGATCAATATGCCATTCATAAAAAGGCAAGCTACAGCTCAGGCAAAGATAATTCTCCGATCACATATTATATTTTTTCTGCTGGGCGCTATCTGGAAAAACAGATCGTTTCAAAAAGCAAGATCTCATCCAAGGACGAAGGGGGCTCTAAATTTATCAGCGGACATTCCCAGGATTCGGATTTTGAAGCGGATAATTATAAGACCAAAGAGAAAGCCGCGTATTCCGAACCCGACCATCTCTATCAGGGAATGATCGTGATAGATGATAAGGGGAATTGTGTTTATTTCAGGTCAGAAGAGGCGTTACCGGATAATCCCGAACAAAAAAGAGAAGTAAAGGTACAATGGGTACCCGAAAAAAAGGGGTATATATTTTCCATTTGGGACCCTAGCGCATTGGAAAGCGAGCAGGTCGAGAACGGTTTTCTGAACACCGGGCATATGATGCCGGTTCTATCTACATTCCCCTTTCTTTTTGATATCTTCAGCATCGCATCAGAGGCAAAAGAGGGAGACAAACTGGAATTCATTGATCCATATCACCTGAAGATGATCATCATAACGAAAAGTATGGCGACCCGGGATTCATTGACCCTTGATCAGGAGACCGTACAGGAGCCCAAAGGGAATACGCGCTTCTATCCAATTGAGGTGAAGGTTCTGGATACCGTACTGGATAAGGGAAATCCCACCGATAGCCGTTTCATGCTCAAGTATAAGTTTAAATAAGGCATAAAAACGGTACACAAGTGCACAAGGCATAGAAGATTGTTCAAAAGTTCAAAGGTTCATCATTCCCACGCCGTCATCCTGAGCTTCTTGCGAAGGATCCCCCCTTTCTTTATGTTACACCTTCCACACCACACATCACACGCCTCAGTTTATTAACACTCGAGTGTTTCTTTGTTTTTTCGTAAATATTTGGTAAAATCTTTAGACAATGAGCAGATACTTTTTTAAACGGCTGAAGGATGAGTTCAGAAGACGCCTGCCCTTTGACCGTGCCTTATTAAATGGCTACTCACTTCCTCCACTTAGAATTGATATTGAGCTTACGCACAATTGCAATTTAAAGTGCACGATGTGCTCATTTGTGGATGGAAATGAGATCAATAAATATTTCTCAAATCCCAAGAGGTCAAAGCATGAATCAGCGGAGGAATACCCCTCTATTGAAAGGTGGAAAAGGTTCATAAACGATATCTCTTCTTTCAAGCCGACGATCAATCTTTCAGGCGGAGAGCCCCTGATCTTCCCCCATCTATGGGAATTGCTGGATCTTTTGAAGGAAAAAAGATTTATTACCACGATGACCACCAATGCCTCGCTGATAAACGAGGAGATCGCGGAGAAGTTGGTCCGCTCAGATATCGATGCTTTGGTCATTTCCATCGACGGCGATCGCGGGACACATGACAGGATAAGGGGTGTTAACGGAAGTTTTGACAAAGCCTTGCAGGGTATCAAAAATATTAAAGCGGTAAAGACAGCGCTTGGTGCCAAAACTCCACGGCTTGTCATCAATACTACTATCTCATGGGAGAATTACTCCGACCTATCCTTTGTAAAGAAGCTTTTTCCTGAAATACTGCCCTATAAATGGAACATATCTCATTTATTCCTGGGTAATGGCGATATTGCTTTGAAAGACCTTTCGGTCTTATACAATGAGCGCGATGACATCAAGCCCTTAAAAGTTATCTACGGCAGAATAGATACCGCTACGCTTGGCAAAGAGATACGGGAGCTAAGGTCATCGTCCCTGCCCATCTCATTTCTTCCATCTATTGATGGAGAGAAATTGAAAGCCTTCTATGAGGACCCCGCGAAGACCCTGCGGAATAAATGCTCATATCCGTATTTCTCGGTGGGGGTACAGGGTGACGGGACCATTATCACTTGTATGTACACACCGATGGGAACAATAGATGATGATTTCCGAAGTATTTGGAATTCCGACCGTTATAAGGAATTCCGGCAAATGCTGAACGAAAGGATTTTTTCAAAATGTTCGAGGTGCTGCGGGCTATATGAATAAGCGGAACATTTTCCTTTTATTTCTCGATCTCGTGACCGCGTTCCTGATAGTATTCTTCATTTACCGCATCAGATTCGGATTTGAGATACCCGCTTCACATAAGCTGACATTCATCCTTCTTATCACATCACCTATTCTATTGATCACCTTCGGTCTGCTGATGGGGAATTACACAAAGAAGAACAGTATTGATCTTGAGATCGCGGGAAACCTTTTTCTTTCAGGGTTAATAACTTATTTCATCTTTTTCCTGGCGTTAATGATCATCAGGATCTATCTGAAGAGCCTGGAATTTTCCGCACCGGTACTTATTCTATTTTCTCTGGCGATACCATTTGTGCTCTTGATACTCCATATATTGGCGGGACGATTCGCATCGAGAGCCAAACATAAAGAAACGCTGCTAATAGTCGGCTACAAAAAAAGCGATCGCAACACATTGGACAAGTACCTTAATGATATCATGGACATTTACAATATAGTCGGCACGGTCGGGGATGAACTTCGGGGAATGCCTGCTTTTACAGAGGACAGAGATATCTTCTCGCTCATAGAGCAGTACGATGTCAGTAATATATTATTTGCCCGCTCTGTAGATCATTCACTTATTGAAAAGTTGGTGCTTTCCGGATCACTCTTTACGACATCTTTGCTCTTCACACCGGAACTATACGAGGAATTCAACCGCTGGGGCAAGGTGCGGCCATATCCCCGATTGCCGCTTTTTGAACTTGATATTAATCCCATACGGGGAGGAAACCAATTATTTAAAAGGATCTTTGATATTCTTTTCAGCATTGTAGGGCTCGTTGTCTTCCTTCCATTCGGAATGATAATTGCCCTGCTAATATTGGCTGATTCGCCGGGGAAGGTATTCTTCACACAGATAAGGCTGGGGATCTATGCGAAACCGTTCAAGGTGATTAAATTCAGGACCATGTTCAGGAACGCGGAAAAGGAGTCCGGCCCTAAGTGGACGGAGCCCAATGATACCCGAATCACCAAGACCGGAAGGATATTAAGGCGCTTGAGCCTGGACGAGATCCCGCAATTAATGAATATCCTGGCGGGGCAGATGTCACTTGTGGGGCCGAGGCCTGAAAGGCCGTTCTTCGTGGAGAAACACTCTGCTCTCAAGGGGATAAGGATGCTGGTTAAACCGGGCCTGACAGGGCTGGCACAGATCAATGGGAGATATGAACTAACTCCTGAAGAGAAGGCGGCATTCGATCTGCAATTTATTAATAATTTTTCTCTTTCCATGTACTTTTCCATAATTATACGCACGGTAATCATTATTATTGGCGGTAAAGGGGTAAGATAATGAAAAAAATAACGGTCATTTCCTTGGTTATTGCTATTGCATTTGCTATGATTTTCATGCTCATTACGGGAGCAAAGGACATGAAACTGCAGATACGCTCCACCTTTATTCCCCAACTCTCGATCTCCTATTTAAAAACCCTGAACGGGTCGCAATTCTACGGCCAGAAGGATTTCAATATTCAGACCTACGGTGAGATACTCACGAGAGGTACCGTATTGGAAGATATCAATAAGGCCTTGCCCGGGATACAGGCGACCGGCATATCCTATGACCGCAGAGAGGATTCCAAGATACTCGATATCACGATAGTCGTATCGGCGAAGGATGTCGAGAACCCGGAATTGGTCGGAGTTGTGATCGAGAATTATTTTGAGATTCTACTGTCAAAAATGAGCGAAAGATCACATCTGATGATCAAAGAGCAGATGGGAATTCTCATGGCTAAATTAGACGAACTGGAGAAGGGGCTGAAGAGCGATATCGAAAAGGGTACTCATGAAAAATTCGGCCGTTTCTTCAGAAAATACAGGGTGAATTACGGCAATGCGCCCATACCCGGGGATGTGATGCTGCATGGTCAGGGATATTCCGCTTCTACCCTCATACTTGATCAACTTAAAACCATCGACCCCGGCAAAGGCCCTGCATTTGATACGGAATTAACGGATTATATCAAGAGATTGAACCGATACAATCAATCCTTCTCGGACGCGATGAGATTGGAGAGTATAGAGAATGAGATCGCATTTTTATCCATAGCGAAGATCTCGCCCTTGTATCATATCGGGTCACATAAGATCACCGGATCGTGGAAAAGGATATTAATTAAGGCATTTGCTGTCTTTCTCGCCCTGTTTCTGATAATTTTTACAATACTCTATGTCGCAAAAAAAGATTGAAGGAGCCCTGCCCTTACTGATATTACCACTTCTGATACTGGATGACAGAATATTTCTCCTTGCCTGTATTGCCGTCTTCGTCTATCTAATGATAAGAAATAACAACGCGGTCATGCTGATACCCCTTCTGCTTATATTTACAGAATCCAATCCAATCGCATTACCCGGGCTAGACCTGACGCTCTCTAAATGGGGCTTTGCCTTCCTGCTTCTGATATATCTAAGGAAACGGCCGAAATTCTCTTTTTCCCCCGTCTTCATTCCCATCTCTGTTTTTCTGGGCGGATTCCTCTTGTGGACGGCAGTCGCCGCTGACGCGGTGATACTGAGATGGACAGTGACCATGACAGCGAATATTCTTTTTTTCTTCCTGGTGTTCCAACTTCTCAAGGATAAGCAGATGCAAAAACAAATAGTCAGAGGACTCCTTTTCGCTCTTGTAATTAACGCATCTTTAGGAATATTTCAATTTATCTCTGGTGGACGGACGCTTCTGTATTTCGGCATGAACAATGAGAAAATGTGTTTTGAACATTGGGGGGATTTCGTTCGGAGTTCCGGATTATTTCAGAACACAAACCTTTTTGTTTCCTTTTTAATACCGCTTTGCCTGATCCTATTCCCCCTGATAAAGAAAAAACACCGATATCTGTTCATCCCTGTTATATTCGGTGTTCTATTCACCTTTTCGCGCGGGGCTTGGGTAGCGGTGATCGCGGCTTTGATGATCTTTCTTCTGCGCAGGGGAAAGAAATATTTCCCTCTGCTGATACCCATTATCCTTCTTATCCTTTTCACGCCATTTGGACAACGGTTCTATAGAAAAGCTCAGGACCATTCAGTATACTATTCCGATATGGGAAGAAAGGCATCATTTGAGGTGGGCGCGGAATTCATCTCCAGGAATGTTTACACAGGGATCGGGCCGGGAAAATTCTATACGGAGTTCGCCAGATATGCGCCCGATAATCTTCCTTGGTCCAACTTCTATCCGCACAATGCCTTTATTGCCGCTCTTGGGGAGACCGGGATCACAGGGTTCTTCTCCTTACTCGCGATCTTCTATATTCTTCTTGCCGCTCTTGCCAAAGAAAAAAGAAGGCCCGGACTGCATTGGATGATGGGAAGCATCTTCTCTTTATTCATACTTTCTAATTTCTACGATCTTCATACCGAACCGCAATTCTGGATAATCGTTGCCATTGCCGCGGGAATTCAGCATTTCGAGCCCGGGAGGAAAATATCCGTTTTTCCATTATAATTCCTTATTTTTCACACTTTGAAGTTCTTTCTGACTATCTTGATACATTGCAGGAGCAGTCATTCTCTGATTTTGAGGTCATAATCGTAAACGATGGAGAAAAGAGCATACCACAAAAAGACAGCAAGCTCTCTCTGACATATCTCAACAATAAACTAAATTCCGGGTATTCCGCCTCATTGAATAACGGGACTGCGCTTGCCAAGGGAGAATGGCTGATACTTTCCAATACGGATATACTCTTGCAGCGCAATGCCCTGAAGGATTTAGACCATTTGATCCGAAACCGGGACAGCCAAATGATACAGCCCCTGCTTATTGACCGCAAAGGCAGTCCCGATCCTTTCAGCGCAAGGGCACTGCCTCCTTCATGGGGCTTTTTTTACTGGCCCCTCCGTTCTCAAAATTTCAATTTTCCCGCAAAATACCTGCTCAAAGGTACAAGTAGCGGAAGCATTAATTGCGCAAAAGGGGCATTTCTCGCTATCAAAAAAGACATATTCATAGAACTCGGTGGAATGGATGAGCAATTCTGGATGTTCTGGGAGGATGTGGACCTCAGTAAACGTTTGACCGCCAAAGGGTACAGCATTTATTTTGCATCCTCACTCAGAATAACTCATTTGGGCTCACAGACCACAAGGCATATTTCCGTGAAAGCCGATCTTGGGGAAATTGATTCACGCGCCGCCTACTTTCGCAAACATCACAGAATTCCCGTAATTTTGACAGTATTCTTTGAGCTGAAAGGCGCTATGCTAAGATATTTTACCGCCTTGTTCCTCGGAAAACCCTCAGCGAAGAACTATTATCCCGATTACCTTCGAGGCCTGAAGGCCAGGTTATTCAGATGTTGATATATGTTCTCAACCGATACCCGTATTATTCCCAGACATTCATAAGAGATGAAATAGAGTATTTCAAACGCTTAACAAAGACCGTCGTCTTTTCTCTAAATGATTTCCGGCATCTGCCGGAGATGGTCCCGTCCTCATCCAGAGAACTCTCTGTTCTGCTTAAGCTGGGGATGAGAGCCATCACAGGATCTGTATCCCTGCGTGAACTCCTGCTCTCTCTCTACTCCATATTTTTTGGGATCTATCTCTCAAAGAATATAAGCGAAGATGATATTCTGCGGGTTCACCTGCCTAAGTTCAACGGATTGGCCGCATTGACCGCTATTATGATAAAGAAATCCTCAATGATCCCTGTATTTCATTCCTTTGCTCTATTTACACATAACACTTTTATCAAAGAGATATGTGAGAAGAGTAAAAGCGTTGAGACCATTTCAAAGTACAATGTGAAGAAGCTCACAATGTTCACAAAAAGGAAGATCGCCCTGAGACGCTGCGGGATCGATACGGAAAAAATAGTACCCGTAAAAACGATAAAAAGAGATTATCTTATATTTGTCGGAAGAATGCACCCCACGAAAGGGATCGTACGGCTATTTCGTATGCTCTCAGACACGGCGATACCCATCAAATTGGTGGGCGGTGGAAATATCAGAAAATATAAAAAGCTAGCGGAGAAATTAAATGTCTCCGCTGAATTTACAGGAATATTGCCCCATGAGGATGTACTCAAATTAATTAAGGGGTCCGCCGGATTGATCCTGCCCGCGCAAATTGCTCCCGACGGCGACAGGGACGGGATACCGATAGTGTTGATGGAAGCGATGGCAATGGGAATCCCCGTTATTGCAACCGCTCTTTCGGGGATCCCCGAATTGGTGGAAAAGGGTGTTTCCGGATTCCTTTTTAATACTGTTGAAGAAGGAAGGAAGGTATGCCTGAATGTTTTTAACAACGGTGTGCCGAACAGCATCATATCCAATGCGAGAGAAAGGGTCTTGAGTGATTTTCACGCTATGGCTAATTTGAAGAAGAAGGAGAGGGATCTGCTGTGAAAGTACTTTTTATTATTGACTCATTATCCATCGGCGGCGCGGAAAGAGTCGTTATCAATCTCGCTCAACATTTCAGAAAGAAAGGCGACGAGCCCATTATAATCACATTAAGGCCAGAGAATCACTTCTCCCGGGAATTGGGTGATATTCGTGTTTATTGCTTGAATAAAAAACACAGGATCGATATTGCCTTCTTTTTTCAACTCAAGAAACTCATAAAGGAACTCGCGCCTGATATCATCAACGCTCACCTCTTTACCTCCGCATTGTGGACCAGAGCGGCCATCACAGGGATGAAAAATGCGCCGCCGGTCTTCGTTACATATCATAATGTCCTGTGGAATGAAAAATGGTACACGCCGATCCATAAAGCCGTAAATAAATTTCTTCATAGAAAAACAAGGGAACATATATTCGTTTCCGAGGATGTCCGATCATTTTACCGGAAGGCCGAAGGGCTGGAAGGAAAAGTAATATATAATGGAATAGATACCGATAAATACTCTTTCACCTCGGATGCGAAGTCCGGGAAAAAATTACTCTTTGTCGGAAGACTGATCGAGCGAAAAGGGGTGAGAGACCTCTTTGAGATATTCCATCAACTGCCGGAGGAATATTCACTCACCATATGCGGCGTAGGGCCCATGGAAGAATTCGTGCGGGACAATACCCGCGGCAGGATCGTTTTTTTCTCAACTCAAGAAACAGCAAGGCTTTATCATGAACATGATATGCTCCTTCTGCCGTCGTACTGGGAAGGATTTGCCCTGGTCGTGCTTGAGGCCATTTCTTCCGGGCTGCCGGTAACCGCATATCACGCTCCGGGGCTTATCGACCATCCCCTGAAAGAGTTCATCTCTTTTGTGGAAGTGGGAGACATTGATGGATTTGTTGAAAATATCCTTCGTTTCGGGTACAATAAAGAACTTGCAGAGAGGGGAAGGGAATTGATATCACGGGATTTTTCGATCGATGCAATGGGAAAGAATTATCGGGAGTTGTTTATATATAGATGTTGACCATACTGTTTTTCGTCTTTCTTTTTCCTGTTTTTCACCATTTTGGGGGATTCCCGCTCTCTATGCTGATCCTGAACATACTGAAGAGAGAAAAGAACTGGAAAAAGCTTAATTATGTTCCAAGTGTTTCTGTCATCGTGGTTACAAGAAATGGTGAGGCATCTATCGGTCTGAGAATAGAAAATATTTTAGCATCAGATTATCCTGAGGATAAAATAGAGCTGATCATCATGTCGGACAACTCCGAAGATAATACCGTTGAGATATTGAAAAAATACCCAAAGGTCAGAAGCTTCCAGTCAGACAAACGGGTCGGCAAAGCGGCATTACTGAACAAGGCCGTCAAGACAGCAACGGGAAAGATCCTGATATTCACGGATGACAATACTGAGTTTGACAAAGAGAACATCAGAGAGCTGGTCAAACCTTTTTATTACCATGACATCAGCGCAGTATGCGGAAAACTTATTCTGAAGGGCAATAATCACCTTGAGGCGCTCTATTGGAACATGGAATCATTTTACAAATCCGTTGAAGGCAAGTTCAACTGCGTTATCGGAGCCAACGGCGCGAATTATGCCGTCAGAAGAGAGATCTACGCCCCGCTTCCGGAAGACCGCCTCATCATGGATGATTTTATCAATACCATGAATATTCTTTCCCACGCCGGGAACATGGTATATAACAGGGCTGCTTTTGCTTTCGAAGAGCACGGTACTGGGCTGGCGAGGGAATTTGAACGAAAAGCCCGAATAGGGCGCGGAAATGCCAATGCATTGCCATATATATGGAAGATGTTGCGGGGAAGTAAAAAGATACTATCGGCGTATTTCATGATCTCTCATAAGCTACTGCGCTGGTTTATGCCTCCAATTCTCATTATTCTCTTTATTATCAGCGGACTGTTCTCCATGGAAGAGTTTGATCTGATCACACTCTTTTTCCTACTCCAGGCAACTGCTTATATATTTGGAGGTGTCGTTTACTTCATGAAGAAGCCTATATCTATTGTTTTCTGGAGCAGCTTCGCTTTGTTTTTTGGAATGGTCGTAAATCCGAAAACGAAAGTTCCCTATTGGGATGTGTGATCATTTCTCTGAAATAGTACTTTTGACCCCTTTTGCGCTGAGCTCTTCTTTAAGTTGAGTGGCTGGCTTCTTATCTTCAAAATTAAAGGTCATTTTGTATCCGGCAGGTGTTTCAAGAATATTTCCGCCATGTTTTTCCATAAGAGGCTCGATAACTCCCAATTGATCATCATTCAGGACAGCGGTCTCAACCACAAATTGCTTTTTTGTCATATCTCCGAGAATATCATCCTTATCGGTTGAGAAAAGATCGTCAAGATCAATATCTTCTTCATCGGTTTCTTTTCCTTTCTCTATTTCTTTTTCTTTTTTAGGAACCTTATCATCACCCGCCGCCGGTTTTTTGTAAATGAAGAAATAATATGAAGCAGCGGCGACAACGATAACGATGGAAATTATCAATATCGCGGCAAGAGGTGATCTTTTCTTCTTAATTTGATCGATTTCGTCATATTCCTCTTCTATCTCTTCCTCTAGCTCTTCTTCAAGATCAGCGTCTTCCAATACTTCTTTCTCATATTCTTCGGTGAGGGTAGGCGTAAGTTCTTGATTCGCCGTCGACAAGCCGTCCTCAATAGCGGAAGGAGGCGGCTCTATCTCTCCCGTCTCTTCCTGTGGAATGGGTTGTGGGGCGGGAGTGTTCTCCATATGTGCCATTTCATCTTCAAAACTCGAAGCTATCGTATCCTCTTCTTCCTTAGACTCTTCCGGAGGCTCAGGAGGTAGGTCGGATTCCACGGTTGCCTCATAGAGGTCTTCTTGGCCATCCTCAATGAGAACGCCCCACGAAGAGGTTACACCCTGGGCATCTCCATCAGGGGAGTCTTCCAGGATCGCTGTGGGTTCATTGCCGGTTTTTGCGACATCCACGGGGTCGGGGTCTTCCTCAGCACCCGCGGGAGCCATCACTTCGGTCTGAGTATCTTCTTCAACATCAAATTCTGTCTCATAGGGCTTGGTCTCGCCCCCGGCTCCACCATCGCCTTCAGCCCCTTCAATAAGATCATACCATTTGGATTCCGTGGCGACCTTCCCGCCGATCTGAACGACGATGCGGATCTCACAGGGGAAATCACCGCCGATGGGAACCTCCAATGGAATAATAAATTCATTCTCTTTATTTGCCCCGATAAATAATTCGAAGTCCTGCGTTAGAAGGTTCTGCCCATCCTTCTCGCGGAAGATCAGGGAGACGGTGGCGTCCTGGCCCTTTTTATCCTTGTTTTTCAGTGTAACACCCACCTTATCCACTTCCAGGACTTCCTGATTGGAATAAATGGGATTAACCTTCAGAACTTCTATCATCATACCTCTATTTTACATTTTATCAAATTTCAATACACTAATCAAAAAACAAAGTCTTTTATGGAAGAGAGTTCGTCCTTGAACGAATTGACAATGTATTCCCTTACATCAAGGGAAGACTCTAATTCCAGGATCAATGGAAGATGGTCAGCTATATTCTTCAATTCCATCGATGAGATCAATTTTTTGATCACCGGGATCTTCCAGGGCACCATGGAGAATATCCGCATGCCCAGGATCAGAAGAACGATGAACTCGATTGGGTTCGATGCCATTTCCCCGCAGACAGAGACCTCGACATCTTTGTTTTCAACATTGTCTGCAAGAAGCTTCAGGATTTTCAAGACTGACGGTTCTAATCCGGAATACAAATAGCTTACCTTCTCATTTCCCCTGTCCACCGCCAATGTGTACTGTATCAGGTCATTTGTCCCAACAGAGAAAAAATCAACATATTTGGCCATTTTATCCGCAAGAAGTACCGCGGAAGGGATCTCTATCATAATGCCGAATCTATATTTCTTCAGTTCGAGGCCTTCGTCAATTAATTCCTTTTCGAGATCTTTCAGAATTTCCTTGATCCTCTTTATCTCATCAATATTTGTGATCATAGGGATCAGAATGGAAAGATTTCCACTGCAATTCGCCTTCAACGCTGCTTTCAATTGAATGCGAAGCAAGGATTCATTAGCCAGCTGGAAACGTATAGCGCGCCATCCCAGAAATGGATTATCCTCCTTCCTCAATTCGATCTCATTTATCATTTTGTCGCCGCCGACATCAAATGTTCGAACGGTCACCGGTAAATTCTCATTTGCCGACAGTACCTTTCTATAGTAATTGAATTGCTTCTTTTCCGTTGGAAATGCAGCGGACGTATCTACTAAGAACTCGGTTCTGAAAAGTCCGATCCCCTCGGCATTGTATTTTTTCACAAGAGGAAGTTCTTCCACTATCTCTATATTGGCTTGTATCCCGATCTTGACCCCGTCCTTTGAGATCGGCTTACATTCATTTAATTTGTCAAGGAGTTTAAGGCGGTGTTGAAAAAGCTTGTACTCCTCCTCGTAGATCTTCCTGATCTTATTGGAGGGAGAGAATATGCAGTACCCGCGGAGGCCGTCTAATATAAGCAGATCACTGCTCTTTATCCGATTATGTGCATCCGTTACCATACTGACCGCGGGAATATTCAATGATCTTGCGACGATCGCCGCATGTGATGTATATCCGCTTCGGGATATGACAAACCCGAGAACCTTCTCTTTATCAAGTCGGGCCAGATCGGTGAGTGTTAGAAATTCAGCCACTATGATAACCGGATCCAAAAGGCAAAATTCTTCGCCGGAACCCAGTTCGGCCAAGCCGTCTATTATTAGATGCGCGGCCTCATAGATATCATTTGCGCGCTCTGAAATATACAAATTGCGGATCTTTGAGAGTTTGATCTTCCAATTATTCGCGGTAACCTTGATGGAATATTCTGCATTTACCTTTTTCAATTTTATATTATCCACTATTTCTCCGATAAAGAGCGGATCGGTAAGCAGAGCGGATTGTGCGTCAAATATCTGTAATGTTTCCATATCTAGATTTTCATTGAGATTTTCTTTCATTTCCACGACCTTTTTCTTGGCATTATCCAGGGCGTGGTAGAATCTGTCGATCTCGTCTGATATTTCCTCATAATTAAGCTTCCGGGCAAAGTTGTTTTCTTCCGATTTGACCAGTACATATGCTCTTCCCGTAGATATACCCGGAGATATTGCAAGGCCTTTTATTACTTGCTCTGTTTTCAAGTGCTCATCAATATTCATTCTACTCCTCTTTAGCAAAGAATTCTTCCAATTGTTCGAAAAATTTCTCCTCGTCGATCCCGGAAAGACGGATCTTTACCCTGGCGCCGCTTTCGATTCCCAGGGACAGCAATCCCAGAATTGACTTCGCGTTGACCTCAATATCATCTTTTACCAGGAGGACCTCGCCTTTAAATACACTGGTCAATTTGACAAATTCGGTGGCTGGCCGAAGATGAAGACCGTGTTGATTCATTACAGTGAACATTCTTTCATTCATATTATTCCCCAGGTTACTAGCAATACCGCGACGGCCAGGTTAAACAGAAATACCGCCCATTCCCTTTTTATGTATTTGATCACAAGGTAATCCGTGATCATAAAAAATATAAAGATATAGAACCAGATAGATGTTTTGACATCGGTCATCTCAAATACCTTGGAAAGAACAAGTGAAAAGGACACAACAAAGAGCAAATATGACGAGTAATTAAGTGTTTTCTCGAAAAAATAGAACTTTTTTGTAAATTTGAACGCCAGTCGGCCATGGCGAAAAGTTCTTTTGAATCCGCCCATTCTATAATAAAAGTGTACATAATTGAAGAATGCCAATGCGATGGCCAGAGCGACAAAGACCGTCCCTTCAAAACCCTCGACTAAGAGCGCTACAGATAGCGTGCAGAATGCAATAAGGAATGTTCGGAGATTGAACCAGAAAAAGGAATCCCCTATGGAAGCGAGAGGGGCCATCAGTGAATTTCTCATTGAAACGATCTTTGCTTCATCCTCATTGAGAAGAAGCATTTTTGAGTGAAGAGCCAATATATACGAACTCATATAGGGCTGAGTGTTGAAATAGCTCCATTCCTTTATCAATCTTTGTTTCATTTCTTCCTTGCCGTAGAGGAATCTATATACAGGTATAATCGCATAAAGGTAACCGTATAATTGCATGTATTTGTAGCTCCAGAGATTTTGGACGGAAAGCATTCTCCTCACAACCTTTCTCAATACACGGTTGAGCCCGATCTTACCCATTCCTCACTCCTTTGCCTTCTTTTATTAAAAACACAATAAATAAGAGGACTGTCAATAGATTCCAAAGAGGACTTATCCCGGACAATAGTGTTAATATTATGAGAAGCAGAGCCGGATATATGGGTAGATCGTTCCTTCTCAATTTTCTGAAAATATTCAAAGCTATCTTCGCGACAAAGCCCACGATGAAGATAACAAATATCAGATTCAACTCACTTCCGGGTTCAATAAAAGATAGTATTTGTTTAGAAAACAGCATCATCAGAAAAAAGTAGAAATAAAGCTGAATAAAATTTAGCGAGAAAAAGAGAATGAAGCCCCATTTGGCCACGGATTCAAAGGTCTTGAACTCCCCTGACAATATATACCTCTTACTATATTCAACAAGGTAAGAATTGAACTGCCGCAAGAGAATGTCAAAATATGCGCTTACGAACGATACCAGGATAGCAAGTAATAGAAGCAATACCAAAGAGGTTGCCCAGTTATTTCCATTTATTTCGAAACCCTGTTTTTTAAGAAAGAGAAGCGCAACGATAAGGAAGTTACCCGAAAGCACTTGATTAGGGACATAGCTGCTTCCGATCGGAAGGGAGAAAAGATAGAAAAGTTCTAAAACGACAGCGCCGGTAAGGAGGAAGTATCTGAATTCGGGCGGAAGATCAAAGAAAATGGTCAAGATCAGGACGGCAAGGGGAATAAAGATAATTGGACGGGACAGCATGAATTGCCCCCATATCAAATTCTCTATTGCCAACAGGCCGGAAATCAGGGAAAAGACTGTTAATGTGATTATCATATATTAATTTCGTACTCTCCCTCATTTATGAAAATATTCACAGAAATCCCCTGAAGGATCTCTTCCACACCGGATTCGGAATTAGAAACCGTGCGTATGGGGTAAGTGATCACCCGCCAATCTTCGGGAAATGTAAATTTCAGTGACATGTCAAACGGCTTGTCAAAAAGAATGAGTTCATTGGTGAATAGGTCAGATGTGGCTCCGCAACAATACACTTCATTCGAAGGAAGAACTCTGATCTTCTCGTCTTCCGAAGATATCGCTACATTCCATTGCTGTACCAATTCCTTACTTTTATCGAGTATCTCATTATTTATTTTAAAGCCATCGGATGATACCTTTACTGTTTTTCTTAAAATATCCTCAAGGAAAAACACCAATTCCGAATCATCGATAATTGAACTTCCATATTTCTCCGAGCCGTAATTGCTTAATATCTTCTCATTTCGATACATTTCAGCCGCGGTTATACCCGGCGTCACCGATAGATCCAAGAGAGAGAAGCGTGGATGGTCGTCATATAGCAATTCTACTTTTTTATCCTTGAGGTAATACCCGTCATGTATCGTTTTCACGCCGGAGGTATCTGACATATCTATTCGTTTGTGATAATATTCCTCTTTTCTTGTCATCACAGAAAGAATATTTCTGTTCATCTTGGAGATATCCCATTCATAAATGGTTCCTCCTGATATTGAGAAATATGCGGCGGATCCGACTTTTTCACAGATGATGTCCTTTTCCCCCGGGTTCAGATGTGTTCGCTGATAAATAGTATCTCCAAACTCGGATTGCTTTATAAGGTGCTCAAAGATCGCATGCCGCAGATGAGGGATGTAAACTCCTCCGAAAACGCCGTGCCAATATGAGCAATTACACTGAGCTCGAAACAGGTCCATCTTTTCTTCAGGCGGATACTCCTTAAACTTTCGGCTAATTTGCAGCATTCTTCTGAGCATGATATTGATCTCAGGGTACTTCACCGAGAAATTTGACCAGAAGCCGCCCTTGATGTAGACCTTCTGCTCTTCACCAACATGGTCTTTGAGCTCTCCTAATGCATCCTGGCCCGAAGGGGAAAGGACCCACTCCATCATTTCCGGATAGGAACAGGCGGGAATATTTATCCTTCCCATATTATCCGTATCATTGCTTTGCCCAAAATGGACGGTCTCCAGATCATCAGATTCACGCAAGGCCGTCAAGAAATTCCGGAGCCACCCCTTATCGTAGACGAGTTCATGCGTCCCGGGCCAAAGTCCGAACTTCTCACCATCATCCGCCATCGTAATGAGTTTCCCTGGGAAACGCTTCAGAAACTCCATGACTTCTTCTACCGGGTGAAACGGCATCAGATACCGCAGGGTTTTTGAAATAGGGAATGACTCCACATTTGAATCCAGATGTTCCGCATAGAATTTTCCGGAAAGGTCCACCCTGTCAAGGCCTGCGTATTGGAAATGGTACTCATCCAAAGGGATTTGTTTTATTCCTGCAGCCGAAAGTATTTCAGGGAAATGTGGTTCCCAAACCCTTTCAGCAAGCCAGGCGGCGGATGATACCTTTCCGAAAGTATCTTCCAGTTTTTTACGGTAAAGTGTTATTTGATCGATCGCATCCTGCCTGGGTATATTTGAAATTATGGGTTCGTAGTAGGCACCGTTAATGATCTCGACATTTCCTGAATCAACCAGTGCGCGTATATCTGAAATATATGACGGCACATGCTTTTCCAGCCATTCGAGCAAGTATCCGCTGAAGTGAAGTGAAAATTTGATTTCCGGAAAGCTGCCCAAGACCTCGACCAACGGACCATAGCTTTTCTCAAAAGCTTCTTTCAGCACAAAGCCGAAATTACCCACCGGCTGATGATTATGAAAGCAAAGGATCAGACGGGTCTTCATGTGCAACTGCCTTTGACTTTTTCAATAAACTCCGTATCGATCATGATCTTCGCGGAATTACAGGTCAATTGAAGACACAATTTGATCCCCCTGTCTATCATCTTTTCAAATATCTGTATATCCGAAGTTGATAAGAAGAGATAAGGAAATATCTCCCTTGAATCCTCGCTATAATGAAGGCCGCCGACATTGATCTTTGAAAAGCACATTCCACACCCGCTTAAGAGAGCGAAACAATCTTCAACCGAACGGACAAGAAGCATCGAATCGTTCAGATCCAACGAGGGAAGTTTGCTTCTGAATTGTTCGTGAGAGAATATATTCAGATGTGTTCCCGGCGGAATAGACATATCCCACAATGATTTTGTAAGAAAATCATTATTTGAGCGATCATCCACAATGTACACATTCTTTTTATTAAGCGGCTGCAACCAACCGACATTAACCTGCCCGTGGATCAGTCTGTCGTCAATTCGCAGAGTAAAATTCTTTAATTCCATCTTTCCCCGCTATAATAAGATTTTTCACAAGCACCTCAAATCCATCATCATTCAGCGATGCCGCAAGTATTTTTATGACCATAGGGACATTTACTCCAGAGACACAGGCACCTTTAATATCCTGCATAAGAAGTGTTCGAGCTGTATTATCGGGCGTTCCGCCGGCGATATCCGTAAGAAAAAGACAGGTGTTGCCTTCTGCAATATCTTTTACAGATCGCAGATAATCTTTCGGATTCATACTCGGACTAAGCTGCACCGCCTCCATTCGAACAGGCGGGTCTCCGGCAAGATAAAGAAAGAACTCCTTGAGTTTTTCACAAAGCTCACCGTGAGTTAAGATCAACACAAGCACGTCTTTATTCATTATCAGCAATAAAATAAAAAGAATCAATATAACTGAGATCCTTTTTCCCCTGTTTTTTCTTCATCGACAATTTTTCATTGATGGTATTAATGGGATTCTCCCCCATAATGTTCGCAACATGAGATAGGCCTATCAGCTCTATTATATTCGCTAAATTCTTTGATGAGGTAACAGGGATCGTGTATTTCGGTATCTTTATTCCGAGAAGTCTCTCAAATTGTATATCCATTCTCAATCTGTCGAATTTCTGATAATCTATATCTTCTCCCTTAACGAATTCCACAATTATTTCTACCCTCTTCTTATGTCGGATAGATTGAACGCCAAAGAGGGTTTTAACATCTATCAATCCTACTCCTCGAGCTTCAACATGATAGGAAAACGGACTGTTCATCCCATAACCGATCAAGAATTCATATTGTTTGTGGATCACAACAAGGTCATCGGCGACTAGTCGATGGGAATCTGCTAAAAGCTCCAGAGCAACTTCACTTTTTCCGATGCCGCTTTCACCCTTGATAAGGATCCCAACACCGTAAATATCCATTAAAACACCATGGACATGCGCCTTTGCTGCAAAAACGAAGTTGAGATACCTTTCAACCTTCTGAATGGTCTCCCTGCGGGAAGCAGCAGAATAGAGTAAGGTTATATGGTATTTTTTAAAGAGGTCGATCTCTCTTTTCGGGAGCCTTTTGCCGCAGATGATAATTGCGGGAATACGTAGGTCCTGCACCGATGCCAAGAACTTATCCTTTTCGGGAAATGACAAATTGGAATAGTAGGATCTCCTGTCATTTTCAATAATATACATCTGGCCTTTCTGCACATTCTTAAAATATTTCAGAAAAAGCAGGCCCAATTGACCGAATTCTGAAACCCGGATCTTTCTACTCAACCCGTGCGGAGTTTTTGCAAGATCTTCTAAAAGAAGAAAGCCCTGAAGGTCCTTTAAGAAGGTTTTTACTGTTATTCCTTCATTTGTTCTTTTTGATGTAGAGGCCATAATTCCCGTCTTTTCTCTTGAATATCACATTAACCTCTCCCCTGTCTTCATTAAGGAAAGGATAGAAGTCAAGATCCTCTTCTTCAAGGATCAGGATCGCTTCATCAGCGGTGAGGGGCTTAATGTTGATGTGAAAAAGAAAGATCTCCTTTGCGTCTTTGTCATTTTCCTCTATGATCTGGCCTTTTACACTGGAAAAACCCTTTTTCCCTTTTACGATATTTTTGTGTTTCACGATCTTTCTCTCGAGTTTATCGATCAAAAGGTCGATCACTTCAAGCGGTTGGGCTCCCCGTTCTTTCAAGTGGAAGGTTTTTTTCCCTGAAAATAAAGTAAGCTCAATGGAGTATCCGTTCCCCTCATGAGTGATGTTTGCCTGAGAAGAGGAAGGGGGATCGATCACTTTATCGATCTTCTCCATCTTTTTTTCAAGATAGTTCTTGATGTGATTTGTTACATGAAAATTTCCAACGATCTTTAGTTCCATACGAACCTCCTATGACATCCTTTTTCTAATAGAGGCGGTTGGGATGTTCAAAACGCCCCTATACTTGGCAACAGTTCTTCTTGCTACAGCAATATTATATTTTTTTGTTATCAAATCGGATATTACCTGATCGCTCAAGGGCTTATCGGCAGGTTCATTATCGATCAATTCCTTGATATATTCTTTTACCACCTTTGATGAAACACTTTCTGAATCATCGTAAGTATCGAGCTTTGAAGAGAAGAAATATTTAAGCTGAAAGATCCCGTCGGAAGTCTGAATATATTTATTTCTAGTTATTCTGCTTATTGTGGATTCATGCATTTCTACTTTCTCCGCAATCTCTTTCAATGTGAGGGGTTTCAGTCCCAGGATCCCTTGAATCAGAAATGCTTTCTGAACTTGAAAGATCGATTTTGTTATCAAATATATGCTTCTTCTGCGCTGATAAATACCCTTGATAAGGAACATCGCATTCTCGTATTTTGACTTCATCCTTCTGATCTCTTTGTCAGTAAATAGTTTTTCATTATTAACTTCTTCGTAATAACCGGTATTTAATTTGTACTTAGAGATTCCCATGTCATTTAAAACGATGATCACTTCCTGTTTCTCATTTAAGAATACGATCGCGTCGGGAACGATCGAGGTATTCCCTGATTCCTTGTACTGACGGCCCGGGTATAACTCCAGGGTCTTGATAAATTCTACCGCTTCCTTTATTTCCTCAAAGGAAATATCCTCTTCCTTTGCGATCTCCTCATACCTCAATTTCAGGAAATCACTCCAGTACTTCTCGATTATTCGGCATGCCAAAGACGACTGTCCCATCTGCTGCTGGATCTGGACTTGAAGCACTTCCTGTATGGAGTAAGCCCCGACACCGATCGGGTCAAGCAGCATGAATCTTCTTCGGATCGCTTCTATCCGTTTCAGATCTATATGAGTAAATTCTTTTTTAATAGTCAGCTCTATATCAAAGGAGGATAATTGAAGGAATCCGTCTTCGTCCAGATTGCCGGCCATATATGTCGCAAGCCATCGTTCGTCACTCTCTTCAAAAAGGATTTGTATCTGTTTCACTAAATGCTCTTCAAGAGTTTCAGGATAGGTCAGGGTATTTTCTATTACATTATCCTCGTTACGTTCCGGCCTGCTCATCTCATCACCGAACATATTATCAACATAATAGTCAATATCTACATCGGGAGCATCCTTATCCTTGCGTTCAACGGTCTCCTCTTTGTTCTGATACTGCTCTTCCGATTTGAGAAAAGGATTCGTGCTCCACTCTTCCTCTAATTTTTCCTTCAATTCCAATGTGGATAGTTCCATGAGCTTCATGGTCTGTATAAGTGCGGGTGTAAGCCTCAATTCCTGCCTTAACTTATTCTTTAATTGGAGATTCAGGCTTAAATTCTTATCTGCACTCATATATCAAACGCGCTGCCCAGATAGGTACTTTTAACCGCTTCATTGTTTATCAGCTCATCGCAAGTTCCCCGGGTAAGTATCGCCCCATCGAACATTATATACGAATATTCTGTAATTTTCAATGTTTCCCTGACATTGTGATCTGTTATGAGTATTCCAATATTTCTATCTTTAAGCTGTACTATTATCTCTTGCAAGTCCTCTATGGACTTCGGATCTACACCAGTAAAAGGTTCATCTAAAAGGATGAAGGCCGGATCTGAAGCGAGAGCACGGGCAATCTCAACCCTCCGGGTTTCGCCTCCGGAAAGCTGATACCCTTGATTATTGCGAACCTTGGTCAGGCCGAATTCCTCAAGTAGTCGGTCCGTCTCTTCGCTCATTTTCACCTTAGATGCCAACTTATATTGGAGAATGGAGAGAATATTTTCGGAAACAGTAAGGTTTCGGAAAATGGATTTTTCTTGGGGAAGATATGTTATTCCAAGGCGGCCCCGTACATGCATCGGGAGATTTGAAATATCGCGGTCATCAATAAATATCCTGCCTGAGCGAGGGCGGATCATGCCGACTATCATATAAAAACTAGTGGTCTTGCCTGCACCGTTCGGGCCTAAGAGTCCTACTATACTCCCCCTTTTGACCTCGATCGATACGTCTTTGACAACTTCTCTCTTCTTATAGACCTTCTTCAGATGCTCTGCTTTCAGTATCAAAGAATCTCTATCTGAATAACTCACTGTTATCAACCTCCAAAGACATCTTGTCTATCCTCTCTATATAAATGTTAATGAAATTATTTTCGCTTGTCAAATAATGACCCTCAATTGTCCTTCCCTCCTCGATAATAATGAACTTAAAGTCCCCGGGTACAAGTATCTTATCCCCGGGAATATCGTAATACAGCCGGGAACACATGAGAAGATGATCCCCATCCTCATACTTCACATTACCCGATAGGATCATCGACACATCCATGGTGAGGGTTCCCGAATCTCCGGTAACACGACTCCGGCCGGAAGCCAACTGGAATTCCACATCACAATGCTTACCCGAGATATCATTGCCTGCTATCAGTATATCCTTGCCTTTGAAATGCCAAAGATATTCACCAGAACTGCTGGAGTGCAAGGATAATGTTTTGATCGAGTAATCCCCCTGAAAGTCCCGAAATACCGACTTTCCGCCCTTGGCGCAACCGGGTAGGATGATCAATAACAGAAGAAATATTAAGTTAAATCTACTCATCCAAGATAATATCTATCAGTTCTCTTACCGCCCCGGCGCCACCGGGCTTAGACATGACCATATGGGCCTTTTCCTTAACCTTGTAATGAGCATCCCTGGGGACAGTAAAATAGCCCACATAGGGCAGGACGGAAAGGTCGGGAATATCATCCCCGATAAATACAGAATTCTCCTTGGAAATATTCAACTCTGCCAATATTTTCTGAACCGCGACGCTCTTATCTTCGCCGTCAACAAAGCTCACGGGACATCCTAATTCCTTTGCGCGCTTTTGCGTGGCGGGATCTCTTCGTCCGGTAATCCAGTAGATATGAATTCCCGCCTGAATGGCTTTGATGATACCGTATCCATCCTTTGTATTAAAACTCTTGGAGTAACTTCCGTCATTTGAAATAAGTAGATTGCCGTCGGTCAATACACCGTCAACATCGCAGAAAATTATCTCGATGGTCTTTGGGATCATACAATGGTTTCCTCGGTATCGATGTCAAAGAAGTGTATCGATTCCATATCGACAACTACATCGATCTTGTCTCCTATTTTGACCCTGAGCTTGGGAGAAAATCTTCCGGTAAAGGTCGTATTCTCAACCTTGAAATATATATATATTTCGGATCCCATCGGTTCGATGACATCGGCGGTCGATTTCAATGTAGTGAAGGGTTTTGCATCCGATACAAAGATCTTGTCCTCAACATGTTCGGGCCGAAACCCCAGGACAACATTCTTATCGACGTACTTTTCCATTGTCTTCTGATGTTCCTTGAAAACAACTAATTTCACCGATTTGCCGTAAACAAAGTAAAGATTGCTTCCCTCGGAAACTATCTTTCCTTCTAAGAAGTTCATCGAGGGAGAACCTATGAAACCCGCGACGAACTTATTCACGGGATGATTATACATGCGTATCGGTGAATCCACCTGCACGATATCGCCATCCTTCATAATTACGATACGATCACCCATCGTCATGGCTTCCATTTGGTCATGTGTAACATATATCATCGTTGTTTTGAGCCGATTATGGAGTTTCTGAAGCTCAGCACGCATCTGTACACGGAGTTTTGCGTCAAGATTGGAAAGGGGTTCGTCAAAAAGGAACACCGTGGGCTTTCTGACAATGGCGCGGCCTACTGCCACACGCTGACGCTGGCCTCCGGAAAGCATACTTGGCTTCCTATCCAAAAGATCTGTAATCCCCAGTATCTCGGAAGCGTCCGCTACACGCTCTTCGATCGCCTTCTTCGGGTATTTTCTAAGTTTCAAACCGAATGACATATTATCATATACTGTCATATGAGGGTACAATGCGTAGTTCTGAAATACCATGGCAATATCGCGGTCTTTTGGAGAAACATGGTTTATGACCTTGTCCCCAATGAAGATCTTGCCTTCCGTGATATCTTCAAGCCCCGCGATCATCCTGAGAGTGGTGGTCTTTCCGCAGCCGGACGGGCCAACTATAACAGTAAATTCCTTGTCCGGAATAGTAAGATTCACCTTCTTAACTGCAACAAAGCCATTATCGTATTGTTTAACAACATCTTTTAAGATAACTTCAGCCATATTTTCTCCTTCAAAAAATCGCCTAACAGGTATAAAGAACCTGTGACCATCAGCATATCACCCTTTTTAAGATGAATACTTTGCACTATCGCTTCAGGTCTTATTATTATTGTATATTTTTTTGCATATTTTTCCAAATATTTGACGTATGAATCTACACTTCTCGCGCGCACAGAATCAAATCCCGTAACGACAACATGATCAAAGAGCGGAAATAATATTTGAGATACGTGGTAAAGGGGTTTTTTCTTGACCATGCCGAAGAGAAGAACCCTCTCCCCTTTTACCGAGTTCAGTTTTTCCCTCAATGTTTCTTTAAGCCCCAGGGCACCGCTTTTATTGTGGCAGCCGTCGATCACTACATAGGGAGCGCGGGAAAGAACGGAAAGCCGACCAAGCCAATTCACCTTTGATAATCCTTCTCTTAAAATACTCTCATCGGGAGCACCGAAAAGTAATGTGTCCGCCCGCAATGCCAAATGCAGATTGGCCAATTGATGACTGCCTCCCAATGAGAACGCCAGGCGTGAATACCTTTGGCCCTTCAAAGTTATTGACACCACTGATCCGCCAAGCTCCATGGTATCGGGCTCTATCTGTATTTTGTCTTCTATCGGGCAAATACCATGTCTCTTCTTTCCTTCCTCCATTATCACTTTCCTGATCCTCGGTGAAGGTTCTTCTGTCAGAAAAGGCCGGCCGCTCTTAATAATAGCGGCTTTCTCTTTAGCGATCTGCGTTTTACTCTTTCCCAGAAGGCGGCGGTGATCATAATCGATCATCGTGATCAGAGACAATTCCGGTATCACAATATTAGTAGCGTCCAGCCGACCGCCGAGCCCGACCTCCAGAATGGCCCAATCAACCTTCTGATCCCGGAAATATAAGAAGGCGGCCATTGCGGATATCTCAAAGAATGACGGATCTATCCCCGCCTTTTTTGAGCGGCGGACAATTGTTCTTAAATAACGCTTAAGGGGTTTGTCAGCGATCTCTGCTTTATTTATACGAAAGCGCTCATTATAATTCACAAGGTGAGGTGATGTGAACAATCCTGTTTTCAATCCCCTGGCGCACATCAGCGACTCCAATATGGCGCAGGTCGAACCTTTGCCGTTGGTTCCTGTAACATGTACGATCTTTAATTCTTTTTCAGGATTATCAAAAAGATCTGCAAGGGCGGTAATATTGTTAAGGTCGTATTTGATTTCATTTTGTTTTTTTTTGTAGATCGATTCCAAAAAGGCGGAATCAATTGCCATCTACATATCCGAGTATCTTAAATAGTGTATCTTTGAAATCCTTTCTTTTGACGATCGCATCAACCATCCCGTGCTCCATTAAGAATTCCGATTTCTGAAAACCCTCGGGGAGTTCCTGTTTTATCGTCTGCTGTATCACTCGCGCACCCGCGAAGCCTACCAATGCATTCGGTTCAGCGATATTAATATCACCGAGCATTGCAAATGATGCCGTCACGCCGCCGGTCGTAGGGTCAAGGAGAACGCTGATATACGGCAGACCCTCTTTTTCCAATTGAGCGAGCATCGCCGAAGTTTTTGCCATCTGCATCAGGGAATAGATCGACTCCTGCATCCGGGCGCCCCCGGAAGATGAAACTATGATAAGGGGCAATTTATTTTCTATGGCATGTTCAATAAGGCGGGCTATCTTCTCGCCTTCTGCGGAGCCGAGCGAACCACCCATGAACTCAAAATTGAGAAATCCGATAGCGACAGATAAACCGTTGATCATTGCGGAACCACAGATAAAAGCCGATTTCTGAGATGTCTTGCTGATGGCTTTCTGAATGCGTTTTTTATAGGGCAAAGAATCTTTGAAATCCAGGGGGTCAAGGCACGATATGTCAGGAAATATCTCCGAAAAGGAATTCTCGTCAGTGAAGAATCTTAACTTCTCAGCAAAATTCAACCGGAAGTGATAGCCGCAGCTGGTGCAAACATAATCCACTTCGATAAGATTCTTCTTCCAGATTATCTCACCGCATTGGGGGCACTTACTCCATACTTCTTTCTTAATATCTACCGGACTGTTCTTGGCTTTGTTCGGCTTACTTTTTCTTGAAAACCACCCCATGGTCCACCTCTTTAAATCTCAATTATCTCATCTTCATACAGCAGCTGCAAAGCAAGGTCAACATCTTTGGGAAAAAGATCCTGAACGATGTCATCAATGAACATCGGTTTGATGTGATATATATAGATCTCCGTCTCCTGATGCTTGAGTTTCTTTAGTTCCTCACGCAATAACGAGGGACAAAGATGTTTGGATACCTTAGCGATATTCAGCAAGCGGTCAGGGAAAGATACCTCAATTATCATTGCGTCAAGACGATCAAGTTTATTTACATAGTCCCACATTTCCGGCGCTTCTATCATATCGCCCGTATAGAGGAAATTCTTTCCATCCTGCTTGATATGAAATCCTGATGACGGCACGATATGATCCGTTGGCAACGGAGTGATCTCAACTCCATCAACATCGATCGTCTCATAATATTCGATAGTGGCGAAATCGATCCGCGGTGTTCCGGAATCTGGCAATTTCGTAAAATCCACCCATACATCCGAATTGAAAAGATGGTCCCTAATGGCTTTGATGACAGGGGGTATCGCGTGCAAATGAATGGTCTTATCCGTCAATGAAAATATATTGTCAATGAAGAACGCTATTCCGGTTATGTGGTCAAGGTGCGCATGTGTGATAAATATATGATCAATATTCAGCTGCTCTTCGAGATCCATTCTGTTCAAGGACCCCGCATCAAGAGCGATATTATCGTTCAATATGAAAGTTGTCAGATGATATCCGCTAAGCGCAGCGCCGTATGCACCCACTACCTTTATTTTCATAGTTTGATTTTACTATAAAGAAGAGCAAAAATCAAGGTAAATCCGTGCGATGCATGATGCGAGAAAACAGTGAGTGCTGAACAAGGAAAAGTAAAGAGAAAAGTGTAAATAATTTTCACGTGTGATTCTATACCCATTCTCCCGCCACCCTCCCTAATTCTCCAGGGACGGAGGTTGTGAATTTTTCAACCCACTTATTTATCTAAATTGGATGTATCAAGTTAAAATATTCAACCTTCCGTCCCGTAGGCTGATAGCTCCGGTGTTCTATATTTGTTACGGGTAAATTAACGATAGATGCGAAATAATGGTTTTCCGGTTACGGATGTGAATAATGTGTGACGTTCATTTGAAAATATCAGATATCAATTTCTCTTATTCCACTCTCCACTTGTACCTTGTGCACTTGTCCCTGGGACACTGGGTCCATTGGTGCACTGCGAAGCAGCGTCACACATCTCTTCCGATTTCTGCAGAATATATTTCGCGGGCATCCCCGATAAGATAAATTTCGTTCACAATACCATTTGAGGTATCAATCTCTATTGTCAAGATAATTCCGCTTTTTGTTGTAACCTGGACCGGAGATTTCACCTCTTCATCTTGTATAGCGATAAGGGCACACGCTACCGCCCCTGTACCGCAAGCGAGAGTTTCATTTTCCACTCCCCTTTCATATGTTCTGATCTTAATCGAATTTTTTCCCGTTGCTTCATACCAGTCAACATTTGTTCCCTGCGGTGCGAATGTCTCATGATGTCGAAAGAAATTCCCGGCACTTATGATCTCTCCTTTGGGTAATCCCTTGATAACATAATGAGGTACTCCTGTGTTTATATACTCTCCGGAAACATTTACATTTTTATACATTATCGTATACCCCTCCGACGCCGCCGCCGTGACAAGTTTCAATCGCACCTGGTCACCCTGAATAACTGAATAGTACTTTCCGGAAGCCGTGACAAAGGACATATCCTTTCCTGCAATGCCCTCACGGTAGGCAAACATTGACACACATCTCCCGCCATTACCGCACATATCCGCAGTACTCCCGTCCGCATTGAAGTAAAGCATTTCAAAATCCGCATCGGGCGACGGCTGAATAACGATCACCCCGTCCGCACCCGCAGATAGCGCGCGCGGACAAAGGACCCTAGCCAACCCTCCCCAATTCTCTTTATACTGCTTGGTATAATTATTTATCATTATAAAATCATTGCCCGCACCTGAATACTTAGTAAATTTCACTGCTTTTCCCATTCTTATAACTCCATCCACTTTTTCAATAGGGATTCTTTCACGCTCGCGCTCAATGGACACGCCTTTCGCCGGGAGCATATCTCCGTGAGCATCATCCCCACTGACACTGAAACATTTAGCGATTGTGAGAATCCCATCGGATCTATGATCACATTTCCGGAAGCGGCAGCGATAATGTCTTTTTCCTTAAATCCCAGGCCTTCGCTGCCGAAGCCAAATATCAATTTCCCATCAACCGGGGTCGTTCTAAAGGAATGAGCGTCCTCGGACAACATAGTCAGATAGAGTTTATAGCCACTCTCTTTCACCCAGTTCAAGTATTCTTCGGTCTGTTCATAGAATGAAATATCCATCCACTTTTCTACGCCTTTTGTGATCTGCTTATTGAAAGGAAAGTCTTCGCTCAAAAATTTTTCGGTGATAATGTCTATATATTGAATCCCCATAAAATCACAGCTTCTCAATATTGCGGAGATATTGTGTTCATTTCTAAGATTACAAAGCAGCACGCGTATATCCGCCTTTCTATTCTCCAAGACCTTGAGCATCCGTTCTCGCCTTTCCTGTGTTCTCTCTTTCATTTCCAATATGCCCCAACACTTTTTATAGTCGCTCCCTGGGAATGTATATTTAGATTAATACCTATCAGAATACACCCGCTTATAAAGAACGAACCTCCATACGAAACAAATGGCAATGGAATTCCTGTTACAGGCAGGATACCCATATTCATTCCCACGTTCATAAAAGCATGAAATAATAGAACAAGGAAAATGCTTAAGGAAAGGTAAAAGCCATAAACATCTGTTGCCCTCAATGCGGTTATACTGATAAAGAACAATATGATCCCTTGAAGAAGCAGAACAAAGAAGGATCCCCGGAATCCCCATTCCTCCGAGATCAGAGAAAAGATAAAATCCGTATGTCTTTCGGGAAGAAAATTTAATCTGTTCTGAGTTCCTTTGGTCAGCCCTTTTCCGGAGAATCCGCCTGAACCGATGGATATCTTGGATTGGATAACATTCCAGCCGCTACCGCGGATATCACTGTAGGGATCAATAAATGTGCGTATACGGTTTTTCTGATACGGCTTTATTACCGATACTACCGCTCCGGATATATATATCCCCGAGAAGAACAATATAAACATTATCCACACCGTAAGAACGCTCAAGGTCGAGCCGGTTAAAAATCTCATCAGAAGAAAGAGGAACATTGTCAGGAGAATTGAAGCGAATACAAAAAGGAGAACAGTCCATAGTCCGCTTCCCAGAAAAATGTTACCCCATATCCCCGAGATAGATCCTTCCATAGCAATGCGCAGGAACATTCCTCCGGCAGAACTCAACAAAAAGAGGAGTAGTCCGCCGATCAACCGTTGACCGGTTCCTAAAAATATCATAAGCACCAGCCAGATCCCGGGAAATACCATCGCAGTTCCAAGGTCCGGCTGAGAAAAGACGAGATAGAACGGGATCAATGTAACCATGCCCGTTTTCAGGATAAATAAAGTAAGGTTAATAATGTATCCCTTCGACCTGTCCATAAAATAATTACGGAAGAGATTTGAAATATAAATGATAAATGCGATCTTCGCGAATTCCGATGGCTGAACAGATAGAAAGCCGATCCTGATCCATCTGCCCTTTACAGTTGGAAATACATATGCTGTGCCAAGTAATAAGAGTATAGAGAATAAGTAAACGAAAACCGCCATCCGCCGATAAAGCGAGTAATCTATATGAGAGAAAATGGCAACCAATGTTATACCGATAAGTATAAATATTATTTGTTTCACCACCATTGGGTTCTCGAGAAAGGCAGAGTGCTCGGTACTAAAAGCGCTGTAAATAAAAAGAACTCCTACCGTTCCCAATACAAGGATCAGACAGATCATAAAAAGCCCTTCTCTTCTCATTAGTCGAAATACCCCATTTCCTTCATGCGCTCCCAGATCTTCTTTGTCAAAATAGCGGGCAGATATGCGCCTGAACCCTGATGTTCCATAAATACTACCGCGGCATATCGGGGAGATCCGGCGGGTGCAAAGGATGCAAACCATGGATTATCCCTTTCTTTATAGGGGATCTCATTCTGATCCGGCGACAATTCTTTAAAATATTCCGTGATGCGCTTTGACTGCATTGTTCCCGTTTTTCCTGATATCTTTACCTTCAAGGAGCGAGCGCGCCATCCTGTTCCACCCCAAGATGTTACCATCTCAAGTCCTTTATTTATCCGGGCAATCTGTTCTTGCCCTCCTTCAAAGGCCACGGTCGGAAAGAAAACCTCTTCGTTGCCGATACGCTTTAGTAAATGCGGGGTCAGCATTTTTCCGTAGCTCGCAAAAAACCCATATAATTGAAGTACCTTAACCGGAGAAAGTGAAACAAAGCCCTGTCCGATCGAAACATCCAAGGTTTCAGGCGGATACCAGCGGCCGTCAGCTATTTTATTGCGGAATTTAAATTCAAGATCGGGAATGACGGGTGTCTTCTCACCTAAAAGATCAATACCTGAAGGACGGGAAAGGTGTATCTTGTCTGCATATTCCTTGAACTTATTGATGCCCAGAAGATCTCCCAATTGATAGAAGTAGATATTACATGAATCACGGATCGCTTCCTCCAGAGTCTCCCTCCCATGACCGCGTTTCTTCCAGCAATGCTTCTTGATATTGTAGAACCTCATTACCCCCCTGCACGGCTTAATACTTCTTTCTTCGGTGAGATCCTCCATCAAGGCGCAATATGCGGCAAACGGTTTAAAGGTAGATGCCGGATTAAAATTTTCGATTCCCTTATCCAGAAGGGGGTGCCGGACATCTGATCTGATCTTCTCCCACACCTCGGTCGCGATCCCCTGCAGAAAGATATTGGGATCAACGCTCGGGGAAGATATGTATGAGAGTAATTCGCCGGTATTGACATCCATTACCATCACCGAAGCCGAAATATCTTTTATTTCTTCATAGATGAACTGTTGAAGGAGTATATCCAGCGTTAAAATAATATCTTTACCGTCCTTAGGCTCCTTTTCGCCGGCATGGAGTTTTTTATAAAGTGATTCCGAGCCCAGATTCCCCGAGGACAGGACCATTTTCTTCCCGTATGTATCCTTGAGCAAGATTCTCAGCCCATCAGTTCCCTTCAGAAGGCCTTCATACTTTTTTTCAAGGCCCGATTTGCCTATGTAATCGTTATCATCGTAATTCGCGTACTCTTTTGAGTTCAGATATTCCGGACTTATCAAGGAAACATATCCAACCGGATGATAAAAGATCTCCTTGTAATAGTAGTCCCGGAGAGGGATCTCCTCCACATAAATATACGGATACTTCTCCGAATTAATGGTCAGTTCTAAATACAACGGGTATCCCAGATACCTCTTCACAAGGTTGGAGCGATTTGTCTTGTATTTCCGGGAATCCCACTTGATCCCAAGTGAGCCCAGTGAAGTGATCGCCTTTAATCTCTCTTTTTTGGAAAGTCCTGATGCGACATAAAGATTGTAGCCCATTCGATTACCCGCAATAAGTTTCCCGTTCCTGTCCAGTATCTTGCCTCTGCGGGCTTTTACCTTTTCCCTATGGATCAGATTCTTTGTCGATAGAGCATAGTACTTATCTCTTTCTATTATCTGCAGGTAAAACAATTGGACGGAAAGGAGCAATACTCCGAAAGATGCGAGATACGGAATTATTTTAGCATGGGACCGCAGGGATTCCAGCCCGGGTTCCTGCTCTGACGGGAAATATGCCATTACCCTTCAAGCTCATTCAGCTTTAACTTGGCTATAATATAATTGGGCTCTAATTCCAATACTTTATTGAGCGCCACAATCGCCCTTTCCTTCTGGTTCTGCTTTAAAAGGAATTCCGCAAATTTAAAATGGGAATACGGATCATCAGAATTCTTAACAATGGCCATCTCATAATATTCCTGAGCATTTTCAATATCATCCAGAATAGTATAGACCTGAGCGATCTTATTTATAGAATAGATATCTTCGCTATTCAACTCATAGGCCTTAAGAAAATATTCCAATCCCTTCTCGTACTTCTTCTGTTCCAGCAGAACCAGGCCCATGTCGTAGAAGGTCATAAAATCCATCGGAAATCTTTCGATCGCGCTATTGAACATCTCCTCCGCCTTATCATACATTTTTTTAAAGCGGTAAACCTCACCCAAGTTCACATATATCAGATAATTCTCGGAATTTATCTCCTGAGCCTTCTCGAAGTAGGTAATGGCCTTGTCATAATCGCCTTTGAATTTATGCAGATAGCCGATATTGAAAATATAGGTTTCATTCTGATCGTCCAGTTCATGCAATTTCAGAAAGACATCAATACCCTTGTCTGCCATTTTCAGGTCAAAGTACACATAGCCCAAGCTTTCAAGGGTCTTCTTGTCATCCGGATATTTCTTTAATATTTCCTGAAATTCATCTATCGCACCCTTATAATTTCCTGATTTCGAGAATATCTGACCAAGATAATATAATGCGAATTTATTATTCTTCTCGATCAGTCTTACTTTTGAAAAAGCTTCCAACGCCTCGCTGATCATATTCCGTTTATAGAAAATGACTCCCGAATTAAAGTACATATTCTTCAGCATTCCCCCGGCGATCTCGTCGGCCTTTTGGAAATACTTAGAGGCATCATCTTCTTTGCTCTCTTTCAGGCAGAGAAGCCCCATATACTCATAAGCATCAGAAACATTGCTTTTTTTCTTCATCGCTCGTGATAAAAGCGTCCTCGCTTTTGGATACTCCTTCAGCTGTATATATCCAACAGCTTCAACAACAAGATCCTCATATGTTTTTGAAAATAATATCATTCCTTTTCCCTCCTCATTGTCGGAAACAAGATAACATCTCTCAATGTATTCTGATTAGTTAGTATCATGACCAGACGATCTATGCCGATGCCAAGGCCGCCAGTCGGGGGCATGCCGTATTCAAGCGCTTCAATGAAATCCTCATCGAGCCGCTGTGCCTCGTCATCTCCCTTCTGCCTGAAATTCTCCTGCATCTCAAATCGGTTTTTTTGCTCAACAGGGTCATTAAGCTCTGAGTAAGCATTCGCTAATTCCATTCCCGCCATGAAAAGTTCGAAGCGCTCTACACAATCCTTTTTTGAACGATGATCCTTCGTCAATGGAGAGGACTCCTTGGGAAAATCAATAACAAATGTCGGCTCAAATATATTCGGTTCAACAAAGTGTTCAAAAAGCTTCTCGATCGCTTTTCCTCTTGAAACAGGCCTTTCTTTCCCTAGCTTACTTACCATATCTATCAATTGACTTCCTTCCATGGAGTCAATATCTATTGATGCGGCTTCATTGACCGCATCTATCATGCAAAGGCGCTTGAACGGAAATGTAAATGTAAATTCTTTTCCATCTCTAATGATCTTATGGTCCTTGCCGAAGACACTTTCTGTAACATATTTGATCAGCCTTTCGGTAAAATCCATAACATCATTGTAATCCCAATATGCCGCATACGTCTCCAGCATAGTAAACTCAGGGTTATGATTGCGGTCCATTCCTTCGTTACGAAAATTACGATTCATGTCATAGACCTTATTAAAGCCGCCGATAATCAATCTTTTTAAGAATAACTCAGGAGCGATACGCAAAAAGAGATCCATATCCAGCGTATTGTGATGGGTTACGAACGGCCTCGCGTCAGCGCCGCCGGGGATGGTCTGTAAAAGAGGGGTTTCGACTTCTATAAATTCTTCCTTCGCAAGGAAATTTCTGAGCTCAGAGATGATACGGGATCTCTTCACAAATACTTCCATGCTTTCCGGATTGGAAAGAAGATCCAGGTATCTCTTTCTATACCTGGTCTCAACATCCTTCAAGCCATGAAATTTCTCAGGAAGCGGGCGAAGGGACTTTGATAGTATCGTCAGCTCTGAAACCAGTATGGATAATTCTCCGGTCCGTGTTTTGAATACCTTTCCGATCACACCGACATAATCTCCGATATCGGCTTTCTTATAGAGATAGTACTGATCCTCTCCCAGAATGTCCTGTCTCAGATATAATTGCATGCGGAAGCCCATATCCTGAATATGAGCGAACCCCGCCTTGCCCTGACGGCGCTTGGCAACCATTCTTCCTGCAAGGGAAGCGATATGCTCTGTTTCTTCTTCCGCCTTGATATGATCGTATTCTTTCCTCAAGGCCTCTATATTATCCTTGCTCTCCCATTTATATGGATATGGGTTGATCCCCTTTTCTCTCAATTCGCTGATCTTATCCAGCCGGATCTTCATTAATCCTCTTTCTTGGGACTCTAAACTCATTACTTACTCCTGCAATATGATTTTACCCCAAAACACTGATAATTTCAAGGTTCGGCATATAAAGACAATTATTTTTTCACTCTTAAAAAATTAACTAACTCTCTGTGAAAAAAATACATCCTTATCACTTGACATATATTAACATTGTTGATATAATTAACAGCGTTAACCACATTAGAGCCATGGAGGACGAAATGGGAATCAAGGAACGGAAAGAACGACAAAAAGAGCAATTGCGGAAAGAGATTATACAAGCTGCTATATCAATGCTCCTCAAGGATGGCTACGAAAAACTTTCTATGAGAAGACTTGCCGAGAGAATAGAGTACTCTCCTACCACGATCTATCACTATTTTCGTGATAAAGCCGATCTCGTCTTCAATGTTATCGAGTTTGCCTTCTCAATATTTGTTGAAAGATTTGCGAAGATCAATCTGCTGGAAGACAAGGATCCCCGTGAAATGTTGAGGATCGGATTAAGAACTTATATAGAAACGGCACTGGAATATCCCAAGGTTTATAAGGTAATGCTCCTGATCGATTACAATATGAAGACCGAGGTGTGTCAAGGCCTGCAAAAAGGCACAATGAGTGAAAAAGCATTCGCCTTTCTTCATAACTCTATTCGAGAATGCGTCAAAGAGAATGATTTCTCAGAGGAGGAGATCGCGATGAACAGCCAGACTATCTGGGCGGCTATTCATGGATTGTCATCCCTTTTGATCACTCAGCCGTGTTTTCCCTGGGCTCCCAAAGACAAATTAATCGATCATACGATTGATACTCTTATGAAAGCTTTAGAAAAAAGGAGATAGATAGGTGAAAAAATTAGTACTGCTACCATTATTACTTATTGTTTTGTATCTGGGCTCAACCTTGCTTTTTGCAGAGTCGGAGAAAGCCGCAGGGACTATGACCGTTTCAATATCTAATTTGAAAAATACTCGCGGATTCATAATGCTGGCTCTTTGCAGCAATGAAGATCAGTATACCGAGGATTCCGTAAAGCCCTTTAGAACAATAAGACAGAAAATAAAAGGCAATGTTGAAATTATTATTTTAGAAGATATTCCTTTTGGAACATATGCCATTAAGGTATTCCACGATGAAAATTCAAACAAGAAGCTTGACAGGAATTTTTTAAAGATCCCTAAAGAAGGGTACGGATTCTCTAACAATACCAAAGGAAAAGCGGGAGCTTTGAAGTTTGAAAAAGCGTGCTTCAGTTTTAATTCGGCCAGTGCCGATATAGAGATCAAATTAAAAAATTAAATCCATGGAGGAAATAATGAAAGGGATCATTTACTATTATTCAGGATCGGGGAACACCGAATTAGCGTGCCGGTATATTGCAGGAAAAGTAAAGAATGCAAGCTTTAAACTGTGCAATATTGCCGGAATTGACAGGCATGATCCGAATAAATACGATATTGTCGGATTTGCAACATGGGCGGACTTTATGGGAGCACCTCAACTCTTCCATTCCTTTGTAGGAGAAATAGAAAGCCAAGGTGAGAAACCGGCTTTTATATTCAATACATTTGGGGCGGTATCGGGAAATACGCTTAGAGATATGGAAAATGCGGTAAAGGCAAAAGGGTTTAATGTTATTCGCGGCCATTCTTTACACACCCCCGAAAACTACCCTCCATCAATAAAGAGGGGTATGGGGTTCGCTAAATCCCCGGGAAAGCGCGATATCAAGAAATTCGATGCGTTCATTGCCGGACTGGAAACCGACATCAAGGAACTGCGGGAAAACAGAACCGTGAAACAAACGAAGATCAAATTGGGCCTCTCAAACTCTATCATGCCGAAATTACCCCGCACTCAAGCAAGGAAAGATATGGGTGAAAAGTTCGTTGATGGAACCCTATGTAACGAATGCGGTATCTGCGTGAAAGTATGTCCGTACAATGCGGTAGAGCTTAGCCCGAAGCCGGTTTTTGATATGAGTGCGTGCTATGGTTGTTGGGCATGCTACAATCATTGTCCGGAGCAGGCGATCTTTACGAAGAAGATCAGAGGGATAGGTCATTATCCCCGGCCTATTGAGCAATTAGCAACAAAACTGAAGCCATGAACCCTATTTCACTGAAGCTTCGCATAAAATATCGAAGATCCTAATATGGAGGAAACAATGAAGATCGTTGTTTTGAACGGCAGCCCGAAAGGGAAATTGAGCGTAACACTACAATATATCCACTATATTGAAAAAGCATTTCCGCAACATGAATTCAGCATAATTGATGTATCTCAGAAAATGCGGATTATCGAAAAGGACAATAAGGTTTTCCAGAAGATCATCGACGAGGTCGGAGCGGCCGACGGAATTATCTGGGCCTTCCCCCTGTATTACTGTCTGGTACATTCAAATTATAAGAAATTTATCGAGCTCATTTTTGAAAGAGATGTTACGGACGCTTTCACTGGGAAATATACGGCGGCAATCAGCACTTCTATTCATTTCTATGACCATACCGCTCATAATTATATTAATGCTGTCTGTGATGATCTTAATATGAAGTATGTGGACTTCTTTTCTGCTGCAATGCAGGATCTCTTAAAATCTTCCGAGCAGAACAAGCTCAAGCTCTTTGCGGAGAATTTCTTTAAAGTGATCGAAAACAAGGAGCCGACCACTAAGAACTATATGCCGCTAATTCATAGTAACTTCAAGTATCATCAGGGAGATCCGGCTTCTAAGGTAGAGCCTGGCGATAAAAAGGTGATTGTCATAACCGACGGGCTAGCTGAACAGAAGAATCTAAATGCGATGGTGGATCGATTCAAACGATCTTTTTCAAAGGACATTGAAGTGGTCAATCTGAATGAACTCGACATCAAAGGCGGTTGTCTGGGATGTATCCATTGCGGGTTTGATAACATCTGTGTTTATCAGGATAAGGATGAGTTCGTAGAATTTTTTACAACAAAAGTGCTCTCGGCTGATATTCTTATCTTTGCGGGAGCGATCAAGGACAGATATCTGTCGTCAAAATGGAAGTTGTTCTTTGACCGCAGTTTTTTCAGAACCCATCAACCGGGGCTGGGAGGAATACAAGTCGGGTTCATCATATCCGGACCATTAACACAGTTGCCGAATGTCAAGGAGATCTTTAAGTCTTATGTTGAGTGGCAGAGGGGAAATCTTGTTGATTTCATTACCGATGAATATGAGGAATCCTCACACATAGATGAGCTCCTGCAAAATCTGGCCAAGCGCCTTGTTGATTTATCCGACAAGAAATATATTAAGCCCGTAACTTTTCGCGGTGTCGGGGGAATGAAGGTCTTCAGAGATGATATTTGGGGTAATCTTCGTTTTGTATTCCAATCCGATCACAAGTTCTACAAAAAGCATGGATTATACGACTTTCCACAGAAAAATAACAAAGTCAAGGCCTTTAATAGAATAATGATGGCCCTGACCACAATACCCTTTATACGGAAGGAATTTCCCAAGCGAATAAAAAATGAGATGATCAAGCCGCTTCAGAAGATCCTTAAGGATTAGATAAATGAAGTGAGGAATATTTGAAAAACATTTTCTGAGATTGTAAAACCGATTATAATTGCCGGATCATAGCAACAACGGCAATAAATTATCAATGGCCGGTCGTACGCCTTCTACCCTACTTGATGACAGCGACCTTGAATATCTGTGTTTCACCCGCGTCATTCGTGATATAGCAAAAATACATGCCCGCGGCGACTTCTTCACCATCTTCATTTGTCAGGTCCCATTGCCATTCGGATTGCCCGTCCGCATCTGTTTCCAACACTAATTCTCCGGCAACAGTATATATCCTAATGGTCACATCTTCTGTGAGCTGGCTGAAAATAATATATTCGCCGGAAAGTTCTTTATTCCAAGGATTCGGATATATTACCGTATCTTCAAGTGAGTCAGCATAGTTCTTGATAATTGTAAGCCCCGATTCAAACGGAAGATTCGCTTCCGAAACAGTATCGGGAGAGATCACCGTAAAATATGTCGTATCCCCGCATGAAATGCCTATCGTATGTCCATTTACGGCATCAGCAGCAATATCAAGACAGAGAAAATATGTCTTTGTGGTAGTACCGATGATCTGATCCGCAATATTAATATCTGCTGTTCCACTTGTAAATGTTCCGGTTCCTATCAAAGTATCATCAACGATGGAAAAACTGTCATCGCCGTTATCAAGATATACCTTCGCTGCGGAAACATCATTGTCATCAGCAGTGCCTATCAGATCTGTCTTTATTACGGATAATACCGCGGTTTCAATTGCCGTTGATAATGTGAGCTGTTCAAATACAAGATCCTGCACGCTCACCTTCGTCGTCGCGGTCGCAAGATCAAGAGGCAGAACGGTTATCGGATCAGGGCCGTCCGTGATGGTAACCGAGCCGGAAAGAAACGGCGGGAATACTGCCATCTGATCAGGGGACATAATAGTGAAATTAGAACTGTCAGACATGCTTATGGTGAATGTATTTCCAATATCTACCGCGGAACCAAGGCCGAGCACGATAAAATACACAGAACTTGCTGTGGTAATATTCTGATCAATGATATCAATATCCACAAGTCCTGATACAAAGGTCCCGTTGCCAAGTAATGTATCTTCCGCAGAAGAAAAAGTGGTATTGCCGTTATCCGCATAGATCATGACCGAACTTACATCCGAATCTGCATTTGTCCCATCGCCTTCCACCTTAATATCTATCCAGATAGCATTGTCCGCGTCCGTTGACAATGTAATGTCCGCCATTAAAACCTCTGCGCCCTGCATTGCGGTTGTCGGTGCGTCATCATTTATTACGGATGTCAGATCATTTAAGATCGCTCTGTTAGCTCCAAATTCAGATGTATTCCCTGTCCCGTCGATCGCAAGCGAGGTCAATATTACATCCCCCGAGAGCGACTCGCCCGCCAGTGAAAAGTTTCCGCTCCCGTCGGTGTTCAGAGTTGTGTAATAGTGATATCCTTCACCATATCCCGTGGGGTCAGCGTTTACACCGGCAGTAGAATTACTTACAATATAGAGTTCAACCTCAATACTTGCCGCAGCAGTTCCATTAATTGTATAGGTATCGATCCCAGTCTGAACGATATCTGTTATTACAGGGAAATTCAAATTCTCATTCGGGCCGGCATCAACATCACCTATATCATTCAGTGTTACCCCATCAGCCGCAAGATCAATTCCTAACTGTGTATTTGAAAATATGGAATTCCCGGAAATACGGTTATTGTCAGTAGCACTATCCGCGACATGTACCCCGTCCCAGCCATTGAAAGCAATGATATTAGCCATACCAGAAATTGTTCCTCCGACAGTATTTGAATGAGCTCCCCCATAGATATATACACCATTCTGAGAATTACCCAAATCTCCGGTTCCGTCCGCATCGGTGCCGATGTAATTACCAAGTACCTGATTATCCGTTGAATTCGTACCGCTTATGTTAATGCCACTGCCGCTATTTCCGGAAAGTACATTTCCGGAGCCGCTTTCAACTCCACCGATAAAATTCGACTTGGAGCCCTCCAAGATATGTACACCGTAATTTGAATTGCCAAGATCGGCCGTGCCGTTTACATCCGTTCCGATATAATTGCCGATAACCTTATTATTATCCGTGCCGCTGCCATAGATATTAATTCCGCCGTTGTTCCCGGATATAATATTTCTCGCACCCGCAACAGCACCGCCAATGGTATTTGATGCTGGGCCATTATACAATTGTATTCCAGACCAGGTATTACCGAGGTCAACAGTACCAGTCACATCGGTACCGACATAATTGCCGAGTATCTGATTGTTATCCGTACCGGCACCGGTAATATAGATTCCATATTGACCGTTACCCGAAATAATATTTCTTGCAGCCGCAACGGTTCCACCGATCGTATTTGATAGGGCACTACCTGCAATTTCGATACCGTGCTCTGAATTACCCCGGTCCGCTGTACCGTTACAATCCGTTCCTATATAATTACCAATAATTGTGTTATTTGTCGTACTTCCAGTTAAGAAAATACCTGAGTCGTTATTACCGGAGATTACATTTCCTGACCCGGCAATTGTACCCCCAATCGTATTTCCCTGGGCACTGTTAGTAATAATTACGCCATGAGAATTATTACCCAGGTCAGAAGTACCATTAACATCGGTGCCAATATAATTTCCGATTACGACATTATTATCCGAACCGGAGATTAAAATACCTCCAAAATTACCTGATATGATATTCCTTTCTCCAGCTGTGGTGCCGCCAATTATATTTGACGCTGGTCCATTAGTTATAAAAATTCCCTGGTTGGTATTGCCGATAGCTCCAGTGCCATTTACATTAGTTCCTATATAATTACCAATAATTACATTATTATCTGTGCCACTGTTAATAATATAAATACCACGATCGTCATTGCCTGATATTAAATTCATGGTACCAGCTATCGTTCCACCAATGGTATTTGATTGTGCGCCATTACCGATTTGTATACCATATACTGAATTGCCTAAGTCACTGGTTCCATTCACATCCGTACCTATGTAATTGCCGAGGATGACATTGTTAATCGTTCCACTGTCCCAGAGTACTACACCACTCGTGTTATTTCCTGAAATAATATTTCTAGCACCTGCAACTGTTCCACCAATTATATTTGATTGAGCACCACCCCAGATGGCTATACCCTCATTTGTATTAGCTATATCAACAGTACCGGTTACATCGGTCCCGATATAATTACCAAGAACTATATTATTATCACTGTTGCTTATCAGAATACCAATGTTGTTATTACCTGATATGATATTTCCTGATCCTGCTATTGTCCCACCTATGGTATTCGATTGAGCATCACTAGTTAAATATACACCATCATTTGAATTGCCTAGATCCACTGTCCCGGTCACATCTGTGCCGATGAAATTGCCAAGAACAACATTGTTATCAGTACCGGTGTTGGCGATTAAGATACCATGGCTATTATTACCGGAGATAATATTTCTCGCCGCCGTATCTGTTCCACCGATCGTATTTAATTGAGCGCCGCCCGCAATATATACTCCGCAAGCGGTATTGCCCAGATCGACCAGGCCGGAGGCATCGGTTCCGATAAAATTACCGATCACTGTATTGTTCTCCACACCATTGCTGCCATTAATCACAACACCATACTGATTACCACTCAATACATTGCCGCCGCCGGCAATTGTCGAGCCGACAGTATTGAAAGTTGACATATTCGTAATATACACTCCGCATTGTGTGTTTCCCAATGCGGAAGTTCCGCTGATATCGGTACCGAAATAATTGCCCTGGATCTGATTGCCGGTACTGGCATCCACAAAAATACCGTGTTCTCCGTTCCCGGAGATTACGTTTCTTTCTGCAGCTGTTGTCCCCCCGATGATATTGTAATTCGAATAGGATATATTTATTCCTGAGTAATCTGCACCCAGTGCGGAAGTTCCATTGACATCGGTACCTATCATATTCCCCAGAATATAATTCCCATCACACTGACGCAAAACGATATTTGCAATATAACTTCCAGAGATAAGATTACCCATCCCCGCGATGCTACCTCCGATAGTGTTGCCTGAAGCATGGTCGGTAAGATATATACCGGCATACGAATTTCCCAGATCAACCGTTCCAGTAGTATCAGTGCCCATATAATTATTTGTGATTATATTTCCGGTGGCACTCGCGCCGGTGATTATTATGCTTGAAGTTCTAAAACCCAATGCTCCCGTAAAATTATTGATAACCAGGCCGGAAACTACATTATTTGCAGAACTTATTATAAGACCAGAAACATCTGATATATTACTACCATCTATCTCAACATCATGATTCAAACCGCCGAATATTTTCGTGCCGCCTGTCGCGTCATTTAGCGTTGGCAATACACTGGCGGGTTGGATCGTTCCACTGATAGAAAATATGATCGTGTCCGCACCAGCATTGCTGTTGGCGTCAGTAATTGCCTGCCTCAATGATCCCGCACCCGTATCATTGACATTCACAACCGTAATAGTTGCAGCAAAAACAGTTGCGGAAAACAATAAAAGAGAAAGTATAAATGAGAATTTTACACGCTTATTCATAAAAACCTCCGAACTATTTTTTACCATAATATCGGGATTTTATCAATAAATATGTGTAGACAGTAGCAGCAATGGATCGCAATCATATATTCATTTGGAGAATTACCTTATTTATAATAAAATATGTATATGAACTCCGAAATGGTCATCACGGCACCTTTATGCGGATCAAAGGATCAAGCCAGGGATGGATAAAAGAATTGAAAGGCAGAATCTATTTTTCACCGCCATTGCCGGCCGTGCGCAGATATATCTTTTTTTAGGCAAAAACGATGAGGCCCTTGCCGATATTGCTCATGCCTTATCCAAGGATCTGCCGTATAGATCAATAATAAGAATAAAACTTCTTAAGGCGGAGATATTCTTGAGGGGGAAAAAAGATTTCCAAGCAGCTGAAAATATCACATCCGATATGATCAAAGAAGACCCGATAAAGCAAAATAATGAACTTTTTACCCAAGCGCTCAATCTTATGGGCGGGATCAAAAGATATGCAGGAGAACTTGACCAGGCGCTGGTGTTCTATGAGCGGTCACTTGAATTGAACAAAAATGACGGCCTTCATTACAATATCGGCATCGTTTCTTCCAATATTGCATCTATTTATCACATAAAAGGACAACGCGGAAAAGCGATAGTGTATCTGGAAAACGCGTTGGCGGCTTTCATCAGATCCGGTGATCAATTTCACATTGAAGAAAAGAAGAAAGACCTGGGGCTCATGCAGTTGGAGATGGGTAATTATGATATTGCCGAGGATAGTTTTCTACGCTATCTGAAAACGGCAAGAAAATTGGGATACAAGAAGGGGGAAGCCGAAGTGCACAATTTCCTCGGGTTTCTGTATAAAATGAAAGGAGATCCTGAACGGGCGCTCAAATACAGGCAAGGGTACCTCCGCCTGGCAGAAGAGATGAGGGATGATTACCTCATCGCCTCGGCCAAAAACTCGGTCGCGATAATTTATCAGGAGAAGGAGCTTTATGAAAAGGCAGAAATCCTGCTGAAGGAGTCATTACAATTGGGTGAAAAACACAACCACGCGAATTTGGTAGTAGCTTCTATCCTGAATCTTATCACCTCTTATACGCAGATGAAGGACTTCAAGAATGCGCTTACTTATCTTCGTAAGGCCGTAAAGATCATTACACCACTGAATAATAACAATTATTCATTCCATCTTTTCCAGAATTACGCGATATATCACAATGGTATAGAAAACCCTTCTAAGGCCGCGCATTATTACGGACTCGCAAAGGAGAAAGCGGAGCAAATGAACAATCACAAACTGGTGATCACTTCATGGGTAAATATGATCTCCTGTTTAGAAAAAATTCATGGAAATAGAGCTGACCTTGAACAGAAACAATTGAATGCCTATGCCGGCAAATTTGATCTCATTGAATACTTGCGTAAGATACAAGAGAAGGATTAGCGCGGCCCGCAATGCGGCTATAAGATAGTTGAAAAGTTCAAGATTACAGGGAGAGAAAAGAAAAATTGATATTTGAATTTCTTACCACCGTACTTCACACCTCACACTTCACACTCAGTCTGCGTGGCAGACTGTTGTGCTATCTGTCTGAATTTTGTAGTATTTTAATCTTCTTCAGCCAGAACTTATTATTAAGGTCATGGAATATTTTTCGGGATTTCTCCAGATATTTCCGGGCATCATCCGGGCGGGCACTTTGCTTTAATACTTCGGAGTAATAATAATATGCCATTGCTAACTCAAGCGGGAAATTAATCACCTTCAAAATTGTCATGGATCTTTCAAGTGCTTTTATTGCCGAAAGCAGGGCGCCTTTGATCGAGCAGATCCGCCCTTTCAGTATATAGGCATTTGCGATCATATCATTAGCTTCCTCTTCAGTGTACGACCCGATCGCCTTATTCGCGAAAACCAGCGCTTCGTCAATGCTTTTGCCGGGCTTTTCCTTGCCGGTGATATTTTTCTCGTTGAACTCTTCCACGGCAAGGTCGGCGGAGGCAATATAGGCCTTAACAAGATACTCTTTTGATCCCAGTTCATTTGCCAGAGCGAGCGTCTTTTTAAGATAGGCCCTTGCTTGGGTAAAGAGCTTGGTTTGCAGTGAGATCATAGTTAGATTTCCCATTGTAATTACCTGGCCGTATTTATCACCGAGCTCCTCCTTGATCTTGAGGGATTTATTGTAAAACTCAAAGGATTTCTTAATATTTCCGGAATTATAATATGTCCCAGCGATATTATTGTACGACAGGGCAATACCCTGGCGATCCGATACCTCTTTGTAAACTGCAAGCGAATCCAAATAATATCCCAATGCCTTCTCAAATTTTCCATATTGAAAGTAGATAGTACCTAAACCTGAAAGATTCGTTGCCTGTCCTTGTCTATCGTTGATCATTTTCTGAAGGGAAAGCGATTTTTTATAATATCCCAATGCCTTTTTTTGATCATTCAATCGCGAGTAAATATACCCTATGGCAAAAAGTACAGCGCCCTCGCTTCTTCTGTCCTGTATCTTTCTATATACTCCGAGAGAATCCTGAAAGATCTTCAATGCTTTCGTGTATTCACCGAGAATAAAATGTATATTGCCGATATTCTTCATAATATTGGCTTCTATTCCCTCATTGCCAGTGCCATTCAGCAGTTTTGCTGACTTATCAAAATAATGTAGACTTCGCTTATAATTGCCTTTATAATAGTAATATCTTCCTATATTATTGAAACTCGTACCTAGACCGTGTGGATCATTGTTCTTCCTGTATATGGTATTGGCGCGGTTGACATATTTAAGCATTGTTTCCCAGTCACTTGTTGAAGCATATACTTCAGATAAATGCATCAGGCACAAGGCCTTATTAATATCGTCCTTATATTTTCTGAATATCTTTATGGCCGAGAGACCGTCCGCCTCTGCCTCGCTGTTCTTCCCTATCTGATTATAAACCCTGCATCTTTGTATATATGCACTTATACCGCGTTTATGAATGCTCTCCTTGACCATGTATGATTATACTGTTTTTGAAAATTACTTACAAATCCAAACAAAAACAAAGAACAAAGGTACCTGATCTTTATCATATATTTATTTCAGAAAATAGATACAGCCGAAACATGGTTATGCATTCTTTCTTAAAACCTGTAAATTACCTCTAATCCTAGTATTGGAACGATAGGGACGATATCGTCACCTTCCTCTTCTATCATGTCTTCTATCACCGGATTAATAAATTTTGGACCGTATAGCGCGCCCAGATCAAGAGAAACCGCAAATCTTTTTGAACAATTCCAAGTATAACCGAAATTGAAATGGATCGCTTTTATCTCTATGCAGCTGCGACCCTTATCCGCCTCACTTTCTTCATTAAAATATATACCTGTAAAGCTCAGGCCGCCCTGCAGATATGGCTGCCATTTCTTTCCGTCTTTGAAAGAATATCGGATATTCAGAGCAGTGCGCACGATCGGGCCGACATTTGTGGGGAATCCTCCCGCTGTGAGGTTCGCCGAGAATGCCGAATTGAATTGTGTGGTCAGTACCAGAGACGGGATGGGTCCTCCGGCAAGATCAATCTTGCCGCCAATGCCGAAATTTAGAAGACAAAAAGCTATTATCAAAGCATTCATTGCACTTCCTCCGTTAGATTATAATTCGGGTTTATTCAGAAATCAAATCGACTGAAATTATTTCGATCTCAGATAAGCCGCCATTTGTTTAATGGCCATGCGGCGGTGGGATCCTTTTATCTGTTGATCTTCATCCATTTCACTCCTCGGCTTGCTGGAGTTTTCCGGGATAAATATGGAATCATACGGAAAGTACTCGTCTAATGTACTTGATGCGCTGAGGGCTATCGTTCCTGAAAAGGTTCCCGTGAACTGCGAATACCCTACCCCGTCAGCTGTAAATGTCAGAACTGTCTTGTAATGCGCTTTTCTTGATAATCCCTTAACTATCTTTAACATTCCGTCAATTCCGACCATCTGATAAAGCACTTTTGTATAGGAGCCGGGAAAATCCTTAAGTCCTTCAAAGATAATCCCGGTATCATCCGTGATCAAAGGAGAATGCAGTGCCTTCCACGCTTGCTGCGCTTTAAATTTTGATGTTTCTTCAAGGGAAAGTAATTTGGGTTCCATCAGATCCATCTCGTAGAGCCTGGAGCTCAAAGAGGCTTCTTCCAGTAATATAGTGCTTATCTCGCGAAATTTACTTTTATTTCCCGTAACAACGGTTATTTCAGAACCTTTCATAGATAAGCAGCCTCATTTGCCCGACCTTTTTATCACTTTTCAAAATGAATGATTCATTTTTAATTATGGCCTCAACCCTTTCACCGCATTGCACATATAGAAGCCCACGGCTTTTGATGATGCTGGAAAAATTCTCAAGGACTTTGTCGAGCGTTGCCATTCCCCTTGCAATACCTATGTCAACTTTTATTGGAGTATTCTCAACTCTTGTTTTATGGACGGTTATGTTCGTGATCCGATTCTTTCTTACCCACTCCTTCAGGTAATCGGCTTTTTTCCTCACGGATTCTATAAGATGAAAATGACTGTCAGGCAAAGCAAGAGCGAGAGGGACGCCCGGGATCCCGGCGCCGGTACCGCCATCGGCGATCATCAACGGTCCATGTGATAAAAACGGTATCAGATCCAAAGACGGAATGATCAAAATATCATTTATCCTTTCTCTGGTCTTTATTGATGTAACATTAAAAGGTGCCTGCAATATATGGTCAATAAAGGAATCTAATAATTTTTCTGGCATAAATAAAAAGGGGAGCCGAACGCTCCCCTTTTATCGGAAGGATCAAAAGATCATCGCACCTGCTTCTATGGTAACCTTTCCTCCGAAATGTTCCGTCGTATTATAGGCGGCGACAATATCCCAGAAAGTACGGCCAACTCTCACCTTCAATCCTAAGCCCGCGGAAAACGGTGAAAATACTGTATTAGTGGTATATCCTGTATAGAAATACACCATTGAATTGAAGATATATGTCAATGACAAAGAACCGTACATGTCCTGATCCTTATACTGAGCGGCATTGAATTCAAGGACAAATTTGTTTTTGCCGGCCTGGAACACATCCCAGAGGAGGCCGTATTTCATGACCAAAGGAAGGGTCAATGCATCACTATCTTCGAAATATTGAACATTACTACCGAAATTCTCGGCTGAAAATGCTATTCTGAGACCCTTCAGGTACTCTTCATTCTCATATGTAAATCCAATATTAAAAAACATTGAATCTATCATATATTCTTCCAAAGTTTCATAGACATAGCTTGCGGAAGCGCCGAAGGCAAAATTCTTGGTAAGCTGCTTGCCCCATCCAAGGGTTGCCGCCAATGCGTTTCCGGAAAAGGTTTCTCCGTCTTCGGAAGGATCTACCACATAGCCCCATGGTTTGGTGTACTCGAACTCACCGTAATCGAAGCTTCTGACAACAACGGACAATACTCCGAGATCATCGCTTATTCTTTTTGCAATGGCTGCATATTGATATCCGGTGTCCAGTATCCAATCAATGCTTCCTGCTCTTATATCGAAATTTCCAAGCTCATCGAGTCTCGAAGGATTGATCAGTCCTGCCAATGCCGTATCTATCGAAGCAAGAGAGGTTCCGCCGGTCGCCATATGGGCGCCGCCAACCGGAAGTCTTAAAAAATCAAATGCCGTTGTTCCGGTTCGGAATGAAAAAGAGGTTCCCGCCCAGACGCTCATGGAAACCAGAACGATCAATGCTATTGTTAGTTTTTTCATTTTTCCACCCTACCTAATTATCATGAATTTGCCGGTGATCTCATCACCGCCATCTCTGGGGAGCACTCTGAATATATATGCTCCGGGAGCCAAGAGCTGCCCCTTGTCATTATTAAGGTTCCACTCGACCTCAGCAACAGAACTGTAATGTTCGATGGTTCTTACAATAAGGCCGGAAAGCGTATAGACCTTTATGGTACATGAGCCGGGAAGGTGAATAAAATTCACTCTTCTGGAAGAATTTTCCCATGTGGTGTACTGCCCTTCAATATAGGGATTAGGCACAACTTCTACCTTAAGCTTATACTCTTCAGGTGTTTCTTCGATGTCCCATTTCGGAGTAGCAGGAGTAACATTTGCCAAAGCCGATGAATACGCAGGAGGAATCGGAGGAACTGCCGTACGGCTTCCAGTATCATACGCACAGACTGAATAATAATATGTAAAACCATTGAAAATCGAAGGATCGTTATCTGTATATTCACCGAAATATGTCGAGTCCCATGTGGCCTTCTCTAATTCCGAAGCAGGAACGACACCCCAGGTATTGTAAACATATGTTGAATCCAACTGCGCCACAAGAGCATAGTCTCCCAATTCAATATCTCCCATACCTGTCAGGTTTCGATAAACACGATAGCCGTCCCAGTCCCTTTCACCGGAACTCGGGTCAACGGAGGCCTCTGAACCCACAGAATACTCAGGAGAAGGATCATCTATTTCCGTAAAGAATCCCTGTTCACCGGCGGGGAGGGGTTTCGGTATGTAATTTCTATTACGCGACCATTGAATGTAAACCTCTTTACTGCCGGCTTCCACTGAAAGAAACGGTGACTCCGGCGGAGGATTGGGTATAAGCCAGTCATTGTCCGGATCGCCGTCTTGTGTTGTTTCATATGTATTGATCGCAACATCAACATTCGCCTTGAATTTAGTAAGGTCATAGCCCATCGGTGTAGCCCAGGCGATCTCCTTGGTAGCACCGGGAGCAAGATTGAATGGCCCTAGTGCAAAAAGGATCCTGGCATCATATTCTTTTGTGTATGAGTAATCGATCTGCTCCGAGAGCATGATGTCCCATACCCAGGCATCTGAGAAATTGGCGGTTTCATCATACCCGATCTGAAGATTACAGACCGCAACTTCAGTCGTATCAAATATTGTGATTCCAACAACACCGAAGGTAGCCTCATAACGGGGATGGAATATATATGAGGTTCTTATCTCGGGTTCATAATATGAGACATTGTATGCGGCATTGGAATGGTTAACATCAGCATCCATGTAAAGGCCGAAATAAAATGGGTTCAAGGTCTCCACAGAATCATTGGTCAGCTCAAGAATATGAATGTTAAAATCATCCGCATTCGGATAATTCCATCTTAGCTGACGATGCACTCCGCTTACGCCAAGGGCTGATTTGCTCTCTGAATCATCGATGAACGACATATAATCAGATTGTGAATATGCTTCCATAAGGTCATCGTTTATCGAAGAAAAGTAAAAACCGTAAAAACTGGTCAGTCCGTTATAAGAACCGGGATAATAGACCAGTGAATCAATGGGAGATTGAATATCCGAGTCCCAGAGGAAATCCGAGACAACTCCCTTTGAGCCCCACATGATATTGTGGTCATACACGACCTGCCCGACCTGCTGGTCGCCCAGATTCTTAGGGTACTGCCAACCTGCAAAAAGAGGTGCCCAGCCACCGAATGATGCCGGATTGGCCATTGTGCCGTACCACCAGGCATTTGAGCCGGCTGTTATCGCGTAATTACCGTAACAGTCATTGTACATTGACGCGTTCAAGGATACCCAGATAGAATCATGAGCAATGACATAATAACAGAAGTAGAAAGGCCCCTTGTTTTCATCTTCCAATCTCGGATTGAAAGCAGGGTTCTGACCCTTCAACGATTTCGCAATTGGCATAATGCCAATTGTGAAGATAAGTAATAGAATGAAAAGGACGCTTAGCCTTTTATTCATAACAGTCCTCCTAATAATTTTTAATATTATAGCAAAACTTTATATAGTAGTCAAGAATAATATAGTGTTCTGGCTCACAAATTCGATAACAATGGTTGAGAGGGGCACAAGGGCACAAGTGACACGCTTCGCAGTGGACCCAGGTACAAGTGGCCCCAGTGGAACAGGGGGGAAGGGGCAAGGCACAAGTGTGTAAAGGAAAAGGAAACACATCCGTAACCGGAAAATCGTTTAAGATAAGAATTTCTTTGTATTACTTTCCAATTATTCATTGTATTTACCCACTTCGTCCTTCGAACCTCGTACGCTGTACTGCTTTTATCGCCTCTATCGTCTATTTACAAATCAGATCACAGCTATTTTGGAGTTTAGCCGAAGAGCTGCAACTTGAATAACATCTTTTACATTTGATAAAAGAGGCGAGTAAGGAAGGTCAGCATCTATTAAAGAAGAAAGTGGAGTTTCCAATAAAGCGGCCAAGAGATAAATTCTTCGGAGAGCATCGCCATGTCCCCAGAATTCACAACCTTTGATAATGCCCTTCCTCGAAGAGAACAATCTGACATTAACCTCACCCGCAATTGCGTCCAATGCGGAAGCTTTATGTGATGTGTATTTTTCTGAAATGATCTCCTCCGAGCTCCGGGTTATTCCGGTTCTACCGATTTGAAATTCACCCAGTTTCAGCACTTGTGATCCGAAGACCTTAAGGCCTCGGGAGGCAAATCCCAATGCACTTTCACCCGCGATAACCCCTGCTCGGTTGGCATATGTTCCCATGGGCCGATATTCATTTAGACCTGTTTGCGTGTTGATATACGAAGCACAGTCGCCGGCGGCGAAGATATGCTCATCCGAGGTCTGCATTCTATAATTTACTTTGATCGCGCCATTTTTCACTTTTGCGATATCAATAAAGTCGGTATTAGGGAGAACACCTGTACACACGAACAGTGCATCACACTCGACAACCCCTTTCGAAGTTCTTGCTTTTCCGTCTTGGGAAACTCCATGGAAAAGAGTATTTTCATATATTTCGATATTTCTATCACTTAAATAGGCAAGCGTATCAGTTCTCAAATCATCAGAATATCCGGGAAGTATCCGCTCTCCTTCTAAAATTACGGCACCGACTCCGGCTTCCTGCAATTCAAGCGCGGTTTCAAGTCCCGCAAAGCCGCCGCCGATAACCAAAGCTTTTTTGATCCCGCCGTCATCGATCATCTTCTTCGCATTGAAGAATTGCTCGGGCACCGGAACAAATGAAGGAAGGGAATAAGAGGCCTCTGCATAGGAAGCCCCGGAGGCAATTATCAATCTGTCGTAATGGATCTTTTCTACATTGCCACCTTTTTTGAAAAGAACGATTTTCTGCGAACTGTTGATCTTTATCACCTCGGCAGCAATGATCACTTCCGGACCACGGGTTGCGGTATATACCTCAGGCGTCAGATGAATGATATCTTGCATAGAGGCTATCTTGCCACTCAATATATAAGGGATCGAACAATTGGAGTAGGAAATATAGTTCTTCCTTTCCAAAACGGTAACTTCGGTTTCGGGAGAAAGTCGTTTGATCTGTGCGCCGGCAGACAATCCGGCTGCGTCACCGCCTATTATGACGATCTTCAACCGATCTCTCATATAAATTCAATGAGCCCTGTTTCATCCATATTGGAAATTCTCACGCTGGAATAGAGATCCAAGTCCGGATATTTCTCACTTAATAGATCACGCCCCGGCAAGAAACTATTCTCAATGATAGCCCCCATTCCCACTACCTTGGCGCCAGAGGTCGCCATGATCTCCATTAACGCCAATGAAGTCGCGCCCGTTGCCAGGAAATCGTCAACGATATATACATTATCTGAAGGGCTTAAATATCTTGATGAAATGATTATCTCGACCTCGTTCATCTTTGTGGGAGAAACTATCTTTCTGGAATAAAGCGGCTCGATCAATGTAATGGGAATTTTTTTACGCGCAAAGACCATGGGAAGATCCATCTTGAGCGCCATGAGGGTTCCCACTACTATGCCCGATGTTTCAATGGTTACTATCTTATCTATTTTGTCAAACAGGGACACTTCTCTCAGATGATCAATAATATCATCCGCAACTCTGTCCATAAGGCCCACATCCACCTGATGATCCATAAAGGAATCCACTTTCAGAATTTCGCCCTTCTCTATCACCATACCTTCCTTCAATATCTTCTCTTTTAATTCCTTCATCATGACCTCCCTAGTGTATGTTTCATGATTATTTTACCCTTTACATCTCTTTTTTGCAAGACAGCGAACTTCGCCAGTTTACTCCAATATATAACAGATTATCGGATATGCGCCGGAAATCTCTTGATATATTGGGATAAACCCCTTTTTGTCATGTACCGAAAATTACTCCGGGGGTCGAGAATTCCTATATGCTTTTAGGTTCGCAGGCCATAAGTTTTTTTTAATAAATAACTTGACAAGAGCAAAATAAAACTATATATTGTTTTCACGGGATTCATTCAACTACATCTAGTGATTTTTGGAGGTAAGTAGTGGAAGTTAAGTATGTTGAGAAACGAAATGGCACTTTTGAAAAGTTTGACCTTTTCAAGATTGAAAACGCCGTCAGAAGGGCGTTTAAAGAGACAGGGCAGGAAGCAAGGATTGAAGTTTTTAAAGAACTTTCCTTGGATGTTGTAAAGAGAATAGCGAAATTATTTCCTTCGGTCGAGGATATTCAGGATCATGTTGAAGTCGTCCTCATGGAGAAAGGGTATCATAATACCGCCAAATCGTATATTATCTACAGAGAAAAACACTCTGAAATACGAAAAATGGGCGAAACCGTTAAAGAAACAGAGAAAGTTATTGATGATTACATAGATATTAAGGACTGGAGAATTAACGAGAACTCTAATATGAGTTACTCTCTCCAGGGGTTGAACAATCACATCGCATCAACTATTTCAGCAAATTACTGGCTGAAGAAGATCTACCCGAGTTCAATAGGCAATGGACATATCGCCGGGGACTTTCATGTTCATGACCTTGGCTCATTGTCCTCTTACTGTGTAGGATGGGATCTTGGCGAACTTCTGAAAAGAGGATTCGGCGGCGTTCCGGGAAAGATCCAATCAAAACCTCCGAAGCATTTCAGGACAGCATTGGGACAGATCGTGAATTTTATGTATACCATGCAGGGTGAAGCGGCAGGTGCCCAGGCCTTTGCCAATTTCGACACACTCCTGGCTCCCTATATCAGATATGACAACCTCTCATACAGAGGGGTCAAGCAATCCATGCAGGAATTTGTTTTTAATCTGAACGTTCCCACCAGAACCGGATTTCAGACCCCCTTCTCCAATCTGACAATGGACCTTACCGTTCCCAATTCGATGAAAGAACGAAGGGTATCTGTCGCCGGAAATGAAATGGAAGAGTCTTACGGGGACTTCCAGGAAGAAATGGATCAGATCAATAACGCATTCGCCGAAGTCATGATCGAGGGGGATTCGGCCCATCGTATTTTCACTTTCCCTATTCCTACTTACAATATCACTAAGGACTTTGACTGGGATAATGCAAATCTGGAAAAAGTCTGGGAAATGACCGCCCGCTACGGGATCCCCTATTTTGCCAATTTCGTCAATTCTGATATGGACCCCGATGATGCTCGATCGATGTGCTGCAGATTACGGCTTGATAACAGAGAAATACGAAATCACAATAAAAACACCGCGAAGCTCGGAATTAATCTTGGCACCGAGAAACCCGCCGAGAGCGAGGACCACACTCAAAGAAGAGGCGGACTTTTCGCAGCCAACCCACTCACCGGCTCAATTGGCGTTGTAACGATAAATCTTCCCCGCATCGGTTATCTATCCCAGAGCGAAGAGGAATTCCGCGAGCGCCTTTATGAGAAAATGGATATCGCGAAAGAGAGCCTCGAGATCAAAAGAAAGATCATAGAAAAACTTACGGGTAATAATCTTTACCCATATACCAGATATTGGCTGAAATCGATAAAGGAAGAGAAAGGCGAATACTGGGCCAATCATTTCTCCACGATCGGACTTGTCGGAATGAATGAGGCGGCACAGAATTTCATGAAACAACCCTATAATTCTCCCGAAGGAAAGCATTTCGCTAAAAGAGTGCTTGATATGATGTTAAAAAAATTGGAAGAATTCAAAAGGGAAACCGGAAATCTATACAATCTGGAAGCCTCTCCCGCAGAGAGCGCGGGTTACCGGCTCGCCAAAAAAGATAAGGAATTCTTTGACGAAGTCGCTGCGTCGGGTGATGATGCGACCCCTTATTACACCAACTCAGTACATCTGCCTGTCTGGGAGACCAATGATATCTTTGAAGCGCTTTCACATCAGGATGAGCTGCAATCCACATTTACCGGAGGAACGGTGATCCACCTTTTCGTGGGTGAAGAAATAAAAGATACGGCTCCATTAAAAAATCTCGTCAGGACCATCACCAATAATTATCATCTGCCCTATTTTTCGATCACACCGACATTTTCCATATGCCCTATTCACGGATATCAGTCCGGTGAACATTGGACATGTCCACTGGAACACACGGAAGAAGAAATGGATCATTACGGAAAAATAAACAAGCAGGGTGTGGGCGTTATGCCCATGGAAGTATATTCCAGAATAGTCGGCTACTACCGTCCGGTCATGGATTGGAACAAAGGGAAAAAGATGGAATTTGCGCAAAGAACAATGTATAAGTTCGACAAAGCGGCCAAGAGTGATCTAAGTGTTCAGGGGAATCCAAAAGTTAACCTTAATTGATTTCCCGAAAGAGGTAGCTGCGACGCTATTCACCGGAGAATGTAACTTCAGATGTCCCTGGTGTCACAATCGGGACCTTGCATATCTCAACACAGAAAGTTTTCCTATTATTCCGGATGATGAAATGCTCGATATTATCAGCGAAAGAAGGAGTTTTATCGGAGGAGTGTGCATCACAGGGGGAGAACCACTCATGTGGGGGCAGCGGCTCAAGGATTTTATCAAAAAGATCAAAGCACTCGGACTGAAAGTCAAAATAGATACCAACGGAAGCTTTCCCAAGCTCCTTGAGGAAATGATCAAGGAAGATCTGATAGATTTCGTTGCGATGGATATCAAGAATATTCCGGAAAAATATGCGCAAACGGTGGGATTGGCATCCGTCACCATAGAAGATATCAACGAGAGCATTCGCTTGATAAAAGAACTGCCGGACCATCAATTCAGGACCACAATGGTCCCGGGGCTTGTCGACGAGGCTGACCTGCCTGCCATGGAATCATGGGTAGACGAGAAAATAATCAGGCAAGAATACAGAGAGATTGAGCAAAAATAAATTGACAATTGTACCTTGTCCACTTGCACCTTGTGCCTTGTGCACTGCGAAGCGTGTCACTCCTGTCTGCGCTCGATCGAAGCCAGCAGAATTCCCGCCGCGATCAAAAGTCTCGGATCAATCGGAGAAGCCCCTTCTGTAATATCCATGGTATATTTCAATACGAAAGGATTAAAATGCTGCTTGATCTCCGTGATCTCCCTGGAATCCGGCAACACCACGATGAATTTCTGGGGGATCAGGTTAATTAGCCGGCTCATAATTGCGCTCATCGCGTTTTTTTCTGTTAATTTCCCGATTTCCTGTCCTTCATTGGAAAGAAATATCCATTCATCTTTGACTATGGCTTTAATACCTCTTCTTCTGATCGCGCCGACAGGCTCACCCGTAGTGGCATCAGTTACATTATATGTAGCCACAATATCAAGTATCTGAGGGGTTTTAATGGTCAGAAGCTCATCTGTTTGGCTTTCATCCGAGTAGATCCGAATATCCTCTTTCAACTTGAATGCCTTTTGTTTTGCAAAAAACATTAGATTCATGTCCTGATCATAAATATGAAAAGCACCACCGAAGATCTTGAATACTTTTCTTCGGAACAAATACTGCTTTTTTTGAAACGAGGGATGCAAATTTCTTTCTGCTGTCATCTTTTACTCCTTTCACATATTATATCAATTTAACAATATATTTAAATAGAGGCGCCTGCCGTCTCTTACCGTAGCCTTCTTTAGTAATATGTAAGATGTAAAGACCCGGTACCTATACCAGCAATTCCGAAAGGGATGCTATTTCGTAATCTGCTCTGATCCCGGTACTGTTTTTCAGTTGCTTGCGATTGAGCCAAATACTTCTGATACCTGAATTACCGGCTCCCGCAATATCATCGTGTAAAGAGTCGCCTATATGTAGCAATTGCTGTTCTGTACACATAGCTTTTTTCAGGGTGATCTGGAATAACTTCCGGTCTGGTTTTTCGACTCCATAATCTTGCGAGAAGACGGTAAACTGGAACATCCCGTCTAAACCGCAAGGCTCCGGATAGCTATTGCCGTTCGAAAGTAGTCCGATAGTATATTTTTCTCGTAATGCTTCAAGCGATGGAAGGACATCATCAAAGAGTTCTATATCCTCAAAACGGTGTTTCAAATATACTTCATTAAGGCGGGACGCCAGAGCGTCATTCGGTCGTCCTATATCTTCAAGTGTTTGTCGAAAAGCCGCAATGCGGATCCGCTCAAGATTCGTCACTCTGCCTTTCAATTCGGCAGCTACCCTATTTCTGATTTTTATCATCAACTCGATGTCAAGCATCGCAGCAGCATGGGGATCAATTTGTTTTAATTCTTTTAACACATGATGAAGTGAGTGCCTCATCACTTTATTAAAATCCCAGAGGGTTCCATCTCCGTCAAACGAAATAGCCTTTATTCCAATCATCTTATTCATATATCATTGAATCTCCCCACACAATGAGTATAACTGATTTACTCTGGATTTTCAAAATATCTCCTGATTATAAACACTTCCACCAATTTTGCAACAAATGCAACGACCGTCCCCCGAATTATTGCAACAAATGCAACGACCGTCCCCCGAATTAGTTATTTTGTCTTAAATTCCTTTAACTTCAAACGAATCTGAAAATATTCTTTAATTAATAACAAAAAGATATAGAAGCTTAACCAAAGACTAATGTGAGTAAGTAGAAATACTGCATTCTCAAATATAGGGATCAAAGATATTATTAACAGCAAGATTAAAATGACTCCGGAAATAATCAATCCCGTAAACTCCCTTTTAATGAAAATGAAGAGATGAAAATACAGATACGATAGCATCAGGGTTATAAAAACCGACAGAAAAGGAGAATGGCTGATCACGGGGCTATCTGTTGTAAAAATAATAAAAATTCCGTGTAAAAACAGATATATAAATGCTACAACCCCCAACCATATTATCAAGAATGTTATTTTTAAATTCTTTTCACTCTTTACGATTTTTTCAATCATTTGAATACTCCTTTAAAAGCAATCTCTGCATGCGCTAGAATCAAAACAATATGGAATTCTTTCCCTCTCATTAGTTGTTCAGGCTCCATTTTGTCAATTCCAGCTCTCCCGAATATCAGCACCTACACCTATTTTGCAACTTTCGCAACTACCGTCTCCGAAATTCCCGTCCCCGAAATTCTCTTGTTAACAAATCTCATTTCAATAGATTCCACAGATTGCTTCAATAGTTTTCGTCTACTTCAATACTCAAATCATCCAATGCTTTCAGAACCCCTGTAAGGTTCGTTCTTTTTGCTTGAGAAAAGAAGTCTTCCAGGAGTATTTCCCCTTGAAACACCTTCGCGTTGACTATACCATTCTCAACCCTTTTCTGGATTTCATCTACTGATTCTCCATAAAGATTTTTGTCTACCGCAGCTATATCCAAAAATACCTTGTCTCCTGTTTTTGGTCGCTCACCGCATTGAATCGAAAAACCAATTGGGAAATAATTACTAGGGATATTTATCATCTCTGCAATATTGTGTATAAAGGGACCAAAAAAACCATCAATTGCGATCCTCCCATGAAAATCACCGTACTGAACATGTGCGTCTCGAAAATCCATAATTACCTCCTATGAATTATTGAAAATATCACTTATCTTTTCCATTAAGCCTATAGAGAACCGATTTTTTAGTAACTTATTTACTCTTACAGAATCGGTCAAAATCCAATCACACAACATCATTTTGTTCAATTGTTGAATTTCCTTTGTTGCACCATACTCATCTGTCTCTTTTTTCAATGAATAAAAATCGTCCTTTGGAAAATCCGTGGGGACAGTAAGTAAGTTCTCTATCCCTCTTTTATAAAGGGTGTTTTCTATATTTCGAGGGATTCCCATCACATATAGATTTTCAGTTAGTTCCATGTCATTTTCATTCACATCACAATCATATAACAAGATTACTTTTCGATTAACAAAAGAGGAATTAGCCAAAAGGAATTGCCTCACCTTATTAAGTGCACTTGCACCTGTAAATACGGCTCCTCCAGATTTATTCATTCTCCCTACCCATTTTATCTCGATATCCAGATTCAAATCTCTATATAAAGCTAATGCTTTCTTAAGATATTTCTCATCCGTTTCACCCTCAACAAAGACAATTGGTTTGTCATTACTCGATATAATGTCTACAGAAAAAGCGATTTCAGTACCTCTTTGAAAGTCCCAGGAAATAAATTCTGGAAATTCGGGGATATATACCTTACCCCCATCACTTTTTTTAAGAATAATCACTTTTTCTCGATTTTCAGTACTTCTTCCGTGAATAATAAATGGGGAGTGAGTTGCAATAAACATTTGTGATTGCTGTTTTCCCTCACTATCAGATAATAATGTTTTATAGAAATCAAGGATTTTCAACTGCCAATTAGGATGCATGCTAATTTCAGGCTCATCAATTAGCGCAAAAGCTCCTTCATACCTTTTTAAATCTCGCAAAAAGAAACCTCCTCTATATACTATTTGTTTCTCTCCAGAACTTAGTGCATCAATACTCATTTCTCTGCCGTATTCTCTAAAATATATCTGCTTCTCATTTGGTAGGTTCATTATTCCAAGATATTCTTTTTCTTCAAACATGACGTCAAAGGCTTTTGTAAACCTTTGCATTCGCAAGCCCTTTAACAAGTTATTATATTCCTCTTTTTGAATATTACCTTCTCTCGCATCACAATATTTCCTGATGTCTTCATTGTCCAGAGTTTGAATATCTAACAACAGTTGCTTAATTTCTGTAGCTAAATTACTATTTGATTTAATGCTACTCAAACCTAAGGATTGATCAATATCCATTGAAGATGAATTTTCAATTCGCGTAGAAGTAAAATTAACTTCAGTTGAAGCATATATTGATTTAAAGATTTTTTTTGCGTTTTGTTCCATAAGATATTCAGCGATAAACGATTTCTTTTTACCATTGCAAAGGTAATGCACGGATATTTGATACTTCTCTTTTGAATAATCAAACCAAATTTCGATTTCATTATTATCGATTTTCTTATCAAGCACTTTATTTGAAGTCACATTGGTCCTTAAAACAGCAATCTCTTCATCGGTCAATTCTAGAGTGAAGAATCTTTTCTCATTTTCAACATCCCTCGGTATATTTTTTGCGTAATAGAGATGTGAAAATTCATTGATCATTTCTAATAATAATGTCTTGCCGACTCCATTTTCTCCGGCAAAAATAATTGTATCAAATACTTTGTTATCATCGTCAAACAGTTTTAATTCTATATCTCCAAATAATTTATTATTTAAGAGAGCAATTTTTTTTATTTTCATATTCGTTCTCCTCAAGCTCTAATATATTTGATCCCTTCTTCACATAATTGTCCATTGTCAACTGGGCATTGTTCATTTCTTCAAGACCCCTCCATAATACAGATCACTTCTTCGGTTAAATTTAAAAATTGGGAAATATGTAAAATAGGAAATGAGTTATTCATCTTTTCCAATAATCTCGCTTACTCTTTCAAAGGTACTCTTGCGATTGTATTTAATCTTAATCGCCCTATAATCTCTTATTGGTTTAAATAAATTTTTCCCCGTAATAATACATGAAATTTTCTCTATTTCTGATTCTTCTAAGTCAGTAGGAAGATGAAGTAAGAAGGTAAATTCTTTCTCTTCATGTTGATGTCTGAATTCTTCACATTGAATTATTTTATCACTATGAGCTTCGTAAGGCCATGATTCTTTATAATAAAACGCGTTTCTATCTCTCTTTGGGGGTGCCAAAGAACTTAAATCAGGATAAGAAGAGGCTGAAAGATGATTACGTGCAATTTTAATGACCTCGGGTATTATTGCTTTTTCTTGTGATATCCATGCTCCTCTCGGAGCTTCCGTGGGTTTTGGTAAGGGTGATATTCTTGTAAAATTCTGAAAATTATCTATCACTTCCTTTGAAGCAAATTGAATATTCCCAAGTAGTTTGAATTCTATCTCAAGATTTTCCACTGGGCTATTTCCATTATTCTTTAATTTATACATCATCCATAAATATCTTGATGATTGTGAAAATTCCCAATTAATATTCGAAAGCCATTTCTCTATATTCTCTATCCATCTAGGATATTCCTTCTCTATATATTCATCTATTTCTTTTAAAGTTGGTGGCTCGTAGGTTAATTTAAATGTCTCCTCGATTTTTTGCTCTTTCATTGCTTGGTCTTTCAAATCTGAAAAGTCGTAAATTGGATATCTTTCTTTCAATTTTTCGATAATTTTTCCCTTTTCCTCTGGTGTGAGCTCTTCATAAATATCTACTTTAAATATTTCACAATCACCTAAGATTTCGGAACTTAATTCAACTTTCGGTAGAGGCATTCTTAGTTTTCTATTTTCGTCTTCCAAGTGCAAAATCCTCTTACTTAGATCATCGTTTTCGGGAGGCAACAGCCAAGAATTAGGAATAGGGACATAATGAAGGTCGCAACTTGCGGCAGTCACCATTGGAATTGTATCATGTGTCAATAGAATTATTTCATCTTCTTTATGTTTTTCTTGATACAATAGCGCCTCAGCAATTATTCTATCATCCGTTTTGCTCATATTAAGAATGCTATTTTGAATTGTTAATTGATCTGAATGATACAGTGGACTAAATAGAAATATTGTCTTAATTTCATCTTTTGTAAAAGATAATTCCTTTTTCTCGTTAGTAATAATCTGTCTAAAAAAAGAATTTGCGGCACGAGCTCTCTTTGCTCTTCTATTATTCCCACTATTTTTTAACCTATCGATTTCCCCCTGAACAGGCCTAGAAATAAGAATTAATATTTCACTTGCATCTACAGCAATATCCTTCCATGGAATTTCCTTGTAGTCCCTGCATTGCAAAAAGAAGTTTGTGTCAATGAAAAATACTTTCAAATATTTCCCTCCACAATCCGAATTTCTTCTTCTGTCAATTTTGTTCTGTTCCCCCATAAGTCTTTTCGCATTGCTTTTGTAGTGCTTATAAAGGTACTCTCACTTGGAGATTCAATGAAGTTCTTCAACGATATTATCACATCATCAGAAGAATAAAGAAGTTCGTGATAGTAGTATTCTTTTACGGTATTAAAGTAGTATTCCGAATTTGTCTGATCAGAGGCTTGATGTATCGAAAAGTATTCTTTCTTCTTAATATCAAGAGAGCAAGCCATGAAAATCAGCAGGTTCTTATAATGTTCGGATTTGATTTCATTAAGCCTTTGTGCCAATATCGTTTTCTTTTCCAGTTGGTTCCTAATAATTACAGAAGTAATTCCTCCCAAGCCCAAAGAAGTAACAATTGTAATCAATATTTGAAAAGTATTCATTTATCTAAGCTCCCCTCCATAATCCTAATTTCATCGTCCGGAAATCCATACAATTCATAAACGAGTTTATCGATCTTCTTATCCATTTTTCACTCCCTCTCCCTCCCCATTTCCTGCTCTGTTGGAGATTCTAATATGGGGACGGTGGTTGATATTGTTGACATAATTTCAGGAGTTATATTTATATTTCTCATTCTCTCCCACTTAATCTGATAGAAAAGAGAATTGAAATGTTTCATTGCGCGCCTCCACTCCAAGTATTTGTTTGTACTTGTATAAGTTTACATCTTTTCAGAGGTTTTATCAAGTGAGTGAAGCTTGTCCCATATCTTATTTCGCTCCAGCGTTCTATTTTATTAACAAACGATTTGAATGGGACAAACGAAATACCAACCGGTTACGGATGTGAATAATGTGTGACGTTTCATTTGAAAAAATCAGCTATCAGTTTCTCTTACTCCCCTCCACCCTAACCTCCAACCTCTATCCTCTAACCTCTGCGAAGCATAACCTTTCAACTTTTGAACAATCTTCTCTGCTTCGCACTTCGTACTTCTGCTTCGCTTGTGCCTTGTCCCTTCCCCGCTATTCCACTGGGTCCACTTGTACCTGGGTCCACTGCGCTGCGTGTTGCTTGTGCTCTGCAAAGCATTCACCCAAGCGCATCGCGCTTGATATATCCTCTCTTTTCATTTATAATAGTAATTGTAGGAAAGGAACGCTCCTATTTGAATAATTGGAGGAAGAAATGGTCATAAGAAAACACTTTGCTGAAGTTGAATTAGAAAAAGTTGACATGGAGGGCGCGACAGGCACTTCGATCAGATGGCTGATAGCGAAGAAGGACGGTGCGGAGAACTTCGCGATGAGGATGTTCGAGCTGGAGAAGGACGCCCATACCCCTGAGCATGTGCATGAATGGGAGCATGAGGTATTCGTTCTGGAGGGCAGCGGCGTTCTGGCAACAGAGGACGGCGATTTTTCTCTGAATCCGAATGATTTCGCTTTCGTTCCCGATATGCGTCTACATCAATTTAGAAATACTGGAGATGGGGTATTTAAATTCCTCTGCGTGGTGCCGATAAAAGAATGATCGAACTCAAAAATGTTTCTGTCGTTTTCGAAAGAGATATTTTCGCATTAAAAAATGTGAATGCCTCCGTGAACAGCGGAGATTTTCTCTTTCTGCTTGGTCCTTCAGGTGCAGGAAAGACAACGCTATTAAGACTTCTGTACAAAGATATCACCCCCACTTCAGGGAAGATCATTTTTGGCGGGACCGATCTGGAGAAGCTTCCGATAAGAAAACTCCCCTTTTTCAGGAGAAAGATCGGTATCGTCTTTCAGGATTTCAAGCTTCTTTATGACAGGACAGTTTTTGAAAATATCGAATTTGCCATGTTCGCGCTCGGGCATCGGCCAAGTTACATCCGGCGAAGGGTGAAAGAGGTTCTAAGACTTCTTAAGCTTAACGGCAAAGAGCACTTATTCCCTCATCATCTTTCAGGCGGCGAGCAGCAGAGAGTTGCCATTGCCAGGGCGATTTCAAATTCGCCTCTGGTACTTATCGCGGACGAGCCCACCGGCAATCTTGACGATGCGATAAGCATTGATATCATTAAGGAGTTCAGGGAATTGAATCTATTGGGGATGACCGTGATCGTCGCGACACATGATGAGCGGCTGGCCGAGCTGGTCTCCAATCACAGAAGTCTCTTTTTGAAAGATGGCGAGGTACTCGGCAGTGATTAAAAACCTGGCATATTTCATTAGAGAAGGCACAAAGAATATCATCAGGAATTCTTCCGTTACTGTCATTTCAGTCACTCTGATCTCAATATCACTTTTTATCATCGGAGTAATGTTCTCCATCTTCAACACCGTCGAGCTCCTCATTGATAATCTGAGCTCTTCACCATCGCTGATATTCTATATCAAGGAGACGGCAACTATCACTGAAAGAGAAGACCTCATGACACGGCTTGAAGAGGAGCAAGCGGTCAAACGTGTGGAATTCCTGAACAAAGACGATGTCTTTTCAAAGATCAAGGACGATGAAAATATCGAGGACCTGATTGAGATCTACGGCAAGGATATCCTTCCGGAAGCAATATGGGCATTTACAAAGGGATCGGTCAAGCCGGACGATCTGGCTGCCATATACGGGAGATTCAAAGATCATCAGGCGGTTGAAAGCTCGACCCTTCAGAAGCAATTGAGCGATCTGGTAATGTATTTGAAAAACTTCGGGAGCGCGATCTTTATTCTATTTTCACTCTTGGTGGTACTCATCGTCGGGAATGCGATCCGGCTATCGGTTTTTACCAAGGATCAGGAGATCTATTTAAAAAGATTGATCGGCGCGACTGAAACCTTTGTCCGCTTTCCCTTTATGGTGGAGGGTATCTTAAAAGGCCTGATCGGCGGAGTGGTGGCGGATCTTTTCTTTCTCCCATTATACCTTTTTAAAAACTCTATCTTTCCGCCTGAAATATTTTCGCGTTTTACCCTGATCTCCCCTATTCAAGCGATCTATATGATTATAATTGGAGGCGTTTTCGGATGGCTGGGTTCGCTCATTTCCGCAAAGATTTATTTAAAGTGATCGTATATCCCTTGTTGGGGTTGATGATCTTTTCCGCGGGCTCAATGGATAATTATAAAAAAGAACTGAAGGATGTGGAAAAAGAGATCAAGAAGAATGAAGAGCTCATCAAAAATGCGTCCCGTAAGGAAAATGTAACCCTTTCAGATATCGAACACATCGATCATGAATTAGAAAAATCAAAGAAGGAAATGAACCGATATTTACGAGAAGTGCGTAAATTGAATTCCGAAATAGGGAAAATGGGCCAACAGATCCGGCAATTGGAAAAGGATTTTCTCCTGATCAAGGGGAAGGTAAGGGCGGCGCTCGGCAAGTGGTATGCGCTGGGAACAATGCAGAAGTCCTACTCTGCCTTCTTTGCGTATGATTTTGACAAGAATGTCTTGAAATATGAGGTTTTACGGCGACTGAACGAAAAGAACCGCAAATATGTCCGTCAATTGCTTAAGACCAAAGAAGAATTAGTACAGAAGAACGATGAGTACAGCATACGCTCAAATCAGATACAGAAGGTCAGGAAGCTGGTGGAATTGAAGTCCAGTAATATCGAGAATGAAAAGGATCTGAAGAACACATATCTGGGAAAATTAAAAAAGGAAAAGAACCGCTATCGTGATTATCTTGTGGGACTGGAAGAGAAAAAGAACAAGATCAATAGGCAGATAAAGGATATGATCCGCAAGGAAATGGAAAAAAGGAGAAATGCGGAGGCAAAGACGGTCGCAAAGAAAGACCTCGGAAAGATAAGCAGTATCATCGCGGCCTATAAGATCAAATTGAATCTTAATATTTCCGGCAAGATCGTGTCCAGGTTCGGTAAATCCGTCAATAAGGAATTCGGCATATCGATCAATAATGACGGTATTGAGCTTGAAAAAGTAGAAAATGAGCTCTTCTCCCCCATATCGGGGAAGATTATTTTTTCAGATTGGCTTAAGGGGAAGGGAAATGTTATAATCATTTCAGTGGATGAGCGTTTTGCCGCGGTCTTCGCGAATTTGAGCGAAGTCTATGTGTCAAAAGGCCAGGAGATAAAAAAGAGCGACCTCCTGGGAAAGGTCATGGCTGATCACGGAGGAAAGAACGTCCTCTACTTCAGCACATGGATCGACGGCAATCCCTTCGATCCGGAATTGTTAATAATGAGGTAATAATGAATATAAAAAGAGTGTTCATCGCAATAATGCTTATGCTGCTGCTCTGTGCTACAATTACTGCGGCGGAATCAAAAAAGGACATCAAGGATGCTCAAAAGCTCTTTGAGGAATCCCTGCTGACGATCAAGAAATACTATATCAACGATGTGGAAATGTCAAAGTTATTCCACTATGCGATCGAGGGCATGCTGAATAATCTTGATCCGCACTCCAACTTCCTTGAGAAGAAAGTGCACGAAGACCTGCTGCGGAACTCCAAGGGAACATACGGCGGCGTAGGAATGGTCGTCACCATCAAGAACAATGTGCTGACATGTGTTTCTCCGATCGAGGATTCGCCTTCGTATAAACTCGGTATAAAAGCGGGTGACCAGATCATAAAGATAGACGGAGTGGATACGGCGAAATTGAAACTGCAGGAGGCCGTGGATATGCTGCGGGGCAAACCGGGTACGCCCGTCAAGATAACCATGTACCGGACATCCAATCGGGAAATAAAGGAATACAATGTTATACGGGATAATATCAAGCTCAAAAGCGTGAAATGGGATCATTATGATTCTGTGGGATATATACGGCTTTCCGACTTCAAGGAAACATCAGAGAATGAGATCACAAAGGCCATTAAAGAGCTTGAAAAGAAGAATGTCAAAGGGTATATTCTGGATCTGAGAAACAATCCCGGAGGGCTGCTGGACGCGGCTATTGATGTTTCCGACCTGTTTCTCCCAAAGGGCACTAAGATAGTTTCGGTCAAGGGCAGAGGCGGAGAATTACTTGAAACGGCATACGCCAAGAAAAAACCTCTGTTCGCTAACAAACCCATTGTGGTTCTTATTAACGCGGGATCCGCTTCAGCATCCGAGATCGTCGCGGGAGCATTAAGAGACACCGGCAGGGGTATTGTTGTCGGAGAAAGAAGTTTTGGAAAAGGCTCCGTTCAAAGGGTATTTCCATTGAGTGACGGCTCTGCGGTAAAACTCACGATAGCGAAATATTATACACCTTCTGAAGAATCTATACACGGCAAAGGCATTAAGCCGGATATATCCGTTGAGCAGAAATATTACACGGACGAAGTGCTTCGCACAATATCAGATATTGAAGAAGGGAAATATATCGCCGATTATCTGAAGGACATGGCGGCGAGGATCAAATCAATGGAGAGAACCGACGATTCCTTTGAAACTATCAAGGAGGGCTATGAAAAGCCCGAATTGAATACATACGCGGTGAACCCACTCAATGTGCGCATATTGGAAAACCGATTAAAAAGTAATGGTTTGAAAGCGGATAGAGAGCTTATCCGCCTTATGATATTCAAAGGACTCAGTGAATTGGAAATGAACGGTGATGAGGATCATATCATGGATCCGATAATGGACGAACAATTAAAACATGCATTGAATGCAATTAAAGCGATTACATGGGAAAAGAAGTAAAAAAGAAGAAAAAAAAGAAAACTCCTGTCAAAGGAAAGAAGAAAAAGCCCGCGGCAGGAAAAAGGAAGAAAACCCAGAAGGGAAAGGAAGTCCGATTCTCTTTAAAGAAATTTCTTCTCTGGACGGCCTTTTCTCTCATCCTGGCGATCGTTTTCATCCTCATTCCTGAAAAAACCGATCGGGCGCTGCTGGATGACCGTATAACATTGGATCAAAAAGCTGCGGAGCCTAAAACCGAAATAAAGGTGAAACCGGTCGAGAAGAAGGAACCTGCTCCGGATGATAATTTTGACTACTTCAAAAGATCTTTGATGATAAATGGAAATCTGAGAAAGTATTTTCACACAAAGAAGATATCAAGGACGATGGTTGACGAGATATTCGAAGAAAAGACAAAGGGTAAAAGGAGATTCCTATACACCACTTTTAATATTCAATTGACCGATAATTTTGATCTCAACAGAACTTCCAAAGAAATAATAAAAACGATCAAGGATAATGGCGGCAGAATAAAAGATACATACACCTACCACATAGGAAAGAGGGAGATCATAACCTTTTATGTATCGGCCTTTGATCAGATCACACATTTTTTTTCCATAGAGAAAGGTCTGGCAGAGGCGTTGCACGATGGCAAGTCGCCTGTGATCGCGATCCTGATCGACGATTGCGGATACCTTCCGCCAAAATATTTTTCACTCCTGGAGGGATATGAGAATATTGACCTTGCCATACTTCCGCACACACCATACGCCTCGCAGATGATCGCTTTTGCCCAGAAAAATAATAATGAAGTGATGCTGCATCTGCCGATGGAACCGAAGAACTCTTCTCAAGCAACGGACAAGGGTATGATATTTGCCGATTTCAAAGAAGATAAGATCAGAAAGCTCTTTCAGGAAAACCTGAATTTTGTTCCCGTCGCCGTGGGATTCAACAATCACAAAGGATCAAAGGTCACATCGGACAAACGGGTGCTGGAGGTGCTCATGGAGGTGGCGAAGAAGAAAGACCTCTTTTTTGTTGATTCCAGAACGACCTCGACAAGTGTAGGATATGAATCCGCGGTAAAGGCGGGGATACCTTCGATCAAAAGAGATGTGTTTTTAGATAATTCTTCATCAGAAGCATATATTATCGGACAATTTCACAATCTCTTCAAGATCGCGTATATCAAGGGCTACTCCGTAGGGATCTGTCATATGAGAAAGTCAACTCTGGAAACCTTCAGCAAGGTCTTTGACGAGATAAGAGCATTGAATATCCGAGTTGTCCCCGTTTCCTATATTATTGAGAACAAAGAGAAATTAAGAAACAACGGCAAAAAGGAAATACCTGAAAATCTAAAGAAGATGCTGGCGAATATCGAGGAGGATTGATGCTTGTTCTGGGCATTGAATCATCCTGCGATGAGACCGCATTATCCATCGTCCGGGACGGAGTTGAGATATTGGCGGATTCCAGGGAATTCCAGGACGAGATACACGCGCCGTTCGGAGGTGTCGTACCTGAATTCGCGGCGAGACATCATGCGGAAAAGATCTTTATTCTTTTCAAAAGAACGCTTGAAAAAGCAAATATCGAAGCGGATAAAATAGACGCGATCGGGGTCACAAATGGCCCTGGGCTTGTGGGGTCGCTACTTGTGGGATTCATGTTCGCGCGGGGATTATCGATCGGATTATCCAAACCATTGATACCAGTCAATCATATTCTCGCTCATCTTTATATGCCTTCGATGATCTTTCCCAAGGAGATACTCTACCCCCATTATGCAATTCTGATATCAGGCGGACACACATTTCTTATCCGGGCGGACTCAATCCTTGATTATGAGATACTTGCAAAGACCCGTGATGATGCCATCGGGGAGGCTTTTGACAAGATCGCCTTCTCTATGGGATTGGGATACCCGGGCGGAAAGGCCATCGACAAGAGAGCTTTTAGCGGTGATTGCGACCGGATCGCATTCCCTATCACCAGATTTAAAGAAGATACCCTGGACTTCTCATTCAGCGGATTGAAGACAGCCACTTTGGAGATGATCCGGTCAAAAAAATATGACGGACAGGAGAAGGATTTCCTGGCTTCCTTTCAGAAGGCAGCATTCGACATCGTACTTAACTCCGTAAATAAACTGAACAAGGAAAAGCCCTTGGGCCAGATCGTTTTTGGAGGCGGAGTGGCGGCGAATTCCTTTTTACGCGATTATGCTCATTCCAAGATAAAGGACAAGGGTGTAAAATTATTCTTTCCCCCATTGGAATACTGTACCGACAACGGAGCGATGGTAGCCGGACTGGCTTATCATCTTTGGAGATCCGGAAAAGAATTCAAGGATCAGGATGTTTTCTCAAGATCAGATTTTAGAAAAACTTACTGAGCCGATAATAGCGCCACTGTCGGGATACACTTCTCTACCATTCAGAGAACTTCTGAGACAAAACGGCTTCACCGGCCTGTACTTCCCGGAAATGATCAATCCCTTCGAGATAGCGCGGGGTAAATTCGACAAGACCTTTTCATTCAAAGAAGATCAGCCATATGGTATCCAATTATTCGGCGGATTTCAAAAGGGCATCTTTCAAGAGGCAATACACATACTCCTGAAAAAGGCCGACCCCGTTCTACTCGACCTTAATATGGGGTGTCCCGTAAAAAAGATCCTGAAAACCGGGGGCGGGGTCAAGCTCTTAGAGAGGAAGGATGACGCGAAAGCAATATTGGAAGATATACGCAAGGTGTGGAAAGGTCCGTTGAGCATCAAAACGAGGATCGGGTTCACTCTGAACGATATTGAGGAAACTGTATCATTTTTAAAAGAGCTCCAGGTATTTGACCTCACTTTTATCACGGTGCATTTCCGTACGGTGGCGGAAGGATTCTCACCGCCGCCGCATTGGGAACTCTATAAGCAATTCAAAGATCAGCTGGATGTCCCGCTGATTCTGAACGGTGGTATTTATTCCGTTGCTCATATCCGTGAGATCAAGGAAAAAATTTCCCCGGACGGCATCATGCTGGCACGGGGTATATTGATGAACCCTCTTCTTTTCAAGGAGAAGACGCCCTCATTGAATGAAAAGATCGATATGGCGAAATTCTTTATCAAGAAATATTCAGAAATTTATGGAGAAAGGCGACTCCATGAGATCCGTAAATTCATGGTATTTCTTTTCAAGGGGGAGATTTATTCAAAAGCGCTCAAGGAGAAACTTTTCTCCTCGACCAATCTCGAAGAATACCTGGAAAGCTTTACCTTTTACCGGATGTAACCTTTTTGCGCGCAAATGCGTTGTAATAGTATATGGAAGAACAGGAAGCAGTAGCCCTTATTAAAAAAGGCAATATGATGGGATTCGATCATATATACAAGGAGTATTCCGGAAGGATATACGGCTATTTGATACGAATGGTGGGAAAGCCCTCAGAAGCTGAGGACCTTACATCAGAGGTTTTCTTCAGATTTTATAAAGGGATCGGGAAATACAAAGACAGGGGAATGCTCAGTTCGTTCATTTACAGGATAGCCCATAATGCGGCGATGGACCACTTCAGAAAATCAAAAGGGATCATTTTGTCATACGATGATAATATTCAAAGCAACAAGGGAAAAAAAGAAGAAAGTCCGTATTCGGAAGAAGAAAAAATGATGCTGAAGGCGGGAATGTCACGGCTGTCGGCAAAGGACAGAGAGTTATTGATCATGTTCTATATATCCGGATTGTCGATCAAAGAGATAGCCGGATCATTAGGGAAAAGCGTGACTGCGGTAAAGGTCTCTTTGAAAAGAGCGAGAGACAGATTAAAGATGGAGGTACCGGTATGAAAAGAGAAGATATTATCTTCACTAATGAAAGAGAAAGAAGGGTTTATCTAATGAGCATTGAGAAGATATTGAATTTCAAGGACAGCAAAGTTAAAAGATCCTCTATGATCACATCCATAGCCAGCGCCGTGGCATTTCTATCTCTTGTATTCACGCTGTTCTTCGCTACCGGTGTTATACCGGGGCGGCATGTAGAGGACAGTACACAGAATAATTATGTGGAATACGATGTTGAATTTTCTGAACGATACGCGGAATTTTTCTCGCTCACGGAAAGTAGTGATACATCCGATGTTTACGGAGAGCTTTTTTCAAACGGATCCTGAGGCATTAAGAAGTGTGAAGTCTGAAGAGTAAAGTGAAGAGAATAAAACAATATCCACACCCGTAAGCGAAAAATCAATATTTCGTCTATTTTATTAAAATCAATAGCTAAAATATATAGAACGCCGGAGCGTAGTAGGATATGGGACATGTCGTACGCCGCAGGCGTTCGTCTGTCCCGATGTAAAAGTTCCAAGCAAAGAGTTGACAGGAA
>JAGLGN010000006.1 GCA_023144005.1 bacterium
CGGAGCGTGTAAACTCTTTGCCCCGCTAAAATCAAATGTTATCGTTATTTACAATGACGATAAACCTGGATGCCACTCCTCAATCTTCTGCTAATGCCAGGTTGTAGGGTCGGGCGGGGCAAGGTGATCCACTTCTATATTATAGTAAGTGCCGCTTGCTTCAGGATACTCCATTTTTACCGGCTTATCCGCGATAACCCATCCTGATCTCGAAACCTTATTGCGGTTCACATTGATATATTTGGAAAAATCCATATACCCCGCATATGAATTACCTTTCATGTCAATAGAGTCAAAAGATACAATACTTCCTAAAAAATCGGGATTTCCTGACAGAAGATTGCTGTTAGGGCCGGTGTATTCACCCATAACAATGACAATGCCCTGAAATGTAGGTGCTCCCGTCATCTGGAGATTTCCCTTGATTATCATGATAGGAGGTGCTATTTCGCCAAGGCCTTCATCAGAATAGTCCATATCTCCGTTATAATCGACAGGTGTGATGCCGGGCGCATTTCCCGCCCATGAAACATCTTCCTCAAAACAATATTTTCCCTCTAATTCTCCTGAAGGATTGAGGCCGGAAAACGCATTGTTTACGATGGATTTTGCATCCGTATATCCATGCCCCTCCTCATAGGCCTCGGCGCAGATATCCTCCGCCCAGCCGCTGAGCTGATCAATGACAGTGTCACATTCCTCTGCTGTTGGTATACAGTCGGTATCGAGATTGGCCCCGACAACTCCGGTAACGGTAGGCGCACAGACCTTTCCGTCCACATCCGCCGAGCCGGCCCCGTCGATCGTACCGCATGAGAAGACAGCCGATTCAAATGGGTTCAAGGGCATCGCCGAAGTGATCTTAGCGATCACTGTTCTCTTTGCGATCCTCGCCCATAAAGCAGTAGTATCGTTACCGGTCGCGACCAGCGTGATCCATTTTTGCGGGTCTTCTTGAGGATAATAATATCCCGTAACCTTAACCCACATACAATGTTCTTCTGTATTGAATTCGGGCTCCGTGACGCCTGTCATATCGGTTATGGGATTGCTGTTCTCATTCAAAACCTGAACCTGATAGTCCATGGATTCAAAGTTGAATGCATAAGGAATGGTATCGGCAAATCCATTGGACGGCGTTTTACTGCCGGCAGACCGGAAGTCCCAATCCTCATCTCTCATAAGAATATTGATAACACCATTGAGGCCCTCTTCCGCATTATAGAGCGCATTATCCACCGCATTGGAATATTGTACACTTCTTTTATAGCTCTTGACTACTCCGATGTAGATCAGTGAAAGAAGCTGAACTCCCGCCAGAATAACGATGACCAGCATTAAGATCGATCCTTTTCTCTCTTTCATATATTTCTCCTTTTATTATCTTGATCTGATATACAGGGTGAAGTACTTTTGTGTTTCATAATTATACCGGTCTCCAGCCTTGGCAACATCCTCTAATTCCTTGACCTTGTGAAGATAATGCCTTATGCCCAAGGAAATATTCAGCACCTTTTTATTATATGTGCCGGAACTCAGGAAATCCGGCTCGATCTCTAATCGCCTGATATGCATATTGGAGGGCTTGTCCGCAATGGGCTTCACTTTATAACTGCCGTCCGAAGGGTAATATTCCACATATACAAAAGTGCTCTTTGCGGTGGGTTGAGTTCCCGCCACATTGTTTATCCCCAAGGCGCGGTAGTAATCGACCGTCGGGTGCACCCTGTTGTAATAATGGTTCTCGAACGCGAAATTCAGAAGAATAAGGATCTCTCCATGATCGGCACGGCCTGAGGAATAAGTATCGCCGGCAAATCCGGTGCCGTAATTAAAGGCACCGCGAGTGAAGGTATAATTACTTGTGAACATCCAGCCGTCCTTCTCACCATAAGCATCATCGGCTCTGTCCACGGAGCGCCAGCCAGGTGTCTGTATCAGAAGCGCACCTGTTATAGTATCAGAAATGGTCGCATACCTCGCGGATCCGTATGTTCTTGTCAACTCTCTTACTATCTTGTCGATGTACATCTCTGTTTCCGCCTGAGCTTTCCTCTTGGCAAGGCCGTTCCTGATGGAATTGTATGCCGTGTATATCATGCCGAGCACCAAGAGCGAGACCGACATAACGACGAGAAGCTCAATTAAAGTAAAGCCTTTTCTTTTAGTCTTCATCATTACCACTAATTACAGGAACAACCGGCTTTCTTGAGACAATTGACCATAACTGTCGCAACATCGCTGCCGGAAGCATCGTTCACCGTGACCGTGACCGTAAAGGTCTGTGTCACATTATCCGAGAAGGTGTAGCTGGTCGTTGTCTTAGGACCGTCAGTCTTGGAAGACGACTTACCATCTCCCCAGTCAAAAGCATAGTGAAATATAGTATCGTCGGGATCGTCTACGGTCACAGTAAAGCCCATAACTACGCCGCCAAGTAATGTGCATGAGAAAGAGGTTATAACAGGCGGCTGATTGACGCCGATACATGCAGCGTCCTTTTCACAATCGGAGTCGGCACAATCGATATTTCCGTCACCGTCATTGTCTATAGCATCGTTACAATTTGTTTCAACTGTTTGACACAGATAGTAAACACTGCAATCCGGGTCATCGCAATCCACAAGGCCGTCGCCGTCATCGTCGCTTCCATTGTCGCAGATCTCCGGATTAACGGCTACGCAATTTGCCGCAGCGACACAGTCCGGATCATCACAATCGGTATAGCCGTCGCCGTCATCGTCAAGGCCATTATTACAAATGGTTTCAATCTTGACACATGCAGTATGGTCTACACAGTCCGTATCCTCGCAATCAATGTAGCCGTCCCCGTCATTATCCACACCGTCATCACAGATCTCAGTATCGATTCCGGTGGGTGCTGGGAAAAGGATCACGACCATCGTATCCGTATCATAGGCGCCAGAAGGATCTACCACCTCCAGATACACATCAATATATGCGGGTTCGCTATCATCCGCGCCACCCTTGGCAATAAGAAAATCATCTTCTGTAAATGTATGATAGTATGTGGCACCATAATGTGAATTTCCGGTAGAGAAGGCCCAGTAATATGTAAGGTCCGTTAGTGCATCATCACAATCACCCGAACCTCTCGCGTCAAAGTACATCATATTTCCCACGGTGGTAAAATTATCCGCTCCGGCATTCGCTACCGGCGGGTAATTATATCCCCAGTCCTTCGTGCTGAATATATAGGTCTGCGGACATTTATACTCCTGAGATTGATCAGTTTTCACAATGATCTCGAAATCACATTGATCCATACCAAATGGAACTGCCTCATATGGAAGATCGGTAATTTGATTTGAAAAATGCAAATACAGCTTTACGGTGCTGCCGTAATCAGGGATCCACAGATTGGAATGGATCGAGGAGTTCAATTGCAATTCTATCGGGGCTCTTTCTCTTGAGCCCGGTGTCGGGGAATCATCCCTCCAATCCCAGATAACTCCTCCATTAGACGGATAATATGTGGACGATCCCTGGATCTCTATGGTTATCCTGTCGATATAAGGAAATGCCGAGGAGGTATCTCCCGAAGAAAGACAGATACTTTTGTATGTCGGTTCTTTGATCTCAATGGAATCAAGGATCATATCCCCGTGGCGGAAGTTCTCCAATGTGAGGACCACGGTATCATTGCTCGGCCCTTCAAGGACAACATCGCCGCTTAAATAAGGATCACTCATCCCGCTAGGGAAATAAAGGGCGTCGGCCTGATGGATGGTGAGGAAGCTTACACCTGGGTTATCTTCACTCGGTGGATTATACACATAATTATACGAAGAATCATATGCCATGGTCCTGAACCATAGATCATCACGGCTATCGGGAGTTATATACCATTTGACATTATACCAGGTTTCAGGAGGCGAGACAGGAATATAGTGCACATGAGGGGTCATATCGCCGCCGAAATACATAATGTCCAACGGTACAGCCGCGAATGCCGTTTGGTAAACACCGCATTCATCGATAACATCAAAATCGATGATTATCGGCTCTATATTTGAGGCAACGCACTCTGAAAAACCAAGTCCGCCGTAATTGAAAACGATATTCGGAGGGCTGTTATCAAATTCAGTAACCTTTATATAGGTATCTTCGGCGTCGCCTACGGGTATCATAGTAAAGGAATCACATTTATCATATGCGACTATCTCATAGTAGATATCCGGCAGGTTATCATAGGTACCGCCGCCGGACCAATCTTCAATGGCGGTTTCGGGGATCGTCCATGTGAATCGACCCTCCGCGTCCGGGCCTTTTCTGTCGTATATCTCGATCAGAGAGCCCTTATTCCCCGCAGCATCCAGTTTGGCATAATAAGCCTGTACACGGTTCAGATCAAGTCCGGCAACACCATTGGCGCCGTCCAATATGGTCGCCATGACGAGGCCGTCACAAGCATTGGCAACTATTTGTGAGCTGTAATCGCTAATGGTAGGGGGCTGAGAATCATAAATATTCAAGGTAGCGGAATTTGAGTAAGACTCCCTCACAGTAACCGTGCAGTCCTCTCCGATGAAATCGTCCTGAACATAGACCTGGAGGAACATATCAAAAGGCTCTTCGCCGGCGTATTCCTCGGTACATACGGAATCATTACCGTAGGGAGAGCCCATATCCGCATTAATAACAGCCGAGGCGGGAACATCAGCCGCATAATAATTCAAACTGCCGGCGTTTTTCAATTCCAATGATACCGCATCAGCTATCGTTTCACCGTAATACCAGTAAAGCAATGTAAGCTGCGGCAGCCTTGAAGGACAATTATCATTCAAACCCACTCTGACAGTAAAGGCCGTAGAAACAGGCAGCGCCTGGGAGGTCCAGTCAATTGCGGCTCCGCCGATGGCAATGATCTCAATATTGTCGATCGAAGGATTATCACAGCATGATTTATCCATTGGTTCAAAACTGGAGATCACTGTAGAAAGAGTATATTCCTTCATTCTGACCTCTTCAAAGAAAGCATTATCCCCTGAGAGTAGAGCATTCAGGGCAGCTGTGATCGTAACCATCCGTCTGGTCTCGGGCCAGGAAACGTGGACGGTTACCCTCTTCATATCAAGGCCCTGTCCGGTATAGTCATCAGCGAGATTATTATCTGAATCTATTATTGCTCTTATACGATAGGGTTTATCTTCAGTTCCCGAAAGATCCTGTTCCATGACCACATATTCCACCTCTTCTTTAACAAAGTATTTTTTGGTGAGTTTGACGCCCATAGATACATAGATATCCCTGTCGTTCTCATAGAGCCAGTTGACATCGGATATGCTGTTGAAATCCGACTGTGCGCGCGACTCAATAAGATCGATACGGGTCTTTGCAATGAGCTTTGCCTCGTTCTTATGTGTAAGTTGTCTGGCGTTAGCGCCTACTACTCCCAACATCCTGATCACGGCAAAAAGTCCGACGGTTATAATGGTAACTGCAACAAGAAGCTCGATTATCGTGGTACCTTTGCGTTTCATAGGTCCTCCTCTATTGCTAATTAAATTGCACTTTATGTGCCAATGGCTTATTTGCCGCTATATTGGACAGATTTCGGACAAATCACCATCGGTCAAGGCAATTATCGACAATTTTAACTGAAATTTTTGTAAACGCCTCTTCTATCGCGTCGTCTTCCCTGTTCTTGGTATCTCTTTCGGGATAATAATAACCATGGTCAGTTATCTTTCCCTCTTTCAATATCTCCTCTCCCTCTTTGAATTCATACTCTACCGTGAAGCCGATACGGTACTGCAGCGGCTTGCTTTCTTCATCGAACATCGAGGCCTTTTTCAGGGCATCCGTGATGCTGATAACAAGCACACCGCCGGCACGGGATCGATCGGAGGAAATATTGCGGATTCTGATACCGGCATTTGAAAAAGCGTCCGATATTGCGCTTTCCATAATGAAGTCACAGGGAAATTCTGTAATGTTCGATATACTTGAAAGCTCAAGTCTACGCTCACCGTTCAAGAGTAAGTTGCCGAATGTATATCCGCAGCCGGTGAACATCGGAATAAGGATGCTAAATAATAATATTGACCATTTTGCCCGGAACATAGATCTCCTTGCGTATCGTCATTCCCTGTAAATGCTTCTTGATATTAGGGTTGGATAGCGCGTACTTCAATATTTCTTTCTTTGTAGCGCTTCTGCCCACCGTAATAACGGCTCTTAATTTACCCTTGATCTGCACCGGTATCTCTATCTGATCGGTCATCAGGGCGGTCTCATCGTGAACAGGCCACTGCTTCTCAAAGATAGATCCACCGCCAAAAATGAGTTTATTGTATTCCTCAGCCAAATAAGGAAAAAACGGCGCCATCACCTTGATGAACATTGCCTTTGTATCCTTAGACAGGGAGAAGTCAGCAGATTCCATCTTTTTATGGATGAAGTTAACATATTCCATCATTGCGGCTATTGCTGTATTCAATTTAAACCGCTCAATATCCGAATTTACTTTTTTTACCAGAAGATGGGTCTGGTACCTGATCTCCTTGTCATCGTTATTCCCTTCCTTCGCGTCCAATACGGTCTGTATCCTCGAGATAAACCTCTTGATAGAATCGACGCTTGATTCCTTCCATTCCAGATCCGCTTCCGGAGGTGCGATAAAAAGGATAGTGCCGCGAGCTACATCGACGCCCTCTTTCTTAACGAACGGGCCTACGGGAACCGCATTACCCTTGGATTTTGACATCACCTCCAGATCACCGTTGATACGGTTCATGACCATTCCTTGAGTAAAGAGCTGCTTGAACGGCTCCTTATGAGAGATCATTTTAATATCATGCAGGAACTTGGTGATAAAACGCGAGAACATCAAATGGAGTATGGCATGTTCGACTCCGCCGATATACAGATCCACAGGAAGCCAGTAATCCGCCTTATCTTTTGAAAAAATGCTGCCGCTGTTCAAGGCATCGGTATAGCGCAAAAAATACCATGAGGAATCCACGAAAGTATCCATCGTATCGGTATCCCTCTTTGCGTCTTTTCCGCATTTGGGGCATTTCGTATTAACAAAATCATCCACGGACCCGAGCGGTGAAATCCCCTTTGGCACATAGTCCACCTTGCGGGAATCAGGCAGCAGTATGGGAAGATTCTCGATCTTCTCGGGGACCATGCCGCAATCCGGGCAATGTATCATGGGGATCGGTGCGCCCCAATACCTCTGCCTGGAGATCAGCCAGTCGCGAAGGCGGTAATTTACCGTGCGCTTGCCTTTGCCCGCCGCTTCCAGATGCTCAATTATTTTTTCGATGGCATCAGAGGATAGCATCCCAGTGAATTCACCGGAATCCGTCATAATGCCCGGTTCGATATATGCATTTGTCATTGATGATATGTCTAATTGTTCATTCTCGGGATTGATAACGACCTTAACAGGTATGGAATATTTCTTTGAAAAGGAAAAATCACGCTCATCATGGGCGGGAACTCCCATCACACTGCCGGTGCCGTATGTAGCAAGGACATAATCCGCCACAAAGATCTCTACATCTTCTCCGGTAAGGGGATTAACCGCATACACTCCGGTAAAAACACCGTCCTTTTCGGTTTTGGTGCCGGTACGCTCCACCTCGGATTTCTTGCGCGCCTGATCAATATATGCGTCAAGCTCTTGTCTTTTTTCAGAGGTAATGTCCAATGAGTTAAGCAAAGGATTCTCCGGGGCGACGGCCATGAAGGTAACTCCGTAAAGAGTATCCGGACGGGTAGTATAGACCTTTATCTCTCCATCTCCGCTTTTCAAAGGGAAGTTAACTGTTACTCCATAAGAACGGCCGATCCAATTCCGCTGCATGAGCTTCACTTTCTCAGGCCAGAGCGGAAGGTCTTCGAGATCTTCCAGTAATCTGTCAGCATATTTCGTTATGCCGAAATACCATTGCTCCAGATCCTTCTTTGTTACTTCCGTGCCGCATCGGTAGCACTCACCGGATTCAACCTGCTCATTAGCGAGTACCGTCATACACGACGGGCACCAGTTCACAGGGGCGTTTGACCGGTATGCCAGACCATTTTCATAGAGCTGAATGAAGAGCCATTGAGTCCATTTATAATAATCGGGCAGGCATGTTGTTACTTCCCTGTCCCAATCATAGGTTATTCCTAGTTTTTTAAAGGTTTCTTTTGAAACTGAAATATTTTCTAATGTCCATTCTTTCGGTGATATTTTTCTTTGTATCGCGGCATTCTCCGCGGGAAGTCCGAAAGCATCCCAGCCCATCGGATGAAGGATGGAATATCCTTTCATCTTATAGTATCTGGTATATACATCCCCTATAACATAATTTCTAAGGTGGCCGACATGAAGATCTCCGGAAGGATATGGGAACATTTCAAGGACATAGAATTTCTTTCCCTTCTCATCCGCCTTGAAGATATTCTTCTCTTCCCAATAATTTCTCCAATACTCTTCATTTACCTGCATCATTGCCTCCGATTGGCTAGTGTGCCGTTCCATAAATACCATAACAATGGCTGATGCTATCGCATCCCATATTCATGGAACAGCACGCTAATTTATCAATATTCTACAAAATCCGCAAGGAAAATCCCTGCGAGGTCAGAAATGTATCTTACTCTGCGGCTACCAGGACCTCTTCACGATCCTTCCATGCAATTACGCCGAGAATGATCAGATTCACTATTGGTATGAGGAATAAAAGGAACCATATTGGGGGATAATTTCTTCTTTTGAGTATTTCTATCCAGACCATGATCCCGAATACTATGTTCGCTATAGGAACAAATATTATCATAGCGATCCACCACATTGGTTTCTGGGCGATCATTATCATAAGTACAAGATTCAATATCGGTATCCAGGCGAACCATGCGTTTTCAGTATTGGTCTTTTTAGCGATGGTCTGAAGGACCAGTGCCATATACACATAGAGAACAATTGACAATAACCAAGAAAATGCTACTGTTCCTGCTGCCAATCCTGCTGCTGCTACATCAACTTCGTTCATAAAACCTCCTGATTCATATTATTTTAAGGTATTATGAGTTTTTTTGCAAGCGATTTAACGGAGAATACGGGAGGCGAAATACTCCACATGGCCACAATCGGACCCCGGATTGAGATGTATGCCGGAAATTGAATTCTTCTTACATAAATGCTATATTCCCCTATAATTAGGAGGTAAAAATGCCAACAATAAAAACCGTAAACAAAGGTGATTTGCTTGCTGAGACTATCATAGGGAACCACAAGGTTCTAACTGACCTGCCCGAAAGCTGGGGAGGAAAAGACAGAGGACCCTCTTCTACCGACCTTCTCGTGGCATCGCTCAGTTCTTGTATAATGGGAATTGTGGCTAACTACTGTAAACAGGCAGAGCTTGACGCTACAGGTATCGAAATTGAAATTTCCTTTGACTATGCCACAGATCCCATGAAGCTTGTAAATATCCACCCGCATATTTCCCTGCCTAATGAAGAATTAAAAAAGCGAAAGAACGCCATTCTAAATGCCGTAGAAGTCTGTCCCGTCCATACCACCATTTGCGAAACTGATAATATCACGGTTACAGTTGGATAATCACTGAGAGAATTCGGGATTCGCAAGTTTGAATATTCAAAGGCATACGGGTTGAGAAATAACAAGTCGAGGTTTGTTGTAGAATGGGAAAAAGAAACACACTGTTTTCATTTTCTATCCTATTCTTTCTGCCTCCTTTCTTCTAATTGTTAACGGCAATTGTATTTTACGCTTGCGCACTGGCCCTCATCGTTTTGCAAATTTTCGGCTAAGTGTTATAATCACATATGCATTGCATTATCTGTCAAACACCATTATTTGATAAGAAAGCTTACAAAAGCCAGAGTCACAAAAAATACATAAAATGTCCCGGATGCGGAAATGTCTTCAAAATACAAGTGCCAAAGGAGATCCATATGCTCTTTCTATTTGTTATTGCAGGAATAGTTATCTGGATCTATAAGGGAGAACACAATCTGAGTCAGGCGGCGATGAAGATATTTTCGGGGGTCGTATTCTCAAATGTCCTCTCATTTGCCATTGCGCCGCTAATGGCTTCATATGATTTCTCTCGGCTCGAATTGATACACATCGATGATCCTTCGGAAATTTCAGCATCAAAATATTTCAATTTCAAGAAGAAAAAGAAATCCAAAGATAATTGATTTATTGCACGATATAGATTAAAATTAATAAGTGTAGTGTTTCATAATTAGCTTGATAATGGAATGCTTAGATTTAAGTCAATTCCGACGTACAATGAGCGCGGTGTACCCTTTGTGGTACATAAGCGAAGAGAAAGGAATAAATTGACCAAAGATGGGATTCCCTTCGGGCTGAAGCTCTTTTTCCGTCTTCTGCGTTGCTAGTGCTCTTTTTCATAAATACGATGGCAATGGAATGTTTCGATTTGAGTCAATTCCAACGAACAATAAGCGCGGCGTACCCTTTGTGGTCCGTAAGCGGAGAGAGAGGAAGAAATTGACCAAAGATGATATTCCCTTCGGGCTGAGGCTCTTTTTCTGTCTTCTGTGTTGCTCGTCGCTTACATACCGCTGTGGGTATGCGACGATCCTCGCTCTTAGAATCCAGAACAAAATAGCATCAGCCATTGTTACCGTATTTATGAATCAGAGCACTCATTGCTTACATACCGCAGTGGGTATGCGGCGTTCCTCACGCCTCGAATACGGAATAAAATTGCATCAGCCATTGTCCAGCCAATTATAAAACACTTCACTATAGTGTAGTGTTTTGTGATTCAGAGCACTAAGCGGGGCTTTATGAAAAGATCAATATTGCTACTTTGCCTGTTTTCATTGCTTATCGTCTTTGCTGATAATAAAATTCCGGCAGCATTTATCGACCTGCAAGAAGGAAATGCCGTGAATAAAGGATTGGTACTTACCATCTCCGATTATTTCCGTACTCAATTGGTCAATAGGGGGAAGTACCTGATAGTTTCACGCGAAAGTATGGAAGATATCTTGAAGGAACAGCAGTATCAGATATCCGGATGTACCAGTCAGGAATGCCTCGTACAAATGGGTAAGGTTCTCGGAGTAAGGAGTATGTTCGTGGGAACCCTTGGCAAGGTCGGTTCGATCTTTCTTCTCAATATCAAGCTCATCAGCGTTGAGACCGGAGAGATCATCGAGGCCACATCGGCGGAAGCGGCTTCCGAAGAAGCGCTTTTGGAAAAGATCAGGCATATGGCGGATGAGCTCAGCGGCATTGAGACCGCGCCTGCATTCATGACCTCTCCGATCACTGCTGCACCGAAGAAGGCCACAACGGGCGATGTGCCCAAGTTCAAGGGACACAACTTCCTGATATTCACATACGGCATCGGCGGCGGCTCGATGAGGTTGAATTTCAGCAATACCAATGACGAGATACTTAAATCGCATCTTGGGATAACCGGGACTTTTTCCGACCCCTTTGATAATATTGAATGGCGGCATTTGAAAGCTGATATCTCACTCCCGCTTTCTCTGAAGATCGGCGGTGTTTTCGCCTTTGAAGGGAAAAAGGGATATCCCGGCCTTACCGTAGAGATCTTCTATCAGAATATGGATATCATCGCCCAGGAAACTGCCGTTTATGTTAACGGCTACGATGTGGGAACCACCGTATTTGTCTATGACAGTTATTTCTCCATAGGAATGCTTGCGGTGGATGTTCAGATCGTATATTATTATGAAATGGCAAAAGCCGTATCAATTTACGGCGGAGCTGGCTTCGGAATGACAATGAATATGTGGCGATCCGATCATATACTCGGTTATACAACGGGAAGCGGATCATTTGAATCTCCTGTATCCGGGTATTCCACGGGATTAATGGTGCATCTCCCATTGGGAATAATGGCAGAGATCGGACAATTTAAATTAATGGTGGAATGGGGATTCTGGGCAACTCTCTTCACATTCACACGAAATGTGGAAGATGAAGAGGATACAGCCGACATCCTGGTCCCGCTGCTGAAATTCGGAGTGGGAGCGAAATTCTGAGAGACCGGAGAATTTAGGTATATAATAAGCAATGAACATCAAAGACTCGGACATCACGATCAGATTTGCAGATGTTTCCGACAGATCGGGAATTGAAGAGATCTCGTCAAAGACGTGGGATGGTGACGATTATCTCGCTGCTGCATTTGAGGAATTCCTCAAAGACGGTTATTTTTATGTCCTTATGTACAAAAATAAGGTCGCCGGTTGTGCGAAGATGACTCTTTTTCCGGAACACATTCTTTGGCTGGAGGCATTGCGAATTCATCCTGACTTTCAAGGCAGGGGATTCGGCCGCGATCTATATAATTTCTGTACTGAGATCGGAATAGCCATGATACGTGATGGAAAGATCAGCGCGATGGAGTTCTCAACCTATTACACGAATTACGGCTCGATCGCAATGGGCGAAAAGGGCGGGTTCAGCGTGATCGAAAAGCTCTTCGTCCTCACCTATGAGCTTAAGGCAAATGAGGAATTCACGGAGCCGAAGCCAATGAGACCTGAATATTCCCAATATTCCAAATGCCGTGGACACATCCCCATCGGCTGGCATTTTGTCAAGAACTCAGAAGCTTCAATGCAATATATTGTCGATAATACCAAAGGATATGAGACGGACGGGATTTACTTCCATCTGGCACAGCCGTATAATTCATGTTATTGCCCTGAGCTTGATGTCAATAATTTCAAAATATTCCAAAAGGCGCTTAACTTCGTTTTCAAAGGTGAGGGCCATTATGAGATAATGGTGGAGGACAGCAAGGCAGCCCTTGTTCCCCATTTACTGAAAGCGGGTTTTCAATTCTGGGAAGAGCCGAAAGAACCAAATGTCATCATCTACGGACACAGCGGCAAGAGTGAGCAGAAAAATAGAGGTTAGAGGCTCGAGGTTAGTGCAGAAAAGAAATAAAATCCGTCTCTCTCATTCTTTATCCCTCATCCTTCATTTCCCCGCTTGTCACTTGTGCTCTTGTTGCTTGTGCCCTGCGAAGCGTGTTCCACTGGGTCCACTTGTTCCTGGGTCCACTGCGAAGCTTAACTTATAAACAATCTTTGCTACATCACACGAGAATGCTTCGCGTTCACATATAGATCAAATAGACTGCCATTATACCGATATCGGCAAGGAAATGGCTGATGACAGGTGCGTAAATAGATCGATAATGTAATCTCATATGGCCAAAAAAGATCCCTGAAAGAAAGATCGAAGCGGAAAAAAGGACAGCGGAAGTCGAGGCGAATAATATGCTTGTGGTTACAATGTGATGAAGTGTAAAAAGGCCACTGGAAAACAAAAGAGCTCTTCGGGGCCCAAAGAAATACCTCAATCCGCCAAGGACATATCCCCTCCAGAAGAATTCTTCCACAGTAGCGTTGGCAATAGTCATGAATACCAGGAATAATACAATATTCGAATCCGTTACTCCCCATTTGGATGTAAGCTCCAGTATCCCTTCCATATCCAATACGCTGCTTCCGAAGATCCTGAAGAAGATGAAGATAACGGCGAACATTGCCGCTCCCGTAACAAGGCCGGGAAGGAGGGCCCTTTTAAAATTGTGAAGAGCAATGATTCGGGAAAATGAAAAGTCGAAACCCCTTGGGAAAATATGAAAAAAAGGCACAAGCAGACATAGGAAGATATGATATCCGATAAAAGTTATCCAGACATTTCCGATATATTTCAAAGAAAAATAGATCCAGAAAGAAGCGGAAAGCGCGGATAATATGATTACGAACAGGTCTTTGGGAGGACTTTTTCTACTCAATCCAAAATTCCATTCCCGCCAAACGATGACATCAACAACTCCTCTATTTTTAGTTTAAAGGAGTTTCAATATTTTGTCAAATCCATGCTTCTTGACAAATACCCACTTTATAGTAAAATATACCGATGGAAAAAGGGGCCAGTGATCTGATTCAGAAATACGACAACAATGGAATGTTTAGATTTGAGTCAATTCCAACGAACAATGAGTGCGGCGTTCCTCGCTCCTTTCATGCTGAACAAAATAGCATCAGCCATTATCAGGGTATTTATGAATCAGAACACTAAGATATTTTATTTTACAGGAACCGGAAACACCGCCATCCTTGCTGGACTTTTTCAAAAGCAATTCGAAAAAGCGAATATAGCCGCTGAGCTATTTCCGACAGAGGAGATCTTGAACAGCGGGAAGCTCCCATCTTTGAGCAATTGCTATATCCTTCTAGGATTCCCCGTGCATGCCTTCAATGCGCCGCCCAATGTATTTGACTTTGTTCACCGCCTTCCCCCGGGAATGGGGAAGAAGATCATCCTCTTCAAGAATGCCGGGGACCCTATGAAGAACGGAGCTTTCACATGGGTGAAGAAAGTATTGAGAAAAAAAGGATATATCATCTCCTATGAGGCGTCTTTTGTTATGCCGTCAAATACATTTTTGAAATACCCGCCCGGATTATCTTATGACCTCTATCTTACAGCGAAACTAAGAATAGCAAGTATGGTCAAAGAAATAATTGACGGAAAATGTGCTCATGTGAAAAGCAGTTTTGTTATTGATATCCTCGCAAAGCTCTTTATTACATTTAAAGGAAAAGGCACGAAGTATTTCGGCAGAAAAATAGAGCTAAGCAAGAGTAAATGCTTAAAATGCGGACAATGCGCGGCATCTTGCCCTGTAAATAATATCATACAAAATATGGACGGGTATCCGGTCTGGGGAACAAAGTGCGCCCTCTGTATGAGATGTATGTATATCTGCAAACAGGACGCCATCAGGCCGGGATATTTAAAATTCTTTAGGATCGCTTCGGGGTATAATGCGATTGATATGATGACCCCAAGTATTGATGCCTTACCATATAAAAGCCGATTAATAGAACGCATACACAGACATACCGTTAAATATCTTTGACTGAAACTAATCGTAAATTAAACATCCTCTAATTCATAGGTGTAGGAGCCTTTCTGAGATCCGCGCTCCGATAAGATATATTGACCGCAATTCGAACCGATCTTATTTTCTTCATTCTCTCCGATACTGTGTATCACCTCAAAACCTGTATCTGTAAATTCTTCTGCGAGCCGCTTCTGAAATACCGCGTCAGATGAATCCAATCCGTGTTTTACCGCGGAATATGTAGGATTGACCGGAGTGATCTTGATGATGAATTTCTCATTGTCGAAGATATCGGCAAGATGGCGCACGTCAACACTGATCTTCTCGGATGCCGCGAAATTCAAGGTGATCTTTCTTTCGCCCCGGGAGAAAAACTTGTTTCCATAATCCGCGATCTGCTGCAGATCCCATTTGTCTATCGGCATCATATGGTCTCTTTGCGTTTTATCCGTTGAATGAATTGAAAATTGTAATTGAAAATTCTTTCCGTACAGGGTGTTTTTTATCGCGATCAAGTCCTCGAAAAAACTTTCCGTTCCCAGAGGAGCAATAGAAGATACAGAAGGCATCAGCGCTCCTTTGTATTCATAGCGGTGCGGAAGCTCCCGCAGAACATCCAGCACGGCAGAGTTAAGCGACGGTTCTCCCATTCTCGCAAATTGTACCTTCAGCCGCTTCGTCTCTACGATACCTTTGGCATTGGCGGAATACACCATATGGTCACATTGAAAAAGGATATCGTCGGAAGTCATCTTGCCATGGTAAGCGCCGCCCGCATCGCAGAATAGACACCCGGAAGGACAACCGAAGAGAGTGGAAAGTATCATCACCCATTTCTCTGTTTTTGATAATGGGGGCTGTATGGATTCCACGAATTCCACCTTCTTGCCGTCAATATCAGCTATATATACGGTCGCGATCTCACTTTTTTTCGTTCTTTTAATTACTTGGCGCATGTCCAATATCTCTCAGTAATTTCATTGCGGTTCTAAGGCCGTCACCGGCCGCGATACCCGCCTGCCTGAAAAGGCCGTTCACTATATCGCCGCAAAAATATATCCCGCTTTGCTTAATATCAGGTCTATATAATGGGGAGGGTTTTCTGCCGCATGCCAATAGGATGTGATCAAAATCCATGGCAAAATTATCGTCACCCTTCACACGCAGACATATCTTGCCGTGATCACAGAGCGAGATGCCGGCAATTTCGATCCCTATGTGTATGTCAATATTCTCACACCTTACTACTTCGTTCTGAAGAAGCGGCAGGGCAGTGGAAATAGAACGCTGAACGATATGTACTTCATTTCCCCTTTCTTCAAGGGTCAAGGCTTGATCATAAGCCGCGTCACTGCCCCCGATAATACAAATGCGCTGGGCGGTCAGCAGCATCTCGCTTACATTATAATGAATGTGTGTGTCGGGAAGGTCCTTGAGGCCCTGGATGTTCGGGATTACCGGAACCGTGCCCGCGGCAATAATAACATTACTGCTCACATATTCCTCTGATATACTTTTTAGTATCCACTCGCCCTCATGCTTGGAAAGATCAATGATATCGTCCTTAACAAAGGGAATGCGCATCTCATCGAACGCCTCTACCAACCGTCCTGCGACCTCCTCTCCTTTGAGAGGCGGCATACCGGGGAAATTCTCGACATTCCAGCCATTGGATATCAATCCTCCCGGCAGGGCTTTCTCCACAACCAACACTTCCAATCCGCTGCGTTTTAATTGAACAGCAGCGGAAAGGCCCGCGGGACCTGCGCCAACGACCACTATCTGAGTGAAGATCATAGGAGCTCCTTTGAAAGAGGTGTTAAACCGAAGGCGAATGAGGCATTTTTCAAGGTGTTCTCATGTAATTTTCTCGTATATGCCGCTGTGGTATCTATCGGAATAACGGGAAGAATATCCCGTACAAATGCTGAACGCGCAGACTGCTCCACGCAGAGGTTCGTCATTACTCCGCAGATCACCAACTGAGTGACATCACCTGCTCTCAATATTTTCTCCAGATCTGTATTATAGAACGGGTCGTAAGTGCTCTTGTGTATAATGTGCATTAATGGGATATCTGCCTTGCTGATCTCAGATATTTCAGATATGAAAGCAGAGGAAGCATCATCCATCTTTCTTCGCCACCATTTCCCCATATTGATGCCGCTGTCTTCAATGTGTTTTGTAAGAATGATCGGAAGCGAATGCTCGTTATAATATTTAATAAGATCCTTTACCTTAGAAATAATTGATGGGGCGGAAGGGATAAAGGCATGGGATTCGGGTGAAAAAAAATATTCCTGCATATCCACAATGAGCAGAGCGGAACTATCCATTTGCAATAATGCGGACCTGTCTGGAGAATGCGCAAGAATAGTGTTTTTTATCTCTAATGAAACCTTGTCAATGATAGATGATGTGAAATACAATTCCCTCTTAGTGTTCTGATTCATAAATATGGTGACAATGGAATGTTTAGATTTGAGTCAATTTCAACAAACAATGAGGGCGGTGTACCCTTGGTGGTACATAAGCGAAGAGAGAGGAAGAAATTTACCAAAGATGATATTCCCTTCGGACTGATGTTCTTTTTCTGTCTTCTTCGTTGCTCGTTACTTACATACCGCAGTGGGTATGCTGCGCTCCTCGCGCCTTGAATACGAAGCAAAATAGCATCAGCCATTGTTCCCATATTTATGATTCAGATCACTTGTAAATCCCATCATCTCACTATGATGAAAAAGGCCAGCGGCCTAAGCCCCGTATTTTGCCAATTTCCCGGAATGGGCAAGAAGCAGGGGGATCTCATATAATGCGTTTATTCTTGACAATGAACCGTTTCGGCAATTTTTCTCTGTAAACGGCATATCGTCCGTTCTCGCAAATTCCGAATGCAGCAGAAGCGGGACGGGATGCCAGGAGTGGGCCTTCATCATACATGGGGTCGAATGATCCCCTGTAATGAGCAAGGCATCCGGGTTAAGAGCCAGTATCCTGGGAAGTATCTTGTCGAATTCTTCGATAACATGGACTTTCCCGTCATAATTTCCGTCTTCTCCGTAAGAATCGGTCTTCTTAATGTGAAGAAAGTAATAATCATGATCAGAAGCCCAGTTGCGCTCCAAGGCCGCTGGAATATCTTCCATCTTCTCTCCGACATTCAAAAGGGTCATGCCAACCAAGCTGGCAAGACCTCTGTACATCGGGTACTGCGCGACGGCGGCGGGACGGAGCGAAAAGCGCTTCTCCATATTGTCAAGACCGGGGTCCTTGGCGAAACCTCTCAAGAGTATTCCGTTTACCTCGTCACCCTTTAGTATCTCCAGGACATGGTCTATGAACTTATTGACTTTTTCTGTGGTTTTTATAGCTGTATCGGTATCCGCTTCGGCATATTTGTAAGGCAAGCCGTCCTTTTGCGCATCAGCATCCAGGATATTCGGGACAAGTTCCTCTCCGAGAAATTCCACGACAAAACGGTGTTCCTTCACAGGGTATACTTTGGCTGGGACCTCTTTAAAATTTTTCAAGCCCGCATTTATCTTTTCACAGACGGTCCGGTTGATATCGGTAGAGATCCTTCCTGCGCGACGGTCAAGAATAACATTGTTCTTATCCAGGGTACAGAAATTTCCCCTTGCGTACATCCCATTGTCTCTCAATTTAAGATCAATTCCCAATGCTTCCAGAACGCCTCTGCCGATATTGAACTTCAAAGGGTCATAGCCGAAAAGGGACAAATGCCCCGGGCCGCTGCCCGGAGTAATACCGGGAAAGATCGGGTCGGCTAAGCCCAAAGAGGACGCTCTTGCGAGTTTATCCAGGTTCGGTGTCTGAGCTTTCTCCAGCGGTGAAGGTGTATTGTTATTATAAATATCCCCTACGCCATCTAATATGATCTGAATGATCCGGCTATCCGTGGTGGACGCCAACTTTTCAATAACAGAAATATCGTGCATTTGAACTTATTCTTTCTTGTCTTCTGGAGCGGGCTCGGAGGGTTGTTCTTCTTTTTTCTCTTCCGCAGGAGCTTGCTCTGAACTCTCAGCGCTGACAGGGGTGTCTTCCGGTTTCGAAACAGCTTCCTTTTTTTCCTCAACGGGAGCATCCACCTTTGCTTCAACAACCGGTGCCTGCTGCTCTACTTTTTCCGCTGGTTTTTCCTCTGTTTTCTCTACTACGGGCTGCGCTTCTACTTTTTCTTCAGCACTGACGGCCGTGGTTGCTTCCACTGCTTCTTCCTTCTCTGCTTTGACCTCTTCTTTTTTTACTTCTTTCGGCTGAACTTTCTTGGTCTCGACATGCGGGGCTTTTTCCTTCTTTTTTGGTTCATACTTTCCCGTAAGCTCAATTATAGCCAACGGAGCGGCGTCACCGGCGCGAATGCCGGTCCTGATAACCCGGACATAGCCGCCATTTCTGGAATTAAGAAAATCAATGAAATCATCGGTAAATAATTTCAGGAAAGCTTCTTTGGTTCTCAGGAATTTGATCGCGCGCTTCTTAGCGGGAAGATCGTTCTTTCTTACCCTTGAGAAAAAATTATCAGCATATCTTTTAAGTTCCTTCGCTTTGACTACCGTTGTTTCCATTCTACTGTTCAGGATCAAGCTGTCCAGAAGATTCCTCATAAGGGCCTTTCTGTGCGCAGCTGTTCTTCCCAGTTTTACGACGTTTTTTCTATGTCTCATCTTAATTATCCTTTTTTCTTAATGTTCATTCCGAGGTAAAGCCCTCTTTGTTTCAATTTTTCCTCAAGTTCCAGTAGTGATTTTGAACCAAGATTCTTCATTTTCATGAGTTCATCGCGGCCCATGGTCACAAGTTGTTTCACTTTTCTTATATTTGCGGACCTGAGACAATTAGCGGGGCGTTTTGAAAATTCAAGTTCTTCAATGTCGCAATCCAATAACTTCTCTATAGGATCTTTATCTTCATCCTTATTACCGTTACCCACAGAATCGACATCCTCATCAAAGTTCACCAAAGCGGCAAAAATATCCTTTGCGATCTTGCTGGCATAGGGGAGAAAATTCTCACCGTCAACAGTAGTGTCGTGCCAGATCTCCATAAGGACCTTTTCATAATTTCTTTCTGCTTTGTACCTGATATCTTCAACAACTTCATATTTGACCTTGGTAACAGGAGAAAAAAGTGCATCGGTGGGAATAAACCCGACCGGTTTATCATCTGTATTCATCTGATCGGACAATTGATAGCCCACACCGCGCTTGATATACACATTTAGGTCGACATCGACATCACCGGTTACTTCCAGAATAAGCTGATCTTTGTTGATCACCTTAACGGCAGAATTGCTTTTCGCGATATCAGCCGCAGTAACAACACATGGTCCCGATTTCTTGATATTGACCTCAACATCCTCTTCAAGGATGGAAAGCCTTATTGATTTCAGGTTCAGCATGATCTGTGTAGCGTCATGAAGAACTCCTTCCATTGTGGAAAGAGGGTGTTCAAATCCTTCAAGCTTGAATCCGTAAACAGCAGAGCCTTCTATTGAAGACATGAGTATCCTTCTTACTGTATTTCCTACGGTATTCCCATATCCCCTCATCAAGGGCTCAACCGATACCTTGATGTAGCCTTCTTTTGACTTATTTTCTTCGATCTTAAACCCATTAGGTTTTTGAATTAATTCCCAGTTCATTACCATAATATTGTTCCCCTATTATCTCGAGTAGTATTCTATTACCAGATTCTCTTTGAGCTCTGTGAAATACATTGACTTGATGTCTTCACCTTTAGGAGCCTCAACGACCTCGGCGATCATCAGATCCTTGTTAAACTTCAGCCATGCCGGAGCTTTCCCTGGATCAACTTCATCCAATCTTTCCTTCAAAGCGGGATGCTTATCAAGAACATTCTTTTTGAACTCTATTACATCTCCCTGTTTTACCAGGAAAGAGGCGATATCGGCTCTTCTTTGGTTTACTGTAAAAAATCCGTGTGTAACAAGCTGCCTTGCTTCCATTTTGGATCTTCCTATTCCAAGGCGAAAAATAACCATATCAAGGCGGCTCTCAAGGAGTTTAAAGAGGTTAGAGCTCTTTGTTCCCTTCATAGAACCGGCTTTCTTGACATAATTGGAAAATTGTTTTTCTGTAATGAGATAGTATCTTCTTAATTTTTGCTTTTCTCTCAACTGAACGCCGAAATCGGTAAGGCGTCTTCTGAATTTTCTGCCTGCGCCGGGAACACCTTTGGCTCGTTTCCCTCTGGAGGCCTCTAACGGACATCTATCCGTTTTGCATCTATCGCCTTTGAGGTACAACTTTTCCTGTTCTCTTCGGCACAATCTACATTTTGGTCCTGTATATTTTGACATATTGTACTCCCTAAACTCTTCTTCTTTTACGGGGCTTACAACCATTATGGGGTACCGGTGTAATGTCCTCGATATACCCAATGCTGATCCCTGCTGAAGCAATTGATCTGATCGCTGTATCCCTTCCTGAACCGGGGCCCTTCACAAAGATATTCGCCTTGTTCATTCCCAAGGTATCAATTGCGAATTTCGCGACTTTTTCCGCTGCTTTGCCGGCTGCATAAGGTGTGCTTTTCTTGGATCCCTTGAATCCCACGCCTCCGGCGGAGCACCAGTTCAATGTATTTCCGTCGCCATCGGTCAGGGTAATTATCGTATTGTTGAAGGTGGATTGTATATGAAATATACCCTCGTTCAACTTCTGATGCTTCTTAACTTTTCTTTCTGTTTTCTTTTTTACTTTTGCCATCTCTTAGCTCCTATTGTCCCTACTTTTTCCTACCACCGATAGGAGGTCTTGGCCCCTTATGGGATCTGGCATTGGACTGAGTGTTCTGTCCTCTCAAGGGCATATTCCTGATATGACGAATGCCTCTATAGCATCCGATATCCTTGAGTCTTCTTATATTCATCTGAACCTCGGTTCTGAGATCACCCTCGACCTTGTATTTTCCTTCGATGATCTTCCTTATCTTCTGGACTTCTTTCTCATCCAAATCCTTGATACGCTTTTCCGGATCAATGCCGCTTTCGGCCACGATCTTCTTAGCGGATGTCAAACCAATACCGAACAGATAGGTCAAACCAATGGTCACCTTCTTGTTTTTCGGAATATCAACTCCTACAATTCTCGCCACATCAGCCTCCTATTATCCTTGTCTCTGCTTATGCTTTGGATCTCTGGAGCATAAGACCATTACGGTCTTGTTCCGTTTGATTATTTTGCAGTATTCGCACATTTTTTTTACTGAAGCTCTAACCTTCATCTTATTCCTCTCCTGATAATTCTTCCCTTGGTCACGTCGTATTTGCTTATTTCAACGATGACCTTATCACCGGGGTTCAGCTTAATATAATATAGCCTCATCTTCCCGGAAATGGTACATTCTATAACCACGCCGTTCTCAAGTTTAACCTTGAAAACAGTATTGGGCAGCTGCCTTACAACTTCCCCGTTCATGGAAAATTTGTTGTCGTCCATTTTACTCATCATACAGTCAATCTTTCACCTTTTTCGTCTCCCACCAGGTACATATTCTCCCAATGAGCAGACTGCTTCTCATCCTTGGTGACAACGGTCCATCCGTCCTTTTTTGTCCGGACCTCAAAGGTCCCTTCATTCACCATAGGTTCAATGCAGATCACCATCCCTTTTTTCAAAAGGAAACCGGTTCCCGTCAAGCCGTAATTAGGCACTTGAGGGTCCTCGTGAAGCGCGCGTCCGATGCCGTGTCCGACATAATCCCTGACCACGCTGTATCCTTCATCTTCAGCGATCTTTTGTATCTCATTGCCAAGGGTCCCAAGCTTCATTCCGTCCCTTGCCAGTTCGCCGCCTTTTTCGCAGCATTCTCTGGCAACACGGATCAGCCGCAGCTTGTCCCGATCATCACTGTCAATAAGGTAGGAGCGCGCCATATCACTATAAATTTCCTGATGCACCAACCCCAGATCTATCTTCAGTAGCTGCCCGGACTTAAGCTTTCTATTGGAAGTAGGTATCCCGTGGACTACTTCCTCGTTAATGGAAATACACGCAGTTGCCGGGAATCCGTTGTAGCCCTTAAAGGCTGGTCGGCAATTGCGTTTAAGTATTTCACTCTCGAGGAAAGTATCCAGTTCAAGGGTACTTCTCCCATCTGCTATGAGAGCCTCAGCACTTGTTAACACTTCAAAGAGCATATGCCCCGCATGGCGCATCAGATCGATCTCATGCGCTGTTTTTATCAGGGGCATAAAACTACCAACTTCACTAAATTTTCGTAAATAAATTCTATTTTATCATTTCCCTTGATTTCAGTCAATAGTTTTTTATCTTTATAAAAAGAGATGAGGGGTTCCGTGAGCTTCCTATAAACCTCAAGACGGTACTTCACTCTTTCGGGCTTATCATCATCCCTTTGTATTAATGGTATATCGCAATCGTCGCAGAACCCCTCACGCTTCGACGGCAGTGTCTTCAAATTATAGACCTTGCCGCATTTGGAGCAGATCCTTCGGGCGGAGATCCTGTCAATGATCGCCTGGTCGGGAATGTTAAAATACACCGCCCGGTCAATAGCGATTCCGGTTATATCCGTGATCTCCTGAAGGTCTTTTCCCTGAATGAGAGTTCGCGGATAGCCGTCCAGAATAAATTTATCATCCCCGGACAATGCCTTGAATTTTTCAAGAACGATCTCCTTCATGACATCATCGGAAACCAGGTCACCGCGATCCAGTATCGCTTTCACTTTGATCCCCAACGAGGTCTGATCCTTTATGCTTTCCCGGAGTATATCTCCGGTGGAAAAATGCATGAATCCCGACCTGTCGCTCAACATTCCTGCCTGAGTTCCCTTTCCGCAGCCCGGAGGCCCAAGGAAAATCAGATGTTTACCGCAAGCTTTTCCCATATTTACATATGCCTGGATTTTATCCTTCGCTTTGAGAATCCGTCATAATGCCTCATTATCAGCTGTCCTTCTATCTGCTGTATGGTATCCAGAACAACACCGACCATGATCAGCAGTGATGTACCGCCGAAAAGCATCGACAATCCAGCGGGAATATGAAAAAGGGCCGTAATAATAGTAGGCAAGATAGCGATGATCGCCAACATCATGGCTCCGATAAAGGTAACCCTGCTTAGGATGGTATGTAGAAAAGCCGCCGTTTTCTTGCCGGGCCTCTTATTCTGAATAACAGCGCCGTACTTCTTCAGATTATCCGATATCTCATCTGGATTGAAGGTGATCGCTGTGTAAAAGAAAGTAAAACCGATGACAAGGAAAAAGAAAATAATGATATAAAGAGGCTTATCCCAGGCAAAGTAATTATTTACAAAACCCCGAAAGCCCTCATGTTTTACGATCGCTGCAAGAGAGGTGGGGATCATCATAACGGATTGCGCGAAAATGATGGGAATAACACTTGCTGAATTCACTCTCAATGGGAGATAATTCTTCGCCCCTTGGACCACTCTCCTTCCCTGTATCCTCTTTGGATACATGATCGGGATCTTTCGAGCGCCCAATGTAAGCATAATAGCAGCGACTGTGACCAGCAATACTATGAATATCAGCAGCAGTATCTTTGCGAATCCTATACCCCCGGTTGCCTGTATCTCAATAATGGAAGGAATAAGCCTCGCAACTATGCCGATCAGAATGATCAGGGAAATACCGTTCCCTATACCGATTTCGGTAATGGTCTCGCCAACCCACATAAGCAGGACAGTGCCCGCCGTAAAGGTAAGCACCGCTACGAACATAAACAGCACGGGATTAATGGTCACTATCTGAACACCGCCGAGGTTTAGCCCGCTGATCCATTTAGCGTAAGCCAGGGACTGCATAATACAGATAAGAATAGTACCGTAACGCGTATATTGTGTTAAAACCTTATTGCCGCGCTCGCCTTCATCATGTAAGCGTTTGAATTCCGGAATAACATACACCAGAAGCTGAACGATGATCGAAGAAGTAATATACGGCATGATCCCCAGAGCAAATATAGTTACTCTTGAAAAGGCGCCGCCGGTAAACATATCATATAGGGAAAGCAGTGTACCCTGGGTCTGTGCCTGCATATATTCGATTATGGCATCCGAATTGATACCCGGAACCGGAATATGCTTCCCGAATCTGAAAACCAGCAAAAGAAGGAATGTGATCCAGAGTTTTCTGGTCAGATCCTTGACTTTGAATATATTTGCAAATCCCTTTAACATTACTTACTCCTTCTAAACTTGGACATTTCCACCCTTGTCGGTAACTTCCTTCAAAGCGTTTTTTGAAAAGGCGAATTCATTGGTGAATTCCAGTTTCTTTTCCAGCTTCTTATCGGAAAGTATCTTTATCCTTTTTAATGCGGATGGTTTGATGAGAGATTTTGACAGAAGCAACTCTTCTGAGATTACTGTACCTTCATCAAATCTATTGAAGAAGGAGACCTTCATTATCACATAGTCTCTCTTCAAATTTCTCATCATATTCTGTTTTGAACCCTTGGACATACCTCTCTTCGGCACCTTACGCTGAATCGGCATCTGTCCGCCTTCATAGCCCGCCTTACTTTTATAACCGGTTCTTGACTTCTGGCCTTTATGGCCCCTGCCTGCCGTTTTTCCGTGACCGGATGATGTTCCACGGCCTATTCTTTTTCTTTTCTTTCTTGAATTTTCTGATATTCTCAGGTCATTTAATCTCATTATTTCCCTCCGCTCTCGGGCTTCTTATCGCCTTTGGGGGCCTTCGTAGGCGCTGCTTTCTTAACGGGCTTTTCCGCGGCAGCCTTCTTCTGCGGTGCTTTCTCCGCTTTGGGCTGCTGCTTTTTCGATGCGGCGGCCGCTGTCTTCTTCGCAACAGGCGGCTTCTTCGCCGCTGCTGGCTTCTTCGCCGCCGAAGGCGTTTCCTTCTTTATCGTTTTCTCTTGAGTTTCCTTTTTCGGCGCTGCCGGTTTTTTCGGCGCAGCTTTTGGCTTCGCGGATTTATCCTCGAATATTTCATAGGATATCAGGTGATTCACTTTCCTGATCATCCCCATGACACAATCATTCATGGGATATTCTCTTATTTGGCCGATCTTGCGTAAACCCAGCGAATCCATGACCACCTTCGTGGTGTTCTTCTCACGGATCCTGCTGCCAGTAACTCTAACCTTTACCCTTTTCATTATTGTTCTCCATCTGCTTGAAGGTCTGACGCACCTGCCATTTCTTATACACATTGCTTATCTTCCTCAAAGCATCCATTGTCGCTCTCGCGATATTTGTCTGCGAACCGGAGGTCAATGCCTTCGTAACGATATTCTTCATTCCGCTGACCTCCAAGATAGCACGCACGGATCCGCCGGCGATAATACCTGTTCCGGGACGGCCGGGTTTCAATAAAACCCTCGCGTTTCCCCACTGGCCGATCATTTCAAAGGGTATGGTCCCCTCATCATTGACCGGTATCTGTATCATATATCTCTTACCGTCATTCGCTGCTTTTCTCATCGCATCTGTTGTTTCATTTGCTTTACCGAAACCAAGGCCGACCTTTCCATTGACATCACCAACGGCCATGAGGCAGTTGAAACTGAATTTTCTTCCGCCCTTCAGGACCTTGGCAACCCTGTTGATCTTGATTATCTTCTCTTCATATTCTTTGACTTCTTCTCTGTAGAATGCCATAGTTCGCTCCTTTAAAATTTCAGTCCGGCTTCGCGGGCCGCGTCGGCTAAGGCTTTAATGCGGCCGTGATAGATGAATCCGTTTCTGTCAAATACCACTTTCTCAAAGCTCTTTTCCTTGCACATTTCGGCAATTTTCTTACCAACGGCCTTTGCGGCATCCGAATTCCCACCGTATTTTAGAGTCTTCTTCACATCCTCGGTCAATGTCGAACAGCCGAAAAGGACCTTGCCGGCCTCATCGTCCACGACCTGAACATAGATATGCTGAAGGCTTTTATAAACACAGAGTCTGGGAATGTCGCCGGTTCCGTTGACAACTTTTCTTATGTGTTTTTTTCTTCTGAATCTTTTTTCCTGTTTCATATTGTACCTCTATACAGTGGCACCGGATTTGCCGGATTTTGTCTTAACGAACTCATCAATGTATCTGATCCCCTTTCCATGATAGGGTTCCGGTGGAAGAAAGTGTCTGATCTTCGCCGCAACCTGTCCGACCAGCTGCTTGTCTATACCGCTGACGGTGATGGCGCCGGCGTATCTGCCTCTTTCTATTCCGGGAATATTGAGTTCTGTCGTTTTCATTGGAGTAAGCTCGATGCCGGCGGGAGGTGTAAGGCTTTTATTGATAAAATTAACGCTTAAGGAAAAATCCTTTCCCTTCACTTCCATCTTTCCGCCCTTCCAGATAAGTACCAATGTCTTCGAATAACCCTCGGAGACCCCTATAGCCATATTGTAAATGAGGGCTCTCGAAAGGCCGTGAAAAGCCTTTATCTTTTTTAATTCGCTTCCTCTTTTCACTTCAACCTGATTATCCTTAATGGAAAGGGAGATCTCGGGAAGAAGCGCCCATTTCAATTCACCTTTGGGGCCCTTGACATGAACGGTATTATCCTTCACCTCGATTTGAACTCCCTTCGGTATTTCAATAAGAAGATTTCCTATTTTTGACATTATTAACCTCTTTACCAGATATAGCAGAGAAGCTCGCCGCCAACCTTGTTGAAGCGGCAATCCTTATCAGTCAGGACACCATGTGATGTTGAAACAATGGCTACGCCGTAGCCGTTCAGCACCCTTGGTATATCCTTGTATGATTTATAGATTCTTCTGCCGGGTTTTGACACCCTTTTTAGTCCGGAAATCAGACTTTCATTTTTTTCGCCGTAACGTAAAAAGAGAACCAGAGATTTCTTATTAGCGGTGATATCCTTGATGGTATAATCCGCGATAAAACCTTCTTTCTTCAGGATGGATGTAACCTCTTCCTTCATCTTAGAATGGTTGATCTCTACCTCTTTATGTTCAGCCATGCATGCATTTCTAATCCTTGTAAGTAAATCTGCGATCGGATCTGTCATTACCATAATATTCCCCTTACCACGAGGCCTTCTTTACCCCGGGGAGCTTGCCTTGACTGGCCAATTCCCTGAAGCAAATTCTGCACATATCAAATCTTCTGTAGTACGCACGAGCGCGGCCACAGATCGGACATCTATTATATTCTCTAACCTTGAACTTACTGCCGGCTTTTTGTTTAACTCTCCACGATTTTTTCGCCAATTTTTTCTCCTCTACTTCTTTTGCTTCTTAAAGGGGAAACCTAATTCCCTGAGCAGTGCTTCCGCTTCTTCATCTGTGGCATTACTGGTTGTGATCGAGATATTCATTCCTCTGATAACCTGAACCTTCTCAATGTCGATCTCAGGAAAGATGAATTGCTCTCTCAAACCAAAATTATAATTTCCCCGGCCATCGAACTGACTTGTCTTGAAGCCTTTAAAATCCTTGATACGGGGAGCGGTTACCGAAATAAACCTGTCCAGGAATTCCCACATCATCGCTCTTCGCAATGTTACGGAAGTACCCACTGCCATACCATCTCTAAGCTTGAAGTTCGCTATAGATTTTCGGGCTTTGTTCAAACGGGGTTTCTGACCCGTAATAATAGACAGGTCCTTCATCGCGGCTTCTATGTTCTTATAATCTTTGATCGCATCGCCGACGCCCATATTAACAACGATCTTTTTAATATTGGGGATCTGCATTTCGTTCTTGTACTTGAACTCTTCTTTCAGTTTCTTTCTGACCTCTTTGTATTTGGTCTTTAATCTAGGTTCCATCTGACTTCCTCAATTATTTGTATTCAAGCACGGCATCACAGCTGACACATTTTCTGATGACTTTGCCGTGCGCCCTTTCATACTTGACCCTGACACCTTTGTGACAGGCATTGCAATAAGGCATGACCTTTGACATCTTAAGGGGAGCCGGTTCTTCAACTATTCCGCCCTGCTTATTATTCGCGGGGTCGGCCTTCGTGGACTTCTTCATAAGGTTGAGGCCTTCAACGATGACCTTGTCACTCTTGCGGAGGACCTTCAAGACCTTACCCATCTTCCCTTTTATCGCGCTCTTTCCGGAAATGATCTGTACGATATCTCCTTTTTTTATCCTGTTTCCCATATATTTCTCCTACCAGACCTCGGGTGCAAGAGACACTATCTTCATGTACTTGTTGACACCGGTACGCAATTCTCTCGCGACCGGCCCGAAGATCCTGGTTCCCTGGGGATTTTGCTGATCGTCAATAATGACAACACTGTTATCATCAAATTTAATATAACTTCCGTCCGGCCTTCTGATCTCCTTGGCGATCCTTACGATCACGCCTTTAACTATATCACCTTTCGTGTTATTTGAATTGGGGATGATCTTTTTTACGGCCAAAGCCACAATATCGCCTAAGCTGGCCGTGCTTCGGTTGGAACCGTAAAATCCGATCACAAGAGCCCTCTTTATCCCTGTATTATCAGCGACATTGACCATTGTGTTTCTCTGTATCATCTATAATCTCCTACGAAACGACCTTTTTCAGAACGGTGAGCAGTCTCCACCTTTTTCTTTTTGAAAGGGGTCTTGTTTCCATGATCTCCACGAAATCTCCGACCTTACATTCGTTCTTCTCATCATGTACGGCAAATTTATTGCTCTGCTTGTAATACTTCTTGAACCTGGGGTGAAGCTTGAGTGTCTCGACCCTGACGATGATCGTTTTATCCATCTTGTCAGAGACGACCAAACCCTTCCTCACTTTTCGTCTATTTCTTTCCATCTTTATTCTCCTTTTCCGTGAGAATGGTCAAAAATCTTGCGATTTCTTTCTTCTCCGATTTAAACTTACTGAAATCGGTGAGCTGGCCTATTTTCCTCTGGAATCTAAGATGCATAAGGTTGGATTTCATCTCGTCGACCTTGTGTTTGATCTCGTCAACTGTCATTGCTCTAATTTCCGACGTTTTCATTTTCCCTACCTCTTAATAAAATTGGTTTTTACACTCAATTTGTATGATGCTTGTTTCAATATCCGCTTTGCCTCAACCTCATCCACACCGGATATCTCGAACAGAACATGACCTGGTTTTACAGCGGCGACCCATTTGTCGGGAGCGCCTTTACCCTTTCCCATTCTAACTTCCAGCGGTTTTGAGGTAAGTACTTTCTGAGGGAAGATCCTAATCCAGATCTTACCGATCTTTCTCAATTTCTTATTCAAATTTACTCTGACAGATTCGATCTCATTAGCGGTGATAAATGCGTGTTCTTTGGTTTGAATGCCGTATTCTCCGAAGGATACGCGATTGCCCCTCTGGGCATGGCCTCTGATCCTTCCTTTCTGCATTTTCCTAAACTTACTTTTTCTTGGCATTAACATAATATTCCTCTTTAATCAATTAGTTCTTTGTGAGATTTCACATCACCCTTATAGAGCCATACCTTAACACCGATAATACCATAGGACGTCCGTGAGGCAACATAGGCATATTCAATATTCGCTCTCAAAGTGTGAAGAGGGATCCTGCCCTTTTTTTCCCACTCGATCCTTGCCATTTCAGAACCGGCAATACGGCCCGCGATGCGCATCTTGATGCCCTTTGCTCCTCTTGCCATGGATTCCAAAGCAGTCTTTTTAATGACGCGCTTGAAATGCATTCTTCTTGCCAGCTGATTGGCAACATTCTGAGCAACGATATTCGCGTCAAGATTGGGCTCGATTATTTCAGAGATCTCAACCTTGTATTCTTCTCCCCATTTCTTCTTAAGAGCTGTGGTGAGCTTTTTTATTTCTGTCCCTTTCTGGCCGATGATAAATGCGGGCCTAACAACAAACACACGGATCTTGTTCTGTTTTGTACCCTTTCTCTCGAAGATGATCCTGCCGATGCCGGCATCTTTATAGTTTTCCCGTATGAAATTTTCGATGCCTCTCTCATTGATAACATTCTTCGCATAGTTCTTCTCATTAAACCATCTGGAGGACCAATTCTTTGTAATTCCTACTCTGAATCCTTCCGGATTTACTTTCTGACCCATAATTACCTCTTATTTCCCATCAGTGAGGACAACTTCGACATGGGATGTCCTTCTCTTTATTATAGTAGCCCGTCCCATGGAGAGGGGTTTCATTCTCTTCAAACCGGGGCCTTCATCAACTGAAATGGTCTTGATGCGAAGATCTTCTTCCTTCATATTCTTCTGAATAGCATTTGCCAGAGCGCTTTTTATCAGCTTTGACAGCAGCTTCGCGCCCTTTGAGGGCTCCAGCTGAAGAACATTTATGGCATCAACGACGCTGTATCCGTATTCCTTTTTGATTCCCCTGGCGATCCTTCTCATCTTGAGCGGAGAGTACCTGGCGTATCTGAGTTTTGCTGAAGTTTCCATATACATCTCCCTATTTCATCTTCTTGACAAGACGGCCGCCATGTGTCTTAAAATATCTTGTGAGAGCGAATTCTCCAAGACGGTGGCCGACCATGTTCTCGGTTACAAAAACTGTGACAAATTTTTTGCCGTTGTGTACCTGAAAGGTCAATCCGACCATATCGGGAATAAGCATACTTGCCCGCGACCAGGTCTTGATCGGCTTGGTATCGCCGCTTGCTCTCATCTTCTGGACCTTTTTCATCAATTTTTCATGTACGAAAAACCCTTTTTTTAATGATCTACTCATATGATTCCCCTACTTCTTCCTTCTTCTCACGATCCACTTGTCGGAGTACTTGTTCTTATCCCTGGTTCTCTTGCCCTTTGCCGGCGTACCCCAAGGAGAAACGGGCATTTTATACCCTTTCTGCTTTCCGCGGCCGCCGCCATGAGGATGATCATGCGCGTTCATCGCCACACCTCTGACCTTCGGCCTTCTTCCCAAATACCTGGATCTTCCGGCTTTGCCGAGAGTGATATTTGCATGCTCCGAATTGGAAACTATACCGATGGTCGCCTTGCAATTGGTATGGAATTTCCTCATTTCCTTGGAGGGAAGTTCTATATAAGCGGTGTCTCCTTCACGCGACTTGATGATCGCCGAGGCACCTGCGCTTCTCACCATCTGACCTCTTCCTCTTCCGGGAATGATCTCGATATTGTGAATAGGCGTTCCTTCCGGAATGTTCTTTAAATATGTGCAATTGCCGGGCTTAAGCTCGACTTCGTCGCCTGCCATGACCGATGCGCCGACATTCAGATTCTCAGGCGTAATAATATAGCGCCTTTCGCCGTCAGCGTACTTGACAAGAGAGATCCTGGCTGTCCGGTTGGGATCGTATTCTATTGTTTCCACTATACCGGGAATATTCCATTTATCTCTTTTGAAATCAATATAGCGGTAAAGTCTCTTGGCTCCGCCGCCCCTTCTTCTGACAGTGATCCTGCCATGATTGTTCCTGCCGCAGATCCTGGTTTTGCCCACGGTAAGAGGCTTGAAGGGTTTATCCTTAGTGATCTCGGAGAAATCGGAAAGCTTCGTGAACCTTCTTGTCGGTGTATATGGTTTATGCTGCTTGATTCCCATATCTGTTCTCCTATATTCCTTCAAACAGCTCGATGCTGTTTCCTTTCGCAAGTTTCACATAGGCCTTCTTGTATCCCTGCGTCTTGGTGGTGTATCTGAAATTAACCTTTTTGGTCTTTCCTTTTATGGTCAACACATTGACCTTTTCCACCTTCACCTTGAAGATCTTTTCGACTGCCTTCTTTATTTCGGGCTTGTTGGCATAGGGAGCGACCTTGAACACATAAACTCCATGCTCTCTGACATTCTCCGCTTTCTCTGCCAATACCGGCTCTATTAAGATGTCATATTCAGTTTTCATAGTTCCATCCTTTTATCCAGATCAGTGATGGCATCCTTGGTAAAGACGATCTTGTCAAAATAGAGAAGATCGAAAACATTGAGATAATTCTGTGAAACCCATTTGGTATTCTCAAGATTTCTGATGGAAAGATCCAGATTCGTATCCGGAAGCTCTACAACAAAAAGAGATTTTGCGGGAAGATTCAATGATTTTTTCAGTCCTGCCATCTCTTTTGTCTTGGGTTTATCCAAAACAAGTTTATCCAATATTATGAAGTCTTCAAATCTTGATGTGAGCGCGGAGATCAAAGCTTTGCGTCTGATCTTCTTGTTCAATTTGATAGAAAAATCTCTCTGTTTCTTGCCAAAAGCAACACCGCCGCCGGTTCTAATATTTGTCCTTTTGCGGCCCATTCTGGCATTACCGGTACCTTTCTGTCTGAAGATCTTCTTATTGGAGCCCTTCACCATAGCACGGCTTTTCGTGACCGCGGTGCCCGCCCGCCTTGCATTCATATATGCTCTTACGGCAAGCTGCATCAATGTGTCACTTATTTCGCCCTTGAAGATCTCATCCTTTACCTTGATCTTGTCTATTTCCTGGCCTTCTCTGTTGATTACTTTGATTTCAGCCATGATCACACCTCAATATTCTGAAGATATACAACGCCGTTGATAGCCCCGGGAACTCCGCCCTTGACTAAAACAACGTTCTTTTCAGGAATTACATCAATTATCGGTATCTTTTTCAAGGTAACCTTCTGCACACCCATATGGCCGGGCATCTTCTTTCCCTTCAGGATCCTGGAAGGGGAAGCACACATTCCAACAGAACCGGGAGCTCGATGAAAATGTGAGCCGTGGCTTGCGGGGCCGCCGGCGAAATTGTATCTCTTCATGACACCCTGAAAACCTCTTCCTTTGGAGGTTCCGACTATCGTGACCACATCATTCACCTTCAATGCTTCTACATCGACCTGGTCTCCGGGAGCGTATTTCTCAGGATCCGTGACCCTGAATTCTTTCAATACGCTGAAAGTGAAAAGTTTATCGGTATTTCTTTTTTTGATCTCCTTTTCAATATCTTCCCTGGGCATTCCGAAGGCCTTCATAATATGAACAAGCACCGGTTTTGTTCCTCTGAACCATTTATTTCTCACCGAACCCATCTGAACGGCATCATAGCCGTGCGTTTCACGTTTCTTTATCTCGATAACGTAGTTAGGTTCGATCTTGATTACGGTAACGGGAATACTGACACCATCTCTGAAGACCTGTGTCATTCCCACTTTTTTTCCGATCAGTCCGACTTTCATTTGTAACTACTCCTCACTTTGTTAACTTGATCTTGACCTCTACGCCGGCAGGCAGTACAAGTTTATTCAGGACCTCAACGGTCTTAGGACTGTATTCCACTATATCGATAAGTCTTTTATGTATCCTTATCTCAAATTGTTCTCTGGATTTTTTATCAATGAAGGGTGAGCGGAGAACCGTGTACCTTGAAACCCTTGTAGGCAGTGGTATCGGTCCGGCCATTTTCCCTTCACTTCTCTTCAGTTCCTTTATGATCTGTTGTGCGGTCTTATCAAGTATTCTATAATCGTATGCACTTAAATATATTCTTACTCTATCCAATGTCAACTCCTTTATTCGTGGATCTTGCCAACAACGCCGGCACCAACGGTCCTGCCGCCTTCACGAACGGCGAAACGCTGACCTATCTCCATTCCGATAGGTTTGATCAACTCGACCATAATGGTGAGGTTGTCACCGGGCTTGACGATCTGAACATTCTCAGGAAGCGTGATCGATCCCGTAACATCTGTGGTTCTGAAAAAGAATTGAGGACGATATCCCGTAACAAACGGTTTATGGCGTCCGCCTTCCTTTGCGGTCAGAACATAGATATTCGCGTCGAACTTCGTGTGAGGGGTGATGCTCTTGGGCTTGGCCAAAACCTGGCCGCGCTCTACATCAACCTTGTTTACGCCTCTTAACAATACTCCGACATTCTCGCCGGCACGGCCTTCGTCAAGAAGCTTTCTGAACATCTCAACACCGGTCGCGACAGTCTTCCTCGTCTCGCGGAGGCCGACTATCTCAACATCCTCTCCGACCTTGATAACGCCTCTCTCAACACGGCCGGTTACAACCGTACCTCTTCCCGTGATAGAGAAAACATCTTCGATCGGCATAAGGAAAGGTTTATCCAATGGCCTCTCAGGATCAGGTATGGAGTTATCCATAGCGTCTAATAGTTCCTGAATACATTTATAAGCGTCTGAATCAGCATCATCAGATTCGCCGGCTTTCAAAGCGCTGCCCTGTATAACAGGAACATCGTCGCCGGGAAATTCATACTGGTTCAGAAGATCTCTTACATCCATCTCTGACAGCTCGATCATCTCAGGATCATCGACCATGTCGACCTTGTTCAGGAAAACGACAATGTAGGGTACATTGACCTGACGGGCCAGCAAAATGTGCTCTCTCGTCTGGGGCATGGGGCCGTCCGCTGCTGAAACAACAACGACAGCACCGTCCATCTGAGCGGCACCGGTGATCATATTCTTGATATAATCAGCATGTCCGGGACAGTCAACATGAGCATAATGACGCTTCTCTGTCGAATACTCAACATGAGCTGTATTGATCGTAATTCCCCTTGCTTTCTCTTCCGGGGCCTTATCGATCGCATCAAACGGCGTATAATCCGCCATCCCCTTGAGATGCAGATATTTAGTGATCGCCGCAGTTAACGTGGTCTTTCCATGATCAACGTGGCCTATTGTGCCGACATTGACATGTGGTTTAATTCGTTCAAATTTTTCCTTAGCCATAAGTTCCTCCTAATTTAAATTTTCTAGAAAGAGTATCCCTGTAAAAGCTCTTTCTGTTCACCCGGCGGCAGCGGCCTGAATTCCATGAATTCAAGATTAATATTGCCGCGTCCCTGGGTAAGGGAGCGAAGTTCCGTAGTGTATTTAAACATCTTGCTCAGCGGTATTGCGCCCTTAATGATCTTCAATGCTCCCTTGGGGATAACATCCCTCACTGTAGCACCCTTGGAGTTGATGGAGTTGAATACATCTCCAAAATACTCCTCGGGGGCGTAGAGCTCGAATTTCATATAGGGTTCAAGCATAACGGGCTTCCCTCTTTGCAGCCCGTTCATGACACCGTTGGATAACGCCATCTTGTACAGGGTTACATTCAGGTTCTCACTTCCAGTCACCAGTTCTCTGATGATGAGTTTGACTCCCATTAATGGATAACCGCTTAATACACCTACGGATAACAGGTTCTCGGCAGCCTCTTGGAGTTCTCTTACAAAAGTCCTGTGAAATTTATCATTGAGCTTTTTCAATGACATCTCCACACGATTCTTATCGTTGTCTTCCAGTGGCTCGAGATCAATAATGATCTCGGCACTTCCCATTTCATTGGCAACCTTCCCTCTGATGCCGTAAACGGCTTCAGAAATAGATTCCCGGAATGAAACCCTGGGTTTGCCCGATTTCACATCGATCTTTGCTTCTCTAAACAGACGGTCTAGAATGATCTCCAAATGCAATTCTCCCATACCGTAAATGATCAATTGCCCTGTCTCCTCACTTTCCCTGAAGGCAAATGAGGGGTCTTCGAACTTATAATCCTCAAGGATACTGATCAATTTGTCGTAGTCCTTATTGGATCGAGGTTCAATGGCAAGTGATATAACGGGTTTCGGGACTTCAATAACATCCAGCACCAATGGGAAGTCGGGGGTAGATAAGGTATCTGCCGTTTTAGAGAACTTCAAGCCGGCAATGCCGACGAAATTCCCCGCAAAGGCTTCTTCTATCTCCTTTTTCGAATTGGCGTGCATCTGGAAGATCTTAAGGACCTTCTCCTTTTTCCTGCTCACGTCGTTAAAGATAACCTGTCCGCGTTTCAAAGAGCCTGAATAGATCCTCACGAAGGACAATTTGTCCAAAAAAGGATCCTTCATAATTTTGAACACATAGCCTAAAAAACTATTATGTTCCAGGGGGTTAATGTTAACCCTTTCATTGTTCCTGGGATCGACACCATTCAATGATGCAATATCCGCAGGGGAAGGCAGAAAGTCTACTATCCCGTCAAGGAGCGGGAGGATTCCCACATTCTTCAATGCAGAACCGGTCAGTACCGGAATTAGCTTCCGGCTCAAAACCAGGTCTCTGAAGGTTGCTTTGAAGTCATCCTGGGAAATTTCTTCGCCTTCAAGGTACAGAGCCAGTAGATCCTCATTATTTTCAACCACGCTTTCAATGAGTATCTTTCGCCTGGATTCTACCTCATCCTTGATATCATCCGGAAGTTCGGAAGTGGCGGTCAATTCGCCCCCTTCGTCTTCCCGGTGTAACAAATTTCTTGTAAAAAGATCAATGACCCCGTAAAGTTTCTCATCCCTATAATAAGGAATGTTGACGGCCACGGGATCTACAGAAAACTTTTTTCTGATGTCGTCAATGGCAAATACATAATCCGCTCCGGCTCGGTCAAGTTTGTTAATACAGACCAGCCTCGGAACATTGAACTTATCGGCTTGGTGCCAGACGGTTTCGGATTGGGGCTGTACTCCCGCAACTCCATCAAATATAACGACCAGGCCGTCAAGTACCCTAATGGCCTTCTCCACCTCAAGTGTGAAGTCCACATGGCCGGGAGTATCAATAATGTTTATCTGATGCTCCTTATAATAGGTCGTGGTGACCGCGGATTGTATCGTTATTCCGCGCTCTCTCTCCTGGTCCATCCAGTCCATCTGGGTGGTGCCGTAGTCCACTTCCCCTATCTTATGGGTTTTGCCAGTAAAAAAAAGAACTCGTTCGGTGGTAGTGGTCTTACCCGCGTCTATATGGGCTATGAAGCCTATATTCCTAATTGCCGGACCGGATAACTCTCCTACCATTTTTCATATTACCAATTATAATGCGCAAATGCCTTATTGGCTTCTGCCATTCTATGTGTATCATCTTTCTTCTTTACAGTGGCGCCTTTATTGTCCAGAATATCCAGGAATTCACCTGTGAGCTTCTCGGTCATGGTGTGCCCTGAGCGTTTTCTTGAAAAGGAAATGATCCATCTCATCGCCAATGCTGTTGAGCGTTTCTTGTTGACCTCGATAGGTATTTGATAATTGGTACCACCAAGCCTTCTGGATTTAACTTCCACATGGGGCCTGATCTTCTCTATAATCGTTTCAAATATCTCCAAGGCACTTTTCCCCGTTTTCTTCTCCAAAGCTTCCAGTGTTCCGTACACGATCTTGGTGGCGGTACTTTTCTTACCGTCCATCATTATCATATTGATAAATCTGGCCAAAAGCCTCGAATTGTACTTGAAATCAGGGTTAAGTCCGTATTTAAGTTTCTTAAAAGGTTTCCTTGACATAATTACACCTTGCTTTTCTTGGGCTTTTTGGCCCCGTATTTTGATCTTCCCCGTCTGCGTTCTTCGACACCAGCAGCGTCATATTTTCCGCGGATGATATGATATCTTACTCCGGGAAGATCTTTCACTCTACCACCCCTGATAAGGACAACATGATGCTCTTGGAGTTCATGGCCTTCGCCGGGAATATATGCAGTTACTTCAATACCGTTCGTTAATCTTACCCTTGCGACCTTTCTCAGTGCTGAGTTAGGTTTCTTAGGGGTTCTTGTCGACACCCTCAGGCAGAATCCTCTTTTCTGAGGTGAGTTCTGCAATGCCGGTGACTTCGACTTTTTCTTCGACTTTTTCCTGCCATTTCTGAGCAGTTGGTTTATAGTAGGCATTGTTCCTCCTCTTTTTGCAATTTATCGTTCAAACAGCCTATTTATTTTTCTACGCAACAAAAAAGATATTTTACCAGTTTTATTTTGAAAGTCAAGTATTTATGGGAGATTAATGAATAAATAATTGGCTTAAAATGGTGCCGTCGGGATATATTACTTCCTATCTATATACACATTGGGCATATTCTCGCTTATTAATTATTATTTACCAATATCCGCATCCGTAGCCGAAAAGCCAATATTCGTTCAAGTAGCGAATGTCGTACCTTAAGGGAGGGATTCCCCGCTTTCGCGGGAATGAAGAGAAGAAGGCAGAATTGCAGAAAACAGATGTGAAGAATGTTCCGTTTAATTCTAAACATTGCGTAGAGTGTACAATTGCTACGCAATTTTCAACTCTCCGCTTGGTACTTTTACATCGGGACAGTCGAACGCCTGCGGCGTACGGCATGTCCCCTATCTTGGTTGGGGTACGGCGTGATATGATTGTATCAGTAGAATGAATGGTTTAAGCGAAATATTGATTTTCCGTTACGGATGTGTTTCTTTTCCATTTCCCCACTTGTGCCTTGTGCTCTTCTCCCTGTTCCACTGGGCTACTGGGTCACTGGGTTACTGGGAAGCGCGTACCCGCTTCGCTATCCCCAATTGATATCAAATTCAGTTATATCATCTCCTTTGGTAAGAGACTTGGTGACCTTGACAGAAAGGTCTTTGACCCCGGTCATCATCATGGCGGTATGTATCCATCCGTGGATTCCGGGTTCTATATATTTGTTCATATCCTGAAAATCGATGATCTGTACCTTGGCGGAGTTCTTTTTCAGCTCTACTGTCTGCATCGCGGAAGGTTTATAATAGGATGGGAAAATAACGCTTGCTTTTTTGATGATGAAGGAAGGGCTTCCCATTTTCACAAAGATCTTGTAAATACCTGTCAAAGCGAATTCGGCGCTGAAGATGCCTAAAGTGTTCTGATTTATAAATACGATGACAATGGAATGTTTAGATTTGAGTCAATTCCAACGAACAATGAGCACGGCGTACCCTTAGTGGTACGCAAGCGAAGAGAGAGGAAGAAATTGACCAAAGATAAGATTCCCTTCGGACTGATGCTCTTTTTCTGTCTTCGGCGTTCCTCGTCCCTTACATACCGCTGCGGGTATGCAGCGCTCCTCGCGCCTTGAATACGGAATAAAATAGCATCAGCCATTGTTGCCGTCTTTATGAATCAGATCACTATCATAGGTCACTTGCATATCTCCATTACAAAGCTTCTCTACGATGGCCTTTGTGGGTATAGTAACGGCATCTTCCATAGAATACCACGCTCCCACGAAGGGGTTCTCCAGGATCTCTCTTGATCTTTCAGGCAGAGAGGCATACCATTCATCATATTTATTCGGATAATGTTTCTTGACATATTCCCTTAAGGGAAGAACCGCCGCGCCTTTTACTTCCATATATTTTACTCCTCTATTTGGGGACGGTGGTTGCAAAAGTTGCAAGTCCATCCCTGCTCCTCTTGTATTGCACCTTTATTAGTATATTTATAACCTTATCGAACCTCGCTTTGAGGCATTGCTTCATGTATCTCATATCGGTCTTGCATCATGCTTATTGCAATAAGTATTCAGCCCAGTATAATAGGAGTTACCCAGCCTCCTGCTAGGGAAATATTCACTTCCTGCAACTTTTGCAACCACCGTCCCTATTTTTTATTTTTTAAAGAATATTCAGTCCTATTCCTAATGCGACCATCAGATTGATATATCTGGAAGACATTCCTTCCACCGTTGCCGTGGTCTCCAGATCCGAGAGTCCCATCGCAAAGCGGCCATCCAATGACATGCGGACATTGAAAAGATAAAAATCGAACCCCAGACCGAATACTAATGAAAAATTTACATTCGCGGCCTGATCCTTGATATCTTCCCATGCGCCGTCCAATGTAAGTTTTTCTGCCTTCGTCAATATTGAAAATGATGGGCCTATTAGAAAGTACGGTTTAATTATAGGCATATTCAACCGAAGCTTTAGAAGCACAGGTATCTCGATATAATCACTGACCCTCTCCTTGTAATTGAAGGTGGTTTCCGCCACTTCAGACAGTTGAGAGATATTATGCAGATAGTATATTTCGGTCTGAATTGAGACTACCTTGAAAAGGTTGATGGAGCCGTATATTCCGAAGTTGAATCCGGCGGACGGATCAAAATTCTCATTAAGGGAAGCCTCGGTGGAGTCATCTGTAGCGGTGATCTGCACATCGGCAAAACTTGTGCCGAATTTCAAGCCCAGATCAAGCAGGTCAGCTTGCAGAAATGCAGCCGAGAACATAAGCATCAATGTAAGGACAATTATCTTTTTCATATTGCCTCCTTCGTATGATATATTTTAAACACAATCAGAATATAAATCAACCCTTCAGCGGCAGCATTTATCTGAATTTGTATGATAACATACCATAATAGCAGAAGGAGATGTGTGAAGTCTGAAGTGTGAAGTGAAAAATAGGTGATAAGGTAATAAGTTTGTAGGTAGAGAACGATGGATTATCGGGTCAAGCCCGATAATGACAGAGGAGAGAGGAAATAACATTAATAGATGTGTGGAGAATATTTACATATGATTCTACGCCCATTCTCCCTCCACCCGCCCAGGTGATCTGAGTCATAAATAAGATGGCAATGGAATGTTTAGATTTGAGGTAATTCCAACGAACAATGAGCGCAGCGTACCCTTTGTGGTCCGCAAGCGAAAAGAGAGGAAGAAATTGACCAAAGATTAGATTCCCTTCGGGCCGAAGCTCTTTTCTGTCTTCTGTGTTGCTCGTTACTTACATACCGCCTTGGGTATGCAGTGTTCCTCGCGCCTTGAATCCGTAACAAAATAGCTTCAGCCATTGCTATCGTATTTATGACTCAGAACACTATTCTCCAGGGACGGAGGTGGTGAATTTTTCAACCCACTTATTTGTCTGAATTGAATGTATTAAGTTAAAATATTCAACCTGCCGTCCCGTAGGCTGATCGCTGCGGCGTTCTATATTTGTTACGGATAAATTAATGATAAATACGAAATAGTGATTTTCCGGTTACGGATGCGTTTCCTTTTCCCTTACACACTTGTTCCTTGTCTCTCTCCCCCTGTTCCACTGGGTCCACTTGTACCTGGGTCCACTGCGCAGCGTGTCGCTTGTGCGCTACTTATCGTATGATCATAAATTTGCCGGTGATCTCCTCTGAGCCGTCATGAGGGACTACCCTGAAGATATATACTCCCGGAGCCAGTAACTGGCCGGAATCATTATCCAGATTCCACGCTTCATCAGCGTCCCCGCTGTAATGTTCGATAGTTCGGGCAAGCATTCCGGACATGGTGTATATCTTAATAGAGCATCGGGAAGGTAAATGGATGAAATCCACCCTTTTATAGCTGGTCTCCCAATACGAGTATTGACCTTCAATGTATGGATTTGGAACCACTTCCACTTTGTATTTGTAATCTGCCGGGGTAGATTCCTCATGCCATTCAGGAGTGACGGGAAAGACATTCGCGAGAGCCGACGAATATGCGGGAGCCACAGGAGGGGTTGTAGTTCGATCGCCCGTATCATATGCGACAACGGAATAATAATAAGTGAAGCCGTTAAAGATAGAGGGATCCGTATCTGTGTATTCCATGAAATAGGTTTCATTCCAAGAACTTCTATGTAATTCAGAAACCGGGATCTCGCCATAGTGATTTTTTACATAGGTTGATTCCAATTGAACAACAAGGGCATAATCTCCTAATTCGATATCCCCCATACCTGTAAGGTTTCTATAGACTCTGTATCCGTCCCAATCCCTGATGCCTGAGTCGGGCGGATCCTCAGAAGATTCAGAACCTATCGAATACTCTGGGGACGGGTCATCCGCTTCTGAATAATAGCCCTCAAGGCCGCCGGGAAGGGGCTTTGGAATATAATTACGATTCCTTGACCACTTAAGAAATACCGATCTGTCGCCTGTCTCAACCTCCAAAAAGGGAGCTTCGGGAGGAGGATTCGGTATCAGCCAGTCATTGTTATATATCTTTCTCGCCGTAGCGGCGTTCTTCTTGAATTTCACTACATCGTACCCCATGGGATTTGCCCATGACACCGCGGCCGTAGCGCCCATCGGCAGGTCAAAAGGCCCCATGCTGACATATAGCAAGGCATCCTGCGGTTTTGCGTTCTTCTCCTGTATCTGATCGGAAGTAAGATAGGTCCAGAAGGCCTCATCATTGCCCCAATCTCCCCAATTTTCATATGTTAGGTCAAGCTTCACGGACCGCAATGTTGAAGTATCAAATATCGTCAGTCCAGCTACGCCAAGGGTTTCATCGGCGCCATAATAAGAATATGCCGTTCCCAGAGATGGATCATAATAAGAAACATTCTTTGCGGCATGGTCCCAATCTACATCAGGATCCATGAAAACACCTATATAGAATTCGGGATAATCGTATTCAGAAGTATTTTCAAGCGTCATTATATGTATATTAAAGGCATCCGCATTCGGGTAATTCCAGCGGAGATTTCTAACGGTGGCAAATATCCCAAGAGGGGTGCGGCTATAAGAATCTTCTGCGAAGGTTACATAATCCGACTGGGAGAGTGATCCCAATTCCTCATTAATAGAAGAAAAGTAATACCCGTAAAAACTGATCATGTCCTTGTATGACCCGGGATAAGGTGTCAAAGAATCCTCCGGTGACTGAATGTCGCCCTCCCAGAGAAAATCAGAGATGATGCCGTTGTATCCCCACATAACATTCTGATCAGAAGCGATCTGTCCTTTCAAATGTTCGCCAAGATTCTTAGGATACTGCCATCCGGCAAAATACGGAGCCCATCCGCCCGCCCACGCGGGATTGGCGAGCCAGCCGAACCACCAGGCATTAGTTCCGGCGGTGATCGCGTAATTACCGTAACAGTCATTATACATGGAAGATCTTAATGAGACCCACAAATAATCATAGGGGATCACATAGAAACAAAAATAAAACGGTGCTTTATCATCCTGGAGTTTTTCCAGGCCCAGAGGGTTGAAATACTGCTCTCTGTTCAAGGGCTTCTCTAAACTGAAGGCCGAAACAGATAGGAGCACAATAATTATTACCAAAGTTAATTTACTTCTCATTACTTCTCTTCCTTTATATATCGTTCCAAATCCCCCGCTTCAGCATTAACAAGTCGTTTAAAATTATTTTTATCCTTCGCGAAAAATATGATCTGCGCCAGAAGTTTAATATAATCCCCCTGACGACTTCGTGGTGCAGCAATAAGAAAAAGTGCTTTTACCGGTTTATTATCGATCGATTCAAAAGGAATTCCTTCCTTCACTCGGGCTATACTCAAAATAAAATCGTCTATACCGTCTATTCGAGCATGGGGAATAGCGATCCCAAGGCCTATACCGGTTGATAGCTGGCGCTCCCTATTCAAGAGCTCTTCAATAAAAACGGCTTCGCCCGGTATATCCGCCAGTTTACATGTTCTTGCGGCAAATCGGGTTATAAGGTCAAATTTATCATCCTTTTCGAGTCGAAAGATAAGATCCTTTTTTACATAATTCTTGAAAAGCAGCTCCATTTCGCCTCCGTAATGTTTATGGTATTATATTTTTGCTCATAAATCAATAAGCGGAATGTTCAAAGGTTGAAAAGTTCAAGGGTGATTGGGAAATGAATACTTGGAGAAGGATGTAATAACTGCTACTCACGAGCGTGGCAATCTTTTTATACTGTAAAAAAAAGCAAGATATTCTTCAATAAGGTTGAGCTTTTCGGTTGTAGTTAATTTGGAATATTCTCTTAGCTTCTCATCGCTGATCTCATAATAGTATTCCAGATCCTTCCTATTGCTATTTTTCATTGTTTTGTTTTCCGAGCTTTCTTAAAAGTTTAACATCCTGAAGATCCTGGATTCGTCCCGAGTATTTCTTCATCTCAATAAGCCCGGCCGTTGATATGATCGGAATAATAATACTCTCGGATTCCATCTCCGTTTTCTCTGAATACTCCTTATTAAAATCTACATTATGACTTAAAACTATGTCGATCTCTTCAAAGGGCTTATCTTTACCATATACACAGAAATCAATAAGGTTTTTCTCTGTAATCCATTTCTCTATTGTTTCAGGAGAAAGGAGGTCCTTCAGCGCCATGGGTCGGCGGGGGGCAAATCCCGCTTTTTGAAAGGCATTCACCAAATTTTGGAAATTCTCTAATTTGTTTTCAACTATCAGATCCAGATCAAAGGTCATTCTCGGTACACCATAAAGATTAACCGCAAGGCCGCCGACCACGAGGTATCTGACATTTTCAGAATTCAATGTTAGAAATATATCTCTGTAACTCATACTATATAATAAGGCATTTTAAAAATATGTAAAGATTCCAATCTCATTTCTTCCTTGCATTTTCCCACTTTGCACCTCACACTTCACACTTTCTTTTGCACTTGTCCCCTATCTTGATTGGGGTGCGGCGTGAAACGATTGTAACAGAAAATTTAATGTATTAAACGAAATATTTATTTCCGGTTACGGGGGCGCGCAACGCGTGACGTGAAGAAAATCAAATATCAGTTTTTCTGCTTGCGTCCCTCTTTCTCAACGTGGAACCTTTGAACTTTGAACGCTTCGTTACTGCGAAGCTCCCGCTTCGCTAATTTATTATCAATTGATCGAGGTCAAATACATATGTCAATTTGATGGAGACCTTTATATTTTTGCCGTTTTGCACCGCGCCTGTAAATTTGCAGAGCTTTCCGGAGTTAAGAGCGGCCTTGTCCAATCTATCATACCCGGATGACTCCAATATCTCGGTGCCATAAATATTACCCTCTTCATCGAGATACAGCGTCAACACGACCGTTCCCTCGAAACCCATCTTGATCGCAAGATCAGGATAAGCTGGAATGGATTTATATATTAGCATCGGAGCCGCAATTGTACCTGCCCTGTCATTACTTATCGACGGCGAGAACGAAGTGTTAACATTTGAATTCAAGTCTGCTATAACGCGCTCAAGATCCTCTTCATCCACCAGGTTTTTCGGCATTTCAGTAGGTTCGGGAATAGGGTGGTCACCGGATGGCGGTCTTAATGTATTCTCGGTGGAGACAGGCTTCGGAGGAGGAGGTGGCGGGCGAAAGTCCTCCCATACCAGATCGATCGGGCCTTGTGGAGGGGGCAATGGATCCGAAATAGTGATCACTGGGTTGACAAATACAAATAAAGCAATATGAACAAGCATAGCGAAACAGAAAGCCAGAAGCTTCCTTTTAAGCGGAACCTCTTTCCTGAAAAAGTATCTTTTCCCTTGACGAAGATTCATAATATCCTCCTCTATCTATAATATTATAATTGAGAAAAGGACGATTTGTCAACTGTTTGAATGGTCGATCAGCCCGGCTACTGCGGCTTCGCCGGGCTATTTGATATTATCGGATCAGTAGGTCTCTACAGAGATCCCTTCCAAAAGATATTTATAAGTAAGTTCGACATCTATATCATCGACGGCGGTGTCACCCTGCATCGCAGCTGTAAATACACAGAGCTTCGCGGCGTTCATCGCGGCCTTGTCAAGAATATCGGAGCCGGAGGTCTTAAGTAGATATACCTTTCTGACCTGCCCTTTATTATCAAGTGTGCAGACCACTTTCACCGCGCCTTCAAGGCCCATTTCCTTGGCGATCTGCGGGTAAGTACCCGGATGCCTCTTTACAAGCATGGGAGGTATTATCGCACCGATATCTCTTAAGTTATGCGGTGTTGTATCTTCATCGATCATGATCTCAGGAATTTCAGGTATCGGTTCTTCATCCTTTCTCGGATCCGGAACTGCCTTCGGAATTGCCCTTTTTCGCGGTTTGTAGATATTCTTTGTTTTCTTCATTTTCTGATCTAATTTCTTTTTCGGAATGGTGTATTTCAAGGGTTTGAATATCTTTCTTTTTCCCGCCTTATATTTATTCGGGCCCTTCTTGAACTCTCTGATACCGACAAATAATCCTATATGAACCACTATCGCGAGGATCAAAGCAATAAGGGTCGTCTTTTGAGAAAATTTTCTCTCTGTTTCCAGACGCTTTTTTATTACATCTATCATCATAATACGACTCCTTTATTCCCCGCCTACTTCTTTAGAGTAGTCGAAATCCTCATAGCTCTCTTCGGTTGACTGGAAGGCGATATTATCGATACCGCCCAATAAGACGCTGTCAATGGTATCAACAAGATAGCTGTACGGGGTTTTTGGATCCACCTTGATCACGACAAAGGCATCCTTTTGGACCATCTTTGTTGTTTTAACTGTGGTCTTGACCTCATCCAGAGAAACGATGGATTCGTTCATCATTACAACACCGTACGCATCTATATATATCTCAATATTCTTCTGATCGAGGGTTACCTCTTTCACCGAATCTGGAAGCTCGTATTTCAAGCCGGATTCCTGCGAAAATACCGTTGTAAGCATAAAAAAGATTATAAGCAGAAAAGCGATATCGGACATTGAAGAAGCAGGTATCGCTGTTGATGCTTTTGATTTGTTTTTTACCTTCATCCTACACCTATTTCTTATAGTCCACTGCCAGGGCGACCTTATTCACATATCCCTCCTGAATGCTGTTTAGGACTCTCTTTATGATCTCATAGGGGATACTTCCGTCGGCCTTGAGAACCACATACAGATTGGCTCTTTTTGAACCCTCGACCATAATATGCGCCGAGAGAGCTTCGATAAAAACAGGTTTGCCCTCTAATCTCACCATTGTGCCGTCATCTCCCTTTTGCAGGGTAACATGAAGAACTGTCTGCTCCAGGGTTTCCGGCTTTGTAGCTTGAGGAAGAGTAAGGTCCAGGCCCTGATCTTTATTGAAGACCGTGGTTATCATGAAGAAGATTATAAGCAGAAAGGCTATATCGGACATGGCGGAATCTGGAATATTCGTATTCGCCTTCAGTCCCTTTGATAACTTCATTACTTGGTCAACTCCATTTCCTCCAGAACCTCAAGCAGTACACTTGAAGACTCCTGAATATCCATTGTGAACCTATCCAGGAAGTTTACAAAAAAGTTGTACATAATGAGAGCGGGAGCGGATATGATAAGACCTGTCGCTGTGGTGACAAGTGCTTCGGAAATACCGCCGGCGACAATAGTAGGATCTCCAAGACCCGCGGTGGCCATGGAGCCGAAGGCGCCGATCATACCGGTAACAGTTCCAAGGAACCCAAAAATAGGAGCCAAAGAAACGACAGTTGCCAGCCAGACGAGACCTTTTTCAAGACTGGACAATTCGACCGCTGCCGCGGCTTCCATTGTCTTTTCGATCATGTCTCTTTTTTCCTGAGATTTCACCTTCAGTGTAGAGACCTTCTGAAGGTCGCTGTATTTTGTCAGACCTTCATGAAGAACCGCAGGAATTGGCCCGTTGGTTTTTTCACAAAGATCAAGAGCGCTGTCAAGATCATCCTTCTCCAGAAGCTCAATGATCATTCCCAAAAATTCTTTGGTATTGATCTTTCTCTTATAATAAGTGATCATTCTTTCAAAGAAAATGAATAACGCAAGTAATGATAAGAGCAGAAGCGGCCACATCATCGGGCCACCTTGCTTAAATTTTTCTAATAGAAATCCCATTCGTCACTCCTTTATTTAATAATTAAAAACTAACCGTAATGCCGGCTTTAGCACGCTGGGGGGCGCTGTACAATGCCGCTGACCCGTCCGCATAGACTCCGGTAATATTTCTGGTATCGAAAACATTGGTAAGTTCTAAATATAATTTATACTTCATACCGAACCATTTGATACCGTCAAAGGCCTTCCACAAACTCATATCTACCCTCTTGTAATCGGGGAATCTTGCATCGTTGACCAGGCCCTTTTTACTTCCATCAACTGAGGTATAGGGCATTCCGGTATGCCAATAACCGATAACCGAAGCGCCGAGACCGTTATTTCCTTCATAGCCGACCTGAAGTATAACATTATGAGTTACATCCCAATCAAGGGGATATTCCTTCGGCGGCAGAACATCTATGGAAATATAAGGATTTGAAGATGTACCCTTTGCGTCGGAAAGGGTGTATGCAAGTCTCCAATAATAATTATTCGCAAATCCCTTGGTAAGCTGAACCTCGAGGCCCTGAGCATAGGAATGATCGACATTCATGGGCATATCACGGTCGCTGCCGCTAAGACGGGAATTTCCCGCGACGAATTTGATAAGGTCACTTGTATTCTTATAATAGGTGACCATGTCCAATTTCAGCACATCCGAAAGAAGGTATGTGATACCATATTCAAATGCGACCGCGTTAGCAGCTTCCAAATACTGATTGTTCGACTGGTCTTTATATGATTCATACTTCTCCTGAAGAACATACATTGCCGCCGGCGGCTGATAGAAGATGCCGTAAGTAAAGCGGAATTTGGTTCTGTCATTGATGGCGAATGAAAGGAACGCCCTTGGGGAGAACTGTGATCCGGCATATTGCCTTCTGTCATATCTGAGCCCAACATTCATTACAAGATCCTGATCCCAATCCATGAAATCAAGGACGTAGAACGCCTGCTCATCCATGAACCTATGATAGGCATCCCTGTAAGCGGAATCCTCAATGGCGGGATATGTCTGGAAATTCTCCAGAAGGTCATAGTAATTATACTGAAGACCGGCTTTTATCTGATGTATCTTGTTAAGCTGATTGACTATGTCTATTTTGAATGAGTATTGTGTCGAAGTTCTGTCCTCATACACGGGGTAATCTCTTGAATCGGGGTCATAGGACCACTCATATTCTTCCGGTTCTTTATCACCGACACCAACTACGATCTGGTTCTGAAATCTATATAAGAATATCTGATAGAAGAGGTTCATGGAAATGGTGTGAGCCCATTCGAAGTTAACCTGATTGTTCATCTGCCATTGTGTGGGCTGATGCTCTACGGTAGGTGTGGCATATGATCTTGAGACCAAGTAATCGATCGAGGCCCAGGAATACTGATACCCCAATTTGGCTTTCATCCTGGGTGATATCTTCATGGTCAATTTGGAAGAAGTATCGTTGAAATTCTGCCAATTATAGCGCACATAATCATAATCATAATCCTGGTCCGCCTGCAATGTTCCATTAAAATCGGGATTGGAGAGCCACTTCAGATCAGATGTAAAGCTCGATCCCGAGGTATAAAAGGTCAGTAATGGGCCGCGCTTTGTCTTTTTGAAGATCGGGATGGGGCCGCCCAATTCCCAGTTTATATCGACATCGCCCTGGTCCGCGGCCTTCCACACAAGATTGCCTGTCCAATAAGCGAATCTTCCCGAATACTTTTTTCCGCCTTCTTTGGTAACGACATTAACGATACCCGAAAGAGCACCGCCGTACTCAGCGGAAAATCCACCGGTCTTCACGGAGATTTCTTTAATGGCCCAATTATTGATATTTCCACCGAAGGTCCCCGTTACAGGATCCTTGATCGTCATACCGTCAACCATATAGTTGACCTCATCGCTACGGCCGCCGCGAATATGAAGCTGTCCGCCTTCGCCGACAACGCCGGGGACGGTTTGAACTATTCTCTGGAAGCTGGAAATCGGTGTATCGGTGATCTCTGCCTCTGAAAGGACATGATCGGTACCGCCTTTATCCCTCTGTATCTTCACAACTCTCTTATCTTTAACGATAATGACCTCTGAAGTTGCCGCACCCCTTTCCAATCTGATCGGGGGTTCTGTTGATGTTGAATCCGATGTGATAATAATATTTTCCCTGATAACCGGTTTGTATTTAACATGGGTTACCGCTATGGAATAAATATCGACGGCAAGGCCACTGAAGTAGTATTCTCCTCTCTCATCGGTAGCGGTTTCAAGCCCAATAGGTTCGATCACCACTTTAGCATCGACCACGGGATTTCCGGAACTGTCATCGACAACGATTCCTTTGACTGCTCCTGTATTTCCTGCATAGGTAACCATACCAACAATAATAAATACCGTTAATATTAAAATCTTCCAGTGCTTCATTAAAGCCTCCTGTTTTGTGCATTATATCATTTTTAATTTTCTAAGTCAATAAAAAAAACCTCAAATTCGCGGCCGGTTCATTGCCGCTAACTCGTTACGCCTTGGTGTTATATCGGCAGTTTATCCTCTTACTATTTTCCATTTTTGAGAGGTTCTCACAGGACTCTTCCTCTTATTCTACCTTACGGTACCGACAAGCCCGTTGATAATCATCACATTTGCTTTCATTTTTGTTATGTTTCCGATCTTCGGGAGGAATAGGCTCAAGTCCTTTTAAACATTTTTTCGAGATCTTTTGAGGATAATTTTATAAGCGTCGGACGGCCGTGAGGGCATTGATACGGGTTTTCACAAAGGCAGAGGTCCTTCAATATTTCAGAAATGAGATCAAAGGACAGATTGTCGCCTGCCTTGACGGCGGATTTACACGCAAGATCCTTTACCCAGTCCATGAATGAAAAGTTCTCCTCTTCCAATGACTCAAGCAATGTTCCGATGCCGTCAAGAGGGAATCTTAATGCCAGCCATGGAGGGACCGCGATTATCCGGTCACCGTCATCAGAGATATCAAATCCCGCATTCCTCAGAAATTTGATGTGATGGTCCGCCAGAACACGGTCAAGCTCGAAAGGGATCAGGAGTTCCTGTGACAATTTCACCGAACGCTTCATTTCTTTGCTGATCTTCTCAAAAAGGACACGCTCATCAGCGGCATGCTGATCCATCAGGTATAATTCATCCTGCCCCTTGAAAATAAGGTAGGTGTCCTTTATTCTGCCGATAAAACTGACATGGGCACCGAATAATTCCAGTCGCTGATGCGTTATGTGAACAGGTGTCTGGCCGTTAATTTCAGAAAGCGAACCACTGAAGTCCAAGGAAGATTGGACTGACCCGGGGGAAGTACTTGAAAAAGATGCAGTGCTCTCCGGTGTAAATACCTCAACTTCATCCTTCAATACAGAAGATACTCCGTAGAAGATCAGATCTCTTACCAGCGCGGCCGCAAGAAAGCGGACCTCTGTTTTTCTCGGATGTACATTTACATCCACATGAGATGCGGGTACGGTCAGATTTATTATACCTACCGGGAAAGTGCCTTTCATCATATAAGGTTCGTAAGCAGAAGTAAGGTAATAGATCAACTTCTGATCTCTTAACATCCGGCCGTTCATACTTACATAAAGCCGTTTCTTGTTCTTTCTGAATATTCTCGGTTTTGAAACAACTCCCGTGAGCGACATTCCCTGCTCTCCTTCATGCCTGATTTCCAGAAGGTCCTTTCCCGTAATATCCTTAAAGAGCAATGCGAGACGCTCGGCAAGAGAACTTGGAGGGAATGACCATTTCTCTACTCCCTCATTGAAAAATCTGAATCTGATCTCAGGATACATCAGCGCGAAACTGTAAAAATGATCCAGAATTTCCAGGTATTCGCTTCTTGAGGATTTTAGGAATTTTTTTCTGCCGGGAACATTAAAAAAAAGTTCTTTCACGGAAATATTTGTTCCCGACGGGCCGCCTCTTTCGTGTTGATCAATGATATTTCCCCCATCCATCTCGATATAATTGCCGCTTTCCGAGGAAGGGGTTTTTGAAAAAATACCGATGCGTGAAACCGAGGCTATGCTGGGAAGGGCTTCGCCTCGAAATCCGAGAGTATGGATCGCATCGAGGTCTTCAAGGCTCTTTATCTTACTTGTGGCATAACGCGTAAATGCCGAATTCATATCGTCAGGCACCATGCCTTCGCCATTATCCACAACACGGATAAGCCGGGTGCCGCCTTCTTCAATATGTATAGAAATACTGTCGGCACCGGCATCAATGCTGTTTTCCAGCAATTCCTTCAGAACAGAGGCGGGGCGTTCTACGACCTCACCCGCGGCGATCTTATTAATTAAAGCCGCTTCAAGTTTCTTTATCTTCATCACATCGTAATGCCGAAGAGATACTTGAAATCCTCCTCTCTGAATCGTATTGAAAGGCCGAATTTCACGGCAGGAGAATGTATGAGGTCGTCGAAGGTCAGATTGATCCCCGCCCATTTGATATACTGCCGGAAAGATATTCTGAGATTGAGGGCATTGAAACCCTGATCCCAATGGAAGGTCTCCAGCCGTAAACGGCTCCGTTCGGTGAAATTATACCCGAGTCCGATCGCGGGGGTTTCCTCGGTTATTCCCGCGGAAATAACAAATCTGTTCAATACTACATTCAGAGTGGCGTTGAGTTTCGCGTCACCGCTGCCTATTTTCGAAATTCCGAATGAGTAAAATCTGTTCTTAGCGGGATAAAATTCAAAATTAAGGTTACCGTCAAAGGCGGAAAGCGCACGATCCGACACAAGGTCGCCATACCACCAGAACTGCAGCTCCTTTCCTTTTGCCAAAGCGGTTTCCAATTCTTCAGATAAGGATGTAAGCCGCTTATGAAGCTTGTCATCATTCAGTAGTTTACCGAGAGTGCCTTCTCCTTTGTTCAATTTTTCAATGGCGGGAAGCGTCTCATCCATTACCAGATTGAACTTCTTTCCCGCAATATTCAGATTATCTATGGCATCGTCAATATTGGGATTGTCCAGGAGTTTATTGAATTTGGAAAGCATTGATTTCGCGTTACTTATCATATCAACTATATCATCCGTTGATCCCTCAAGGGGCTTTACGAGCCGGTCGATTTGAGCAAAGGCTTTATCCATGCCCTTATTCAAACCATCCAGCGACTCATTTATCAGCATAATGGTTTCTTCAAATTTGCCCAGTTTCAGAGAAAAATCGTTCAGATTGAAGATAAGATCTCCCATAGACACCGCGTCTCTTCCTGTAAGTATGAGGCCTTTCGCGTTTTCCTCATGATAGCCCGCGGAGGGATCGCCGATGGTGATCTCCACATACGCCTCACCGATAATGCCGAGTGAATTTATATATATCAACGCCTCTTTATTGATCCTTATTCCTCTTTGTATCTCCATAAGGACTCTGGGATGCGCGTCGTGTATATAGACCTTGGCGACCGAACCGATCTTTACGCCGGAAAGCCGGACAGGAGTTCCGGAATCCAGGCCGCCCACATATGAAAAGTCCACTAAAACCTTGTAATTTCGCTTCTTTATCTGATAATTGGATATGGTAATAATAAACCATGCCATTACGATAATCACGAATGTCGCGAACAATCCTATTTTTATCTCTTTTCCCATTATACTGTTTCCTCCAGGAACACCTCGATCGGGCCTTTGGTGCTTCCTTCAATGAACTGCTTCAAATATTTATTCTTGCTGTTTTTAATATCTTCTGCTTCCTCCAATGCGACAAGCTTCCCTCTGTACAGAAGGCCCAGCCGGTCAGATATCTCCAGAGAGGTCTTGATGCTATGGCTGACTATTATTGAAGTTATTTTATTCTTTTTGTTCAAATCCCGGATCAGACGGATAATGACCGCTGCAGTAATGGGGTCCAAGCCAGTGATCGGCTCATCATAAAAGAGCAGGGCAGGGTTCAAAGCGATCGTCCGTGCAAGGGCCACCCTTTTCTGCATTCCTCCCGATAATTCAGAAGGATAAAGCTCCTCAATACCCTTCAAGCCAACTTCCATAAGGAGTTTATACACCCGCTCCACTTTCTCCTCATGCGGAATATTTAAATGCTCAGTAAGCAGAAAGGAAACATTTTCAAAGACATTCAAAGAATCAAAAAGAGCGCCGTTCTGAAAGAGCATTCCCATTTCTTTGCGTATTTCTATCCAGGCCTGATCGGATGCATGCGTTATCTCTTCGCCTTGAAAAATGATGCGTCCTTTGTCCGGTTTCAACAGCCCGAGCACCAGTTTTAAAAACACCGATTTACCGGTGCCGCTCTGGCCCATCAGCGTGAATATCTCATTTTTCTCGAACGAGAGATTGATATCATCTATCACCTTGAATTTCTTAAAGGCCTTACTAAGGTTCTCTACTCTTAATATTTCCATATTACCATATTATCAGATTCAATACATAATCAGCCGCAAGAATAAGGATCATGGAAATAACTACTGATTCCATTGTAGCCTTTCCAACGCCCTTGGAGCCGCCTTTAACATAAAAACCACGCCAGCAACCGATTATCGAGATTATCATCCCGAAAAAAATTCCCTTGCCGGCAGAGGCAAAGAAATCCTTTAATTCAATATACTTAAGGGTTTCGGCGATAAACGTCGCCTTGTTCAGATCAAGCAATGTGGTGCCGACTAAGTATCCGCCAAGAATTCCAACAAAATTAGCCATTACAACAATACCGAACATTGCAAGAGATGTAGCGATCAATCGGGGTACGGACAGATATTGAACCGGATTTATCCCCATGATGGTAATAGCGTCAAGCTGATTTGTGACCTTCATTGTCCCTATCTCCGCCGTGATCGCGGCACCCACTCGGCCGGCCATAACCAAACCCGACAGGATCGGGGCAAGCTCCCTGATAAGTGTAAGACCCAGAGAGCGGGGACACAAAGGCTCCAGATCAAATTCCTTCAAAGAGAAATACAATTGCACGATGAAGATCATACCGGTGAAGGCAGATGTGAGCAGGGCGACCGGCAAGGTCTGTATCCCTATTTTTTCCATCTGTTCGACCACTAATTGTCTTCGGAAAGGTTTCTTAAATAACCATTTGAAGGTATCTGCGGTGAATAATGTGATATTCCCTACCTGCTCAAAAAGATTGAAGAATCTTTCGTAAAATAACTTTAGTATCCCCATATATTACCAATTACTGTCGGTTTCTTCGAAAGTGAATCTGGATTTGAAAAAGATGAACGGCACGATGCCCGTTGCTCCATTACGATTCTTGGCAATGGAAACATTTATCCTCGCTTCAGGATTTGAAAGATAATCAGTAAGCGCGGCCTCGCCGGGTTTTCCTGCTGTCTGATCCTCCGCGGGATAGAGGAACATAACGACATCCGCATCCTGTTCAAGAGCCCCCGAATCCCTTAGATCGGAAAGTTTGGGAGATTTATCCTTTCTATCGTATTGCTCAATGCTTCTTGAAAGCTGCGATAAAACAAATAGCGAGACCTTCTCCTCTGAGGCCAGCTCCTTAAGGCTCCGTGAAATATCAGTTGTCTCCCTCAATTTAGTGTCCCTTACCGCTGATTTAATGAACTGCAAATAATCAATGAACACAACCTCGACACCCTTTTCCTTTACATATCTTCTGGTGATATTTTTCATATCATTTATATCCAGTTTGGAATCATCTATAATATTTATGCGATCGGCATAATTTCCGATGGTCTCTATCGCATGATTGATGACATCGGCGGTATCATCACCGTACCTGTCGTTAAGAGCAATAATATCTCCGGACATGGCAGGCATAAATGATATTTCCAATGTCATGGACAGGAATCTCGCGATGATCTGTTCGACCGGCTGCTCTAATGAAAAGAAAAGGATATTTTTCCCCTCCATCGCCATATTGCGCATAAGATTTAGCGCGAATGAGGTTTTTCCCACTGATGCACGGGCTCCCAGAATATTGTATGATCCCGGATACAGGCCGCCGCCTACCTTCTTGTCCAATTTTTGAAATCCTGAATGAACGATATTAGGTTTAAAAGAACCGCTTTCGATCTTTGAAACGATATCATTTTTAAAATCGATCAATTTATTTTGTAGATTATATTCCTCTTTCGTAGAGGAGATCGCCTGAGAGATCAAATTAAAATTACTGAAGAGATGGTCAATTACAGCTGTTAGTTTCTTCTCATGCAATGATTCTTCAATTATTTCCGAACATTCCTGAATAACCCTTCGAAAGAGGAATTTCTCCTTGATGATCTTGGCATATGTGTCCCAGGTACTCCCGAGAAATTGAGATTCCATGAACTCATAGATCTCTTCTTCGTTCAATTTACTCTCAAGGTCATTCTTTTTGAGCTCTTCCAGTACATTGATAGGATTCAGCTGCTTGCCTTCATTATGAAGGTCAATCATGCACTGATAAACGACCTTGTGTTTTTCCAAATAGAAAAAATCCGGGCTGTAAATATGATTGATAATGTCCTTGAAAAGCTCGTTATTGATCAGGATCGAACTGAGAAGCGCCTGCTCGGCCTCTATGCTGCTGGGCACTTCTCTTGATAGTTTTACATGACTCTTGATCTCTTTTTTCTTGGCCATGGGCCCGGTTTATTCCTGCTCGGGAGAACCTTCTTCTAATCCTTCAACAGGAGTAGAAGGGGTTTCGGGCTGCTCAACAGCAGCTTCAGGCTCAACAGCAGCTTTAGGCTCAACCGTTTCCTCGGCTTTTGCTTCCTTGGGCTCGGGCTGATCTTCCGGATTCACAGATATCCTGATGGACACTTCAGTTCCGCCTTTTAATTTAATATTAACGGTGTGATCTCCGATAACCTTGATATGCTCCTCTAGAACGATCTGATCCTTATCCAGAGTAAATCCCTGCTCTGTAAGCTTTTCATGGATATCCTTCTCGGAGATCGAGCCGTAAAGCATGTTCTCATTATGTGTCTTTTCTACGAAGGATAATGACACCTGAGAAAGAGCGGCGGAAACATTCTCAGCTTCCAGGATCTCTTTTTTTACTTGTTTATTGTATGCCGTCTTCTCCATATCCAACTTCTTGATATTTCCCTTGGAAAAGGGCAGAACAATTCCTCTGGGGATCAGGTAATTTCTTGCGTACCCGTCTTTGATGTTAATAATATCTCCCCGGTTCCCAAGATTGTCCTGGGCGATAGCAACTATTACTTTCATTTCTTCATTCTCCTCAGATGGGCTGTCGAATCAAATGGCAAAAGGGCCATCTGTCTTGCTCTTTTTATTGCGACGGTAAGTTTTCTTTGATGAAAAGAACACGCGCCGGTTATCCTTCTGGGTAATATTCTTCCCTTTTCAGTAACAAAATTTCTAAGGTTGTCAACATCTTTGTAATCTATCTCTTTGACGCCCTTACTGCAAAATACACATCTTTTTCTTTTTTTCAGCATCTTATTTCTCCCTGTTAATCATTGCTCCAGAGGTCACTCGTGTCCTCTTCGCCTTCTTTATTGACAATCTCATTTTCATAATCGTTCGTAGCCGCGGGCGCTGAGTGATTGTCCTCCTCAGTTTTGCCGGCGGGCTCCTGGGAATTACCGTCTCTTCCTTTGCTGGTAACGAATGTTATCTTTTCCGCGGTAACATCAAGATAGTTTATGGTCTTGCCTTCATCGGTGGCCCATTGACGCGAAGTCAATCTGCCTTCGACAAAAAGGTTCGCGCCCTTTTTAATATAATTAGACAGCTGATCCGCTAATTTATTCCATGCCGTTACCCGGACAAATACCGTATCTTCCTTTTTCACCGTTGTGTCGCCGGTATGTGAATAATATGTCCTGTTCACCGCAAGGGTAAAATTGCACACCCTGTTATTCGTAACCTCTCTCACTTCCGGGTCGGCGGTAATATTTCCGCCGAGCATAACTCTGTTAAGATAGAATGCCATGAATGGTTCTCCTATTCCTGTACGACAGGCATATATCTCAATACATCCTCGTCATACTTAAGAGATTCGCTCAAAATCTTATTAAAGTCAGAAGGGACCTCGTAATTAAAAACGAAGTAGTATCCCGAACTGTTCTTCTTAATAGCATAAGCAAGGTTTCGCTTGAAGTATTTTGGTTCTTCTTTGATCTTGCCTTTATTCTCTGTTACCAGAGTATTTATCCTTTCAATAAATTTCTTGACCTCTTCTTCGGTCAATGTAGGTCTAAGGATGAACATTGTTTCATATTTCCTCAGTTCCATTAAAGCCTCCTAAACATTTGTATCAATTTCTTGACTCGTTTCACTTTCCAATTTTCTATTAAAGATCGTCTGCGCAGTCGGAACCCCTTTAGCCGCAAGGGCATGGACTGCGGAAACGGCCTGCTTCAATCCCTTATCAAAGATATCTTTCTCTTCTTCCGAGAACGGCTCCAAAACATAATCGGCAGGGTCACCGGTTGCGGATTTTGAGATCCCTATGCGTATTCTCGCAAAATCCGAACTGCCCAATTCAGAGGAAACGGACAGTATGCCCTTGTGCCCTCCGGCACCTCCCCCGAATTTCACCTTGATCTCGCCGAGAGGGATGTCCATATCATCGTGGCAGACTACTAATTCCGTTAATGGAATGCTCATCCTTTCCACGAGACATTTCACTGCTTTACCGCTCAGATTCATATAGGTCATGGGCTTGAAAAAACCTGAAAGCTTACCTGCGGAGCTGTAAAATTCACCGCGGCAGATCTTCTTTGATCTCTTTGCTTCGGTCAAAGCATAGTTCTCTCCAGCAAGGCGCACATTTGATCTATTTACTCTGACCATTGAATCGACCAGCATAAATCCCGCATTATGGCGGGTTTTGCTGTATTCAGGACCGGGATTGCCCAAGCCTATAACCAACACCTATTTTTCCTCTTGCGTTCCTTCGGTTTCTTCCTCGGCTCCTTCCTCAACACCTTCTTCACCTTCCAATTCTTCCTCATCAGTAGTCGGCTCAATGAGCTTCGCAGGTGTCGCTATAAGGATCACTGTTTCATCCGGGGATGAAAGCACTTCGAACTTTTCAAGATCGGCATCAATGTCCCGGACCTTAATATAATCACCCATATCAAGAGCGGTTATATCAACCATGAAATGGTCAATAAGGTCTTTCGGTAAACACTTAACATGCAGGTCTTTTGTCATCTGATCGACAATACCGCCATGCTCAAGGCCGATCGCTTCGCCCGTCAGAACAATAGGTATCTTAACATCGATCTTCTCACCACGCTTAATGGCGAACATGTCGAAGTGAACAATATTGTGCTTATAGGTATCATATTCGACCTTCTTCAGAATGACTTCCTGCTCCGTTCCTTCAAGGTTCAGATTGATAAGACTGCTCTCCCATTCTATTCTGTTGATGAGATTGGTAAATTCCTGCTTCTCAACAGTAACGGGGATCGCCGATTCCAGATGCCTTCCGTAGATTATTCCGGGGATCATTCCTGTTTTTCGGAGTCTTTTTACCTTTGCGGTTCCCTTGTCTGTCCTTTTTTGTGCTGCTAATTCTTTTATTATCATCATGCACTCCTATACTTTATATCTATACGAAGAGAGAACTCACGGAAGTATTTGTATGTATTCTCAATATTGCTTCACCTATTAGTGATGAAACATTGAATACCTTCAATTTCCGTGAGCTTTTCTTCTGTTCAATTGAATTGGTAATGGCAATTTCAAGTATGTTGCTTGCATCCAATTTTTCAACGGCGTTCTTGGAGAGTACCCCATGAACTCCTACAACCCTGACCGCCTTGGCACCAGCTGCCAGCAAGGCATCGGATGAGTTGATCACCGTACCGCATGTATCGAGGATATCATCGTATATTACAAGACTTTTGTCTTTGACATCGCCTATGACATTCAATACCTCACTATGATTGGGGCTGTGCCTTCTTTTATCGATTATTACGATACTCTTTTTCATTCTTTTCGCGATGGCTCGAGTACGCGCCACCCCGCCGGTGTCTGGAGATACCATCAGGTCAAAATCTATTTTACTGAGATAATTATCTATAAATACAGGGGCGGCATAAAGATGGTCGACCGGTATATTGAAATAACCCTGTATCTGATCAACATGAAGGTCCATCGTAATAATTCTCTGCGCGCCGGCTGCGGTAAGCAGGTCAGCGACCAATTTAGCGGTAATGGGCACCCTCGGCTGGTCTTTTCTGTCCTGCCTTGCATATCCGTAATAGGGCATCACCGCGGTGATACGGCCGGCGGAGGCGCGCTTTAAGGCATCTATGATAATAAGAAGCTCCATCAGATTACTGTTCACATCTGAAGAAGTAGGCTGTACGATGAAACAATCCATTCCCCTGACATTGTCCTTGATCTTGACAAAGGTTTCTCCATCGGAAAAATGACGGATCTCGATCGGAGCAAGTTCTATATCAAGATACGAACAGATATCGCTTGTTAGCGGCTGATTGGCATTTCCGCCAAATACTCTGAGTTCTTTACTATTATACATACTTCTCCAATTCCTTCAACTGCTCTGGGGTATTCACTCCCATAAGCTGCCAATTATCAGGAAACACATGGGCTGCTACCCGTTTTCCTTTACCATTCAATACCGAAACAATATCGGTGAGATAATACTCTTTCTGAGCATTATCATTCCCTATACTTGAAAGTCCATCTTTCAAGTCGGGAACATCAAGCAGATAAACACCTCCGTTAACAAGGCGAACACTGCGAATATTTTCATCGGCGTCGCGTTCCTCAACAATGCGCTCCAAAAGGCCATTGTTCACCAACGCTCTACCATAACCCATCGGGTCATCAAGCCGTAATAAACCTACGGTGAGATCACTGTTCATGTTCTTGTGGGTCTCACCCAGCTCCTCAAGGCTCTTTCTTTTCAGCAGAGGCGTATCCCCGTTAAGAATGTACACCTCTGAGTTCTCTGTCAGCATAGGCAGGGCCATCATAACCGCATGCCCGGTACCCAGCTGCTCCTTCTGCTCGGTGAATTCTACATTGGGGAATTCAGACAAAACCTCTTCTTTTACCAGCTCACCCTTAAATCCCACAACCACAATGATCCTCTGAAAAAAAACCTCAACGGAATGCATCAGATGAGAAATAAGTGTGCGGCCGTTAAGCTCCGCCAATACTTTCGGGGAGTTACCTCCCATTCTTTTGCCGAGGCCTGCGGCCAATATCACTGCTGTCTTCATATCAATATTCTGGCTGGGGTGGAAGGACTCGAACCCTCGAATGGCGGGACCAAAACCCACTGCCTTTCCACTTGGCTACACCCCAGCATTTTAGTTCCTATCAAATTGTTGGCACGTTCTTTGCCGAACATATCTAAAAATACATCTTTATTCTTGGGGATAAAGAAAATGGTAGACCCACTTCCGCTGAGCCGCGCAAACCAACTGTTTTCTTTGATCAGATCAAATGTCTCACTATACTCGGGGCATAAGCTGAAAAAAGAGTTCTCAAGATCATTGAAACCCACCTCTCCCAATTCAGTAAATGAACAATTATTGCAAATAAATTGTATTTTACTGATTTTTTCATTTCTTGTCAATACTGAAGCGTAATTTTGACGATCGAAATTCTTAAACACTTCTGAGGTCAAAGCGCCCTTTTCCGGGATAAAGAGAAAGAGTTCGTCACTGCAGGACATATCAAAATACTCGATCTTGTTCTGAATGCCCGTTATATTGGCGGCGGACCAGCCGGTGAGAAAGAAGGGAATGTCCTTTCCAAGATCGTAGGCATATTTGAAAAGATCCTTGATGTCGCCGAACGGATGAAAATTCAAATGAAGGTATCGAAGGAATGCCGCCGCGTCGGACGAGCCGCCGCCCAGGCCCCCGCAAACGGGTATGTTCTTTTTTAAAGATATTTCGATGCCGGATATTTCGGGCATGGATCCGCTGAGATCTTCCCATATCCTTTCCAGAAGATTCTTACCTTTTAGATCTTTCGCATACGGGCCGGAGACCTTCAAGTCAAAACCGGATGGGCTCTTTTTGAAAGTAAGTTCATCCGAAAGTTCGATCAGGCAGAAAAGAGACTCTATCGGGTGAAAATTTTGAGAAGCTTTACCCACTGCGAGGTACATATTGACCTTTGCATGGGCCTTTTGGAAATTCATATCTTTTCCCTGAATATCTTTGCGCCTACGCTACTTAATTTCTTCTCCAGATTTTCATAGCCCCTGTCAATATGATAGATTCGGCGAATAACCGTCTCTCCCTTCGCTGCCAATGCGGCGAGAACAAGGGAGGCTCCTGCTCGAATATCCGATGCCATGATCGGGGCGGCTTGAAGCGTTTTCACGCCATTGATAATTATACTTTCGCCTTCTTTATGGATGTCGGCGCCCATTCTTTCCAATTCGGGAACCCACATGAAGCGATTCTCAAATATGGTCTCGTGAATATGCGAGGTTCCCTTATTTAAGGTCAGTAATACTCCAAGCAGTGGCTGAAGGTCGGTTGGAAATCCGGGATACGGCAATGTTCTCACATCGATATTCCCTTTCATTTTTCCAGCTTTAAAGGTGTAAATGCCTTCTTCTTCATCCAGACGTACATGATGCCCCATATCCTCAAGTTTCTCTCGAAAGGAGGAAATAATATCGGAATGCTGCCATTTTAATTTGATCTCACCACCGGTGATCAGCGCCGCGGCGCCTAATGTCCCGAGCTCGATACGGTCCGGCATAACAGAATATTCAATAGGGCTGAGAGTTTCTACGCCTTCTATCTCAATGTATTCTTCTTTTCTCATGATCTTCGCGCCGGAACGATTAAGGAACTCAACAAGGTCCCAGATCTCGGGCTCTTTGGCGAAGTTCTTCATCTTCGTAATACCTTTCGCCAGAACCGCTGCCATAATAAGATTGCATGTGGCGCCTACGGAAGGGAAGGCCAAATTTATCTCTGAACCCTTCAGGTGTTTTGCCTTTCCGACGATATCACCGCCATTTACCTCGATCGAGGCGCCTAATTTCTCAAAGCCCTTGAGGTGTATGTCGATAGGGCGTACACCCAGGGAACAACCGCCGGGAAAAGAGACTCGCGTATGTCCCTTGGTAGCCAAAAGCGGCCCCATAACATATATTGAGGCACGCATCGTTTTCACTAATTCATAAGGGGCCTGGTCACTTCTGAGATCAGTAGGATCAATGGTGAGCCGATTATTTTCAAATGTTGTTTCGGCACCTAGAATATTCAGAAGCTTGATCATTGTCCTTATATCAGCGAGTTCGGGGATATTTGTAAGTGTGACCTTTTCTTTGAAGAGAAGGGAAGCGGCGATTATCGGCAAGGCGGCATTCTTTGAGCCGCTGACCGTTAATTGACCGAATAACGGCTGTCCGCCGATGATGCGAAATGAATCCATCAGCCCCTTTTCTCCGCTATCAGGAATCTGGGAACACCGTTCAGATCTTCAGCGAATTCTATTGAGAAATACCTTGAGGCGAATGCCTCGACATCTCTTTTCTGATCGTCTCCGATCTCAACGATGAGGACTCCGTTATACTTCAAGAGGCCATTTGCGACAAGGATGATCTTCTTTATAAATTCGAGACCGTCTGCGCCGGCGGCCAATGCGTAATGCGGTTCGTATTGGCTGATTTCGGGCATGAGTTTTTCCACTTGCTCATCCGGAATATATGGGGGATTGGAAACTATTACATCAACATAACCGTCTATCGTCGTTTTCAATTCTTCATAGTCATCGTGAATAGAGCGGTTCATAAATTTTATTTTTCCCTTGACGCCGTTCTCTTCCGCATTGCGCTTAGCGACTTCGAGGCTCTTCTCATTATTGTCCATTGCGAACACTTCCACAATATTTGAATTCTTGGCGATAGAGACCGCTATATTGCCGCTACCGGTGCCGATATCAAGTACCGAGAGCATTCTTTCGAAACGATTGTTGATATGCTCCAAAGCAAGCTCTACCAATGTTTCCGTTTCCGGACGGGGGATCAATACGGATTCATTCACCATGAATTCCAAACCGTAAAAAGCAGCGGTTCCCAGGATATACTGCATGGGTTTGCGGCGCATCCTTTCCTTGATCAATGATTTGTACTGATCTATCTTTTCCTGCGCGATAAAGCCGCTCAGGTCGATGTAGAGCTGTATCCTTGTCTTATTCACAACATGACAGAGCAGCATCTCCGCTTCCAGCTTACCCTTTTCAATACCGGCTTCCTTCAGGGCGGCATCGCCATACTTGATCAATTCTAAGATCTTATTATCCATTTTTCACCATTTTTTCCAATTTCTTCAAATTATCCTCAAATCTAAGCGCAGCTATCATATCTTCGATGTATCCGCCAAGGAACATATCCAATTTATACAGGGTCAGCTTGATCCTGTGATCGGTGATCCGGTTCTGCGGAAAATTGTATGTCCTTATCTTTTCGGAACGGTCTCCCGACCCGATCATAGACCTTCTCAAGGAATCCCGCTCTGCCGCCAATTTCCTTTGTTCCTCTTCATAGAGTTTTGTACGAAGAATGATCATGGCCTTGGCCTTGTTCTGTATCTGGGATTTCTCATCCTGACAGGTCACCACGATTCCGGAAGGTACATGGGTTACACGCACCGCGGAATCAGTTGTATTGACACTCTGTCCCCCCGGGCCTGAGGATCTGAAAACATCTATTTTCAGGTCTTCATTATTGATCTTAACATCCACATCCTTGGCTTCCGGTAAAACGGCGACAGTCACCGCAGATGTATGCAGGCGGCCCTGAGATTCGGTAGCGGGTACGCGCTGTACTCTGTGGACACCGCTCTCATATTTCAAAAAGGAGAATGTGTTCTTTCCGCTGATCTTGACCACGGCATCCTTAATGCCGCCCATTCCGGTATCACTGAAGCTCAATACCTCTGTTTTCCATTTATTCATCTCGGCGAATTTGGTATACATGCGAAGAAGTTCCGCGGCGAATAATGCCGCTTCATCGCCGCCGGTGCCGGCTCGGATCTCCATGATCGCATTCCTCGAATCTTCTGCTATCGGGGGTACTATTTTGAGGATCAGCACTTGATGGAGTGCGATTTTCTTGCTTTCGAGCTCGGGAAGCTCCTCTTTTAAAAGAGCAACCATTTCGGGATCTTCATTCTTGGAGATCGCATCCTCATATTCCGAGATCCTGCCCACAACGGTAGAATATTTCTCAAAAACCTCAGCAACTTCCTTCATGCGAGTGTATTTCTTGGTTAATTCCACATACTCGCTTGAATCAGAGAACTCTTCAGGGTGTGAAACCCTTTTTTCGATCTCTTTAAATTCCTCTAAGAGTATGGAAATTACATTTTCCAAACTCATATGCAATTATTTGAGATTGTATTTCTTCTTGAATTTTTCCAAAGTTCCTTGAGTGTCAACAAATCTTTGCTGACCCGTAAAGAAGGGGTGACATGCCGAACATATTTCAACTTTCAGCTCCTTCTTGGTTGACCTGGTTACAAAAGTACTTCCACAGGCACAACTCACGTTACACTCAACATATTTTGGATGGATGTCTTTTTTCATAATATCCTCCGATTATATAATATCAATCAAAGTGGCATTGTATCAAAATCTGACAATAAAATCAAATGCAAAGTGTGCCTTCAAGCGCATTTTGCATTTGAAGTGTGAAGTGTGGTGTGTGAAGTGTAAGTAGTGAAAAGAAATAAATGCCTTTTGAATATTCAAGTAAAATATGCTACGCTCAATGCAGAGGGCCGCAGCGCACCATTAGTAAGGTGCGGGGAGTATTGCGATATGTATGAATTTCTTTTAATCATCTTTGAGCTCGTGGAAAAATTGGGGCCGTCAATCTGTATAATTGCGTGGATCACCGTTTCATTGAGTTCCGTACTTATGATACTGCCTATTCGAAAAAAAATGACCAAAAGGATATTTCTGCTTGCTTCTATCATCGGCGGGATCTCTTTGGTAGCGCATCTTGGCGATTATTTCATTACCCTGCATATCACTCCGGATCTTGCGGATGAAGCGAATCCTCTCTGGAAGATCGTGCTGGAGACCTACGGCTTGACCCTTGCCAAATGGTACGGTTTGACCGGAAAGATCTTTCTATCAATACTCAGCTTTGAATTCTTTGCTTTCTACCTTATTTCACTCAAGAAACTCTTTCCAGAGGGAGGTCTGCGGTTCTGGGGGTTTTTAAAAAAATACGGGACAACTGCCCGCAAAAAGATAAATTTTGGCTTCATCTTTAATATATTTTCATTTCTCTTTGCTATGCTGGGGCCGTTTTACATTTATGTGGCATATATGAACTCCATCCTATATACCTCGCTATACGACAAGCTCATCCCGATCCCCATCGCAATGATCCTTTATATTATTATAATGATATTTCTGTATTTTCTTAATGGCTTTTCGAGTTATGCGAAGCGTCATTCTTGAGAATTCGCAAATACAGTTCCCGAGCGGCTTCCAGCTCGGAAAGAAGGACAAATTCATCCGGCTGATGGGCATTTTCAATGCTTCCCGGCCCCAAAACCACGCCATTTTTAAAAATAGAAAGTTCGGTGCCGTAGGATACCGTCTTGCCGGCACCAAGAAAGGAAAGGGTTTCCGGAAGGTCACACGCTACTGCCGGCAAAACGAAATGCTCCCCGATGACCGCATTGTATACTGACAGAAGCCGCGAAAATATATCTTTATAATCGGTATCGTCATCGGGATCTCTTCTTAGCGTTAATACGAATTCTGTCTCCGCCGGAATTATATTATCCGCCTCGCCGCCCTTTATTATACATATACTGAATGTCGTGTTTTTTTCCGCCTTGATATCCTCTAAAGCGACTATCAGACGCGCGGCTTTACTTATCGAATTGTCACCTTTCCATGGATATCCACTGTGAGCGGCAATACCCTTGACCAGAAATGTGAATTTCTCAACTCCGAAATGCGCGGTGACCGGCCTCAGAGAAGTAGGCTCACCCACTATCATGAACGGCAGAGGGGATAATTGTTTTTTGGCTTCAATAGCGCCCCTGAAATCCACTTCTTCTCCGACGGTAAATAAGAGGCCGAAATCGGTGAAATCCTTGTCAATAGCATCAGAAGCGGCACAGATCATAGCGGCGGCAGAGCCCTTTGTATCACAGCAGCCGCGGCCGAATAATTTCTCCCCTCGATCGCTAAAAGGAATGTGCGGGGGGACGGTATCCAGATGCGCGTTCAGAATAATCTTGGGATCACCCTTTACCGCATAAACACAGAACCCCTTCTCATCCACAGCGACTTTTCTCGTATCCATCCCGATTTTTGAAAGCATCTCAAAGACCACGGCGCATATCTCATTTTCATTATTTGAGATCGACGGCACATTTACAAGCTTCTTCAATATTTCTTTTGTTTCCATGGGAAATTGTATAATATTTTTACTGTGTGTTCAAGCGGGTGGTTCGCAATTTACGCTTCGACAGCGGACAATGAATAGTCTGAGATTAGGGAAATTGTCAATTGTCCATTGTTAATTATACTTATTCTCCTCCGCACCAACCTCCAACCTCCAGCCTCTATTTTGCTCCCCTCGTACTCTTTTTATCACTTTACACTTCACACCTCACACTTCACACGGTTGGCGTTACGCCAACCTCCCTTGACCGCTATCCTAATTCGGTATATAATAAACCATGGCAAAAGACAGCTACAAGGCCTTCCTGCCATTTGCAGGTGAGGCGCCGAAAACTAATCTAATCAAAAAAAGAGGGGCTTTGCTCTTTTCTGATGTTTCCGGATTTACAAAGATGAGCGAAGCGCTTGGGTCCCATGGAAAAGCGGGCACGGAAGCATTGATCGGAATTCTTGATATGTATTTCGGAAGAATGCTCGATATTATCAAAGAAAACAACGGTTATGTTATTTATTTCGCAGGTGACGGCATGCTCATCTCCTTCATGGATAAGACGGCTGGCAAAAAATGTTCCTCTGAAATGATGAAAGCGATGGGGGATTTTGATAATATTCCGACACCGTTCGGCGCATTTTCTCTATCGATGAAGACAACGGGAGTTATCGGAAGCTGGAATGAGATCATTGTAGGAAATGAGAATGCGGCAAATATCTTCATTGCGGGAGATGCCGTAAAGATGATAGCCGAGATGGAGGACAGCGCCTCTTCGGGAGAGGAGCTCTGGCAGACATTAAAGGACAAAAAAGACAATAGCAATGATTTTACATACAATTATTCACTCCCGGTCAAGGCCTATGTGCCTAATGATATACTCAAGATCGCCGAGAAGGGGCAATTCGGAGAACATCGGGCGGTAAGTGTAATATTTTTAAAGGTAAGCGGCATTGATCCCGCCTCTCCCGACATTCCGCTTTTACAGCAGGTTGTTTCCGAGATCGGAAATATTGTTGAACGATTTGGCGGAGCATTGCAGCTTATTGATAATATTTCTCCCGGATCTTTCAAAGTACTCATCACTTTCGGTGCTCCATTTTCCCGGCCGAATGATCTAATAAATTCTCTTACCGCAGGAAAGATGATAGTGAAGCAATTATCATACTATTCTCAGATCACAGTGAAATGCGGCATCAATCAGGGTTACGCCTTTGCCGGTATAATCGGGAACAGGGACAGGAAAACATATACCTTGCTCGGTGATGCCGTAAATACCGCTGCACGGCTTGCGCAGTCCGCTGAAAAAGGCGGAGTTTATGTTTCGCGGGATGTAAAACGGCTGACAGAAGAATATTTTTCATATCGAGAGATCGAGCCTATTCGGGTTAAGGGCAAATCTGAATTACTGAAACGCTTTGAGCCTCTTGGAAAGCGGGATTTCAAAAAATATTCAACTCCATATATTGAGCGGAAAGAATATGAAAATATGATAAATGATTTCCTTTCGGACCTCTCCAATTATGTTCTATATGTTATTGGAGAGGGAGGTATGGGTAAAACCCGGACCATACATGAGGTGCTCAAGAAGCAGGAGCTTGAGGTTTTCCGATATGAGGCCTCCAATGATCCCGGACGGGGAGATCTGCTCAAGCAGCTGCTTCTCGATATTACCGGTATGGCGGATCAGCAGGACCCCCAGCAGAAAGTGGAGAGCTTGGCTTCGTTTATATCTTTGCAGAGCGCGGAAGAGGCGGAGAGGATGTCCGACCTGCTCCCGATACTTTATTATTATCTTCTTGGACGGCCGCTTTCAGGAACGGTCTTTGAGTTTCTTGAGCCAAAGGCCATCAGAGATAACTTCATTCAAGCAGCACAGCTCATCTTAAGAAATCAAAGATCGGTGCAGGCGGTGTGGGCGGATAATGCTCATATCCTGAATGAGGATCTGCTGCAAGAAATACTTGATCTCTTGCGCCTTGTCAATTCTTTCGACGGGGTACCCATCAAGATGATGCTTTCATCAAGAATAATCTCCGATCAGATCCCTGACGGCAATAATAAGGTAATATTCCGCCCGATGAGAGATGCGAAGGCACAAGAGATGGCGCATGCGGTTCTGGGAAATGATGTTCACAAAACGATCGTTGACGGAATTATGAAAAAAACGGACGGCAATCCGTTTTTCATGGAACAGACCCTTTCATATTTGAGAGAAAAGGGTTTTATTGAGCTGAAAGAGGATATTTGGACACCGGCGGAAAATTATACCGAGGATCTTTTTCCTGAAAATATTTTTTCGATAGTGATGTCCCGTCTCGATGCATTGGAAGAACGGATCAAAGGAACTCTTATCATCGCGAGTGTTATGGGCATCCGTTTTTCTGGTGAGCTTCTTTCAAGGATAGATGACAAAAGCGTATTTGACTCTCTCTCTGAAGGGGAAAAGAACGGCATTATCCATTTGGAAGAAGTCATTGAGATGGAGTATATCTTTGAGCATGCCGTCTTTCGAGATGTTATTTACGACTCTATTCTGCGGGAAAAAAGAAAGAAAATGCACCGCACAATCGCAAAAAAGATGGAAACACTGTCACGGAATAAAAAGGCGGATTCATCAGTGCTTGCCTATCACTTCATTAATGCGGAATATTGGAAGAAGGCATATAAATATTGCGTATCCGCAGGAAAGGCGGCGGGCGAGCAGTTTTTGAACCAGGAGGCAATCAGGCATTTTAATCAAGCACTCGAAGCATGTGATCATGGGAAGATCACTCTGGTGGAGGGACAAAGATCGAGCTTGTTTCTTGAGCTCGCTCAGCTGTATTTGAATATTTCCGATTACGAAAATGCGTTGAAATACTTCAAGCTCATCGAAAAGACAGCGCCTTCAAATTCCATCAATAAAATAGATGCACAGATATCTTCTGCTTCCGTTTTCGGGCTCAGGGGTGAATTTTCCAGACAGCGCGATATGCTGGAAGCAGTATTAAAGAGTATTCCTGATAAGATACGGGGAGCGGCGATCGCAAAGGCAAAGATCCACTCTCAAATGGCGAATCTTCTGAGAATACTGGGTGACATCCCAAGGGGGCTTGAGGAAGGGAAAAAAGCTGTGAAGCTTTTAAAGGGAAGAAGCTCTAAAAAATGCAAACTCCTTCTTTCCGCATCATACAAAGCACTTGGTTCGGTATATATCTCCAAGGGTAATATCCAGGCGGCCTTTGAGGCATTTACACAAGCATACAGAATCGGCGTATTGGCGCAAGACCTCAAGGGTCAATGTTATTCCCTCAACAATATCGGAGCAGTACTGAAATTCCAAGGGGAATTAAATAAATCCGAACGGGTATTCCAAAAATCCATGAAGATCGCCCGCGCGATCGGAGATCGCAGGATGTGGGCTACGATCCATTCAAATCTCGGTGCTGTTTACAATGGCATGGAGCGATTCGATGACGCCTTGGTCAATTTCAATAAATGTGTTGATATCTCTAATGAGATCGGGAATCTAAAGGGGCTTCAGGCAGCGTATATGAACATGGGTATCTCTTACAATTTCATGAAGGTTCAGAATCGGGCGGAAGAATCCTATACAAAAAGTATCGAGATATCAGAGGCTTTGAATTATCCCGCCGGGGTCGCAAAGGGGAATATCAATCTGGGGCTTCTTTATAAGAATATGAATGAGCTTGGCAAAGCCAGAAAGGCATTGTCCGAGGCCTTGGAGATCTGTGAAAAGGTATCGGATGAAAGAAGCAAGGGGATCGCCCTGAATAATCTGGGTCTTATCTATCTGAAGGAATGTGATCATACGAATGCGGAAAAATGTTTTTTCAGATATCTGGAGAATGCGGAAAAAGTAAGTGATAAAAACGGGATCTGTGTCGCGCATGAAGATCTGGGAGAGCTATACCTCGATACAGAAGATCTTGAAAAAGCCATCTTCAACCTTAAGGCAGCGGAAGAACTCTCAAGGCAGAACGGCCCGAGAAGAAGGCTTGCAAAAACACTTTTCCGGCTTGGGTATCTTCTAAATGATGAGCAAAGATTTCAAGAAGGCGTAAAAATACTGGATGAAACAAAAGCCCCGGATACTGAGCTGGAATATCTGCGTTTCCTGGGGGCATTTCAATTTAAGCACGGCAAAACAACTGAGGGGATCAGGACATTGCGCAAAGGGATCAAAACAGCAGATAAATTTCCCGAGCACATCGAACTGAAGATCTGTCTGCTCTTTGAACTTACACGGAATCTTAAGAAAAGCGGAGATCACAATAAAGAATTTATCGCTGCCAAAAAGCAATTGATCAGCGAATCAAAGAAGGCCGGCCTTGATGCCGCCGCATCTTATTACAAGGATTTTCTATAAGATAGGGCACACTATCCCTTGGCCCGCGAAGGCGGCAAGGTCCCTTCAAAATCAGGGATCCTTTTATTCAAAAGTCTCCTTTCAGAATAGGAGATCGGAGGTTTAATCCTTCAGCCTATTTTATCGTTTCCTTTCCGGGGAGAGCCGATGCTCTCCCCGGAAAAAACATCATGAGATTTCAATCAACAGCTGATCCAGCAATATCCTGATTTCATGGATATCCGTTGATTCTACCTGCCTGACATTATTTATTGCCTTCAGACATTCCAGTATCGCTTTTTCCCTGTCTTCCGCTGTCGGGATCTTTTCAAGACACTTGATCGCATTGAAAATGAATTTCATTTCCTTTTCATCAGCATCAAGCTCATTCAGCATTTCAATAATATCCGAGTTCAAGGTTTCAGGATCATATGATACCGACTCGGTGAACGCGAAGGGCTCCTCTTCCCACCAAATGCCGTTCGCCAGATAGGAGACCTCTGTAGTAAATATAAACTCATCACCTGTATCGGGCAGTCTCGCAAAGACATAATACTTTCTGGTTTCCCCGGCAGTGATCAGCTCATTCCAATCGACGATATTCGATTCAATCTCACCGACAGGTATTACTTCTATTATCTCAGTTCCTTCCGGAAGTATCTCACTGATCTTCGTCTGAAGGTCGAAGACATTGGATTTCACGCTTATCCTGACCGTATTGTATCCACCGGAGATTACACTTTCTTCTTCCGGCTTGACGTAGTCAATTGCGGCGGCAAGGATATCTCCAGCATCTTCAAGAGAGCTGAATATATCAAAGGCAAAGTATACCGTCTTTCCTTCTCCATAATTATTCCCGATGATGACGGGTGACGGCAGATGCGGCGATACTGTCACATAGCCGCTCTCAAAGGACCCAAGGGATTCCACTGTATAGGTCGTCCCTGTAGTTGTCAATACTCCTTCTTCGGTGATCGGTGAATTAACAAGATTAATGGTCAGGTTATATCCATCATAGACACCGCTGTAACGGATCCCGAGAACTTCAGGAACTACTCCTTCTCCCAGGAAATGATAATAATGAGAGGTGATAAGGCCCTTTCCCGAATAGACATGTTCTCTCAATTCTTCCGAGGTATGCCCTTCGAGATTTTCCGCATTCCCGAGAATAATATATTCGTTATATGAACCGGACCTCATACCGGAAACAAATTCACCGCTTGACTCTACAATGTCATATGTAATGATCCCTCCCAGATTATCAAAGTATTCAGATAATTGTTCATGCTGGTCTTCAGAAACATTGCTGAAATTTTCCCATATAAGGATACTTGGAATAACTGAAATATCCGCACTGATATCAAAAGCCTCCACAAGCTCAAACTGCAATGAGTTGATTGATTCAACATTTCCGGTATTATCAATACTTCTATATTCAATGGTATGCAGACCATAACCAAATGAGGCCAGATTCATAGATTCTGTATAATGGCGCCACTCGTCATCGTCAAACCGGTATTGCGTATACTGAACTCCGCTCAATGCATCATCAGCATGAAGTATGATCATACTTCCTTTTATAACCTCATTCAAACTGCTTATCGGATTAACTTCTATCCGAGTCTGTGCAGAAGTGAGGTCAATTGTGAATGAGGTGAAGTGCTCGTCTGAGTATTCCCCTCCAAGATCTCGAGCATACAGATAAACCTCATATACCCCATCGTCTGTAACGGGTTCATTATCGAGGTCTTTTCCATTCCAGGTAAAAGTAATTGGAACCTCGTTTGGAGCATTTGCCTCACTCCAATAAATCTCATCTCCATCTCGATTGAAAATACCCAAATGAACAATCGATTCCTCTGACACCGAAACACTCACTGCCAGGCTATCATTTACGCCGTCTCCATTTGGACTTAAATATTCCGGGGCAATTGAAATTGAAAGGATTTCCGGCGGACCGGGCTCATTGTGATGATAGCAAAGTGCATAATATGAAAGATGGAGCATCTCGATTGTAATCTGATTGCTGTCGTAATCCCTTGTAGTGAGAAGTTCGTCCGGCTGTGCTATAACCCATTCCGAATTCTCTTCATCGTAAGTGTAAGCCTGATAATTCGCTTCATCATACCCGAGAATAGTCAAATCATCGTAATTAAAGGCTATCTCTATATTATCTTTGAAATAATTGATCCCCGATCTTGAACTGATCTCGTATACATCTCCTATCACCATCCCAGATATTTCCGAGTACTCAGGCACTGAAGAAACATTGTCAACACTTGTTATCTCAATGTACTCCATTCCCTGGTATAGGTCGTCACTCTCAATCTCAACTTCAACAAGACCATCACTACTTACAATATCTCCCGGGGCATTGTAGTATTCCGGATCACATGGATCTTCCCAAATCATATATCGAATCTTAATATCTGTTATATCGTTGGCTTCGTCATAATCAGAATACACGAGGTGGCCCTGGTCACTCCACTCATAAAAAGACTTAGCACCATTATTTTCTCTTTTAGTCTTGAATTCAAATAACATTCCCTGATCCATTCCCGTATAATCCATGTAGAAGATTGCCTTCCGAATATAATCATTTGCCGGATCGTCATCCAATGTTCGAATGAAGCTGATCTTATCACCATTTCCAGTCCATTGTATAGAATTTTCATCTATACTGTTGTCAGTAAAATATGTTAATTGAACAGGTGGATGAAAATTATCTGTATTGTAGGGCTGAATATATCCTTCATAAGGAATATTCCTTTTAATTAACCAAATGTTCCAAAAACCTCCTGCACTAGACAAATATATAATTTTAGATCCATCAGGAGAGAATTCTGGATTTTTCTCCATTGCAGAATCATTTGTAAGCCATATTCGTCTTTCAATGAAGTCTTCATCATGGACAAAGACGAGATCTTTCCTTCCACGAGTTTCAGGATCATACCCACTTACTTCGAAAAATGAAGCTACCACTGCTTCTTCATATTGTTCTCCAGGAGCAATGCTACTCGTAGTATAAGAGAAACAAGATACCCAAATAGGAGGATCATACTCATCAAGAAATAATTTAAAATCAATTACTTTCGCTGGGTAAATCTGAGGAAAATCGTCAATAATCAAGGATTTCTGGTACAATTCACCGGTAATCCACACAGGTAGTCTAAAGTATCTATTCGCTATAGTATAGGACAATTTTCTCGAATTATTCGCTGATTTCAAGTGACTTATTATATCAATATGATTTCCATCATAATACGTTTCTTCTCCACCAGAATGATGCACAGACTTCAGCTCATTTCTTTCTAATGCGCCCCAGTCAGTAAATGTTGACTCAATAAACGCAATACGAGGGATCCTGTATTTATCAACGAACCAAGTGGGTATATTTATAACTTCTTCCGAACTATATAAATTCCCCTTCTCCGATGTACTGATATCATGTCTAGTAAGTTCACTGCGGTTGTCAATATAGAAAAGATATTTGGAATCAGTCGGTTCCCAGATTGGTTCTGTTGAATGATTGCCAGGTAGATTGTTTGTAATATTCTGCGGGTCACTCATGTGAGAAAGTTCCGTTTGAATCATATCTATCGTTACATTGGTTGTTGAATCCGTAAACCAATGAAGATTGTCATCTACCCAGACTTGAACTTGATATTCTGCATCACCTAAAAGATTTCCATCTGCATCTGTCCCATCCCAGGATATCACATATTCTCCATTATTCTCTACCGGAAATAAGACTTTTACAAGATTTGTATTTACAATCGGACCATTATATATTGCAATAACACATTCATAATACAATCCAGAACCATCATCATGTGCTGCAATCCTAAATTCTACATTATCGTTGCACTCATCGTTATTTGGACTGAATATACTTGGACTTACATCAATCGAGTCAATGATAGGAGGTTGATCGTCAAGAAATATTTGTTGATGATGAACTTCCTCTGAATTTCCCACATTATCCTGGCTATAATATTCAATTGAATTTAAACCCGGAAGCATAAGTGTGTCATGAATTCTAAAGGGCGCGGTATAGATCTGCCAAGAGGAGTCGTTGATTCTAAAATATGTATTTTCTACTCCTGTCGCAAGCTCGCCTTCATCCCTTGCGGTTAAAGAGATCTGGGAATAATTCACAACATATGATATTTCTTGTGTTTCGTAAACACTATACCTCAATGATATATCAGTAACTGGTGGCAATATATCTTGTTTTCCTTCTATCACCGCAACAGAAATCCCGCCTGCTTTACATTGGTCATAAGCATAGAATCTTCCTTCCAGTTCATCTTTTTGGAAAATCTTAATCCGATTGGCTGCAAGTGAACCGGCACCAGGTGAAGTTACGATCTCGTCATACCCGTCAAGGTCTATGTCACCGCAATCGTGAATACAGCCATTGGTATTAGGAGCAAGATATGCATTGAAATTGTAAATAGGGACCGGATAAGCAGAATCCATATTAAGAATATCATATACTCGGATATTTGAATCATTGCCCTGCACCTCGCCTTTCGAGCAAACAATCTCTTCATAGTTTTTACCACTGATATTTCCACAACTCAGATATACTCCTGAGGTTACAATATCTCCAAATGCAAAGAAAGATTTTTCAGGAGAAGGATAATCTTCGTTGATATTCTCATAGCTAAATATGTTAATTCGTGAATCATTGCTCGCGCCCGGTCCCTTTCCTACGATTATTTCATCTACTCCATCATCATCAACATCTCCACAGGAAACATTGGCTCCATGTTTTATATCATTTGAAAACGCAAAAAAGGATTTTGTTTCAGTAGCGTTATAACTAGAGTCTGTTTTCTCAATCTTGAATATTTTGACTTTGGCATAATAGTTCAAATGATGGCCCTTTCCCGCAATGATCTCATCCACTCCATCGCCGTCAATATCACCGGCAGCAATCGCGCAACCATAATTATTTACTCCAAATGCACAAAAACTGATCAGTTTTTCCATTGTATAAAACGAGTAAATATCAATATAGCTGTCGTTGCCATCTTTTGATATTTTTGAAACAATGATCTCTTCCACGCCGTTTCCATCAATATCTCCAGTAGTGACATTCACTCCTTTTGTTGGAAATTCACTAACACCGAAAGTCTCGGGAAAGCCGTCTTTGGTAAATGATTTTATCATATCTCCTGATCTTGAAGCAGTTATAATATCGGTATTTTGCACCGGCAATTCAATATCGATATATGTATCGTATGCTGATTCCGGCTTAGCCGGTTCAATATTGCATGAAGAATCTTTGGAAATACTCTTGAAGTAAATCCTATCGGTGTTTTTTGAAAATTGGGTCCAGGGGAAATTCGAACTTGTGCTATGGGTATATTCAGTCCCACATGCGTCAATATTCCAGATTTCCCAAGAACCGTCGTTAATTTTGTAATTAATGTTAAATCCCAAAGGATCGCCCGAATTATCCGCGCCACTCCATGAAACTGGGGTAAAAAGTTTCTTGTCAGTAATCGGTGAGGCCAAACTTACCACTGTAGAAAATGGGGGGGTTACATCTGGTTCGACCGGATTGTCTTTTCTCCCGTAAACGTACACAATATTGCTGAATTCACCACTCCAAAAGGAGTATTTTTTTGATACGGTAATTTTAAGTCTGTTCTCATTCTCTATTATCTCGAAACTGGCTTCGGTATTGCTGTTTTCTTCGTATTCAACACCGTCATAATCATAGATAGGGAATTCCGGATCACCATCTATGTAGAATACTTTTTCAGAATCAAAGGCTGATAACTGTACTGCAATCAGTTCATTTCTGTTCCCGCCGTACGAATACTCAAATGGGTTTATAGAGGGTCCCATGTTTTCACCGTCCTCGACTGTAACACTAAAATTGATCGCCTCAGGATCAAAAGGACTCCACATATCCTGAGAATTTATCCAGTAGATAAATGTTCTTACTGTACAGCCCGCGATTCCGCAACCGTAGTTTTTGAAGGACCCCGGTACAACTTCCGCCCAGCCATAGTCATTAATATAAGAATCGAATTCAAGACCGTTACTGCTTGCTGAAATTTCCGGCTGCGAAGAATGAGTGTACGGAAAAGTAACATCCATCCTGATCTCACGGCGATTCGCATGATAAAGGCCGAAAACATCATAAGCGAAAAGTATTGTCTCATCCGCATATTGTTCATATGTGTATGTGGTTGTTTCAATATTAAAATTGATTCTTCTTACAGTGCTATTGCCTGCTTTGTCAATTGCGTAAATATCTAAGACATGATGCCCTTCTGAAGCGATCTGTTCCCCTTCATTGTAAGGATTTCCGTCTAAAGTTATATACGAAATGTCACTGTTAATGTTTTGATCGATCATGAATATTTGTGGGAGGATTATTGTATTCTGAAATATGTCTCCATCTTTAACACCGTAAACATCTATCAAAGGTGCAGTTTTATCGATAATTATTTTACTCTCGAATCTTGTAGTATTACCTGCAATATCGCTGGCATATACATTCAGATTGTAAATACCTTCATTATCAAGTTCAATGCTGTTTTCAGAAGGAATCCCATCAAGAAGTATCTCCGATTCTACCAGATGATCTTCTATAATATCAATATTTAAAGCAACATTTGTATTAAAATATCGTTTGCTGCCCGATGAAATGGAGCTGGCGCTATTTATTTCCGAAACTAATATTTGTGGAAATGTTTTATCAACATTTATCAGTATCTCATCTTCGGTGACATTGTCCGCACCATCGGTAACAACTAATTTGAGTTTGTATTCTCCGCCACTTGTTAAAGTGGTCGTGTCCCAGACAACAAGTAAAGAATCGGTAACTGAAATATTTTGCTGCTTATTAATAATTGTGGTGTACTCCGTAGAATCCTTTTTCGCATATGATATTTCATAACTACGGATATGATCATCTGTCGCTGTACCCTTGATGTTACATGATGCGCCAACCCATTGATCTGCAACCGGATATGTGATCTCCGCTATAGGAGGAACTCTATCAAGAAGAACATTTACAATGTGTCGTTTAAATAAACCGTCACCATCCATACCTTTCAAAATAAATCGATATCCGCCATCAGTTTCTAAAGCAGGATCCCAATTGTAGACAACCTCTGAAGAAACGGATTGATCGGAAACATATATATCCCCACTCATATTGAAAACGGGATCATCCAGTGGCAGCAGAGTTCTCTCGCCTGTAGTTAAGTTCTTCTTCATCAGGATCCAGTAAATATCGGATGAAGAAATCGGAGAAATAGAGGCGGTTACATCAATAAGCTGACTACTGGCAATCCCCGTCCCGTCAGTAGGATATTCCAATACTGCTTGGGGTACGCTCCCTGTTTCTTCAAGTTCAATATGAGCAAACTGTCCCCATATCTCAGTATAGAATTCACCGTCAATATTTGAAAAAATACTTATCTCACTTCCTCTGGCACATGTTAGAATGTCCTCAGTTTCTTCTCCTCTGAAATATCCCGTATTTGGGATAAGAAAATCTGAACTTCTTTGCTGGAATACTTCAATGACCGTTCCTGTGAAATCAATTATTGTAGAATGTCCTCCCAAACCGGTGATGAGAATTTCTGGGTTTCCCGTATTGTCATAATTAAAAATACGAATTCCCATAACTGTGGTAGGTATAGTGAATAGGGTCCTATTGAATGATATCGCTCCATCATACGTAAGAATATCGACATTACCATTGACATCGCCTAATAGAATATCCGCAATTCCGTCACCATCAAGATCTCCAGCAGCAGGAGGACAGACCAGAATATTTCCGCTATCGAAAGTGATCCAACCGGCAGTATAATTCCATACAGCAACACTACCGTCTCCACAATTTGCGAATATTTCAGAGATACCGTCCTCGTCAATATCCTTGAGGGTAAGATATGTATATTCTCCTGAAGTGACAGTATGGGTTTCGATTTCTACCCATGAAGTTCCATCGTGATCATCCCACACATACACATTGCCATCTGAAGTCCCTGCAACAAAATCAAGATCTCCATCGCCGTCCATATCGGACGCAATTGGCGTATCACTGATAGGTACATTAATGTCTCTTGGCCAGCCGGCCACATCGCTGCCACTTGAATGGAATGCGTGCATCTTGATATTGCCTACAGAATCCTTTGAACAGACAAGTATCTCAGAAGCCCTGTCATTATCAAGATCGACGAGAATCGGAGAAGTATAGAAGACTCTTCCGGTCAGGGCTTTCGGCCAGCCCGTAACAACCTTTCGATACCGATTCCAGACGGTGAGCCGTCCGTCATCTGAAACAGTCGCGATCTCACGGCCTGTCGCCAGAAAGATTCCTTCTATTCCGTCAATATCTCCGAGTGCAGAAGAATCGAGTGAGACAGATGGAATCAGAATAAAGGCAATGACAAGTGATAATAAACCAAATATCTTTGAATCCAATTTTATTTTATTGTACATATTCAACCCCTTATTATTCCTCCTTTTCTGAGAAAATATATTGATCTTACTCTTCATGCTTTCCTCCATACTTTTTAAGTAGTTTGATTATCTTGTCAAATTCATTCTGTCGCCTTATATCGCCTTCAAGATCCGTTCGCTCTGCAATAGCAATATCCAATGGTGTTTGACCTTTTTCATCTTTTATATTCGGATCAGCACCCCTTTTTAAGAGAATTTCACATGCCTCGTAGTGTCTTCTAAATACTGAATTAAAAAGAGGGGTCCAAGTTGTCTCAGGAAATCCTCCGGAAATTTTAGCGCCGCTGTCCAATAAAAGTGTAATTGCAGTTAATTGATTCCTTTGAGCAGCCCCGTTCAGTGGTGTCATTCCGTGTTGATCGTTGATTTCCGTATCCGCTCCTTTTTCAAGCAGTAATTTTACAATTTCATTATATCCCTGTGAAGAAGCTTTGTGTAGCGCAGTGCTTTTTGTGAATATTGCTTTATTTACATCTTCAGTTTCAATAAATTTCTTCACTGCATCTATATCATTTCTGAATACGGCATAATACAATTCATCTGTTTCGATAACTTCATTTTTAATAGTATCTACAATAAATACCGATTGCCTTATTAGGGATTGACCAATGTATAATCGGTATATACCTTTTTCCTGGGTCTTTTCCATATGACACCAGTCTTTAGGGTTATTTGACGTCCCAAATGCCCAGGCACCGGCGTCAGCATCGAAAAAATGGATCTCTAATTTCTTCTTTTTACCGTTCTGTTCGATATACAGATATGATCTGATATGTGCAAAAAGCATTTTCATTCCAAGTGTAGGACCGGAATCTATTGTGATTATTTCCAAATAATAATGCACTGGCCCTTCCTCGGTCTGAAATGTTTGTTTTTCATTTACCCATCTTCCTCTACATCCTGAAGAAGAAATCAGAATGATCAAAACAATACTTGGCAATATTACATCTTTCAGCAGCCAATCCCTACTACCAATCTTCATACTATTTTCCGGTCCTTTTTTTAAGCATCTGGTCCCAAACATGTTTCGAAAGCATATTCGAATGATGGCTTTCGCCAAATAATAATGCTTTGGTAGCAACTTCAATATCTTTTGCCTTATCATCTGTTCTTCCCGTAAAGAAAAATGAAAAAGCCACAGCATTCATGTAGCAGTTAGTGCCTAGAAATTCTGTAAGTATTGGCCCGCCGACTAATTGAACTCGATCTTTGTTGGAATAGACATTGTAGTAGTTGACAACATTACTCATATCCATTTCGTAATCGACCCTTTGCGGGGTTGCGAAGGTAATAATAGTTTGTACTTCTTGTGAAAATGAGGGGGAGGCTTCCTTTACAATATTCCCTCCGTGGCTATGCGCAATTATATGTATTTTTTCATTTCCAATTATTGTATAGTTATCAATATATTCAAGCAAGGCCTTAGCGCCTGCGGTTCTTGCCTCTGGAGTATTAGCTTCAGAAAGTGATGCGGGCCAATAAATTGGATGAACTGGATTGCCTTCGTCCCCAAGCGATCTCTGAATATAATTCATATACTCTTCATCCGGAGTCCAAGATTCATCACCAGACCCCGTACCCTTCACGGTAATTACCACATATCCGGCATAATCAATATTGGATAATGGATTATTACTTCCGTAAATATATCTGTTTAAAGATTGAGGATTGGCGGAGCTTCCAATGAGTTTATCCTTTGAAATAAATCTGCCTAATTCCGAAAAGTAATACCTTGCTCCGAAATTGTCGAGGCCCGTTTCAATGTCCCTTTCCTTTCCTGTAAATAAATGAGCCTCTTCTTCTCCTTGAGATAGGATCATATTTCCGAACGGATCCAATGTATTTTCAGTAACTATCTCCCCAAGCTCATCGGTAATGATTATATTATTGCCTATATAATCCTGATGATAATATGCTATGCTTCCAGTACTATTTTCTGCCAATGTAATTCTATTTCCTGCGTATACAAAAGTATTTTGTCTTGCACCGGTTTTATCGTATTCTTCGATTACATTTCCTCCAATATCATAGATATAGATCGTTGTATTGCCAGGAGTTGTCTTAATTATTCTCCTTCCTTCGCCATCATAAGCAAATGATATTGAATATTCAATAATCCCGGGTTGATTCAAATCAGGCTCTCCCGGATTTTGGAAATCCACTCGTGTTAGCAAATTATCATAGTTATAACTAAATATTTTTTTCTTGACTTGACCACTTAGATTAGAGACCGTTTCCGAAATAATATTTCCATTGTTGTCATATACATAATTATGCGTACTTCCATTGCTACCTGAGTCAACGGTCATTGTGCTCAACTGATCTGAATTTCCCGTGTAATTGTAGCCAATATCTTCATAACTGGATTGCTGAGACACTCTATTTCCAGTAGAATCATAAGCGTAGCTTGCATCATTGGCGTCAGGATAATCCACCGATGTAAGCCTGATCAGTGGATCATAAGTATAATTAGTGGTACTCCCGTTAATTTTAGCCCTAGAAATAATACTACCGTTCTTATCATAGTTAAAATCGTCTTTATACATTAGTTGATTAATTCCTTTAAATATTTGATGAGAATCAATCAATCCTCGAGCGTTGTAAGTAAATTTCGTTGTTGAAATTGTTCCGTAATTAGAAGTTAATTCCTTTTGTGTAACATTCCCGAGGTTGTTATATTCATACCCAGCTATATCTTTATTATCGTACTTGATTGTATCCACCCATCCATGATCGTTCCTCTCATATAATACTTTCTTTCCCGATGGATAAGTTATTTCCTTTAATTCACCAGTCTCATAATATATATATGTTGAAATATACTCTGCATCGTTAATAGTATCCTTTTTCTGGACAAATCTCCCCATAGAATCATAGACATATTCTGTGCTACTCTCTATCTCTAGTGGGGATTCCGGCAAACTATAATATGATATTTTCTCCGTTAAATCATTATCAAAATACTTAAAGGTTTTTTTCGTGTCATCTGGGTATTTTCTTTCTATTATCCGATTGAAGTCATCATAATCGAGATAAATTTTGTTATCATTCATGTCTTGTGTATACTCTACGAGGCTAGATGATATATACGAGGTATGCTTAATCAGGCCTTCGCTGCATCCATCGTATCTATCGTATATATCATAATTTATATCTGTAATGAATCCTCGAGCATTAGTAATCCGTGCTATATCATTAAACATTCCATTGTATTCGTACGTTGTGACTCCATTTGTACCTGGTTCATCACAACGGATTATTCTTCCAATCTTATCCATAGTGAAAATCGTCTGATTACCTTCCGGATCCTTAACAATCTTTTTCATATTGCCATCATCATATGTAATTGAAGAATTTGTCCCATCAGGATAATTAATCTGAATCAATCGATATTGTTTATCATATACATACTCTGTTGTCTTTTTCTCAGCATCAGTAATTGTCTTGATCTTTCCACCAGGATGATATGAGTATGTCGTTGATAACCCAGCTTCGTCAATTTTGATGAGTCTTTTAATAGAATTATAATAATAGGTTGTGACTCGACCTGCGTCATCAACGGTTACTATATTATTAATATCATCCAACGTATATGAAATATTTGTTTTGTCCGGCCTTGTTTCATTCAACACTCTCCCAAGATTATCATAGTTGAATTCACTATAATTCCCAAGATTATCAAATTCTAGCTTGATTAGACCATTGGGATAATACTCATACTTATTAAAAAGTTCACCATTCCTACGTACTTCCGTAAGATTTCCTTCAGCACTGTACGAAAGAGAATGTACAAGATCTTCATTCAACTCAAATTTCTCGGTCACAAGACCCTTGCTATTGTATGAAAATCTTGTGTCGGAAATTTGTGCAAGATATCGTCTCTCTATATTTCCCCTAATATTTCCCTCATCATAGTATTCTGTATTTATTTCGATATTATTTCCATTCAATGTTTCACTTTGTCTAGTTTGCAGGCCGATTATGTACAGCCCTGTTGGGGTCTCCGAATTGAACTCATCTATATTTAAATAAGTATAAGTGTAAATATATGACAACGGATTTGTATATAAAGTTATATTACCGTAAGCATCATATTCATATGATTCAAGATAATCAATTTCTTGATCATCTTCTGGAGACTTTCGAGTTCTTGTTGCTTGTTCAAGATTTAGTTTCTCTTTATCAACCCAATCCTGATGAGGAGGTCCATCAATAACCCAGTCATTTACAGTAACAACACCGGGTTGCTCACTTCTCACCATTTTGAATGTATAAATAAATTCTCCAGCAGCTTCAGTGTTATTAATATAGAATTTTTCAAACCAAAATTTGCTCAAATATCCGTTTGGGTCGGTTACTTCCGTATAATGAAGGTATATTCTACCCCAATAAGGATCTGCACATGCTTCACCTTCATCATATGTATTTTTCACTAGATCAAATCTATATGTAGATACTTCATCTGAATTTTCTGCACTTTTTAGAGTTTTTGTAAGCTGCAATCCTTGAAGAAATTCAGAAGTACAAATACTGCCGTTCAATTTTTCCTCGTTTTCAATTGTATCAAATGACAGGTAGTCATATTTAACAATAGCACCAGATGAATATGTAATTTCCGTAAGCTTCCATTGGAAATCATTGTAAATATCTGTATCATAGAGCTCATAGGAGTACTTTGTTTCCCGGCCATTTGGATTAACGACTTTTGTTAATAACGAATTATCGTCATATTCATATGAAAAAGATATTTCCACCTCTTCATGATTCTTATATTTAATTCTACTGATCAAACCCTTATCGGCATCGAAATATTCAAATGTGTAGTCATATCTCCCCGCTGAATCAAATACCGATACTATCTGAAATGGTGGCAAGGGACTTCTAATTAATCGAATATTATTATCATTCTTGTCCAGAATCTTTATTGGAAGTCCATGAAAATTGAAGGTAATCTTCGTCCCATTTGGTTTAGCTAATACCCATGTATTAGTTGTATCTTCATATATCAGTTTATCGCGGACTCCTGGCTCCAATGGGATTCCCTCATCTGACGGGTGTCCCGTCATGAAATAGGTTTGTCGAGAACCATCTCCATAGATTACTATGGCTTTATTACTTGCGCTGGGATAATCTGTTTCAATACGATTAATTCCATTTACACTGAACGACCATTCGCAATTCTGATATCGCAAATTGCTATTATATGTTCTAGTAATAATTAATGGGATTCCAACTCCAGGTGCTGAAACATCTGTGTGTCGAATAATAATATTACCGTTAAACAGATTAATATCCTCTTCCGTACGATCGCTGGCAAATGCCTGCAATGGAGAATAACCAAGTCCATTTACACCCGGTTCAGTCGGCTCTGCAACTGAATAGCAATTAAGCCCGATTATTAGAAGTAATAATACAATTGAAAATTTAGTTTTCATTCCTCTCTCCCAATTTATCTACATATGCTATATTATACACTTAATCGTTATTTAAAATCAATAGAATCTCGTCTCTTTTTGGAAATTCTCAAGTTAATCAGAATCATGCAGAAACCCGTTACTCTTTTGATGTAAAATTGATTGAAAACAATAATTTCAGGGAGGGTCGAAACCCTCCCCGTTTATACATTATCTGATGATAGCGAATTTATAGTAATCCGATCCGGCTTCCGTCTCTATGACCAGTATATAAACACCCGATGCGAGCCTGTTGTCGTCATCATTGGTGGTATCCCAGTCGATCGTAGGATTGCCGGGATCTGAAATATCGACATCCGCGGTTTCAAATTCTCTGACCTTCTCTCCCGCGACATTGTAAATAGCCATGGTATCAAAGAGCGCAGGAATGTGATCGAAGAATATCTGCTCTGTAGTCACGGCAGGATTAGGATAGATCCTGACATCTTCAAAGACAAATGCCTTGCTCTCAACATAGCCGTACAAGCCGTATGTGGAGAAGTGATTCGTCTGAATGGTCAATGTATTCGCGTCAACATCCACTTCACCGCCGATGAGCTCCCATTGTGCGGGAGACAGCGTCGAATTGTAATACCAGACCTTGAGATTGCCTTCGTACACAGTGCTACCGTCAACATAGCCGTCCTGATCCGCATCCGCATATGCGATGACCATCGTAACGGGCTCGTCAAATGTAATTCCGGCGTCATCCGCGTAGAACTCTCTGACCTCACCGGTCTCGACCATCTTGTCATCTGTTACCGCAGGGACAAAATCAGGAGGTGATACCGAAAGTGAAGTATTGTCCTGAAGCGCATCCGCGGGAACATGTACCTGAGTAAAGGAATTGTCAAAGAGGATACCTCCTGACGGGCCTACCTCGACCTGTGTCTCAATGGGCAAGATCGAAAGCGTGTATGTGTCCCCTACCTTTGTAATATAGGTTATCTTATCACCGCCGGCGGGTGCCCAGCTCATGAACGCTTCATTGAAGGAATTGTTCCCGATGATCTGAGGAATAAAATTAACATCGGCATCATCGGTAGCCAGCACAGGATCATCCCAATTTGTCATATAGGTATTGAAATTGACACCTGTTAACGAATCGGTAACTGCTGTACCGGATGAAACATCATTGAATATAGCATTGTCAAATAGGTCGTTCTCATCCTGCACATAGGAAATTATACCGCCATTCTCATTGTTTCCAAGTGACCAGGAAGGTGACCATTTGGGAAGAGTATTATATGCGGCGGAAGCATTCCCCGGAGCATGAGTGACAAGTGTCATTCTAGCATCTCCAAGCACGGTAACCATATTGGACGGGCTGCCCGTTGCTTCACCGATTGCGGTATTAATGATCTCTTCCACATCGTTAAGAATGTATATCTGAGTAGAATCATCTGTCCTGGATTCGTAAACGAAAGCCACTTTCAGCTCGTCCGCGTCCGGATAACCGGCCGCCGGTCCCCACCACCATTTCGGCTGGAGACATCTCGATGCTGTGGCAGAATATTCGTCGGAAAGATGCGTCAGTTTGATAACAGATAGATCCTGATTATCCGCATCGATCGGGAGCGCGCCAAGATCTATCGCATAAAGGTCGCCACCGATGGTGACCACCAGACGATCTGTCGAGTCCGGCTGCTGCGCGGCGGGACAATAATCAGGGTCATACCATCCATGCCATGTATCCGTTGTCAATTCAACTGGAGAGCCGGTGCCATCGTCAAGTCGCCTGAAAAGCCGGGAATGGTCTTCTGCGCTGTTATATGTCGCATAGTAAATATAACCGTCCGTGCCCCATGCGATCTGGCTGAAGTATAATACATCCTCAAGATTTGTGGTCAATTGCACAGGGGAATTCGATGTATTGGAAACATCAAGCGTGTACACATTACAGACACCGTTTGAATCAGAAACATAAGCCACTTCTGTGCCGTCAGGTGACCACACAGGGAAGAGATCGTATCTTCCGCCTGTAACCGTGGTCGCATCGAAGTTATTAACCTCATTCACGGCGATATTGATCCCGGATTCATAAGGAACCATAAATTTAGCGGTGAACGGAGCGACTATTGTAGTTCCAACTCCAAGGCCGTCCAGTATCGTTTCAGATACCGCTATCGTATATGTTTCACCGGGAATGAGATCCAGTCCCGGAATAACGCGGAGCACTCTGTTGTCGGTAAGGGCATAGAAAGAATCAACGCCGGGATGAGGAGCACCGCTGTCCTTTGTCAGGGAGTATGCGGTCGTATCGCCCAGGGTATAACTGTCGAATGGGGCTGTGAATTCAACATTGATCTCTTTATATTTATCAGATGCTGTGGTATGTACCGAATACGCTTTTTTCACCGTAAGCGGCGGATATATCGAGACATCTATCGTATGCACAGCGGATCCACTCAAAATAGAAGGATCATCAACAACCGTTACTCTGAGAGTTCTCGGTACCTGTCCGGTCGTCGGCTCATAGTCGATCAATCTTACCGTGCCGTCGCTGCCCACAAGGGCGCCGGTAACGGATACATCGTTGCCGCCGTCCACATTCGTGGCGCCGGTAAGCGTTGTTGTGTCAATATCTTCAGAGTTATCCGCTACAAAATCATCGATCGTAAGTGTAATATCCAAAGTGGCATTGGGATCACCCTCAGGCGCTTGATTGCCGTATTCATCGACAAGCCGTATGGTGAAGGTCGCGGAATCTCCTACCAGTATACCATTGGAGAACGGGCCTTCAACCTCAATATGATCTCCCGCAAGAGCAACAAGGTTTACCTCGGGTGAATCATCGTATGGATAGACAATGTCGCTTCCGGAGAATTTTGTTCCGAATGGGAAATCGTTACCGGATGCCTTCGTACCCACCGTAATGTCATTTCCCGTTCCATATGTCAGGACCATTGTTTCATTCTGTGACATCGAAACGATCGGAATACTGATATGATTCCCCGAAATAGAGAATGACCCTATTACCGCGTCTTCGCTGGCAGAAATCGATATAAATGAGGTATCGGGTGCTGTCCAGCCGTCCGCAACGGGGAGAATATTGATAGATACAACGCCATCTGAAACAGGGCATTGAGGTACAAATCTGAATTGCCATTTCGTGCCGGAATCCAGTATATCATGAGAAGATGTTAAGGTATATGCAAAACCGGCGATCGTATCGCTGACCTGCATAATTCCCGTACCGTCATAATCCAGAACATTGGCGGCACCCGGAGAAAGAGTAGTGGTCCTCGCCCAATCATATAGATTATCAGAATCCGAGGCAAGTGATATTCTTACCAAAGAATCAGAGTAATTGTATAAAGAACTGTTGGAACAGTCTGATTCCTGCGGAGAAGCACCTTCGATCAGCCATTGGCCTTCAACTACAAGAGTCGGAACATCCCCCGGGATATCCGTACCGACACCGTCATCATTTGCCCAGACCGCACAATCATAATAAACCGCTCCGTTCATCAAAGCCGCTTGGTCATCCGTATCGGTCAAGGGCGTATCATCGACATAAAGGTCAACAAATCCGTTGCCGTTCGTATCTCCGGTACCGTCTGTCTCATCCGGTTCTCCTACGATCCAGTGGACTACAACATAGTCGCCCGTATGAACGGTAACAGCTGAACCAGCAAAAGAGGTATCCGTACCATCCATGTCCGTGATCAAAAAGGAAGAAATGTCGATACCGGCACCGCCGACATCTTTTATGTATAATTCAACCCAGTCATGAGTTCCCCAATAATCGGAACTTGTAGAGCTGGATTCAAAATTCACTTCTGAGATCAATATTATTCCGTCAAGAACCGTAACGACGGGATTATTGGCAACTTCATAAGGGAATTCGCCGACTACCTTTGAACCTGAATAGTATATGTATCCGCCGAGAGCAGCTGGAGAAGTAACGCTTACGAATTCAAGCGCCGAAGTAGCGCCGGGCTCAAGGTAATCACCTGTAAATCCATCGACCCAGATTGCAGTACCGCCGCCGGCCGCCGCACCGTAAGTGCCGACAGTATGCAAACCGCCATCGGTTCCAAGAAGGTTTATCGTCCAGCCGTTGGGATCGCCGAAGGCCGCAGGGACAACTGTATAATACATCTCGATCGGCTCTGTTGCGGTCACAAATTCCAGCGTAAAGTCATAAGAAGTACTTGGCCGGACCTTATTCGGGGTCACGAACATCTTTCCGCTTGGTACAGGAGTTGTATTGGGCATACCCGGGGTCGGGCTGCCGTTGGCAATAACACTCCAATCAACTTTATCGTTTGTGTCTGTGGAATCACCGTCTCTGGCAATACTTCCGTTCGTACCGTCATTATTGATGCATACTGCGTCATTCTCGCGGTCATCAGCGGACACGGAACCGACAATACAAGAGCCGGGGGCATAATCATACCACTCGCCGTTTTCCTGAGCGGCGTCAAAGAATGTCGTGGTTGCGGACCAATTCCCGGGGCAGCTCGTCCAGTCAGCCCAGGCGACAAAGTCAAGGATGTGATCGCCGGAATCTTTTAATGTCAGATACGAATCACCGCTGCTGAGAGCGAGCCCATTATCATAGATACGGGCAACATTGTCAACGACCTGTGCTTCCGAATCATTTGAACCGGTCGTCCCTTCGATGAGAAGGTACTGACCTGTTTTTATTATCACACTCGGAAGTGTAACCTCCGCACCGTTCTCCTCATAAATTATATATCCGTCCAGATCAATACCGTTACCACCATTTGTATCGTCAAGGCAGTAGATTTCGATCCAGTCCCATTCCAATTTAATGCCTCTGAAATAATTAATACTGGTCGTGGAACCGTAATAGCAGACCTCATTTATTACAAGAAGCGGAAGGTTGGCATTTCCTGAGCCGGGAGTAGGCGAGCCCTCTATCAGCCAGTCCTCTATCTGATTATTGTCAAAACCATCGGACTTCCTGGCAAATGAATATAATTCTTTCGCAACAGGGTCCAAAAGATCTGAATTAAGGAAATCTGTTGTTTCGACAGTACCCAATACAGCATAGTCCTCCCATTGATTATTGTCGATAAGGATCGTGAAATCTGTCGTTTCGCCGGTTCTGAATGAGGCATCACCATGCTCCGCCCATCCGACCGCGTCAACAAATCTGTCCAGATTATCCTTTAGTACCACCTGCTCATCTGTCGCTATCATCTGACCGTTTTCAGCGCCGTTCACATAAATGTCCCATTTCGTATCACCTTTGCCTGTACCATCCGTCTCGTCTGTTGAACTTAAGGGCGTTTCCCATGTAACAAGAAGCAGATCGCCGTCCGCAAGTGTGATATCCGGCAGCACCTTGATCTTATCATTCGGAGTATCGCTGTCGCTGAATCTTGTAAGATACCAGTTCTGTACATTTATTGGTCCGCCGGAAGCGCAATATATCTCTATCCAATCCTCTGTATTATCGCCTCTGAAGAAAACTTCATTAATAACAACAACACCCGCCCTAATATTTATAGCCGGCGTGGGTGAGACCTCGGAAAGCTCTGGTGCATTTGGATTTGAATCCCAGTCAACCTTTGTAGTAAAGGCGGTGGGGCCGGCTGATGACGGTGAAGTGAAATTTGTGAATACGAAATCCACAGATTCAGTACCGCCGGTACCGCCGGATATGATCTCCTCTGTCGAGGGACATATGAGTTTTACCCAGGTACCGCCCGTTTCGGCAGTAAATGTGACATCGGTAACAAGATTGTAATAATGACCGTCATTTCTTTTTACGATGGTATTCGCCGAAGACGGCGCGGGAGACCATGTATCCGGAAACCATACACTCACCTTGGTCATATTATCACCGGAGGTGCCGTTATGTGTTACGGTCAATGTAATTGTTTTCACTTCATTGGTCGAACATGTAAGCGGGACTATATCAGCATCCGCCGGAGTAATATTCGCCGAAGGGCCATAACGCGCTCTGAATTCCTGATAGAATTCATTCGCTACATTGGCGTCATGTATAATGATCGTATTCTCATCATTGTCGCCGGTAACATCGGTAGCGTTTGTCCAGTTAGTCGAACCCGTAATGACCACAGGGTCCGAGCGCACGCTGTCACAGTCGATTATCATATATTTATGGTGAAGAAGGCCGGGGACACTGTCTTTTTTGACATCCATACCGTCAGCGACCATATCGCTGTATTTAGAATATGAACTGCCGGCCTGGAAAGAATCGAAAACACCTTCAACCTGAACACCGGAAAGCCATCTGTTCTTTATAGCTGAGTAGATATTGGCGTTCGTGAATGTGAATACGCAGAAATATATCGAGCTGTGAGCATTATTGATGGCGGTGATCATCTTCTGATGAATATCGTCATTCGGCGCCATATAGATCTCAACATTATTATCGGAACGGCCGAATTGAACCTTCTTACCACCGCCGACCGTAAATTCATGATATCTTGTGCCTATTCCCGAATATGTTTTACCGCCGCCTGAACGGCCGGCCCAGAACTCATTCATCTCCTGAGTATAAAGGGTCGCTACATCATAATCCTGGAAATAAATGACATTCTGCGCGTCATTCGTCGTTCCCGACGCATTTATATTCCAAGAACCGGTCATTATGAGATTCTTTACGGGAGATGTCGCATGATCATAATCAAGTACGATAAATTTATTATGTGAAAGTCCGGTATCGCCTGAGCCGTCATCGGCGTCATTTCGAACCGCTGCACCGCCGTATGCGGATTCAAGGTCCGAGTGGAAATCATTTTCACTGTCCCAATAATATTTTTCTGTCCACCAGCGGAAATTTGCAAAACTGCCGTCAACGAGTTCGGTTTCAAGGGATTGAATTCCGGCAGTATAGAATGCGCCGTCCACATAATCCAGAGCACTGCCGATCCTGTTTTCCAATTGATTATCAAGTGAAGTGCCCAGACTCATGCCGAGCGTGGTGGCCTGTAATTGCGTTGTTGCGGCATAGGTCTGATCCACCGAATCATTAAAATACACTGTGTACCATTTGGTATTTGTCATATTGACCGTTATGGGAGAAGTAGTGTCAAGCTCACCCGGTGTGGAGGGATCTGATGCGGATGATTTTATTATAAATCCGTTATCCGAAGTGCTTGATGATGCCTCCATACCCTTGAATCTGAATTGAAGATATGAAGGGTTGGCAAGCGGAGAATTACTATTATAAGCGTAATAATCGTATGTGATCTCCTGTCCGGAAACAGTAAAATATGCAATATCTTCCGAAAGAGAAGTAACACCGTCCAGAAGGACATCAACATTGTCCGTGGTAGGAGGCGACCAATTGCTCGGAACCGTTATGCTCACCTTGTAGATATCATAGGTCGCGCCGGGAGTATAATTTATATAAACATAACTTCCGATACCACCCGCGAATATTGGGTCATTGTCCTGATAATTGAGGGCGGCGGTTCCGCTTCCGTCACCTGCTCCGGGAGTATAAACATTGACGGTCGGGGATGTCCCGATCTCTGTCAGCGTCCCGCCGGAGCCCTTTGATTTAGTCGTAAAAGTATATAGAGCATCTGTGGAGGATGTTGCTCCGCTACCTGAACCGGAAGTGTCTCCGTATTTTAATGTAAAGGTCTCGGCAGCCTCAAGATTCGTACAATCCACCAGAAGCGTCCATGGGCCGGTGCCGGATATTCCGTTGAGGGAACAGGTAGCCCCCGCTCCGGAAGTAACGGTAACATAGCCGTCATTGTTTGAATTGGTGGAGGGAGTTGTCCAGGTTGCCGGAACTGTTATCTCCACTTGGCCTCCTGAAAGATCGGCCTGGGCGGTGAAAAGGAAGGAGAACTCCGTAAGAACTCCATTTTCGGCTGAAGTAGGATCGACGGGACATGTTCCGGAACCGTCCGTACTGACTGTTGTAAAGGTAAATACATAGCTCGGACCTTCACCACCGTCGGCATCGCCGTCGAGGCCATTGCCGGATGTATCCTGCGCGCCGCTTGTTATGGTTACCGTATAAAGCTGGCCCTGGGCGAAGGTGTCATGAACCACTGTCATCTGAGAGTCCGCGGCATTCCATGAAAATACCTTGCCGGTTACATCAGGAACTATTGAGAATGCTGACTCAGCCGTAGAGGTATTCATTGCCTCGTCAAAAACGATTATGATATCCTGGCCGAGTGATACGGATGTCGCACCCGAATTCGGGGTAGTATCTATTACCTGGGGTGGGACCGTCTCGCCGCCGCCGCATGTACTGTTCATACAGGAATTGGCTTGTCCGGGAGTACCGTTGATCGAAGGCTCACCGTTTTTCGTGACTCCATCATTTGTAGCCCAATTTGAACTAACTGTACCATCTGAACATGGGTCTATTCTTTCCATGGTATAGAATCCTGCTGCTACACCAGCAAACCAGGTACCGCTATTATCATCGGCAGTATCGATCACATTGCCACCACCATTCTGGGCATCATAAAGAATTATCTCATCTCCGCCTACATTCAATCCGATCGTGGCATCCCATATCTCTTCGGTGGCGCCAGAAGTAAAAACATTAACATCATTGGCGTAAACAAGATAACCGCCCGCTGGAATAACTGTAGTGCTTTCACCATCGGCTACAGAAAAATTAAGAGTAACTCCCGTATCTGCACCGTAAATAGACCAGTTGGCGATATCTATATCACTTCCTGTTGTATTGTAGAATTCTATCCACTCATCTGATGTACTTGCGGAGGTTCCCATCCAGGAAATTTCATTGATTACAACATCGCCGGCAGAGGCTGCGAAAAGCAAAGAAGATGCGAGAAGCATCATAAAAACAATTGTCAAAAAGCGTTTATACATAAAGAACTCCTATTATATATATATTTATGGAATATAATAAGCCTTAATTAAGTGCAATTTCTGTACCATACGATATGTAGTTTTCCATCCCCCGATATACTTGCTATCTCGTAGTTTTATGGTATTTACAATTTCCATTTTCTGGAATCCATTTCATTTTTCTGGTATTTTCAGAAATCCTTGCTATTTCTTGTTATGTTCGCCCTTTTTCCTTATTTCAATAATATCTATTGACTTTTTCTTGGCTTTTTGCTATAGTATCACATGAAACAGAGCACCAGTTTCGACGACTTCATTTCAAAGGTGAAGGACAAGAAAATAATGATCACTTCGCTGAGATACGCCATGCTCTCGTTTCTTTATAATTCAAGCAGTCATCCAACCGTAAATGCGATTTTCAATGACATTAAAAGCAAGATGCCGAATACTACACTTGCCGCAATATATAAGAACTTGAGCCTTTTTGAAAGGGAGGGCTTTGTATTGGAATTCGCCCTGCTTGGCGAAAAACATTATGATCTGATGACAGAGTCTCATGATCATTTCCTCTGTGTATCCTGCAAGAAGATTATTGATCTGCCAACCTCGCCAGATACCCCTGTGGATGAAAGGTTCGGTGTGATCAATTATTCGACAGCATTCCATGTCGGCATCTGCAAGGAATGCCAAAATAAGGAGAAAATATGAGAGACATGACCAAAGAAGCCCTTCAACAGGCATTTTCCGGAGAATCTCAGGCACAACTTAAGTATCTGATCTATGCTGAGAAAGCGGAGGCGGAAGGCAAGATCAATATCGCTAGATTGTTTCGCGCAGTCGCCCATGCGGAATATGTCCACGCGAAGAATCACTTCAAGGCATTAGAGAAACTTCACACTACCGCGGAAAATCTGGATGATGCCCGGGGAGGCGAGGAGTTCGAGGTGGAAGAGATGTATCCCGCATACGACGCCATTGCCACATTGCAGGACGAAAAGAAAGCAAAGACGGCTATTTACTATGCTTTGGAAGCGGAAAAGATACACCGGAACATGTACGAGGAAGCAAAGGATCTCGTTATCGCCGGAAAGGATATGGACGGCAAGAGGATTTACATCTGCCCCATATGCGGCTTCACCCATATCGGCGAGGACGATCTTCCCGGAAATTGCCCGGTATGCAATGTTCCCAATGAGAAGTTCAGGATATTCTAGTGTACTGTTCCATAAATTGTACACTATAGGAGAGATTATGGAACTGAAGGATAAGATATTAAAATTGTTCAAGAGCTCAAAGCCCTTGAAAAGCGCACAGATCGCAGAAGAACTGAAGATCGATAAAAAGGAAGTGGATAAGATAATCAAAGAGCTTAAGAAAGAAGATAAGATCTATTCCCCCGAACGATGCAAATATACAAGCAAATAAAGTAGCATCGGCATTGTTGCCGTATTTATGAATCATATCACTAGTATCTCTTCGGAGGTACGCTGCTCTTTTAAACCTGGGAGGGGAGAACCTCCCCCTCCCACCTTTTTTCCGCGTGACGCGTCACGTCTGACGCGTAGCGCTAAATGTGGAGAAAGAAACAGCTGTGAAGGCTGTTGTCGTGTGATTCTAACGGGGCAAAGAGTTTACACGCTCCGCTTCCTGTCAACTCTTTGCTTGGAACTTTTACATCGGGACAGACGAACGCCTTTGGCGTACGACATGTCCCATATCTACCTACGCTCCGGCGTTCTATGTTTTTTTGCCGATAATTTAATGATAAATACGAAATATTGTTTTTCCGGTTACGGGTGTATTTCTTGCTCCCATTCCCCAACTAACCTCCAGCCTCTAACCTCTATTCTTACCTGCCGCAAAAAGCGGCTAGGCAAAAAAGTGTTCTAATTCATAAATAAGATGACAATGGAATTCTTAGATTTGAGTTAATTCCCACGATAAATGCAGTCTGAAGCGTGAGGTGTAAAGTGGGAACCAAGATGAAATAAAACTGGATCCCACGGTCGCAGCTCCCTCTGGATGACATTCTCCTCTTCTTCATTTCCTTCCCTCATCCGCTCATCGGGAGCCCGGCAGCGTCGGGCGACCAACCCAAAAGAGTTTTGAACCGTCTAAGTGACATTGACATTTTTAACGGCATGAATGAATGGCGGCGAAGCCGAAAATATCCAAGTGTCTGAGTGAGCTAAAGCTAACGAGTTTTGGGATTTTAATGAGTGATGGCCGTGGTGAGTATCGTTGCAAAAAATGACATGAGAGCAAAGACGGATCAAAACTCCATTAAACAATATTTATTCAATTGTCAATTTTACATTGACAATTCAATGATAATATTCCCTTCGGGCTGAAGCGTTTTTATCCGAAGATCAGCGCCAACACCGAGAATCCCGTGATCACATACAGCATCGGGCTGATCTCTTTATATTTTCCCAAGAGCAACTTTATCAATGTATAGGACAAGAACCCCCATACTATTCCCTGCGTAATGGAGAAGGTCAATGGAATAAGAAGCAGTGATAAAAAAGCCGGTATACCCTCTTCAAGTTTTTTAAAATTGATCTTGCCGATACCCTGAATCATGTAAACACCGATTATCACCATAACGGGCGCGGTAGCAAAAGCAGGTACGGCTCTGATGATATTTGAGAAGAATAAAAGCGGGAGAAAGAGCAGGCCGATAACTATAGCGGTCAGGCCCGTGCGGCCGCCTTCTTCAACACCGGCGGCGGATTCAACATATGTTGTGCCCGAGCTCGAACCGACAATGCCGGAAAGTGTTGTCGAAACAGCATCTACCAGAAGCGCTTTGCCCACATTCTTCGGCTGTCCATCCTTATCCACCATGCCGGAGACCTCTGAAATCCCGACAAAAGTCGATATTGAATCGAACATATCTGTAAATAAAAAAGTAAATATAGGGGCTAACATTCCAATTGTCAATGCGCCTTTTAAATCCATCTGCATGAACACGGACGTAAAATCAGGCATGCTGAGAATGCTTCCGCTCATTTCCACTAATTTCGCGCCACCGAACAATCTTCCCATCGGGATCGCGATGATGGTGGTGATCGCCATGCCGATCAAGAGCCCTCCCTTTACTTTTTTGATAGTTAGGATAGAGATAAGCAATAATCCCGCTAAAAAGAAATATACTTGAGGTGTAAATGCCCCGCGTGAAACACAGGTAAATTGATTCGGTACGATAAATCCCGCATTGTTCAAGCCGATGAAGGTAATAAAAAGGCCGATGCCTGCGGCGATAGATCTTCTCAAGGTCAAAGGTATAGCCGCTACTATGGCACGGCGGACCTTGAACAAAGACAGTAGAATGAAGACAATTCCCGATAGAAATACAGCCCCGAGAGCGGTCTGCCACGGAATTCCCTGTATCTTCACCAATGTGATCGCAAAGAAAGCATTGAGTCCCATACCGGGGGCAAGTCCGTATGGCAGATTGGCATATAGTCCCATTAATATAGATGACAGCACACAAACGAGGATCGTAGCGGTAACAACGCCGCTAAAGGGCATCCCCGTGCCATCTGAAAGCATGGCGGGATTTACCACTACAATATAGCTCATAGTGAGAAAAGTCGTGAGGCCTGCAAGGATCTCCTTTGAAAAACTGGAATTGAATTTATCCAGATTCTTCAGGCTCCAGAAGAAGCCCTTTGCTTGATAATTGATGTCATTCATAAATACTCCTTATAATATTTCGCCTGTGATACCTTTAGTGTTCTTTGAAATGATCTTAATATCAACGATCTGCCCTACCTGATATCTTCCTTCACTATAAGCGGCAGCTCCGGGAATGAAAACATCTGAATGTGCGCCCGAATCGGTAAATACTCCGAATGAGGTAATATTTTTTATACGCGCATTGATCTTTTTTCCCGGCAGAAGCTCTTTTTCGTTTTTTATTGCGGGAACAAATGCGATATATGCCCCGGTGACCCGGGGATCCCTGCCTGCATTTTTCAATTCCTCAAGGATGAAGGCACCCGTATCGAATTCTTCCGGGGATAGAAAATCCTTGAGTATATTAACCTCGACCTCGGCTAATCCCTCCGGGAGCGATCTTTCAGATATCTTGAAATGCCCCAATATCTTCTTCAGAACAGGCAATTGTTCCTTGATTATCGCCGTTGAATCGATAATATCATCCGCTTCAAATACCCGCAAAAATCCCTCGGCCTGTTCAAAGCTTTTCTCTCCGAATCCCTTCACCTTCATAACATCCCGCCTGGTCTTAAAACTGCCCTCGGTTTCTCTCTTTATAATAATATTCGACGCGATACGCGGTGAGATCCCGGAGATAAATGACAGGAGTTTTTCAGATGCGAAATTAAGATCGGCACCAACTTTATTTACCGTAAAATATACTGTTTCTGACAGTTTCTCGCTCAGGAGCTTCTTATTAATATCATGCTGATACTCACCCACTCCCAAGGATTCGGGGGTAACCTTTACCAATTCGTTCAGAGGGTCTTGAAATCGGCGGCCGATAGAGATGGCCCCTCTGTATATAAGGTCAAGATCGGGAAATTCTTCTCTTGCTTCCTTTGAAGCCGAATAGATAGAAGCGCCATCCTCGGAGATGAGAAATACTTTCTTGTCAGTTTCCGCCAATATCCGGTACAACTCCTGCGAGCCAGTGCCGTTGCCGACCGCGATCACAAGTCCGGAAAATTGTTTTTGAAATCTCTCCACCACCAGCAGAGCATTACCATCGTTTGTTTTGCCGAATTCTACCAATGCACCCGTATCAGATAAGAGTACCCATTTATGTCCCGTCCGAATACCCGGGTCAAAAGCAAGTGTCCCGACTTTGCCATAGGGCTGTGTGAAGAGGAGCTCAGACAGATTCCTGCGGTAAACTCCGATCGAGAATTCATCTGCTTTCTGCTTCAGATATTCTTTGGCTTCCGTTAAGAACTGTTTTATCAAGTGATCAGTAAATGCCTTGTGTGAAGCGGCGATGGTAAGCTCTGTCTCCCTGGGGAATAATCTGCGGTTGATATATCTCTGTGAGAATTCCTCATTCAGAGATAATTTAAGATTAAGAATGCCTTCCTTTTCACCGCGTAAAATAGCATGTATCTGATGCGGATAGATCTTTTTTACATGTCTGGAGAATTCAAAATACCGATCGTATTTATATCCGGCCTCCTTTTTGCCTCTTTTCACTGATACGATGAGGAAACCATAGCGGAATGTCTGATCTCTGAAATACTTTCTGACAGCGGTATCCAGGAATATCTTTTCCGCAAGTACGGCAATGATACCCTTTTTGAACTCAGCTTCACCCGCGATCTCTTTAAGCCCGGTCGCCCTTGAAAATTCCGGGATAACACCCTTTTGAGCCATATCCGCATAAGGCCCTATGCCTTTTGCGAGGTATCTCTTTGCCAGAGATGTTCTTTCAGGGCGATACTGTTCATAGAAATCTTCCAGCTCCTTCTGAGTGCTGATACCGTTAACACGCGAAGCCATCCGGGTATCCAGAAGCTCAAGCTCCTCCAATCTTCTTTTTACCGTTACTTTGCGGGCTTCGAGGTCCGAGTAATATTTTAATTTATCATAGACAAGTGAAATGCCGACCTCGTCCAGTCCCCCGGTGCTTTCTTTCCTATACCGCGCAATGAACGGAATGGTAGCTCCCGTTTCAATTAGCTTTCTTATATTTCTTACCGCATCTTCCGATGCAGAGGTTTGCTGCGCTATGATATTTGTGGGATCGATCATCATCTGAGGTCCCGTGTATCTCCTTGAATTCCCAGAAAGAAATCCTTTTTATTGTGATCATAATAGAGGAATCTCAATTCACCGTCCTGCTCCATCACGGGACCGGAAATAAGCAGATTCCTTGAAAAAGAGTTATCCACTCTGAAGGGAGTAAAATCATACCATGATATCGGCACGGTCGAAATATGTCCCGAATCTTTCAATTCATCCCAAGTTGAGGGAAAGCGCTTATAGGAATAGATGTATTTTTCCACCTTTACCGCGGTCCGGTACAATACCTTCTTATCACGGTTGATAATCGCTTTATTATTTAAAAAGAATCGGAATGGAACCGGGAAAAAATACAGGATCAGCAAGAGAAGAACAAAATATTTTTTCATACGCAGCAGAATGATCAGCGTTATCGGAAGCAGAATAAAATAATTTACTATTACAATAAGCCGTAAGACGGAAAAATCCACTAGCGACCTTATCATGTTCAGAAGTATCGCATTGAATGTAAATATGGCCAAAGCAGATATGTAATTACCGCTTTTTGAGTTCAGCCACTGTAATACCCGCATTATGCTGTTCTCCTTCATAACTATCGTTATAATTATCTACCAGAGGATGAGTTGACAGATACGCCCTTATCCCTTCCTTTAATTTACCGGTACCTTTTCCGTGCAGTATATAAACATTCGCAAAGCCCGCTACATACGCTTCATTCAGCACCGCTTCGACATCGGGAAGTGCTTCCTCCACCCGCATGCCTCGAATATCGATCTTATCCCTTGTTTTGATATTGGTCACGGCAAACGGTTCGGTTTTTTCCTCATTACCGCCTTCTGTCAACGAGACGATCATTGACCTTTCTACCTCAAGAACAAGATCACCCACCATCAGCTTCGCCAAGTCGCCGGCTGTTTCTATTATCTCATAATAATCTGAGGAATTGGCTATCCTGGCTAAATTGCCCTTTGCGAAAAGGTCCGTCGGAACATCCCCCTTCTTCTCACCCGGGTCCAGTGCCTGAAGCTGCTCTTCTTTATTGATGAATATCTTTTCAAAAAGGACTTTTTTCTCTTTTTTCAAGGGCGCTATTTCCTTTTTCAATTCCTCATAATCCCTTTTCAATTCTTCGAATTTCCCAAGAAATTCATTTTTATAATTCTTTTCCACATCAGAAAGTCTCTTTTTGAGTTCTCTGTCACGCCCTTCCAATTGTGTTGCTTTCTCGTTGAGATCATTCTCCATCGTGATATTCTCTTTGATCAGACGGTCAAGCTCGCCTTTGCTCTCCAGATAATTCGTATATTCATTACCCAAAAATCCCTTGACCTTTAGCAAGAATTCGGGGGATAATTTGAGGCGGGCACCGATCTCCAGGGCATAGCTCTCTCCCGACAGTCCGTATTTTACCAAATATGTAGGTGCCATTTTTCCCACATCAAAGATCATTGAGGCCAGCATCGTCTCCTTCTTGGAAGAAATATATTCCTTCACTACACCGGAATGCGTCGTTAAAAGAGAATCGCCCGCTTTCTCAAGAAGAAAATCGACCAGTGACATGGCAAAACAATCCGCCATTCTGGGTTCTGTACCTGTACCGGGTTCATCGAATATGGCAAGATCTCCTTTATCAAATGTATTCAGCGCATCACGCAGCTTGATCAAGTGAGCAGAGAAGGTGGACAGTGAATCCGATATATTCTGCCTATCCCCGATATCAATAAAGATCCTGGGGTAATACGGGATCGCGGACCCCCAGTCACTTGGAAGAGGAAGCCCCATTTTTCTCAAAAGGGCGCATATCGCCACTGTTTTCAATGTGATGGTCTTGCCCCCTGTATTCGGCCCGGAGATCAGAAGCATTTTAAAATCCTTCATATCCAGATCGAAGTCCACCGGTTCATGGCCTGTATTCTCCTCGTATCTCCACTGCAGTACGGGGTGACGGGCACCTATCAATTTCATCTTGTCGGATGATGAGGGAATAGAAAATTTATATGCCTTCAAGAATTTGGCGGAGGCGATAAAATACTCCGCTCTTTTATGCAAGGCGCAATTGTTCAGAAATATTTCCCTGTCATCATTGATCAGAGAGGTCAATTCGGTTAAAAGCCGTATCTCCTCACGGCGAAGCTCCTCATATGTCTCGGTAAGGCTGTTGTTAGCATAAACGATCTCCATCGGTTCAATATAGGTGGTCTGGCCGGTAGAGGAAATGGAATGAATGATGCCGGGCACCTTATTCTTGAAATTAGACCTGATCGGAAGAACAAAACGGCCGTCCTTCAGGGTAAAAAAGTCCTCCTGAAGATACTTCTGCTTTCTGTATTTTCTCAGCAGATCATCGATCTTTCGCCTCATCGAGGCCTGAAGAGAATCACGCTTCTTGTGAAGATCACTTAACAACGAGCTGGCATTTCTTTTGATGCTGCCCTCAAGGTCGATAATACGGGAGACGGCATTGAGAAATTTCCTGTTGACCACAATGGGAAATTCATTCTCGAGGCCCGCCTGTTTCACAAATGCTAAAAGGATGGAACTTTTTGCCTCCACATTGTATATGTGAATGATCTTTTCCAGATCAAGATGATAGCCCTTGATATCAATATTTGAGAAATACTCCTCATATTCAGCGGGAATATACAGATCCGGCAGATCGGGGATATCGATGAACTTGCCTATGATGCGGTAACTTGTATCGGATGCCGGTTCTGAAAGAAAGTCAGCGTTTTTGATCTGAGCGGCTACATCGGGACTTGTGGTAAAACCCGAAAGGCGAGTAAGATATGCCCCTAATTCCACTTCATTAAAATAATCAGCGGCCATTGCAGCTCTTTCCATATTATTTACTGTCAATAAATTCCAATTTACCCTTTATGATATCCGGCTTATACCCGGCATCAAATAAGACCTGAAAATAGGGCCGGGCGGTTTTATACTTCTTACGGCTATAATAGAGGTCAGCCATCATAAATAGGCCATCGTTTCGGAACTCCTTGATCTCTGAGGCTTTCTCATAATATTTGATCGCATCCTTCCAATGATCTCTTAATGTGGCAAGGTTGCCGAGCATCAGATAGATCTGCCCTTTTTCGGGGGAAGTAAAATTGAAGCGCTTCAGATAATCCCGGAATTCCTTTTCCGCATCGGAGTACAGCTTCGCCTCCAGATAGCAGGTATAAATAGAATCCATGATCTTGATCAGGTCGTATTCCACCTCGGAATACCGGAAAAGCATCCTATATTCGTAGATGGCACGCTCATAATTCTTGAACTCTTCCCTGTAAATATCAGCAATATACCTTTGAGCCCTATAAGAATATTCACCCTTCTCTCTGGAGAGGGCAGTGACTTTTGTAAATTCGATAACCGCAAGTTCGTATCTCTTAAGGTCCACATAATAGATGCTTCCGATATTGAATTGTGCCGGAATAGCATGCTTGGACCTGCGGCTCTTGAATACTATGGTCTGAAACTTTGAGATGGCGGCTTCAAATTTCTGTTTCTTCCATAATTTATATCCCTCGATATACGCGGCACGGTCAGAGGCACATGAGGACAGAAAAAGCACAATAAGGAGAAGGGGTATTGCTTTATTCTTCATCCCCCAGATCCTCTTCCGAATAGCTTTTCTCTATGGAAACGATGCCGTCCTTGGCGGAAACATCCATTACCTTCACGCCTTGCGTATTCCTGCCAATATGGCGGAGCTCCGACATCAGCACCTTGATCAGTATGCCTTCTTTGGAGATCAGTGTGATCTCGTCATCATCCGAAACCTGTTTGACACCCACGACATATCCGCTGCGTTCGGTAACCTTGATATTTATAATACCCTTGCCTGCACGCGCCTGGGTCCTGTACTCGGAAACATCCGTACGCTTGCCGATACCTTTTTCTGTGATGGTAAATATAGAATAATCGCTTTGAAGTATCTCTGATGTTACCACGAAATCTCCCAGAGAAAGATTTATTCCCCTGACCCCGCGGGTGTTCCTGCCCATAGGCCTCACATCTTTTTCTCCGAATGTTATTGACTTTCCTCCCTTTGTCGCAAGGAAAACATTATCTTTGCCCGATGTCAGGCCGGCAAATATCAGGTCATCGTCATCATCCAGATTAATGGCAATGATACCGGTGGAACGCGGATTTGAGAATAGTGAGAGATTGGTCTTCTTGACCGTTCCCAATCTCGTCGCCATAAATACATTCCTCTGATCATCGAACTCATCCACGACAACTATGGAACGGATCTTCTCTTGCTGTGTCAAAGGAAGAAGATTTACGATCGCCCTTCCCTTGGCCTGCTTCGAGCCCTCTGGGATCTGATACCCCTTCATCCAGTAACACTTTCCCGCTGATGTGAATATGAGCAAATATGAGTGCGTACTTGCCTGATACATCTGCTCAACGAAATCGTCATCCTTTGTCTTGATACCGCGCGATCCTTTTCCGCCTCTATGCTGTGTCCGAATAAGATTCGAGGCCATGCGCTTCACATAGCCGCTATGGCTCAATAGAATAACAATGTCTTCTCTTGGTATCAGGTCTTCAGCGGAGATGTCTTCTTCATCATCTATGATCAAAGTCCTTCTTTCGTCATTAAAGGTTTCACGAAGGTCAAGCAATTCCTTTTTAAGTATTCTCTCGATCTCTCTCGGATTTGCCAGAATGCTTTCATAATTTTCTATTTCCGTATATTTTTGTTTTAATTCATTCTCTATTTTATTTCTCTCCAGTCCCGTAAGCTGATGAAGCCTCATGTCGAGGATGGCCTGAGCCTGAAGTGTAGTCAATTTGAATTTCGATTTCAGCTCTTCTCTTGCCTCTTCTGTGCTGGCGGATTTTCTGATGATCGCGATTATCAGGTCAATATTGTCAAGAGCTATCTTCAGGCCCTCAAGTATGTGAGCCCTTCTTTTGGATTTACTCAGGAGGTATTCCGTCCTTCTTCTTACAACACCCTTACGATGAACAATATGGCAATCCAGCACCTGCGGCAATGTGAAGACCACCGGTTTGCCTTTATCTATGGCAAGCATAATCGCGCCGAATGTTATCTTCATCTGAGTGTGTTTAAAGAGTTGATTAAGAACAACCCGGGGAATGGAATCTTTCTTCAATTCTATGACTACCCTGATGCCTTTTTTATTGGATTCATCACGGATATCATGTATCCCTTCAATGGTGCCTTTATCCGCCAGAGCTGCAATAGCTCCGATCATATTGGCCTTATTCACCTGATACGGGATCTCTGAAACTATAATGACGGAACGGCCGGTCTTATCTTCTTCGATATTCGCCTTGGCCTGGAGTTTGATCTTTCCGCGGCCGGTCTTATACATATCCAGCAATCCCTGTCTGCCCATGAGAAAAGCACTTGTGGGAAAATCCGGGCCTTTGATAAATGCCATCAGATCTTCCGCCGTGGCCTCTGTATTGTCGATCTTGTGGATCAGAGCATCGATCACCTCTCCCAGATTGTGCGGGGGAACATTTGTCGCCATGCCGACCGCGATACCGGAAGAGCCGTTTACCAGAAGATTGGGGAGTAATGAAGGGAGGACAACGGGCTCCTGAGTGGTTTCATCGAAGGTAGGTGCGAAATCAACCGTGTCCTTATCGATATCCTCAAGCATCGTCATCGCTATTTTCTGCAATTTGACCTCGGTATAACGATATGCGGCTGCCGGATCACCGTCGATCGAACCGAAATTACCCTGCCCGTGAACCATCGGATAACGCAATGAGAAGTCCTGCGCAAGGCGGACGATCGTATCATACACCGCCTGATCGCCGTGGGGGTGGTACTTTTTGATGACCTCACCGACCACACCGGCGGATTTGATGAATCGTTTATTTGGAAGAATACCTTCCTTGAGCATAGCATAAAGGATACGCCTGTGAACCGGCTTCAAACCGTCTCGGATATCCGGAAGGGCTCTGCCTATGATAACACTCATGGCATAATCTATATATGAGGCTTCAACCTCTGTTTTGATATTTACATTTCTAATATTTTCAACCATTTTCAGCTCCGTTAAATATCTATATTCTTGGCTCTTAATGCCGCTTTTTCAATGAAATTCCTTCTATCCTCCACATTATCTCCCATGAGTATGGTGAAGGTACGGTCTGACTCCGCGATATCCTCAATTGTGACACGCAGGAGTGTTCTTGTGGCTGGATTCATCGTGGTTTCCCAAAGCTGGTCGGCATTCATTTCACCGAGACCTTTGTATCTCTGTACTTCATAGCCTTTTTTTCCGAACTCTCTTATCGCATTCGGGACATCGAAAATAGAGCCGTAATCACTTATCGCGGCATTATCGGTAATAACGAACGCATCGTCCTTTGAAAGAACATCGATCTCAAAATCCTTTTTAAGCTGGGCCATTTTTTCCTCAAGGATGGAAAATACGGGGGGAAGATCATCTTCATCGTCATCTGTGGAAAGGCCGAATTTAAGGTTCAGCTCCTTCCAGATCTGATCCATCGTGCGCCCTCGCTTTAATTTATCCAGAAATTCCTGCAGGGAAATATGATACATAGCCAAAGAATGCTCATCCTCTACTATCGCATCCACCGCTGCTATGATCTCTCCGATCTCCTTCTGCTGATACTCCCTTCGGAAATCACTGCTCTCGTTGATGACCTCGAATTTGATATTCTCCACCGCGTGACTCAAAAGGAATCTATTCATCTCGCGCTCATTCTTCATGTATTTGAGCTTGCTGCCTTTTTTCACTCTGAACAATGGAGGCTGGCCGATATAAATATATCCTTCATCTATGAGCTCCTGCATATATCTGAACAGGAAAGTAAGTATCAATGTGCGGATATGCGAACCGTCAACATCGGCATCTGTCATTATGATGACCTTGTGATATCTTAATTTGGATATATCGAATTGTTCGGCGATACCGCAGCCGAGAGCGGTAATGATATTTCTTATCTGTTCATTGACAAGTATCTTATCCAAATGTGTCTTCTCGATATTCAGTATCTTTCCCCTTAGAGGCAGGATCGCCTGTGTTTCTCTGTTCCTGCCCTGTTTCGCTGAGCCGCCGGCTGAGTTTCCCTCAACAATGAAGAGCTCTGAGATCTCAGGATCTTTAGAGGAACAATCGGCCAATTTACCGGGAAGGCCGGATCCGCCGAAAGAACTTTTCTTTCTGGTTATATCCCTCGCCCTTCGGGCCGCTTCACGGGCTTTCATTGCCAATACTGTTTTACTTATGATCCGTTTTGCTTCAGTGGGATTTTCCTCGAAATAGGTGCGCAAGGCATCAAAGACCATAGAGGCGACCAGTCCTTTGACCTCGGTATTCCCGAGTTTCGTCTTTGTCTGGCCCTCGAATTGCGGCTCGGGGATCCTTACCGACATCACCAGCGTAAGCCCCTCTCTGGCATCGTCGCCGGAAAGAGATTGTTTCGCGTCTTTAAGGAGATTATAATTCTTGGCATACTCATTTACCGCTCTGGTCAGGGCGCTCTTATACCCGATAAGGTGAGTGCCGCCTTCGCGGGTGTTGATATTATTGACAAAGGTGTACATCGATGACGAATACCCCTCGGTATATTGCATCGCCACTTCTATTTCTATATCATCCTGCTCTTTTTCCACATAGATTATCCTATCATGAATTGGAGTTTTTACTCCAACCAGATGCTCAACGAACGAGACGATACCGCCTTTTGAGAAGTGTTTATCCTCCACCTTCGGCATTTCTCTCTGATCCTCCACCGATATTTTCAATCCCTTATTCAAAAAGGCCAGCTCCCTCATCCTGCCGTTAATAATGTCATAGGAATATTCCGTTGTCTCAAATATCCCGGCATCGGGCATAAAGAGAACGGAAGTTCCGGTTTCTGCTGTTCTACCCTCTGGCAGAGGTGCCTTGGTCACAGGTCCCTGCGAATGTCCCCTCACATAACTCTGCTTGTATCTGAAGCCGTCACGCTTAACCTCGATCTTCAGCCATTCCGCCAAGGCGTTTACCACTGAAACACCGACACCGTGAAGGCCGCCGGAGACCTTATATGACTTGTGGTCGAATTTTCCGCCCGCATGCAATTTGGTCATAACGACCTCCAGGGCGGAAATACCTGTTTTCTCATGAATGTCTGAAGGAATTCCTCTTCCGTTATCCGAGATCTGAACACTGTTGCCGGGAAGGATGGAAACCCTTATCTCGCTGCAATATCCTGCCAGGGCCTCATCAATACTATTATCCACTACCTCATAAATAAGGTGATGCAGCCCCTCAACGCCCGTGGAGCCGATGTACATACTGGGCCTTTTCCTGACCCCTTCAAGTCCTTCTAATACTTTAATGTCTTTCGAACTGTAATCATTAGTCATTACTTATTTTCCTCTTCATTCTTCTTTAATATTGTTGTTAAATACGGCCCAAAAAGATCTTTGGAGCCGGCGGTTTTCTTTAATTGTTCCTTTTCTTTTTTATCCAATTGAAGGAAGTCCTTCTTTACCGGGGATTTAATAAAAATAGAATCGGGGGAACGGCCCGGGCGGAAGCGGGTGATTATCCGATCAACTCTGCAGTCAAATTCACCCCTGATGCACTCCAGAATGCTATGTCCCTCCATTCTGATCTTCGTCGCCCAGAGGGGAGAGTCAACGGATACATATAATACCTTCTCACGGAGTTCGGATGGGCGGGAATGACAAGAACAATCATTTCCCACCATTGAGGTCCACGCCTCTCTGATACCTGATAAATGCTTATCCCCTTTTTTCGAGGAATGCGTCAGAAAGAGCTTCAGGGCATCAATTAAAGAGTGCTCTGTCGCTTTGCTCATTCTATGGGACGGATCGGCATGATGATAGTGAAATATTCGTTACTGTCCAGCGGTTTCGTAAGTACCGGCGCGCGCTGATCGATAAAGTTAAATTCTATCTTTTCCTCATCAAGATTCATAAGAACTTCCTTCAAGTAATTGATATTGAAAATGATCTTTATGGATTCCTTGTTATCTTCGAGCTCTACCGCCTGCTGCGCCTCGCCGACCTCCGTAAGGTCGGTATTGACCATCAGTACATCTTTCTCAAAACTCAGATTAACATTATAACTCTTCTTCTCGGCAAGCACGGAAACGAATCGGATGGCCTTCAATACGGCAATCCTGTCCAATACGATCGTCTTCATTGAGGATGTATCTGGGATTATTGACTCATAATCGGGATATGTGCCGACGATCAATTTACCCACGATCTCTGTATTCTCGTAATTGAACGCTATCTTGCCGTCGCCTTCAGGGAGGACCACAGAAACAGGGACATCGGTCTGAGGAAGTGAACTCACAAGGAAACTCAGTAATTTTTCCGGAACGATAAGCTTCAGGTTCTGCGCCGGAGGTTTCTGAAATTCAACCTTACTCTTATTTACTACAAGACGATGGGTATCCGTGGACACCATATTAAAGAGGCTATCATCTGTGGAGATCTCCCATAATGCCCCCATGAGAACCATATTTGAGGTATCTCTTGAAACGGCATATGCGGTCTTTCTGATATTTTCTTTAAGAAGTTGGGCGGATATTATAAAAGAGTCCTTTTCTTCGAATTTCGGGAAAACCGGATATTCGTCCTCCGAAAGGCAGGCAAATGTTACCTTTTTAAGGCCGGCATTAACCTTTAAACTCTCAGAACCCGTTTGTTCGACCTCAAGCTCCTCTTCATCAAAATCCTTCAATGCGGCATTAAGGAATTTCCCGGGTATACCGATCGCGCCTTCCTCGACAACATCCGCTTCTACTCTTTTTTTCAGATTTATCTCGTAATCAGTGGCCTGCAGAATCAAGCCGTCGCTCTTAGATGCTTTGATCAAAATGAATGAAATCGCCCTGTATGTGGTAGCCGGAACTATGATGGTATTCAGCTCCGCGACCGCGTTCCTCAAATCATCTGTTTTCACCTTGAATTTCATATATTCCTCCGTATCTTATATTATACCAAATCTGTCGTGTTTTTCCAAATTATCTGAGCATATTTTATATCCAATATATCATGAGTTAAGCAGTGGTTTTTATTTTTTTTCTACTTGCTCTATTTTTCCCTTTCTTTTCTGCCTAAAACGGGGAGAAATGGCAAGTATAGCGAACCAAGGATGAGTGCATTGAAAACCACCCACAGGGACTCCGGAGAACGGCCGGATGCGGCTGTAATAATACATATAATAGGGAGCAATAAGAGGATGATGCTATTAATCGCAATTAAACCGAGAAAATAGCTTATCAGAGGGACGGCAAAAAGTGCCAGAAGGAAAAGAAAAAATTGACCGCCTGAAATGATCAGAAGGATGAAAAAAAGGCCGCTGAGTATTATCAGAAACGGCAGAGTTCTGGCCTTCCTCTCGGTAATTATGCACGCCATAGTAGAATATGGGATGATCAACAGCCAATGGCCGAGCAATCTCTGCTTGAATTTCTCCATGGGATATTGTAGCATTTCAGGCAACATAATAAAAGCGAGGCATGAATGCTTCGCAGTGACCCAGTGGCCCAGTGGAACATGGAAATGGGTGATAGGATGATAAGGTGATAGGTTTGTAGGTATGAGAAGTATGGATCCTTCGCACAAGGCTCAGGATGACAGAGGACACGGCATGCAGCGTTCCTACACCAATCTATTTTCTTTTGTTCCCTTCCCCACTGTTCACTATTCACTTCGCTGTAGGCCTCGCACTACGGCGAGCCCTAAGGGGCAGGTATTGCACCTGCCCCTATTTATATGAAAACGGGTGATTGGGGGTTATTTGTCGAAATGGGGAACATATCCGTATGACGGCCTTCCGATGGACATCTCGGATACGGGTTCCTGATAAGCGGTTATATGTCTGGCAGCTCTCACATCCAGGGTGTGGCCGCCTTTATACACCACCATCTTGCCTATAAAGGGCTTACCGATAAGGTATATGTCGCCTATAAGGTCTAAAACCTTGTGTTTGAGCCATTCATTCTCGATCCTGAGCTCGCCGTTCACAATGCCGTTGTCATCCAGAACGATGGCATTATCGAAACTGCCGCCCTTGATAAGGCCTTTGCTCTTCAATTCGTTCACGACGCTCAAGAAAGTAAAGGTTCTGGAGAATCCGATCACCGACCTGAATGTATCGGGAGTAATGGTAAAACTTTCCGTTATCTTGTCAAGAAGCGGATGATTGAATGAGATCGTATATTTAACTTCAAATCTGTCCGAAGGCAGAAAGAGTATGTATTTGTCGCCCATACTTACCTGTACCGGCTCTTTAACCTTAAAATACTCGCGCTCACTATCGATCGGGACTGTCCCGACAGATTCGATCATCTCAAAGAATACACGGGAGCTTCCGTCGAATACGGGAATCTCGGGGCCATCAACCTCAATATACAGACTGTCTACGCCCATTGCGTGTAGCGCGGCGAGCAGATGCTCGACGGTAGAGATGCTGGCATTACCGGAAGACAATGTAACGGCAAAGTTAGTTGAGGAAACATTCGAAAAATGTGCATCAATGGGAGTGCTGTTTCTTAGAAATGTGATCTTCCCGTGATCGGAAGGAATGAACCGCAATCCTGTCTTTCTGCCGGAGTGCAGGCCGATGCCGTTTAAGGAAAATTCTTTTCTAAGAGTTCTCTTTTTCACGCCACTTTATATTACAAGCGGCGTGCCATGTGATAATATCTTGATATATTGGGCAAACCTGATTGTCTTTGGGAATATTATCCGGTAAATAGTACCTGCTCGGGGTTAGCGCGAGGTAAAATTCACCCCAGAATACTGGGTGTGATGGGAAGAGGGGAGCACAAGTATTCACGTGTGAAGTGTGAAGTTTAAAGTGGGAACCAGGATGAAATAAAACTGGATCCCACGGTCGCCAACTCCCTCTGGATGACACTTTCCACTTCTCTATTTTCCTTCCCGCAGCCGCTCAACGGGAGCCCGGCAGCGCCGGGCGACCAACCCAAAAGAGTTTTGAACCATTTAAGCGACATTGACATTTTTAACGGCAAGAATGAATGGTGGCGAAGCCGAAAAATATCCAATTGTCTGAGTGAGCGAAAGCTAACGAGTTTTGGGATTTTAATGAGTGATAGCCGTGGTGGGTGTCGTTGCAAAAAATGACATGAGAGCAAAGATGGGTCAAAACTCCATAAAATAATCTTTATTCAATTGTCAATTTTACATTGACAATTCAAAGATGAGATTCCCTTCGGGCTGAAGCTCTTTTTCCGTCTTTATAAATCAGAACACTTTTAATGGCCAAATATCAATTTGATCGAGAAGACATATCCTCCGATCGCTATTACGGCAAAGGATATTTTCAGCCACTTTGGCAGTCTTTCCTGCATTACGAAGAGTATGCTCGATATGAATAGAGCGGAAAGCACTACTCTGTTGCCAAATCCCAGAGTCGCGATCAGCGGGGTCTTGAATGTAAAAATGTCACCTATCACGAAGATGATCACATTGAAGAGATTGGATCCGAGGATATTCCCGTAAGCCAGGTCAATGGAGCGGTATTTGAAGATCGAATGGAATGTAACGGCGACCTCGGGAAGCGAAGTTGAGATCGCGAGGAATAAGGCGCCGACGAATGACGAGCCCATTATAAACGGTTTACCGTTAAACGAAAATTCAAATCTTGCGATAAAATCCGAGGTCTTTCCCAGTATGATCCCCAAGCATATTATTAGCATCGCGAGGCCTACAAAGATCCATATTATCTTTTTCTTATTGAGGTGCTTGTATTTATCCGGCAATTCAAAATCGCTCTGGCCGCCGGACTCCAATCTGCCGTAAAGTTTGAATACCAGCGGAAGAAGCAGAATAAAGAGTATCGTCGGGATAGAAAGCCCTCCCAGGCTTCTGAAGGGAGTGAAGTAAAGTACCACAAGAAGCAAAGGAACGGTTGAATACAGCAGTATCGTACCATTATGTTCCTTTGAAGGCCTGGAGATCTTCTTTTTAATTATGATTATATAGACAAGAATGCTCCAGAGGATAGTAATATTGAAGAAATTACTCCCGAAAACATCCGCTACCATCAATTCCGGGTTATGAGCGATAAAGATCGCGGAAAATCCTGAGGAAAGCTCGGGAAGGCTTGTAATGGTCGCGATCAGGACCGTGCCGATAAAGGCCTCTCCGAGATTACTGACCTTGGAAAGAGCCTTGGCGTAAAAGGTCAGCCTGTCACCGATAAGGAACACGCCGACAAATGCCGAAAGAAAGAACGCGATGTTAATTATTAATAGTAACATACCTTTCTCCAAAAACCAGTATCAAGCCGTTCAAGATGATATTGACCGCAAAAGCCGGCAGAGCGGAAAAAAAAGTCCCGCCGTAGATCATGAAAATATACAGGCCCTTGACCACCACGATGCCGGCGATCAAAAAAAGCATCACGGCACGTTTGAAATGAGGGTTATATCCCGAAATATACCCGAAAAGAAGGAATGTGAAATAGATCAGCAGGCAGTAGAATATCGGAAATACAATATCAAATGAAAAAATTCCGGTGATCGCTACGAACAATGACAACCCAAGAATAAAGCGCAGATTGTTCTTCTCCTTGATGCGTATCATATATATCAGCAACGGAATGAAGTCCAGGAGAAAAAAAGAGTTCTTCCCGGAAAATATTATCAGTCCGTTGAAGATCAGGAGCAGGTATAATACAAATTTATTCATCGACATCATCACTATATTTACGGAATACAGACACCGATTTCAGCGCATAGATATCCTCTGCGGGTTCTATCAAATATGAATATCTGTTTATCCGTCTTTGGGAGAGCTTTTTAATGCGACCGAGAATAAAGCCGGAACCGAATGTATCGGAAATGCCGTATGTGAGAACGGTCATTCCCTTGGATACCTTATCTTCCACCTTTATGTTCATCGGAGACAGAAACTCAAATATCATTCCCTCTTTTCTTCTTTCACATAATCCGATCAGCGCATATTCTTCATTATTGTCTTTTAAAAACAGCGCCGCGTCAACAATAACTCCCTCATTAAATATCCATTCGACTATAGAGCTGGAGTAGCCCGCTCTTTGGACACGCCCCAGAAGGAAGCCGTGAAAAGTAATATAGTCACCGTTTTTAATAAGGTCCTTTTTTCCTCCGTTGAGCACAAAATAGGTATTCCCGAAGGAGGAATATTTGGTGATTATATTGAATGTACCGATATAATAGGAGTCGCGCCTCTCGATATATTTGATCTCTTTGGAAAGTTCTTTGAAAAGGCGCAGACGCTCCATCAATTCCTCGTTCTTCACCTGAAGGCGTGCATTGAGTTCCCTTAATCCGAGGTTTTCTGTTTCCAGAAGCGACCTTTCCTTCCTTTTTAAGAATATTCTCTCCGTATTCATGCATATCCTGGAGGTGGCCCTGATAAAGGGCTTTGAAACAACAAAGAAAAGATATGATACCGAGGATGTATTATAGAAGAAGAAATAAAAAAGCAAGACGATCAGTACTGCTGAATATTTAAGAATCCACGCAGAACGCTTCCTCATTATTTATCTAATGTCTCAAGAACCTTTCCGGTACCCTTCACCACGCAGGTAAGCGGATCATCGGCGATTCTCACTTTCAAGCCGGTCTCCTGGAATATTTTCACATCCAATCCGTGCAGGAGAGCGCCGCCACCGGCGAGCATGATCCCGTCTTCCGCGATATCCGATGAGAGTTCGGGAGGTGTTTTTTCCAGAGTGATCTTTATAACATTAATAATATTGTTTACCGGTGGTATCAACGCTTGACGGATCTCCTCTGAGGTTATCGAGATATTTCTCGGCAGGCCGGAAACTATCTCGCGGCCGCTTATGTCCATCGTGAGCTCTTCTTCCAATGCCGCGGCGGAACCGACAGTGATCTTGATGTTCTCTGATGTCCGTTCACCGATGAGCAAATTATGTTCACTCCTTATAAATTCAGCAATGTGCTGATCCATCTTGTCTCCCGCGTATCTGATTGAGTTGGCGATAACAATGCCGCCCAAAGAAAGAATCGCGACTTCGGTGGTACCTCCGCCGATATCGACGATCATACATCCGCGCGGTTCATTCACGGCAAGTCCGGCTCCTATTGCGGCGGCCCGTGGCTCTTCTATCAAATAGACCTTTCTTGCACCCGCGGAAAGCGTCGCATCCTCAACCGCTTTTTTCTCTACCATAGTAATTCCGTATGGGATAGAGATCACTATACGGGGAGCAACAAAGCTGTGTTTATTGTGAACCTTACGGATGAAGTATTTTATCATCTCCTCTGTCTCTTCAAAATAGGCGATAACACCATCCTTCAACGGCCTTAATGCCTTGATCTCTCCGGGAGTTTTCCCCAACATCATCTTCGCTTCCGCGCCGAAGGCCAGCGGAGATCTATCCTGGCGAGTCGCTACCACAGAGGGTTCGGAACAAACTATCCCCTTGCCCTTCACATAGATAAGAATATTCGCCGTCCCCAGATCGATACCGATATCGAGGGAAAACAGGCTTTTCAAAAAATTCAGGAACATATCATTCTCCTTTTCTTAATTTTTCTCTAAATCGGATCCCGTCAGGAAATTTGGGATCCATTTTCAATGTAAAATTGATCGCATCGATCGCTTCTTTATTCATGCCCAAATTGTAATATGTCTTGGACAACCAGTAATTCACCAGGGTGGAATTCCAATCCTTTTTGGCTTTCTTGTAAAATGAAAGCGCGGTGGAGTATTGTTTCTCCCTGAAGAATGTATAAGCATAGTAATATAGGCACCTGCCCCTGTCGGCTCCGGACATCTCCTCCCAACAGCCGCCAAGAAGATTTTGCGCGGATTCCCACATCTCAGCATCTTTCGCAGTCTTTCCCAGAGAGAATCTTTTATCCGCGGCGGAGGCGTCATAATTCTTTAATTCGGAGTAGAGGTCCGGCACATACATTTCCAGCCGTTTCAGAAAAAATGACGGATCAAGCCCGTTGGACAGTGTCAGGACCACACCTTTTTTCACATAAATGGTCCTGATATCACGGATCTTATCTCCGGAAGCGTGATTCAATTTCTCCAGTGTCACCACTTGCGTGTCCAAACGCCGGACCAGCACCTTCAATGTGTCTGAATACATTTTCAAAAAGTATTTCCGCTCACATCCTTTCTTCAGGCCGCGTTCTATATATACAATAGCATCGAATTGCTGATGATGCACCAGGGACTCAATTATCTTTCTCAAGTATTCACAGCGGATATCCTCTTCGTGCAAAAGAGCGAAGGATTGCTTATAATACCTGACGGCCTCATCAAATTTTTCTGTATTATAATAGTATTCCGCTAACTTAAGGGATCTGATCGGGTTTGTCGGATCATTCGCCACTCCTTTTTTCAATCTCATCTCATCAGGAGAGCCGACCATTTTGAAATACAGGAAGATCAGAAAAAAAAGCAGTAATATATACCCTACTCCTAATTTCAAACTCAATTTAAGCGGTTTTTTCCTTCTCTCTACCCGTATTACCATAAAAAAATGTTGAATATTTCCTTAAAAAATATATAATTTAGATTATAATACTTTTTCTATGTTATTTCAAATCATTTTGGAGTATTTTGGAGGTTGATGATGGTAATGCGTTTTTTCAGGAAAAATTTCTCGGTTATTATATGGGCTGTGGTTGTAATATTCATTGGCGGATTTGTCATATTGAGCTCAATGAGCCGGACAGAAACACAGCGTAATATAGCATTCAAGGTAGGCAAACAGCAATACACTACTATAGCTTTCAGAGAGAGGCTGGATCAGACCAGAAGAATGCTTCTCAATGAGAACAGGGAATTCAACGAAGCTGACCTGAAGAAGGATATTCTGAATTCATTTGTGAATGAGGCCGTGATGACAAAGTTCGGTGTTGACATGAAGATCGTCGTTACCGGGGAAGATGTACAGAATTATATTCAGGCACAGCAAAGCTTTCAGGTGAATGGAAGTTTCTCCTATGACAGATATGAGGACTTACTCCAAAGAAACGGAATAAGCATGTCCATGTACGAATCGCAGGTTAAACTCAGTCTTCTTGTCCAGCAATTGAGCGCCATGATCAACAATACCAATCTGATCTCACCTCTTTATATGAACGAGGTGGGCAGGATGCCGAGTCTTGACTTTGAAGTAAAGTATACAACCGTTCCCCTGAAAGAAATAACGGAAAAGATCAGTATAAGCGACGAGGGGATCAATAAATACTATTCCGAGAAGATGACGGATTTTTTTATCGAGCCCGAGGTAAAGATCGGATGGGCGGAGATGTCCATCGAGGTCAGCCAAGAGGACGAAGACAGCCTCATCTCACAGCTCGAAGGGATCAAAAAGCAGATCACCGGCAACACAATAACATTTGAGACAGCGGCGAAAGCATATTCTCAAGGCCCCTCGGCTTCAAAGGGAGGAGACCTGGGATGGTTCGACAATGATACCATGGTGGATGCCTTCAATAAGGTTGCGTTCAAATTAAAAAAAGGTCAGATCTCCAAACCATTTCAAACGAAATTCGGATTCCATATAGTTCAGAAAATGGACGAGAAAGTGGAAAACGGAAAGATCATGGTCCAGGCGCGGCATATACTCTTAAAATTGCAGGTATCGGACGAACAGAAGGATGTTGTATATAATCGGGCATTGACCGCATATTCCGAGATGTCCCAAGGTGCCAAGATCGGAGACCTTTTCAAGACCGTCAACCGTACAGGACTTTTATCCAAGGAAACATTACCTTTCAAGCAGATGGAAGAAGTGTTCGAATTCGGAGAAGAGGACACCGCGGGCTATCCCTTCTTCTTGAGCGCGGATGAAGAGACCGGCAAAAAGGGACGCTATGTGGTCTATCAGGTCATAGAAAAGAAAAAAGGATTTTATAAGCCCGTTGCCGAGGTGAGCGATCAGATCAGACAGATACTCGAAAGAGAAAAAGTCCTTGAATACGCCAAGACCAATGCGGGATCCTTGATGGAAGAAAAGCAGGATAGCATAGAAAGTGCTTTCTTCTCCGCTTCCGACGGCATCTTTACTGATATTTTCGGTAAACTCGAAGCAGAAGACAAAGATTATGTGAAATACTCTGAATTCACACAGGACACCAAGCTCCTGATCTCCAAACTGATAAAGGGAGAGTATACTTCCGCCATGCTCGGAGATGATGTATTCCTCTTCCAGCTGGAAAAAATGGCATTGCCGATGATAGCGACCGATTTCAACCCGGACGCTAATATCTTTTTTGAAAGATTTTTCGTTCAGACAATGTTCGGAGAGTTCATCAGATATCTTAAGGAAAGGTATCATGTAGAGATCTTCTACGACAGGATCGGAGTAAAAGAAGAAGACAAAGAAAAGAAGACGGGCGTCTGATGACCGACTGGAAAATCCAGACAGAACTTCTCTGCAGAAATACAGTTAAGATCATTCCTGAAGGCGACCTGCTTGAAAAACTCAAGGCCGCAGACAAAGAAAGTAAACCATTGGTTGTTAAGCTGGGAGCGGATCCCTCCGCCCCGGATATACATTTCGGCCATCTGGTGGTCTTAAAGAAACTTGCCGAGTTTCAGAAATTCGGACACAAGGTGACATTCATCATCGGCGATTTCACTGGAATGATCGGAGACCCCACAGGCAAGAACGAGACCAGAAAACGACTCACCCGGGAAATGGTGAAAAAGAATGCGGAAACATATGCGAAGCAGGTCTTCAAGGTATTGGACCCCGATTTGACGGAGATCCGTTTTAATTCAAGTTGGTTTGAGAAGATTGACATATACGACTTCCTGGAGATCACATCGAAATACACCATTGCAAGGATGCTGGAAAGAAACGATTTCTCCAAAAGATTTCAGTCAAATCAGCCGATCTCCATATTGGAATTCCTCTACCCATTGGTGCAGGGATATGACTCTGTCGCCATCAAGGCCGATATAGAGCTGGGCGGTACTGATCAGGAATTCAATCTAATAGTGGGAAGAACTATTCAGGAGCGATACGGAATGGAGCCGCAGACCGCCATGATCATGCCCATAATAGAAGGATTGGACGGCAAGCAGAAGATGTCCAAATCATTAAACAATTATATCGGCATAAATGACGAACCCAATGATATGTTCGGCAAGATCATGTCAATCCCTGATTCCATATTACCTAAGTACATCACCCTTTTATCCAATATGTCTCCCGAAGATAAAAAAAGCGCCGTTGACTCATTGAACGATACCGGAGTAAATCCACGAGATGTGAAAATGCGATTCGGCGTGGAAATGGTATCCTGGCTCCACTCTGCCGAAGAGGGGGAAAAGGCGAAGAAAGATTTCATAACTCGTTTCGTGAAAAAGGATATTCCGGATGATCTGGAAGAAACAGTAATACAGGCGGGGAAGGTAATAGATATTGTAAAAGAACTTCTACCGAACCTCTCTAAAGGGGATATTAAGCGACTGATAAAACAGAACGGGATCGAGTGGAATGATGTCAAGGTTGACCGCACAGACCTTGAGGTATCCTCAGCGGGGATACTGAAAGTGGGTAAGCGTAATATTTTCAAGATAAAGATAAAGGAGCAGCAATGAACGATTTCAGGCAAAAATTCGAACATTACCGTAAATTGATCAAACAGGAAGAGATCAGTCTTATCGATATCAAGATCGTGAACTTTGTAGGGCTTCTGAAACATTTCACATACCCCGCAAGAGCGTTCACTGAAAGACTTTTTGATGAGGGTATCGGCGTAGACGGATCTTCGATAGGCGGTTATGCTACCGTTGAAAGCAGCGATCTTATTGCGGTGCCTGATATTGATACGGGATTCATTGATCCGTTCTTTCCTGAAAAAACTCTCTCTTTCCTTTCCTGGATAAATTACGCGTCAAGGGACGATGAATTCCCCCTTTGCCCGAGAGCGACGGCGAAAAGAGCGGTTCAGGCGCTAAGAGATCTCAAGATCGCGGATGAGGCATACTGGATCCCTGAATTGGAATTCTTCCTTCTGGACGGATATTCTTTCAGCCTTAACCCCATGTCTACAAATGTCGAGTTCCTCTCCGACGAAGCGACCACCACGGATAATTATTCCTACAAGCTTAACCCGAAATGGGGATACGGATCAGTGCCGCCTTATGATAAGGGGATAGAATTCCGCACTGAATTTACACGCATGGCCGAAGAGATCGGGATCAATATAAAGGTCGGGCATCATGAATGCGCGGTTCCAGGACAGCATGAGTTCGAATTAGACCTCACTCCCTTGTTGGAAGCGGGTGACCATATTATCCTTTCAAAATATATCATCAAGAATCTTGCCGCCTCATTTAATAAGGTAGCTACATTCATGCCCAAGCCGATGTACGGTGTCGCCGGAAGCGGAATGCACTTCCATCAGATGCTCTCAAAGAAGGGAAAGAACATCTTCAACGGCAAGGGATTCGCCGATCTGTCGGATACCGCATTGCAATATATCGGGGGGGTTTTGAAACACGCCAGAGCGCTCACCGGTATTACGAATCCTTCTACCAATTCCTTTAAAAGACTTATTCCGGGTTACGAAGCTCCTACGGCTATCTGCTATTCTAATTCCAATAGAACGGCGGCGGTCAGGATACCGGGCTATATAAAAGATCCGCAGAAGCGGCGTTTTGAATACAGGCCGCCGGATGCCATGGGTAATCCTTATTTTACGCTCGCGGCACTTGTGGCGGCCGGTATTGACGGTATAAAAAATAAAAGGAATCCCGGAAAACCCGCAGTCGGAAATATCGAGAAAAAGGCAAAATACAAAAAAGTACCGGCATCGCTTTATGAAGCGCTTCATTATCTCGAAAAAGGGCACAAATTCCTGCTTCAGGACGGCATATTCAAAAAAGAAATGATCAAACATTGGGTTAAGGTAAAGAGGCAAGAGGCCTTTGAGGTAAATATACATCCCAATCCCAAAGAGATCGAGCTTTACTTCAACTTTTAAGAAGAGGATCTGAAAAAAGGTCTTTCACTCGAGAAGTAAAACTTCCAAAAGAAAGGTTTTGACGGCAATATTCTGATATTTCCGGAAGTATTTCCGCTCTTCTTGAGTGAGTGTTCAGTATCGCATGCGCCAATGCGCTGCTATCCTGCGGTTCAATAATGTCACCGAAATCCACCTGCGCTCCTATTTCCGGAATTATTCCCACGGCCGTTGCGGCAACGGGAACACCGTAAGAGATGCACTCCAATAGAGCACGGGAATACACTTCTGAGCCGCGGGAAGCTATGATGCCGATATCGGCCCATTTGTAAAATTCAGAAGTATCCTGCACGAATCCAAAGAACTCACATTCCTCGGAGATGCCGAGCGATGTACAGAAAGCCCTTAATTGCCGCAAGGATATTTCCGCCTCATTTCCGATGAAGCGTGCGGTAAAAGCTAAATCCTGCTTTTTTATTACAGATAAGGCATTAAGAAGGTCTTCGTGGCCCTTAACGGGAGAAGTTCTGGCAACATGAAGGATCTTCAGTCCTTCACCGGCGGCGGGTGAGCCTTCTGAATAACAGGCGGAGACACTACCGGAAAGTATCTTCATGCCCGGGTATGAGCCGGTGCTCTTTTCAAAGCGGTCTTTTTCCAATTCTGATGGGAAAACTATCATGTCCGTGCCGGCAAATAACTTCTTGGCGGCAAAATTGGTATTCTGACGGCGGGCATCCATTCTTATTCTTATTAATTTCTGCTCTTTTGACTTCTTCCTCAGGGCAAGCTCCTGATCGCGCCCCCAATAGGTAACTATTATCTGAGCATCAGAAAGGGGGAGTTTTTTCAGAAAGAGGGGAAAGTATTGAATGTCCTTATCGGGAAGGATCGGGTCGAATTTAAAACCCGACGCGGACAGACGATCATTTATAGGATTGTTCTTTCCCGTGATCACCCGCTGCTCAAATCCCAAAGAATCAAGAGCGCGCATCAAATCCCAGGCATAATGCGAAACCGCATTCCACCATCGGATATTATGCAGATGTATTATTTTCGTCTTCATTTTCCACAATACACTTGACATAGTGCTGATAATTCATAGCCGCGTTCAAGACCTTGAATTTAAACGCCCAGATCCCGGCGGCGCCATTGAGAAATTCACCTTTAAAAAGAAAGTATATAATAAAATACGCCATGGGCTTAAGTATCATGTATTTCACAAATGGCTGGAATCGTTTGCTACCCCGTTTTTCATACACCTTACGGCCGATGAATTCCGCCTTGATCTTAAGTTTATCCCGGTAAAACTCCTTGGAAATGGCTGTATAATGGAGAAACGGGGTTTTCATTTTTCCTATGATCCCGTCAATGGCAAGCCGTTCATGTATATCCTCGCAGGGGAAGTGAGCATGGCCTTTTTTAAAAAATCTTAATTGATAATCGGGATAATGCCCTCCCCATTTAAGCCATTTGCCAAAGAAGATATTCTTTCGGGGAATGAGGTATGCGTCGGCGGCGCTTTCTTTGACGGCTGCCTTGAATTCATCCGCCAGAGCAGAGGGGATCTCTTCATCGGGATCAAGGTAAAGTATCCAGTCACCGCTGCATTTCTCTATTCCTTTCTGCTTGTTGATATTTATATTGGGATTGTTCTCTACAATAAATATCTTCGCGGTATATTCGGCGGAGATCTTGACCGAATCATCCGTTGATCCGGTATCCACAATGATTATCTCATCCGCCCATTTGACGGACTCCAGGCAGGCTCTAAGGAAACGGGCTTCATTATGGACAACGATCGAAACTGATATTTTCATTTAAGGCGGGACCAAAGCTTACCTGCGATCTCAGTTGATCTCGCAATGACCTCTTTGATATCAAGGTCCAATTGCAGCTCAAAATCTTTCATGAGGAATTTGCCCATGGAAACGGTATGCCTTACTCGGGAGTTGATCATACCGAAAAGAAGATGCCCCACGGCATTATCAGCATTGATCATCGTAGGCGGTTCATAATCAAAGAACGCCAGATCGGCGTCGGCGCCAGGCCGTATTGCCCCGATATCCCTGCCGAAAATAGATGATGCCATATAAGAATTATTCACAAGAGCGCTGAATGCTTCCATCCAGCCGGCGGAAGGAAGTGACCGCTTTATATGAGAAAGGTAGTATCCTAATTGATATTCTTTTAATGGGAGATTGTGCATTCCATCGGTGCCGAATCCGGTAATAACTCCTGCTTCCATGGCTCCTATCAGATCTAATATACCCACGGCATTATTGAGATTTGAAGACGGATTATGGACAAGGAAACAACCGTGTTCTTTCAGGAGTTCCCATTCGCTCTTATCCGTCCACACACCGTGTATCATCAAGCTGTTCTTTCTGAGAAGCCCGAATTTTTCCAAACGGTGAGTTACACTTTTATACCCGAATTCCCGGACATAATCCTGATCCGATTTATCCTCGGCAAGGTGACAGTGAAGGGGCATATCTTCATCAATGGCGTCCGCGATTTCCTGAAGGTCTTCGTCGGACAAGGTCATATTGGCGTGAAGGCCGAGCATGCCTCGGACGGTACGGTCCTCCCGATGCTTATTAAAAAAATCTATATTTTCATCAAGCTCCTCTTTGAAAACTTCCTCGCCGTTGCGGTTGGTTATCTCAAAACAGAGCGTACCCTTGACCCCCACGCTCTTCAGTATAGAGGAGATATCTTCGAGACTGCCACCTATATAACCGCCGGAGACATGATGGTCAAATATAGTTGTTGTTCCGCCTTTGATGCCCTCGATAAGCGGAAATATCACCGAATAATAGAGCTCTTCGCGAGTTAATTCCCGATCCAATTTCCACCAGAAATTTTCCAGTACCTCTACAAAATTCCTGGAGGGTGCGCCGGGAAGAGAGAGCCCCCTGCCCAGAGTTGAATAGAAGTGCATATGAGCATTGACCTGACCCGGCAACAGAACCGTCCCGCCCATATCATATTCGTCCACGTCGGTGATATTCAATTCGCTTCCGATCTGAACGATCCTGTCGTCCTCAATAAGTATTTGCGCTTTATTTAAGAACGGATTCTTCTCATCAAAGGTAATGCCGGTGACATCGGTCAATAAATATTTCATTTTTTCCTCTGTTTTTTCATTACATACGAGAAGATATTCTCCTTCACCTCATCCATGCGCGAAGCTTTCTCATCATTCTCATGAGAAAATCCTATGATGTGCAGGATCGCGTGAGCTATAAAGTTAAGAAGCGAAAGTTTTTTATCTTCAAAACTGCCCGAAGAATCTCTCAGCAGTTCATCCCAATTTATCACGATCTCCCCGACAACGGTTGACGCGGGATCATCCATATATGAAAAGGAGAGTTCATTGGTCGGCAGAGCGTTGTTTCTGTACCTTTTATTCAGCTGTATCATTTTTTTATCGTCGCATATGAGCACGGATACGGATGCCTTTATCCCGAAATTCCGCATCTTTATATATCCCCGGCGGAAAAGATGGTCAAAAGAAAGCTGGACAACATCTCTTATGAAGGGGTGGTAAGGTGTCTTTATCTTGATATTCTGATAAGAGATCTCAGTTTTTATTATCCTCATCGTATTCTATCCTTTTATGGTACATCGTTTGAATGGTCTTGATAAAACTACTGGCCACGCGGTTCAATTCCTGCAGGCTTATCGGGCAATCCGCCAACTGCTCCTCATCAATGAGCGCTTCATACAGGGTCTCCATCACCATTTTCTTAATTGTGGAATACTTATAATTGGTCAGTACCCTTGATTTCGCTTCGACGCGGTCGGCGAGCATCACAATGGCGGATTCTTTAAATGTGGGTTTATTGCCATGATACATAAATTCACTTTCATCCAATTCCTTGATCTCCCCTTTCTTCAGTTGAAGCTTGGCCTTATTATAGAAATACTTCATGAAGGAAGTCCCATGGTGCTCCAGGATGATCTTTCTTACGGGCTTGGGAAGCATATAATCTAATGACAGCTGATATCCGGATATCACATGCTGTCTGATATATTTAACGCTCATAATGGGGCTTAATTTATCGTGAGGGTTCTTTTTAGTGAACTGATTTTCTATGAAGTAGCCCGGGTTCTTTATCTTGCCTATGTCATGGAACATCGCTCCTACCTTTGCAGTTATCGGGTCAGCCCCGATCTCAACCGCCGCAGCTTCGCTCATATTCGCCACACCAAGAGAGTGCTGATATGTTCCCGGAGCGATAAGCGTGAGATTCTTGAGCGCCGGATGCTCACCGCTTATCAATTCAATCAGCTGAAAGCGTGTGGGGATATCCAGTATGGATTCAAAGAACGGCATGATCGAGATGAGAAGTATATATGAAAAGAGATTACCCACCATAACGGCAGCTATATTACTCATGATTATCCCGGCATTGAAGCCCTTCAATAATCCGATCGATACCGGCACCAGCATCGATACTATTCCTATGAGAAGGAAATCATAGAAAAGAGTGCTTCTTTTATTGATATTCCGGGTAATGTAAACGGTGAAAAGGGAGTTCACGAACCCATACAGCAATATGTCAAGGTTGTAGCCGAAGAAGAACGCTGTAATAATTGAGATTATAAGGGAAGAGAAAATAGCGAATTCGACATCAATAAAGAGGATCACAATGATGGTGAAGAGCGAGAAAGGAAGGCTGAAGCCCGATAAGAATGTATCCTCCGATATTCCGGAAAAATACTTAACGGCCAGAATAGCGGCGAGAAATATCATTAAATTGAAAAACATGACAAGATATCCTTCATTCGCCCTGAAATGAGCTCTTTTGAACCTCCTTACATAAAATATCAGAAGGAGAAAAAGAAGCAGAATGAACATCGCAAGTCCGGTCACCCTTTTTACGGTTACCCGCGTCGAAAGGTAATTATTAAGGGTATCGATGACTTTCTTGTCCTGATTAGTGTATATCTCCCCCCTTCTTAATACGATCTGACCTTTGATAAAGGAATCCCTTTCGGGAGGCAGAGATTGAGCCAATACCTCGGCACGCTTCGCGGTCTGCTGCATATTGAACTCAAGGTTTGTTGAAAGGTAATGCGATAAGAGCTGGATAACAAAGCGGATTATACCCGGCGGGAAATTATGATCTTCAAAAAGAGCTTCTTTGACCTCGCTCAACGGCACTATTTCAGAAACATTTTTCGTAATTTCTCTACCGTTGGGGGAAATGACCACAATGGAATTTCTGTTCTTATTCCATCTCTCAAGATTATCGATGAATTCCGCTCTCTCCCTTGAGATGCCGGCCTTCATATAGGGACTGACCTTCAATGTAATAAGATTGGTGATCTCATCGTAGTTGATTATCGCAAATAGCGCTTCCCACTGCTGCAGAGACAATCGGAAAAACGGATAATCCTCTCTTATCCAATTGATCCGGCCGTAAATAGACAGGCCCGGAGCATTCTTAATTTTTTCAAGAGAGGATACCACTACGCGGATATTCTCATTGAAGATCTCCTCTGTTTTAGGGTTCACTCTGAACACCGCGGGAAGGCGGGAGACCTTTTCTTTTGTCTTCCTTTCTGTCTTTTCATCATTGTCAACTGAATAATCTATCGGAGATATATAATCCTGGTGAATAATGTCGCCTATCTTGTAATTCACTGTATGAAATTTGAAATGAGCTGAGAAAAGGAAGAATAACAAGATCACCGTAACCAGCATTATGAGCACTTTGAAGGCGCTGTTCTTCCCGGCAAGGCTTTCCTTGACAAAGTTCTGAAGCTTTCTTATTATTCTTTCCAGATCCAATTTATTGCTTTGAGTTTCCATCATATTTTTCAAATGCCTCAATGATATTCTGAACCATAGTGTGGCGGACAACATCACGCTTATCAAGGTAGAGTACCTTTATTCCTTCTATATCCGCAAGGATTTTGCTTATGACCACTAACCCTGACAAATTCTTATTCGGAATATCGATCTGTGTGATATCCCCGGTAACAATTACCTTGGAATTGTGTCCTGTGCGGGTCAGGAACATCTTCATCTGCTCAATGGTCGCGTTCTGCCCCTCATCGAGAATAATAAAAGAATCGTTCAATGTGCGTCCTCTCATAAAGGCCAAAGGCGCTACCTCGATCACCCCCTTTTCCATTAAAAGCTCCACCTTATTAAAGGACATGTGTTCGTAAAGCGCATCAAATATCGGCCTTAAATAGGGATCTACCTTCTGCGCGATGTCTCCGGGTAAAAATCCGAGTTTTTCCCCGGCCTCAACGGCGGGGCGGGTAACGATGATGCGGGAAACCTCCTTTTCCATCAGGGCTTCAACGGCACGGGCAACACCGATATAGGTTTTTCCCGTACCTGCGGGGCCGATACATATTGTAAGGTCGTTCTTTTTTATTTCCGAAATATATCCCTGCTGGCCATATGTCTTTGCCTGAACAAAGCCCCGCTGCGGGCCAACCCGAATGAAAGAAGAAAATAGTTTTTCTGAGTCTATTATCCCCTTATCTTTATGAAAATCGATCAGATATTTGAAGGTCTTTTTATTTATCCTATATCCGTTCTTTATAGAATTTGAAAGGTCTTCGATGATCTCGGCGACAAGCTTCTCTGCGGCGGGGTCCGGGGCGGATATCTCCAGAGAACCGTTGTCTGAACTGATCTTCACTTCAAAAACAGACGAAAGATATTTCAGATTCTCATCGTTATTGCCAAAAAGAGACGACAATTTACCCTGCTCGTTCAGGCCATGAAGATCTATCCTCATCATACTTCGTCCCCTGAAAGCCCTATGCCTAATTCATCTAATTGCTCTTGAGCAACATCGGACGGCGAGCCGGTCAGCAGACAATTGCCTGTGGTCGTCTTGGGAAATAGAATAAAATCCTTTAAACTGCCGTCACCATACAAGCCTATGGCCGTACGGCCGATGCCCAGAGCGATACCACCATGCGGAGGAAGGCCATAATCGAGTGCCTCCAAAAAGAATCCGAAGCGGTCCTGCTGAGTTTTTTCATCCATACCCAGTATCTGAAAAACCTTTTTCTGAAGTTCCGCCATATTGATCCTGATACTTCCGGACCCGAGCTCTATCCCGTTGAGAACCAGATCATATGCACGGGATAAAATACCGGCAAGATCTTTTTCACCATCAAGGCCAGAACCTTCCGCAGGCATCGTGAAAGGGTGATGGGCAGAGGCGTATCCCTTCAGCTCCTCATCGTAAAGGAAAAGAGGGAAATCCGTAACCCAGAGAAATTCATAGCCCTTTGTCAATAATTGATTCTCCTTTCCCAGATAGTCTCTCAGGAAGGAAAGAATATGTTCATTGGAATTACCGATCTGGAAGAAGATGCTTTCGCCTTCTTTCAATTTCAGAGATCCATAGAACTCAGAATTAGCAAATTTGGCCAATGTGAATGAATATTCACCTTCATTGCGGGAAATAAATATAGAGCCCTGAGCGCCTTCATTCTTTAATATCCCTTCGATTTTCTTAGAGGCGGAGCGGGAATATGCGGCAGGCACCCTGATCCCCCTTATGCGATCGCCTTTTTCCAAAGCATCCTTTATGAAATTAACGGGCAGCACTTTGAATTCTCGGCTGAAATCTTCGATCACAAGAGGATTTCTGAGGTCCGGCTTATCTGACGCATATCTCTCCATTGAATCATTGTATGTGATCCGGGTAAAAGGGGTTTTTATGTTTAATTGCATCTTTTCAGAAATGTAAGAGAACATCTTCTCTATTTCCTGATAGATCTCCTGCTCATCGGTAAAAGCCCTTTCTACATCCAGCTGAGTAAATTCCGGCTGACGGTCCGCGCGCAGGTCCTCATCCCTGAAGCAGCGGGCAAGCTGAAAATATCGCTCGAACCCGCTTCCCATGAGAAGCTGTTTCAGAAGTTGCGGGGATTGCGGAAGAGCGTAGAACTTACCCTTGAAATTTCTCGATGGAACGACGAAGTCACGAGCTCCTTCGGGTGTACTTTTAATAAGATACGGGGTCTCCAGTTCCTGATAATTCCTGGAGTAGAAATACTCTCTGATACGGCGGACAAGATCGTTCCTGAAGCGGATCTTTTTAGTGATCCCGTAGGATCGAAGTTCGAAATAGCGGTATTTGCCCTTTAAAGATTCATTTATTTCATCGATGACAGACAGCTCGAAAGGAGGTACCTTGCCCTTTACCAGTATATTTAATTCGCTTCCATTCAATTCAAATTCACCCTGGGCGAGTCCGGCCTTGACCTGTGATTCCGGACGAAGGTTCAGCATCCCTTTGACCATAACTATGTTTTCATCTCTGAGCTGCTCCGCCGATTGGAATTGCTGATCAGAGACATTGCTCTTGTCGAATTGGACCTGCAGAACTCCGGTTTCGTCCCTTAGATAAAGAAAGAGTAAGCTCCCCATCTTGCGTATCGAATCCACATACCCGCAGAGAACAAGTTCGCTGCCGAGTTTGTCTTTATTTATATCGCCTATATATATTCTTTCTTTCACTTAGACTCCTGCGGTAACCCTTTTTACTTCTTCCAATGTGGTTAGCCCTTCGCTGACCTTTAAAAGCGCTTGCAGGCGCATCGTCATCATACCTTCTTCAACGGCCATATCCCTTAAAACCCTGAAGGAAGAATTCTCCATAATATGTTTCTGCATCGGTTTTGAGATCGGCATGACCTCAAAGAGTGCCGTCCTGCTGAAATATCCGGTATTGGAGCAATAATCGCAGCCCTCTCCACGATAGAATTTTTCAATGGTGTTCACCTCTTCCGGTTCGATGCCCAGCGCTTCCATTTCATCATCTCCGTATGTAACCTCGGCCTTGCACTTGGGGCATGCGATACGGATCAGCTTCTGTGCTACTACACAGGCAAGGGCAGCCGATATCAGAAATGGGGGGACGCCGATATTCATCAGTCGCGTTATGACAGAGGGAGCATCATTGGTATGAACGGAAGACACCACCATATGGCCTGTCAGAGCGGCTCTGATGGCAATATCCGCCGTGACGGCATCACGGATCTCTCCCACCATTATCTTGTCGGGATCCTGACGCAAAAACGCCTTCAATGCCTTCGCAAATGTCATCTTCCCCTCAAGGGCTTCCTTTTGTGTTTTATGTGAATGCTTATCTCCGAGTATAGATTCCTCATCTATCTTGATATTGACCTGATTGACACCCTCGATATTGAACTCAACCGGCTCTTCAACCGTCATAATATTGGAGAAGTCATCATACATCTCTTTTACCATCGAGTAGAGGGTAGTGGTCTTTCCACTGCCGGTGGGACCCGCGACCAGGATCATTCCCCAAGGACGCGCAAGAGATAGCTTGACTTCGCTTAGATCTCTTTTGTTAAAGCCCAATGCATCCAGATTAAGCTCAACCCTTTGTTTATCACCTATTCGGATCTCCACTCTTTCCCCATACACCGTTGGCACGAATGAGGTTCTGAACTCGATCTCCCTTCCCTGAAATTTATACTGGAACCGGCCGTTTTGCGGCTTTCTCGATTCATCTATCTTGGCTCCCGACTTCAGTTTAAGTATGGTAACAACCGGACGAAGGACCGCGATCGGGTATCGCTTTTCTTCGTAAAGGACGCTGTCTATACGGTAGCGTATCCTTACCATACGCTCGTCAAAGGGTTCGACATGAATATCTGAAGCCCTCTTTTGCAATGCGCGGGCAATGATGTACTTAATAAGGTTTTCATTCTGCTTATCCTCGGACATCTTCAGAAGCTCGTCGGACGAGACCTCCGATCGTTCCTGCTCATCAATAACATCGGCGTCAACGACCGTTTCCTGATCAAGCATCTCCGTAAAATCTTCCTCATCCATTCCCTTGTGTGAACTGTAGAGACGTTCAATGGCTTCTTTGATCTCGGAAGGGACTCCCAGCATAAGCTCCAATTCCAGTCCGGTAAGCATATGGATATCCTGAATTACCGAACGCTTCATGGGATTTGCCATGACCACGGTAAGTGAGTTGCCAAGTATCTCGACAGGGACCATAAGCTCTTTTCTGGCTATCTTGAAGGGGATCTTCTCCAGTACAAAATCCTCCACTTCCATATCCTTGATGCCGGGAAAGAAAGGAATATCAAGCTGCTCGGATATAATAGCGACCAGCCGCTCTTCATCCACGAATTCTTTTTCGACCAGGATAAGTCCCAGAAATTCTCCTGATTCCTTCTGTTCGGCAAGAACTATTTCCAATTGTTCCTGAGTAAGAAGGCCTTTACTAATAAGAAGCTCGCCTAAGCGTTTCATAGGATAATTATAATACAAACTACCCCTTATTGCAAATAAAGTGCGTTTAAATTACCATCGATAAAAGCAGTAAGAAGTGCGGTGCATTAAGAAGTGTGAAGTGTGGAGTGTGAGGTGTAAAGTGAGGAGAACAAGACAATATACACGCCCGTAACCAGAAAGACACTATTTCGCTTACCCCATTAGGACTTCTGTTACAATCATATCACGCCGCACCCCAATCAAGATATGGGACATGTCGTACGCCACAGGCGTTCGTCTGTCCCGATGTAAAAGTACCAAGCAAAGAGTTGACAGGAAGCGAAGCGTGTAAACTCTTTGCCTCGTTAGAATCACACGTTAACATTACATACACTGTATTCTCCCCAAAGGGCACGGCATGCCGTGCCCCTACACCAATTCCTATTTTTCTCTTTCTTCTATTCCACTTGTACCTTGGTCCACTACGCAGCGCGTCGCTTGTGCACCTATCACCCATTGTCATTGCATTTATGAAACAGTGCGCTAGGAAAATAGGATAAGGAGCAAAATTATAGCCGTCCCGCTGCCCGCAAGATCCCACACAAGGTCTTTATAAGAGAATGAGGATAGTTTTTTATCTCTGATGCTGTCCGTGATCTCCTTGAACACTCCGGTGGTCAGGGTCACGGAAAAAGACAATGTAATTGCGGAAGAATGCTCCATTTCCAGCTGATACCGGGCAAAAGGATAGCTCCAGAGCGTTGAGGCAAAGGAATATGAGAAATGCATCAGCTTATCCTGTGAGAACCAGCTGTCCCCGAAAACCGGGGAAATGCAGACCAAAATGATCAGGAAGAACAATATCTTTTTCATTTTGATCAATTATATCATATTTCGCAGAAAAATGGTGCTAGGATGATAGGGTGATAAGTTGATAGGTAAAGAAAGAGAGATCAGAGCCCAAATGAACCAATAAACACATCCCACGTCACACGCCACGATCAGACCGTATCCACCTGAAGATATATTCCTGCAATACTCCGCTATAGGGGTGAAATTTCTCGGTGAACTTCCTGCCATTGTCCGCGCAATATTCCGCATAAAAGCGTTTGATCCAGGTATCCACAGGGACAATATCATGATCGGCGAAGGAAAATAGCATTATACAATGAGCGACCTTGGGGCCGATGCCCAGAAAAGAGGTCAGCCACGAGAATTTCTTTTCATAGGAAAAACCCGCAATGGCGTTCAGCTCATATTCTGAATCCAGTCTTTCAATGAAAGAAATAATATATCTGGAGCGGAATCCCAGTTTCAACTCTCTTATCGCATCAATTCTATTCTTTAATTGTTTTAATGATGGAAAGAGGTATCTTGCGGTATTGCCGATAGCATTCTCCGGGAACAATGAGCTGATCTGTTCTATGCGGCGGACAATGAGCTGTATCGTGGATTGAATAGAAAGGATATATGAGATCGCCATCTCGAATGGCTCCTGCCTTAATATTCTCAATCCCGCTGAAAAATCAAGTATTTTTGTATATAACTCTCTTTCATTGCCGGATTTTTCCAGCACATGGGCGCGAAAAGCAGAGAGGTCAAAGGGGAAATCGAAGTAATTGGTCAGATATTCGGTCGGATCGGAAATGTTATTGACTTGATGCGATTCAAGAGAACAGTGAAGTTCATTGCCCTTTCGGATGATATGGACAAGGCCCGGCTTGAGAATCCCGGTCCAGGCACCACTCTCATCCTTCTTCCATCGAAACGCCTGACCGCAATCCAATGTCGCATCAAGGTCAAATTCCCCGCGGAAGGGAATTTGCAGATCAATCATCGGTAAATTTTCTGATGAGGCGGTTTTGAGTATAATTCAATGACAGAAGCACTGCCAATTTTATTCTCGCCTTCTGCCCGGACAGAGCGCCAGCAAATATACATCCCATCTTGCTGAGCTCTTTACCGCCGCCCTTATATCCATAAACACCCAGAACGCGGCCCTGAGATGTGCGGGAAACGATAACTACGGGTATCTTGGCCTTTAGGGCGGCCTTTATCCCGGGAACAACAGCCGGCGGAACATTGCCGCGGCCCAATGCCTCTATCACAATACCGACACAGCCGCTTTTGACGGCGCATTCTATGAGAGATGAATCGGAGCCGGCATAGGTCTTTATTATCGGGATATTTTCATTGATTTTCTTCACATCGTAGAATTCATGGATATGACGCCTTCTGAAGAATATAACGCGATCCGTGTCAACCAGCCCGAGAATACCCAGATACATACTCGAAAATGATGATATATTCGATGTATCTATCTTGGTCACTGTATGCGCGTCGTAGATATCATCGTTCATCACGACCATCACCTTCTGCTGTCCGGCATCCTTCGACGCGATCGTTCTGATGGCGCTGTAGATATTCCGCGGACCGTCCAAACCAAGCTCTTGCGGCGAACGCATGGCAGCGGTCAGTACCACCGCCTTGCCCTTGGGAAGTGTGATATCCAGAAAATACGCGGTCTCTTCCAGTGTATCTGTACCATGAGTGATGACAAATCCGCAGTACTTATCATAATTGCGGAGGATCACATCACGGATCTCCAGCATATTATTGATCGTTATATACGGGGATGGGTACTCCCCGTATTCGTGGATAACCACCGAAATATTTTCATCGAACGGAGGAAGCATTTTCATCAGGTCTGCGCCCTTGAAAACTGGAATTACCCCTTCCGCGCGGGGGTCGCCGCCCATTGCGATCGTTCCGCCGGTCGAGATCAGCAGTATTTTCTTTTTCTTGGAGCTGTCTTTTTTCATTTGGTCTTATACCCGATCATTCTCAAAAAGTCCTTTCTCTTTTGTATGTCTTCATCTCCCTCAACACCCAAAGGCGTGAAGCCGTCAAATACTCCCAGAACCGCCCTTTGCTCTCCTTCTTCGGCGATGATAACTTTTGTAGGGTTCGCCGTTGCCGCCCAGATCGCCACGATCTCTTCCACGGACTGCAATTTTTTTAATACATTGATCGGAAAGGCATCTTTTAGAAAAAGAATGAAGAAATGTCCGGCGGCAATGTTCTGAGCATTCTCAACAGCAAGTTGTATCAAATTTTCATCTGTGCCAGTCTTTCTGATAAGCCGGGGACCGGAGGCCTCACAGAACGCCAGGCCGAATTTGATGCCGGGGACAGCGGTTATCAAGGCTTCGTGAACATCTTCAACCGTTTTAATGAAGTGGCTTTGGCCGATTATCACATTATGGTCTTCGTCTTTTTTGATCGCGAGCGCGGTTAATTCCATATCTCCTCCGTTAATGGGAAATTATACACCTTCCTGAAGAATATTCAAGTTGGTGAGCTGATTTATAAATTCTAAAGCAGCTTCTCCAATATCATTAAAAATGGGAACAACAATATCAAAAGAGGGCGCATGTCCCGGGTCTCTGTTCTTTTTGGCGGAAGCGGCAGATCATTGTCAATATGACACACGGATGCGATGTTCTCTATTCCATATCCGTCCGAAACCAATTTCTTCTTAATAAAGCCGTCCAGGGACGAGATCCCCAGAAATGCGATATCTTCATTGTTCAAGCCGGATATGGAACCGGCGCGGAGGGGAAAACCCCATGACATCTTATCACCTGAAATGCAAAGAAATGCGCGGCCCGAAGAGCCGAGGATAAGGCTTTCACCATCTATTTGCTCTTCAATGGGCGATGCCTTGACCTTAAATGCCGGCAGATCGCTTTCCCAAGTGAATACCACCGTGTCCTCAATGGTTTTAGCTCCTATATAAAAAGATATGTCGGCAGCCGGCGTGAGATGGCTGCCGATCGCGAGATAGGCATTGTCGGGGTTGTCAACTCTCTTAAAATCAGTTTTAAATGAAGAGATAACTCTTTCCACAAAGGGGAATTCTCTATCAATATTATAAGTCCACTTCTCTGGAAATCTAAGTTTAACTTCGTTATCATAGGGATAATCATCGCTTCTACCAATGGATTCGACACGGATGAGCAGATCTCCGTCAAGCTCCGCTCTGAATTTTGCTTTATTTGATTTTCCGCGTTTGATGACGCCCTCCCGAAGGGTACGGCTCTGGCCGTTCTTCTCCAGAACAATTCGATATTCTCCATCAAATCCGAAGGAATTCACATCCAGAAATACCGAGCCGTTAGCGATGGAGAGGTCATATGCGGATATACTGAGGGAAGAAAAATCCTTCGGGAAGAGGTCATAACCATATCCGGGGATCTTAAATTCTTTTGTCATGGGAGATATTAGTATATATACAAAATCATCATCGTGAGACCAGGGCAATGTAATATCCCACTCTCTATTTATTGGTTTTATCTTGCTTATCTTTCTGCTGATGTCGTATCCTTCGGGAGTCAGATATATCACCCGTTCATTTGTTTGCTTCTGATCCTTCAGGATCTCCATGGATCGCTCAAAGAGCGCAACTCCGCCTTTGCCTACGATAAGGGAATGCCGGGAATTATCCAGCACAAATACTCTCTTTTTCCCCATATCCCCGGAGATAGGGTGAGCAAAGATCATTACTAAATTGGCTATTATCAGCATTCTCAATAACAATTTCAATATATCCCGGATGCTTAGGCCACGGCTCTCCTGCTTCGAGCGAAGAAGAAAGAGCAATGGAAAAGGACGGCCTTTTTTGGAAAAACGCTCAAGGATATTCAAGATGACCGGGATCAATACCGCTGGCAAAGCCCAGAGAAAGAACGGATTAAGAAACCCCATTCACGGCCCCCGCGGAAAGCTTCAACAATACCTCCAGAGGATCGCTGGCGGTAGAGATCATAATGCGCTTAACCATCATATCGATACATGACTTCTCAACCGTCTGCTGCCACTCAAGTGAACGCTTTTGTAGGTCCTCACCTTTTGAAAATGACTTTTTCGTCCGATGTTCCGGATCAAAGTAAAAACCGGGCGCAAGCGGCGTAACTCCTAATTCTTTGGCGGTAAGCAGCTGCAGCGCGATTATATCGTGGCCCGAATGCGTCAAGATCCCAAGGCCCTTCTTCAGATCGTCCGGGGAAAAGATCAGATCACTTATCAGGATCACAATGGATCGCCTTTTTACCTTTTTTTGAAATTCCTCCATACAGGAATAAAATGTCGAGGTTCCCCTCGGGTTTAAACCCGAAACCGTGTCGATAAAAAAGTTATGCTCCTTCCTTCCAGAGGCGGAAAAGACAAAATCGAAGTTGTCCGAGAACGAAGAAAGCACAACACGGTCATTTTGCCTTGTAAAAAGAAGATAGAGCAATACCGCGAGCTCTTTCGCCATTTGATGTTTATTGTTCATCTCTTTGCCATAATCCATGGATAATGTCGAATCCACCATTATATGTACTGTGGCATTGGTATCTTCTTTAAATCTTTTTATAAATAGTTTTTCTGTGCGGCCCCAAAGAGGCCAATTGATCAATTTGATATTATCTCCGGGATTATATTGACGATGATCCTCAAAATCCGCGCTGAAACCCAGATATGGGCTCCTGTGAAGTCCGGCGAATAATCCCTGCAGAACTTTCGAACTGCGGATATTCATATTCTCCACAATATGTATGTATTTAAGGATCCGTTGTGTGAAGTCCTTCATCTTGCGAATATTCTATCACAAAAGAATATAAGATGCAAAGGCGGGAGTGCCGCGTCATTTATTGTCTGGAAATTGGGCTCACTTTTTAAATTTCTGAAATATTCTATTTAACGCTTGCACTTTTTGTACGATATCTTCTGCTCCTACGATCTCGGTGACACAACACACGGTCTTTGCTCCTCTTTCAAGGACACTCTCAATATTGTGTTCCTTTATCCCGCCAATAGTCACATAATCGATATCGATGTTACTTTCAATATATTCCAGGTACCCCACCCCCACGGCTTTTACTTTCTTTACTCCGGCTCCGAACAACGCTCCAACACCGATATAATCGATATCTTCTCCAAGTGCCTTTCGGGCTTCTTCGGGTGAATGTGTCGATATACCGATCATTACTTCCGGCCCAACTATCTCCCTGACAATATCTACCGGCAGGTCATCCTGGCCGAGATGTATGCCGTCCGCTTCACAGGCAAGGGCCAAAGAAGGATAATCATTTACAATAAATTGAACATTGTGGTCTTTTGTGATTTTCCTGATCTCCCTGCATTCTTCAAGCATAAAGGAAAATGAAAGGTCGCTATGTTTCTCCCTATATTGAATTATCGAAATCCCGCCTTCAACCATCTTATGAGATACTTCAACATTTGATCTGCCTTTGGAAAACCGCATTGCAGTTATCCCGTAGAGCCCTTCCTTTAGAAGCCCTTTCTTCACTGTGAAATATCCTCCCAGTCCTTAAAGATCGGCTGCAGTCCCTTTTCTCTAATAACCCTGACAATCTCTTCAACACTTCTGGAATCCGATATCTCGAACTGGGGAACGGACTGTTCATCTTCAGTATATCCACCCACTTCCGTATGCGACCCTGCTGAAAATCTCGTGACACCGAGATTCAGAAGATTATCCCTGAAATCAGAGGTTTCCCGTGTGGAAACTGTAATGCCGCTCCGGGGAAGGAATAGGCGATATGCAAGAAGAATCTGCACAAATAATCTATCGCTGAGCAAATAATCCGGACTGTACCCTCCCGGGATATTCCGAATTCTTGGGATTGAAAGGCTTATTTCGGTGTCCAAGTATCTGTTTTCAAGGTATTTCGCATGCAGGGCACATAGAAAAGCCTCACTCCTCACCGGAGCGAGTCCGAAAAGAGTACCGATATTTATATAGCGCAATCCCGCTTTCGCTGCCCTTTCCGGTGTTTCCAATCTGTATTTGTAGTTCTTTTTTCTTCCCGCAGGGTGCACCTTGTCATAGATCTTGGTGTCATACACTTCCTGATAAACTGTTATTCCGTCAACTCCGGCTTTTTTCAAGATCCTGTAATCCTCGGTATCCATCGGGTATACTTCTATCGAAACGGAAGGAAAGTATTTTCTCAGAAGTTTTATCACATCTGAAAGCATTTCAAGGGGAGTGATCTTGTGCGCTTCGCCGGTAAGTAGCAGGATATGCCTGATGCCTTGTGCATTTAGAAAACGGGCTTCCCTTTCTATTTCGTCATGCGTAAGAAGTTTTCTTGCGATCTTATGGGAACGGTTGAATCCGCAATATATACATTCATTGATACAATGATTGGAAATATACAATGGAGCGTACAAGGATACTGTTCTCCCGAAATACTGAACGGTTAGAGAACGGACTTTTTGAGCCATCTCTTCCAGATGATCCTGTGCAGCGGGAGAGAGAAGGGCCATAAGATCCAGTTCATTGAGTTTGTTCTTTGCAAGAGCTCTTTTTACTTCAACGGATGACATCTTCCCAATGCTTTTTTCAATATCCTTCGGATCAAACTTTTTTATGGTCTCGAAAAAGCTCATGACCGGTCTCGGTTACCTTAAAAAACCGGTAAGCGGTGATGATGGGTTGGCTTCTTTTGATTCCTCTGTAAGTTTTGCCAGAAATGCCATCCTTCCGGCTTTCACCGCATATGAAAAAGCCTCTCCCATTCTAACGGGATCACGGGCGGCGGAAATCGCTGTATTTACAAGAACGGCGTCAGCGCCCATCTCCATAGCTGCCGCAGCATGAGAGGGCTTTCCTATCCCTGCGTCAACAATTATCGGAACGCTACAACAGTCAATAAGAATCTCGATGAGTTCCCTTGTCCTGATCCCGCGATTTGAGCCGATCGCCGATCCTAAGGGCATTATTGCCGCCGCGCCGGCTTCTTCCAATTTCTTCGCAAGGGGAAGATCGGGATTAATATAAGGAAGAACTATAAATCCGTCTTCGGCCAAGAGCCGAGTCGCACTCAGGGTCTCTTCATTATCGGGCATAAGGTATTTCATATCAGTGATGATCTCTATTTTGATGAAATTTCCGCATCCGGCTTCCCGTGCAATATTCGCTATCCTTACGGCCTCGCCGGCATTTCGCGCGCCCGAAGTGTTTGGAAGGAGCGTCACATTATCCGGGATATGTTCAAGTATATTCTCTTCCTTTGAAGTTAAGTCAACCCTTCTAAGAGCTATGGTTATCATCTCTGAGCCGCTCGCTTCCAGCATTTTGCTTATAAGTTTTTTAGATCTGAATTTTCCTGTTCCGGTAAAAAGCCTGTTGGTAAAGGATTTTCCACCGAGAATTAAGCCTGATTCCATATCATCCCCCTCCCACGAATCTCAAGATTTCAATTGTATCGTTTTCCATTATCTTTTCCGTTGGCCATGAATCCCGTCTTTTTATCTTCAAGTTGTGCTCGATTATCACAGAATCCGGCGGAAGCTCTTTTTCCAATACCAGATCATAGAGATTGGAGGCCTTCACATTCTCTACATGGCCATTGATATTAATTTTCATTATCTCTCCATTAAATACCGAGGGACGCTCAAGGTACCACATTATCCGCCCATAGTAATCAGCCAAGGTTCATGAAATTGAAAGCACCCATTGCCGCTTCACTGCTCCCGTAGCGATACCGGAAATTATAACAAAAAGATATGTTAAATTCAATAGCTATATACAGGCCGGGAGTACGCAAAGCCATTTTCCGAAGGCACAAATCCGGTCTACCGGAAAATCACTGTAATATTATTTTCTCGATCTGGAAGGGTAATTGTGAGTAAACCGTGGAGTCGTAAGGTACCTTAGAATTCTACCGCCGCCACACCAAGCGGGGTTTTAAGCGTACCCTTGAATTGCGGCGTAAAATTACCCGACTTCAATGTACTTACAAGGGATGATCCCAAGGATAGAAGACCAACATCCACCGCCACCGCGGAAGACGAAGTACTCAAGGCGGCAATATTCATCATTGAGGTCAATTCGCTGAGCTGCTCGCCGTTCACAAAGAACGCCCCATTTATCTCTATGCCCTTATAGGGGATCTTGCCGAGATTCTTTGCGTTTATATCAAAACTTATCCGCAATGTAGTAAGGTTCTTGAAAGATACGCTCGGCGCGGATATGCTGAATTGCGGCAATTTAGGAAGCGGAATGCTCTTATTGAGCGTGAAGGTAGCGCTCAAAGGTAATGTCGAAGAAAATACCAGCGTATTATTCAATGTCAACTGCACCTCTTCTTTTGACGAGGTCAAGATCTCCGCAAGATCACCAAGGACCGAAACGGGTATCTCTATATTAACAGCAATCATATTTCCCATTCCCGGGTGAAGTACCTTTCCTGCAAGCGGCGTATCTACCGTAAGCATATCCTTGCCTTCGATCTGAACTCCTGTCTTCAAAGAAGCCAGCATCAGATCTGCGGGGGTGGGATTCTCCACATCCAGGGTCAGTATAATGGTAATGCTTTGCGAGGTGATCTCGCCGATCTTAGTGGAATCTACAATGACCTTCGGCTCTCTTATCCCCATCACGCCCTCCAGCAAAGAACAGCCGGAAAAGAGTACCGTCAGGATCAACAGAAACAATAATGCGATATTTTTTCTCATAATAGCTCCTCGGATGAATTATACCATAAGAATAGTGAAAAGTGAAAAGCGAGAGATAGAGGTTGGAGGCTAGAGGATAGAGGTTAGTTCGAAAGGGAAATTCCCCTTATTCAATTCTCCAATTATTCATTGTTCATTATCTTTAAGAGTACGGCGTAGAATAATTGTAAGAGGCAAATCAATAGAGTAAGCGAAATATTGATTTCTTGATTACGCGTGGGTGCGTTACGCATCAATGTGTAATCACGTGATATTCTTTTCAACCGCTCCATGTGGAAAGGGCGCGTAATTTCATTCCGACTTCGTCTTATTCAATCCCTTTATTACATGTACGCATTCGTTGAAGTAATTGCTTAGGGATTCAGGGAAATTACTGTCATATTGAAATCCTTTCAAAGTATTTCCTTTACTATCAAGCATAACAATGGTCGCCCATGGATATTTAGGGTATTCATCCGTATAATAATATCCGAATGTCCGCTCCGGCTCTATATTGAAAAATACGTTGGCATCAGAAAGTTCGTAAAACAGTGCCGAATTCCCAATCTCTTCAACATTGGGATTTGTGACAATTATATTTACATCAAAATCTCGGTTTAATACGCAAAATTCAATTGCTTGTTTCATAATCGTCAGAAATTGGCATTTCCCGTCATTCGGATTTCTTGTCAAAATCAGAAAATGATAATTCTTCTCTTTATTTAATTTATCCGTTATTCTATATTCTTCATTATTGAAATCTTTAAAAATATGTTTAGAAGTGATCGTTTCATCTTTCCTGTTATATTCCTTTTCCCTAATATAGTTCATATTGTCGAATTGATCAGGGTACAGTTCTTTCACTTCTTCTGCTATTACAAATTTGCTCCTCTTTATTTTTTTCGCTTCTCTTACTTTTCCGTCAAATGATACGGAATATTTTTCAATCGTTATTTTGCCAAGGTCCTCCCACTTTCCGAGATAAACATCCTTCCCCGAAGTCCCTACCATGAACTTGTCTTCAATGCTCGTATGACCTAAATATTTCCTTTCTTTCAATGAATAAAAATCCAGATACAAAGTATTCTCTCTGCGCCGCGAGACTATAAAGTGGTTTTCACCGAACATCACTGGAAAATGCGTGAAGGTCCACGAGTCAAGCCATGTAAAGTGTTCTTTTCTGTTGGTTTTCAGATCTTTGTGGGAATAATCCGGAGGGGCTGAATATCCGACCGCGTCGCGAAATGGAACATAATGGTTGGGTACTTCGGTATACTCATGTAATAGTTGTCCGTCAAGCGAATACTCTTGAACATTACTTGAGTTCGTTTGCGTAATAATGATTGATTCTCGGCCTGAGTAGACAAGAAACAAATTGCGCAGATATAACCAGAAATCGTATTTTTCAAGAAAATCCTTCTGACTTTGATCGATTTTGAATATTTCCCTCTCTTCTCCCGTCACACTATCCATGACTCCGATTCCATCAACCCAATTATATTTCAGCAACTTATTGTTTATGAGCATTCGAAAGCCCGCACTCTGATAATTCGGCAAATTCATGCTTTTGGTCAGTTTTCCCATAGAATCATATATATTTAATTTTGAATGAATCCCGGATATATTAATTTCTTCATTATCATTTAGAAATATCAACGGCTCAAAATCCAATAATTCCCCCGGAGCCATCCCATATCTACATATCTTTTCGGACTCGCCGGTTTTCAAATCGACGCGGAAGATATCATGTGTGCCGATTTTCATGAATAGGTAATGGTTTCGTAGAATAAGGAATTGGGGAGGACTGTAAAAGAAGTATTCCGGATATTCATTGATTGTCTTCCTGGGATCTATTGATATTTTTTCTATGGAAATATCAATATTTTCTGTTTTATTCATTCTAATCAATAGATTTCTGCGCGTGCATCCGTAAAATAGTAAAACACTTATCCCGATAATAATCAGTACTATTATAGTTCTCATCGAATCCTCCCCGTTAATTTGACAACTTGTGTGCTGTTAGTACATACCAATTCATCCCTACGGTTGAAATATTGGATCTGGAAGTACTATGGGGTTCGCAAATAATGCATGACATTGACAAACTCCCGCCAACGGACAGTCGCAAATATATGGAACCTTCTGCAATAATATCCCACGATAAAATGTTTCATTGTTTACTTCCTGCAGGTTAAATAAAACGTAAAAAATCGGATCGTTAAAAAAGACATCTGGGTTACCTTCCACTTGCAGCATGCAGGATCTTTCGCCATAAAGACTCTGTAACCAGGCATATCCTGTTATCTCGGTTACTTCCTCAAAATAATCAACATTAATCAATACTTCCGGGCAACCATTTTTCAAAATAAAAAGAGTGGCCTCCAAGGACAAAACTGCGGATTTTTTGTGAGCATCTAAAAGCCATTTTTTTGTAAAGGGTAAAATATCCTTTTCTATCTTTTGAATTGCAGGGATATTTTTTCCAGCGGCAACTAATCTGATAACAACTTCAAGTTTTGATATCAGTGCATTTTTAACATTGGGATTATTCAATGTCAACCGGTCTTCCATAAGTGATGAGTAAACAAGCTTGAGTAAATAATCTTTTTCCATATTAAACATTCTCGGATTTACGGTCGTGTAGTTGTTGATCAATGCTTCGTATTTATAATTAGAAGAAGATACTTCTCCACTTACGACCTTGGTCACATAATCGGTTCCGGGGCTCATTACATTTTCAGTAATTTTATCTGAGCATCCCACAAAAAGCACAAGACTGACGATAACAAACATTAGAAAAATTCTTCTCATTTCTTCCTCCTTTGAAATTTTAACCGATATTTTTCGGAACACAGCAGCACCATGCTCACACACGACTATACAATTTATATTTTTTAAAGTCAAGGTGAAATCGTGAGGGGAAACATGAGAACAATTTCCCATAGCCAGTATGAGAGTCAAAATGCAATAATTAACACTCAAAACAAATATAGAGTCAGAATATTTCGTTAACAATTCCGCAAGAATGACTACATATGGTGTTATGGAATTTTAAGAATGTGGTTGCTCTAGAACAGAGAATCCGAAGTGGATGGAAGTGTCAAGCCGAGATATTCGACTGCGGAACGGGAGACAACACGGCCGCGGGATGTTCTTTTCAGAAATCCGATCTGTATCAGATAGGGTTCATAGACATCTTCAAGCGTCTCGCGCGCTTCAGAAAGTGCGATGGCAAGAGTATCGATCCCTACCGGCCCGCCATCATATTTTTCGATGATGAACCTCAAAATTCTCTTGTCAATATCATCCAACCCCATCGCGTCTATCTTCAGCTTCTCGAGGGCATAATGCGTTATCTCTTTACCTATACTGCCGTCGCCTTTTACCTGAGCGTAATCGCGGACACGTTTTAAGAGCCGGATGGCGATCCTCGGCGTACCTCTGGACCTGCGGGAGATCTCAAGAGCAGAAGGCTTGTCTATACCTATCCCAAGGACATCAGCATCACGCATGGTGATCAAGGCAAGATCCTCCGGGCCGTAAAAATCCAATCTGTTGATTATACCGAAACGGTCACGAAGCGGGCCTGTGAGCATTCCCGCTCTTGTGGTCGCTCCGATCAATGTGAAATGAGGCACATCCAGCCGCAGAGTTTTGGCGGACGGCCCCTGTCCGATGATGATGTCAAGGGCATAATCCTCCATCGCGGGATAAAGCGTTTCCTCAACGGATCGGTTCAAGCGGTGAATCTCATCAATAAAGAGTATGTCTCTCTCATCAAGATTGGTAAGTATCGAGGCAATATCCTTTTTTCTCTCCATCGCCGGGCCGGTAGTGGTGTGCAGATTCACGCCGAGTTCGGCAGCCAGTATATAAGCCAGAGTGGTCTTTCCCAGTCCGGGAGGCCCGTAAAGGAGAATATGGTCCATCTGCTCCTTTCTTTCCGAAGCGGCCTGGACAGCGATCGCGAGCTGGTCTACAACTTCTTTCTGACCGACGAATTCTGATAATCTCTTTGGCCGCAGCCCCTTTTCGAATTCCTCTTCACCACCCATTTGTGATGGCCTGTTCAGATGATTAGCCATCTTTCAAAACCTTCTTTACTATCTCTTCAGCGGAAAGTCCGGGCTTGGCCTTTTGCAGCTTAATTAATCTTTTGTCAAGAAATTCCGAGTCATATCCCATAGAGGAGAGTCCTTCACGAGCATCGGTGTAGGCATTTGAAAGAGGTTCTTTTGCCTTTTCTTTCATAGAAATGAATTTCCCGCTTAATTCAAGGATTATTCTGCCGGCACCTTTTTTGCCGATACCGGAGACCTTACACAATGCGTTAATGTCTTCCTGCTCGGCAACTACCAGCAATTCGGAGAAAGTAAATTTATCAAGTATGGCTACTGCCGTTTTCGGCCCTACAGAATTAATACCCAGGAGTACACGGAAGGCATTTCTTTCATTTTCCGTGGAAAAGCCGTAAAGGTCCATCCCGTCATCACGAGTGCGTAAGTGCGTGTAAAAGCTTACACTATCGCCCTTTTGCACGCCGTTCAGATTTCTGGAGGTGGTATGAATACCCATAACGATGCCGCTCCCCGTAAGGATAAGCACCATATTCGGCTCGCGCTTACCCCATACCTTTCCATTCACGGCTTCTATCATTTCAATACCTTTATCTTTCGCGAGTAGAGATGGCATATTCCCGCAGCAACGGCATCCGCCGCATCATCGGGTTTAGGGATCTCCTTAAGGCCCGTCAATCTCATCACCATCTCCTGCACCTGCCTCTTTCCGGCGCGGCCGTAACCGGTGACCGCGACCTTGATCTCATTCGGTGTATAGGAAAATACCGGAATACCCTTCTGTGCGCCTGTCAGGAGAACGACTCCTCTTGCCTGGCCCACTTGAAATGCGGTTTTCTGATTATTGGTGAAATACAGACTTTCAACAGCCAGCTCCTCAGGAGAATATTTTTCCAATAACAAGCATAGCTCTTCGTATATACGGAGCAATCTTTGGGGGTCGGCCAGGCTTTTAGAGGTTTCAATAACGCCGAAATCAATAAGATTTATACGGCTGCCTGCCTTTTCGACCAGAGAAAAGCCCATAAGGGCGATCCCAGGGTCAATGCCCATTATGATCATTCTTTATTGAACAGCTCCTCCCTCTCTTTTACTATCTTCTGAGAGAGGTTCGAAGGCACGGCCTCATAATGAGAGAATTTCATGGAGTAAAATCCACGGCCGCCTGTCATCGATTTTAATATATTTATATAGGTGAACATCTCGGCTAAAGGAACACGAGCGGATATCACTACCTTGCCGCCTTTTTTCTGTTCTGTGCCCTGTATCTTTCCCCTTCTTCCCGAAAGATCTCCCATAATGTCGCCCTGATTTTCCTCAGGAGAGGTTATGAAGAAGTCATAGATCGGCTCAAGAAGGATCATTTTTGCTTTTTCACATGCATTTTTAAAGCCCATGGATCCGGCTACCTGAAAAGCCATATCCGAAGAGTCAACAGTATGATAAGAACCGTCATAAAGGATCACCTTGACATTTACCACAGGATATCCGGCAAGAGCGCCCTTTTCCATTGCGCCTTTTACGCCCTTCTCTACAGAAGGAATGAAATTCTTGGGAATGGATCCACCGACAACGGCGTTCACGAATTCAAATCCTTCCGAACATGGCTCTAATTTTATCCAAGTATCTCCAAATTGTCCGCGTCCGCCGGACTGTTTTTTATACCTGCCCTGCGCCTCAGCTGAAGCAGTTATCGTTTCTCTGTAAGGAACCTGGGGATTGGCGGTGTCAACCTCCACTCCGAATTTCCTTTTTATCTTCTCAAGTATCATACTCACATGTGTATCACCCATTCCTGATATGATGAAATCTCCGAATTCCTTGTCCATATACGATTTAAAAGAAGGGTCTTCCCTTGATATCTTGTTAAGGGCGATCGAAACCTTCTCCTGATCATCTTTTGACTTGGGCTGAATCGCCAATGAGTAGATCGGTTCGGGGAATTCGATCCCGGGAACCTGCAGCTGCGCAGCTTTTCCGCAGATCGAATCCATCGTTTCGGTAACTTTTAGCTTAACAAATGATACGATATCGCCGGCTGATGCCTCATCGATATTGTCTTTCTTATCTCCAAGAAGCACATAGAGCTGTCCGGATTTCTCTGCTTTCTCTTTATTCAAATTGTAGAAATCGGTGCCGGCTGCGACCTTTCCCGTGATCACCTTGGTGGTAACGACATCCCCAAGATGCGCATCTGAAAGGGTCTTGAACACATATGCGGTGAAAGGCGAAGCTTCATTCCGGGCTAATTCAACCTGCTCTTCTCCCTTTAATAGACCGGCAGGCTTAAAATCAGAATATTTTGGAAAATACGCCGAAACTATATCCATAAAAGCGTCAACTCCGCCGTTTTTCACGGCCGATGAGACAAATAAGGGGCGGAATTTTCCGGCAGCAAGGCCCAATTTTAATCCCGTTGCGATATCCTTTTCGTCCAATTCCATGGTCTCGAGATATTTCTCGGTCAATTCATCCGATGACTCCGCGATCGCCTCTATCATTTTCTCCCTGAAGGATTCAGCAATATCTTTGTGCTCCGCGGGAATATCTGTGATCTCCGGCTTACCGGAAGCGTCTTTATACATATGCGCCTTCATGGTCAGCAGATTTATTATTCCCTTGAAATTTCCCTTCTCACCGATAGGAATGGTCAATGGGGCAATACCCGTGGTCGAATATGATTCGATATCCTTAAAGGCCTTCTGCCATTCTGAGTTTTCTCTGTCTATGCCGTTTATTATAAAAATAACGGGTTTGTCTCTGTCTTCCGCCAATTCCAGGGATTTCTCCAATCCCACTTCGATCGCGGACGCGGGGTTGATGAACAGCGCCGCAATATCAGCGGCAAATAATCCCGAAATGATCTCGCCTTGAAAATCAAGGAATCCTGGTGCGTCTACTATCTGTATCTTCTTGTCCATGTGCTCGACATAACCCATTGAAAGGTTAATTGATTGTCCTCTGTTCTGCTCTTCCACTTCAAAATCCAGTACTGTATTCTTTTCCTGGGTTTTCCCCATCCTGTTTATCAGTCCGGCATTAAAGAACATGGTCTCGGCAAACGAAGTTTTTCCGCTGCTCATATGCCCAAAAAATCCAATGGTTATCTTCTTGTCTGATGTATATACTTTCATCACTATTCCTCCTCTAAATCCATATCATCCGGAATATCCAGATTTGAAAAAATATTTGCTACGTCATCCAGGTCGTCTAGTAGCGAGAGAACCCTCAAGACCTTTTTGGTATTGTTCTCATCAATACTTACCAGATTCTGCGCAATATATATGATCTCGGCGCTTTCCACCGCGATATCTTTTTGTTTTATGGCATCCGCCACTACGAACAGGTCCTTATAATCACAGGTTATATAATATCCGTCGTCCTCTGTTTTCAGGTCCTCGCCGCCGGCTTCGATGATGATATCCATAACGGTATCCTCGTCGGAGCTTTCCTTTTTTACAAAGACCTGGCCCTTCTTGTCAAAGTTCCATGCGACACAGCCATCTTCACCCAGATTTCCGCCGTACTTGGAGAGGATATGCCGGATCTCGGAAGTTGTTCTGTTCTTATTGTCTGTGATAGTCATCATCATAAGCGCAATGCCTTTCGGGGCATAACCCTCATATAAATACTCTTCATAGACAACTCCGGGAAGCTCGCCCGTTCCTTTTTTTAATGCCTTTTCTACATTGTCCTTTGGCATATTCGCGGCCTTCGCCTTATCAATGGCTGTCCTAAGGGCGGGATTTGAATCTGGATCGCCTCCACCTTTCGCCGCAAGTGTAATTTCTTTCGCGATCTTTGTAAATATTTGCCCTCTTTTGGCATCTGCGGCACCCTTCTTACGTTTTATGGTGCTCCATTTATTGTGGCCTGACATAGCTCCTCCAATTTCATTAAATAACTGTGTATAGTGGTCATTTTAGCAAAAAATAGAGGTTTTTTCAACCTTTACTTTACATTGGAATTTTGCTAAAATCCGTTAAGATAAAGGAGTTCATATGAAGAAGATCGTTGAATGCGTTCCCAATTTTTCAGAGGGAAGGGACCTGGCGAAGATCGAGGAGATCAGAAAAGCCATACTTTCGGTAAAGGGCGTGACCCTGCTTGATGTGGATCCGGGAAATGCCACCAACAGAACTGTGGTTACAATCGTCGGCGAACCCGATGCGGTTGGCGAAGCCGCCTTCCGTTCTATAAAGAAAGCGGCGGAGATCATTGATATGAGCGGACACAAGGGCGAACATCCGCGTATGGGCGCTACCGATGTATGTCCTTTTGTTCCGGTGGCGAATATGTCAATGGAAGAAGCGGTAGAGCTTAGTAAAACGGTGGCAAAAAGAGTGGGAGAGGAATTGAATATCCCCGTATTTTTATATGAATATTCCGCATCCAACGAGAAACGCAAATCGCTCGCATATATCCGCGAGGGTGAATACGAAAAGATGGCGGAAAAGATAATCACAGAAGAATTCAAACCCGATTTCGGGCCTCAGGACTTCAATGTGACCGCCGGCTGCACCGCCATCGGCGCGAGAGAGTTCCTGATAGCATATAATCTCAATCTCAATACCACAGATGTCAAGCTTGCCAATAAGATCGCGAAAAGGATCAGAGAGAAGGGATGGAAAGAGAAGCAGACCGACGGCTCCAGGAAGCAGGTTCCCGGCCTATTAAAATCGGTGCGAGCTGTGGGATGGTTTATAGAAGAATACGGTGTTGCGCAGATATCCGTTAATCTGATCAATTATAAAGTAACTCCTCTTTGGAAGCTTTTTGAGGCGGCGGAAGAGGTTGGAAGGCAATTCGGCATTCGTATAACAGGAAGTGAATTGGTGGGCTTGATCCCGCTTCAGGCATTGAGGGAGACCGGAGAACATTTTCTTCAGAAAACAGCGAACTCCACCGCGATACCGGAAAGGGATATTTTGAAGATCGGCGTTCTGTCGATGGGCCTCTCAGAACTCTACCCTTTCAAACTTGAAGAAAAGGTCATTGAATATAAGATAGCTGAGGAGGGCATACTCTCTTCCATGAGAGTAGATGCTTTCTGTGATGAACTTTCTTCAAACTCCCCCGCTCCCGGCGGTGGTTCGGTTGCCGCTCTTTCCGGTGCTTTGGCAGCATCTCTGCTTTCAATGGTAGCAAATCTTACCCATGGGAAAAAGAAATACAAAGATGCATGGGAAGAGATAGAAAAAGCCGGCAGAAAGGCACAGGATATTAAAAGCAGACTCGTCAGCATAGTCGATTCCGATACGGTCCTCTTCAATGAATTCATGGCAGTCAGAGGGATGCCGAAATCTACTGAAGAACAGAAAGAACTGCGAAAAAAGGCATTAGAGCAGGCATCTTTGAATATCACACTTTCTCCCTTGGAATTACTCCGAGTCATGAAAGAGCTGATCTTCCCCCTGAGAATGATCGCGGAAAAAGGCAATGTAAATTCCATTTCCGATGCGGGAGTAGCCGCGTCAATGCTTAGAGCCGGGGCGGAAAGCGCCCTGCTGAATGTCCTGATAAATCTGCCTTCGCTCAGCGACAGCGCTAGAGCGGATGAAATTAAAATTGAGGCCGATGCGCTTTATGCTGAACTCTTGAAGGGTTCGCAGGAAATATTCGAGCAGGTGAAGAACGATCTGTAATCCAAATCCAATTGCAAAAACATCGAGAGCGGTGCGCTTGCTGTCTGCGGCCACTCTCATTTTCCTCTCGAACTGCGCTCATCTTCATAAAGGTACATTTAATATCCTTGGCTTTTGCTATTCCCAGTGAAATTTGTTAGAATATAAAAACATTATAATTAGGAGAGCTTATGTCGAAGGAAATGATGTCAGGAAACGAGGCCATTGCCCGAGCGGCTTACGAAGCCGGAGTTAAGGTTGCAGCAGCATATCCAGGCACGCCATCGAGCGAAATAATGGAAAATGTTGCTAAGTATGACGAGATCTTTTCCCAATGGGGGCCCAATGAAAAGGTCGCCTTCGAAGTCGCCTTAGGAGCTGCTTTTGCCGGAAAACGAGCCATCTGCGCAATGAAACATGTCGGGCTCAATGTTGCGGCAGACCCTTTCTTTACCGCTTCATACTCAGGGGTCGAAGCCGGATTTGTGATCGTTTCGGCCGATGAGCCGGGGATGCATTCTTCACAGAACGAACAAGATAACAGGAATTACGCCAAATTTGCTAAGATCCCCATGCTCGAACCCTCCGACTCACAGGAGGCGAAGGACTTCACAAAACTTGCTTTCGATATTTCCGAAAAATTCGACACCCCCGTCCTGATGAGGGTCACGACCAGGATCTGCCATTCCAAGAGCATGGTGGAACTGAAAGAGCGGAAAGAGACGGGACTTAATGAATTCCCCAAGAAAAATACAAGGAAGTATGTCGTAATCCCGGCACATGCCAGGATAAAGAGGGTCATGGTCGAGCAAAGGCTGAAAGACTTGGCGGAATATGCCGAAAACACCGACATCAACAGGATAGAAGAAGGAACCCGAGATCTTGCATTTATTACCTCCGGGTTCTCTCACAATTATGTTAAAGAAGTTTATCCGGACGCGCATTTTCTGAAATTGGGCTTCACCTATCCGCTTCCTATGAAAATGATCCGGAAATTCGTGGATCAGCACAAGAAGGTGATCGTGGTGGAAGAATTGGACCCCTTCATGGAAGATCAGATAAAAGTAGCGGGGATCAATGTTCATGGAATGGATATAATCACGAATATCGGGGAACTTAACTCTGATATTATACGCAACTCAATAGAGAATACGAAGGACGAGGTCAACGATATCGGGGTCAGCATACCCGTAAGGCCGCCCGCACTTTGCCCCGGCTGCCCTCATAGAGGCGTTTTCACGATCCTGAGAGAACAGAGCGTACGCGTTATGGGAGACATAGGATGTTATACACTGGGAGTGCTGCCGCCGCTTGACAATCTTGATTGGTGCGTATGTATGGGAGCCGGCGTATCTATGGTGCAGGGACTTGAAAAAGCATGGGATGATGAACATGCCGATAAGATCGTAGGCATGGTCGGAGATTCCACATTCTTTCATTCCGGCATAACGGGCCTGGTAGATATTGTGTATAATCATGGTATCGGAACTATTTTCGTCCTGGACAATTCAACGACCGCTATGACAGGAACGCAGGAGAATCCCGCAACGGGAAAGGATATAAAAGGAAAGCCCGCCACGCGTGTAGATATCAGGAAGATATGCGAAGCAGTGGGGATCAAGGAGATCTACGATGTGGACCCACAGGACCTTGATGCCTTGGGCGAAGTAGTGGCTAAGGCCTTGGCTTCAAAAAACCCTACGGTAATAATAACACACAGGGAATGTATTTTACTGCCGCTCCGAGCTAAAGTTAAATTTACGCCACTGAAGATAGATACGGAAAAGTGTATCGGCTGCAAGAGCTGTGTCTCGGTCGGATGCCCCGCGTTGGCTTATGATAAGAAGTTAAGAAAAACAAGGGTTCTCCCCGAACTCTGTGTCGGATGTGAAGTATGCTCAAGAATGTGCCCTAAAAGCGCCTTTACCAAGAACGGAGAACCTCTGGTCTATGAAAAACGGCATAAGATAAGGGGGAAATAATGGAAAATCTGAATATATTAATAGTTGGTGTTGGCGGACAGGGCGTGATCCTTGCTTCGGAAGTCCTTACTCTGGTTGGGATAAAAGCCGGATTTGATGTTAAAAAGAGCGAGATCCACGGCATGTCTCAGCGCGGTGGAAGTGTTTCCTCGGACATCAGATTCAACAAGGTCAAGGTGCATTCTCCTGTTATCGCCAGAAAAAGCGCTGACTTTCTTGTGGGATTTGAAAAACTCGAGGCACTGAGAGCCATCGATATGGTCGCTGACGACGGTATAATAATATCATCCAATTACCGCCTGGATCCGATGACCGTCTCCGCCGGCAGTATGATATATCCCGACGATGTTGAGGGTATTGTCAAAGAGAACCATGAGAAGACATATTTCTTTGATCACGTTGAGACCATTGAGAAGATAAAGAATCCAAGAGCGGTAAATATCTATATACTCGGCGCATTGGCTTCATTTATTGATATTGATAAAGAGATCTGGATCGAAGTGATAAAGAGCCGCGTACCTCCCAAAACGGTTGAATTGAATCTCAATGCTTTTGAAGAAGGGTTGAAGATTGGCGGTTAACAACCTCGTATTCTCCATATTGACCGAAGATATCCCCTTTGACGAGATACTGAGAACAAGAAATGTTTTCAGAAATATGATAGAGAAGCTTTTCTCCGACAATTCCATTGAAAAATCGGATCTGAAATTCTTTGCCACCCGAAACAGATCCGGCTTCATCGCCATGGACATGGAAGAGAAGCAGCCGGATTACCGCGAGGAAGTCTGGGGGCCGCCCAAAGCGATATGCTTCGACGGCGCCGAAGAACCCACAAAGGCATTATCCGGATTCTGTAAAAAAGCGGGCATCGAGATCGGCGAAGCGGAATTTCATGATAAAGGGGGCAAGCCCTACGCTTTTTTCAATAAAAGCATCAAAGGAGAACGGTCCGTAGACATTCTTTCAAGACATCTTCCTGAGCTGATCAGCCGACTGCCTTACAAAAAAAAGATGAATTTCGACGGGAAACAAAATTATATCCGTCCGATAAGAAGGGTGCTGTATCTCCTTGGGGACAAGGTGATCCCCTTGAAGATATTTGATGTATGCAGTTCAAATACCACATTAACAGCCCACTTCTCCCGCGAGATCAAGATAGATAAGGCCGGGGACTTTATCGGGCAAATGGAAGGTAACGGTGTTCTGATCGAGCTTCATAAGAGAAAGGACCTGATCCGCAAGCAATTAGCAGCTCTTTCAGGTAATGGAATGAATATCGAGCTGGAAGATGATAAATTAACATATCTGGCGTTCCTGAACGAGAACCCCAGAGTCCTGGCAGGCAGTTTTCCCGAAAATTTTCTTGACCTTCCCGCAGAGATCATTGACCAAACCCTTTGGAAGCATCAGAAATGCGTCACTCTTACTAAAGATAATAAGGTGACGAATTCCTATATCACCGTGGTTGAAGAAGGCTGCGATCTGGAAAAAGTAGAGGCCAATTATTCTGATGTTATGCTATCGCGTTTATATGATGCGCGTTTCTTCTTTAATAATGACCTGAAACATAAGCCCGATCAAATGCAGAAAAAGCTGGAGCATGTTGTGTATTTCAATGATTGGGGAACCCTCGCGAGGGCCTCTGAATACCTCGTAATAATCGGAGAGTATCTTGCCCGGAAATTGGACCTTGACCCAAAGATCACCAGAGATGCGGCGCATTATTCAAAAATAGACCTTGTCTCCGAAATAATTTCCGAAAAAACATACACCGACCTTCAGGGAATAATGGCAGGATACTATCTCAAGGAAGCGGGATTCGCCAAAGGGATCAGCGCGGCAGTTTCACAGCAATACCTCCCGGCGGGAGAGAATTCAGCATTACCCGAGACCATCGAAGGAGCGATCCTGTCTTTATCCAATAAGATATTACTGATGGCGGTATCGCATTTTTTGAATCTTCCCGTTACCGGTTCAAAGGATATATACGGCGTCCGCAGGGCGGCATTGGGATTTTATAAGGTCCTTTCTGAATTCAATATCCATATTGATATAAGCGCTCTTTTGAACCGCATTGACTTTCTGAATGAAATGCAGAAGAAACAGGTTTATAGCTTTATCGTTGAAAGGATACGGGCATTTGAAAGTGAGGTACACGGTATAAGCCGAGAGATAATCGACGCTGCCGCATATTCCCCGGAACCCGATCTTCTCATGCTTAAGAAGAAGATATATTCATTAGAGAAATTCTCCAGGAATCCTGCATTTAGCGACACTAAAACTACCCTGAAAAGAGTATTGAACATACTAGAAAAGGGCAGGGCCTTTGAGTTCCAGGAAGATTTTCTGATAGAAGATGCGGAGAAGCAGCTCTTTGACGAATTCCTTTTATTCAAAGAAAAGGTGGAGGGCGCCGGCGCGGACTTTGACCGGATCTGGAGCGCTATTTTGGACCTTAAGCCCGAGATCGACCATTTCTTTGACAAAGTAATGGTCAATGTTGAAGATGAAAAGATAAAAAATAATAGAAAGGGCCTTTTGGCCTTGATCGGCGATATGCTTTTGAAGATCGCCAACTTTAAAATAATTAGCTAGGAGGATATGAATGGCTGAAAAAATGGTTTATTTTTATGGCGGAGGTGGAGCGGAAGGCAATACCTCTATGAGGAATTTGCTCGGAGGAAAGGGCGCAAATCTTCATGAAATGGCAAAGATCGGAGTTCCGGTTCCCCCCGGATTTACCATAACTACTGAAGTATGTGTTCATTACGCCAATTCTGGAAATTACCCGGAAGGCGTGAAAAAAGAAGTGGATGAGCATCTTGAGAAAATGGGAAAGGTACTCGGAAAAACTTTCGGTGACAATGACAATCCGCTTTTAGTATCGGTCAGATCCGGCGCGAGAGTATCGATGCCCGGAATGATGGATACCGTTCTAAACTTAGGACTGAACGAGAACGCTCTCGCCGGAATAATCAAAAGGACCGGAAATGAGAGATTCGCTTATGACTCATACAGACGATTCATTCAGATGTACGGCGATGTCGTCCTGGAAGTCGATCTTCATCATTTTGAAACAAAGCTCAGCCAGGTCAAGAAAGAATACGGCGTGAAGCTCGATACGGAACTCAGCGTCGAAGGACTGAAGAAAGTTATTGAAGAATACAAGAAAACGGTCAAAGAACACGGCAAAGAATTCCCTGAAGACCCGAAAGAACAGCTTTGGGGCGCGATCTCCGCTGTTTTCGGTTCATGGAACAATCAAAGAGCCATCGATTACAGAAAGATCAATTCAATTCCCGATAATTGGGGAACCGCGGTAAATATCTGCTCCATGGTCTATGGAAATATGGGAAATGATTCCGCAACCGGAGTTGCCTTCACAAGAGACCCCTCGACCGGGGAAAAGAAATTCTTCGGGGAATTCCTCATCAATGCACAAGGCGAAGATGTCGTCGCAGGCACCAGAACTCCTCAGCATGTCACAAAGAAGGACGCTGACGAGTGGGGAGCGGAGAACGGGATCGATGAAAAGGAAAGATCGGAGAAATTCCCTTCACTGGAAGAGTTCATGCCTGAGAATTATAAGGAATTAGTTGAAATTTATCAAAATCTGGAAGAGCATTACAAGGATATGCAGGATCTGGAGTTCACCATTGAAAAAGGAAAGCTCTATCTTCTGCAGACAAGAACAGGAAAAAGAACAGGAAAGGCAGCCATCAGGATAGCCGTTGAAATGGTCAAAGAAGGCCTGATCGACAAGAAGACCGCCGTCCTCAGGGTTGATCCGGCTCAGCTTGATCAATTGCTGCACCCCATGCTGGACCCCGAAGCTATCAAGGCAAATAAGCCCGTCGCAAAGGGACTTCCCGCTTCACCGGGCGCAGTAAGCGGACAAATCGTCTTCACCGCATTGGAAGCCGATCAATGGGTCGAAAATGGGAAGAAAGTCATCTTGGTTAGACAGGAAACCTCACCCGATGATATAAAAGGAATGCAGGTCTCCGAGGGAATCCTTACAGCAACAGGTGGAATGACCTCACATGCCGCGGTTGTCGGCAGAGGTATGGGTAAATGCTGTGTGGTCGGATGCGGTGATATATCCATTGATTACGGTAAAAAAGAAGTAGCGATCGAAAAGGCCGGACTGACTTTTAAGGAAGGGGATGTCATCACCTTAGACGGAACCACCGGCAGAATTTATAAAGGTACTCTCGCAACGATCGATCCGGAATTTACAGACGAGTTCACAGAATTCATGACATGGGTCGATGAGTTCAGAACAATGGGGGTGAAAACAAACGCGGACACTCCGGAAGATGCTCGGAGAGCAAGGGACTTTGGCGCTGAAGGTATCGGCCTTTGCAGAACCGAACACATGTTCTTCGGCGGAGACAGGATCAAAGCTATGAGAGAAATGATCTTAGCGGAAAATCTTGAGGACAGGGAAGAAGCATTGGCTAAACTCCTGCCTATTCAGGAAGAGGATTTCTACGGTATCATGAAAGTAATGAAAGACCTTCCCGTTATCGTCCGCCTTCTCGATCCACCATTGCATGAGTTCCTTCCCCATGAAGAAAAAGATCAGAAGATCATGGCGGAAGAAATGGATGTTTCTGTCGAGAAGATCAAACATCTTGTCGAGGGACTGCATGAATTCAATCCGATGCTTGGCTTCCGCGGATGCCGTCTCGGCGTTACCTATCCCGAGATCAATAAGATGCAGGTCACCGCGATTTTGAGAGCAGCGGCACGCCTTCACAAAGAAGGGATCAATGCAATTCCCGAGATCATGGTACCGCTTATCTGTGATGTCAATGAATTCATACCTGTTAAGAAAATGGCACATAAGATCGCGAAAGAGGTCTTTGAGGAATTCGGAGTGACCTTTAAGTATATGGTCGGAACGATGATCGAAATACCAAGAGCCGCATTACTTGCCGGCGGTGTCGCCAAAGAAGCGGAGTTCTTCTCCTTCGGCACGAATGACCTTACACAGATGACCTTCGGGCTTTCCAGAGACGATGCGGGAAAATTCCTGCCTCTCTATGTGGACAAGAAGGTATTGGCATCCGATCCTTTCCAGCAGTTGGATCAAACCGGCGTGGGAATGCTCGTTGAAATGGCAACAAAGAACGGTAAAAAAGCAAATGACAAACTTGAGGTAGGGATCTGCGGAGAGCACGGTGGAGAGCCGACTTCCGTTGAGTTCTGCTATAGAACGGGACTTGATTATGTTTCCTGTTCACCTTTCAGGATCCCGATAGCCCGTCTGGCAGCGGCACAGGCAGCGCTCAAGGATAAATAATCTCATATCGGGGAGGGGCGGAAAGTCCCTCCCTGTATCATTGTTTCATGACCATTGGAAAATAATAGAAGACAAAGAGGGGTTTTATGGAATTTACAGGAGTCGTTTTCGATTTTTATGACACGCTATGCAGGGTTGACGAAAAGATATTCGTCTCCGGCAGAAGACAGGTCGCCGAAGCAGTAAATATACCATTTGAAACCTTTTATACTGCGTGGAAAAAGTTCGGAAGAAAGAATATCACCGGCGAATTGCTAACTACTCAGGATCGTATGGCTGCCGTTTTAAAATCACTTGAAGTAGAGGCAGATGAAAATTCGATTTCCGAATACACCGCGATCTGCGACAATGCCTTTTTAAGGGCAGCAGAGCCGTACCCTGAAACATTTGAGACAATAAGCTCTCTGAAAGAGAAGGGCATCCCTCTGCATATACTCTCCAATGCTTCGCAGAACGCGCAATTGATCGCGCGGAAACTTGAGCCTTTATTGAAGCAATTTGACTCCGTGTATTTCTCCTATGCCCACGGACTGGCGAAACCGGACATAGGATTTTATAAATTACTGATCAGGGAACAGAATATTGATCCCCGGAAGTTTCTTTATTGCGGTGACGGAAATGACCGCGAACTTGATATCGCCACATCGCTTGGATTTACTTCGGTCAAGGTCGACCATGAGGTGATGGCATCATACCGATTCGGAGAATCCACAGATTTTGAACATACGATACCTGATCTGAGAGGAATACTAGAATTTTTCTGAACAGTAAGAATCGGTGATAGGATGATAAGTTGATAGGGTTGTAGGTGGAGAGTAGGATAAGAGAAATTTACATAATCCGTCATCTTGAGTGAAACGAAAGATCCATCCCTCTCGTTTCCTACAATCTCTGAAATCGCTCTGTAACAATCTGAATTAATTTCTCTTTATATTCGGGATTTAACTGAGAATCATCGATCTGATCAATAATTAATTGTTTCTTTGCCGTCATATTGTTCATTACTTTTTCAGGAATACTAAATTTATCGGAAAAGGCGGCGAAATCGGTAAGCTGAATATTATTTTTCTTGCCATTCAATGCCAGGGCCAGATCCTCTTCGCGCGGGATCACTAATTTTGATGAAACAATATCATATGCGGGAGATAATCGTATATTATTCATGTCTGTATAGATTACTGAATAATTCTTCAAATGCGCGTCACCGTTTCCGATTATAAAAGAAAATAGGACTCTTTCAAAGAGGTATTGAATGTCCAGGGCCGGTATTTCCGAGATCTCATTCAGCTTATTGGCTATCTGCTCCACCGATCCCGTATATTTGTCCTTTTTGGATTTTCCTAGAATCTGACAGAAATCTTCCTGATTGATCTTTCTGTTATTTTCACGGTCGAATCTCTTTACAATATAGGCATAGGAATCATCCTTCAATTTCATTAAAGCATGGGAAGGAATATCTATTCCGAGAAGTTCGGCTATTGTCATACAGAGATTTTCATTTTCAGGGATCTGATCATAAACCCGGCTTTGCGGCTTTAAAATATATTCTCCACCTTCTGTAACGGACATTAATTTCTTTGATCTTTTGTTCAATTTCATTGAAAGTTTTGGTTGAACTCCCGAAATTGACAACTTACCCGCCATCTCCTGAGCTTTAATGGTTATTTCACTTAAAGCCAGATCAATACCGGGGATATAACTGACTCCAAAGAGTCTATTTATGCAGGATTTGTGCATTGCCTGATCTGTATTGAGTGGTTTTCCGCATACCGGACATCTGTTCATAGGAGCTCCTCTACCGATATGGAGCCAATGGTTTCCCGGCATGTTGAAAGGAGTATTCCAAAATCATCATCCTTGTCTATTTTCAATGTAGAAGACACTACTTCAAGATACCAACCCTCCGGAAGCAGTCCCTGAAAGAAGGGGAATAATTCATCGTCCTCATAAGGCGCTTTCCTTAACGGTAATGAAATTGAGATCGGCACATTTTCTTGAATGAATTCCTTTTCATATGTGAATTTATACCCACCTTCTGTCTCTTCCAAGATACCCGCTTTTTGTTCATTTGAGTAAATCACTGCTTTTCTAAAATCACTTCTCATCTTTGATAATCTCAATATGATGTCCGAAAAACCGCAGAACCTGATTCAGCTTATCAAGCCGTATAGTTGCTTTGTTATTTTCCAGCTCTCGGATAAATCTTAGGCCTACACCGGCTCTTTCCGACAATTCAACTTGCGTTAAATCATATTTCTTTCTTAGTTCTTTAATTCTTTTACCAATATTGTTCATAATTACCTTTCCGCTACATTATAATCCCTTTAGGGTATAATGTCAAGAGGATTGCTTAATTATTTATACCTCATCGGGTATAATATGGCTGATTTATCGAATTATTAATCCCTTTCGGGTATATATTCACACATACACCCCCAGATTTGCACCCTATCGGGTATAATATCTTGCATTAAAACATCTGTCGCTTTGGAATTAGTCCTAAAAATGTCTACTTTGTCCACCACCGGCCCCAATGTTTATGTAAACGACCGACTGTTCCAGATAAAAATTCTCAAGCAGCTATCATCTTCGATAAAATAACATGATTCTAACATGACGCCGTATAATCGAATATTTAACCCCCTGTTCGACTTCAATTGATTTTTTTAGGTTTTTATGGTAGCCTTTAATCAGTTGTAGGATGGGAAGGTAGTAGTTGAGTAATTTTCAATATCTCCCAACCAGCGTAGATTTAGTGCTTCCTTATTGTTCTTTTGACAGCAGAAACAAAGTGATTTAGAATATGATTAAATATTCCAGGGGTCCATTATATGAATATCGGTATTATTATTGGAAGGATTGGTGATGTTGATGGGGTTGCTCTAGAAACAGAAAAATGGATACAAGTTCTCAAAGGAATGGGGCATAGGATATTTATTATGTCGGGACGATATGCAAGACATATCGTCGAACCGGAAGATGAAACACTTGTCCAGATGCTTTCTTTCTTTTCACCTGAATGTGAATGGGAACAAAAAAGAGCATTTTTTCTTCCGAGATTTGAAGATCTTGATGAGCTTCTTGATCAACTTGAATATTCCTCCAACAGAATTGCTGTTTATATTTTCAAATGGATCCTTACCAACAGGATAGACATACTGCTTTCTGAAAATGCCTCCACTCTGCCATGTCATCTTTCGATGGGAATGGGTATCAAAAAAGTTGTTAAAAATACAGGCCTCAGAATTGTGTGTCACGATCACGATTTTCATTGGGAAAGGGGGGATAGATATAAATCACCGTTTAAAGAAATAAATGATCTTGTTAACGGTACCTTCCCGCTGCTTTCTCCAAATGCCTCCCACGCGGTAATAAATACTTATTCAAAAAATACATTGAGGGAAAAATTTGACATCGATGCTACCCTGGTCCCCAATGTAATGGATTTCAATGAACCTTATGCCGAAATAGATGAATATAACAGGGATATGCTTGATAATATCGGACTGGGAAAGGGGGATATTCCAATTTTTCAAGCCACCAGAATAGTGAGACGAAAGGGAATCGGAACGGCAATAGAACTTATTGAACGGATTCAGGACACTAAAGTGAAATTGATAATAACAGGGACTTATGCCGATGACGAGAGATATGGATATTACAAGGAACTAATGCAGCTTGTAAAAGATAAAAATCTTAATGGCCGTGTATTTTTTTCTCGCAACAGAATACTCAGTCATAGAACTCAGTCGCACACGGGGAAAAAAATATATTCCCTGTCAGATGCTTATGCTCATGCGATAGCCTGCACATATTTCAGCAAATATGAAGGATTTGGAAACGCATTTATCGAGGCGGTACTTGCGAAGCGCCCTGTTTTTGTAAACAATTATAAGCCTGTGTTCTGGCACGACATAGGTTCCAAGGGTTTTAAAACGGTTATGATCGAGGAAAATAATTTAACAGATGCCGCTGTGGATGAAATCTTTAAAATAATACACAGTAAAAAATTAAGAGGGGAAATTGCCGAACATAATTACAAACTTGCTCAAAAGTACTTTTCTTATGATGTGCTGGAAGAAAAATTAGCAGAACTATTTTACTGAACAGGCTAGTGTACTGTTCCATAAATACCATAACAATGGCTGAAGCTATTTTGTTACGGATTCAAGGCGCGAGGAACATCGCATACCCACTGCGGTATGTAAGCGACGAGCAACGCAGAAGACAGGAAAAGAGCTTCAGCCCGAAGGGAATATCAGCTTTGGTCAATTTCTTTCTCTCTTTTCGTTTATGTACCACTAAGGGTACGCCGCACTCATCGTTCGTTGAGATTGACTCAAATCTAAGCATTCCATTGTTATGGTATTTATGGAACCGTACACTTAGGGAGGTAAGTTTATGAAAAGCGCAAAGGAAATGATGTTTTCTCTCAGGTCAGAAAAGATAGAAACATGGTTTGATTTAGGACTCTATATAGACAGGATACGAGAAAGCAGAGATACACCGCAAACAGAAGGTTTTAATGATTTTGAGAGATTTACGGAGTTTGTTGCCGGGGGCATTGCATTTATCACCTTCGATCTTTCAGTCGACGGTGTTTCCACTGAGATCGGGAAATATGCAAAATCCTTCAGGAAAATTATTAAAGATGTACCGGTGCATTTTATCCTCGGTAAACTCAGCAATAGGGTAGGAAAAGATATTATAGACCCGTCCTATAAAATATTCGAGGTTCCTGAAATTGTTGGATTCAGTAAATGGAAACATTATAATGATTTTTTTCACACAGACCTTGAACGGGGGAGTGAGTCTTATAATAGTCTGATTTTGAATTTCTGGGATGAGGTTTTGAGTATAACAGAGAAATTGGGAAAGTATATTGAAGAAAATGATATAAGATTACTATTTTTAATCAATGCTTGTTCAAATCCCGGAAATGTATCCCTCGCGCTTGCAATGGTATTTATTTCCGAGTTTATGGGTCTACCCGTCATAAACAATAATCATGACTTCTATTGGGAGGGGGGCAACAGCAGAATCGATATTGCAACTCAAAATCTAAACCCCGGACCAAGAGACCATTTTTTCCATAATTCACATATTGGGGAATTTTTTTCCCTGATTGAAGTTCTTTATACCTGGGAATCCCGTTCATGGCTGCAGATCAATATTAATAATTTTCAATCCCAACAACTTATTGAAAGGTACGGTCATAATCCAGCAAATATAACGGAGATAGGAACGGCAATAGATTTTAAATATTATAGCGGCATAGAAAACGGAAGGATACTGGATATATATAAACAATTATTTGATATTTTTAGGAGTAAAAAGAAATATATCAATCCTCTTACTGCCAAAGAAGTAATTTCAAGAGAATTAATGTCAAAGGAAAATCCATTGCCCGTTTTCATAGGCAGGCGTAGGACCCTGTCATTAAAGGAAATAATTAATGATAATTTTATTTTTGTCCAACCGACCAGAATAGTAGCACGGAAAAAAATAGAGGTCAATTTTATTTTAATAAAGAAATTATTTGAAAACAAAGAATTTTCAAGATGCTTTGACAATAATCGACAGTTGAAATTAACTCTTTTAATAACCGGACCAATTGCGGGGGGGCATACCGAATATGCCGAAAGGCTTACTTGTTTGTTTTCCGAAATGCTGTCTAAAATGGATTCCCGTTATCGAAATAGAATATTTCTAGGATTTATTTTCAGTGAATTTGATCATCCTAATTTCAAAGGTCGATATGAAAAACCGATTTCAATACCGGAACTGTACAATATTGCATCACTTGTTCTGCTACCAAGTGAAACAGAAGGCCGTGGTCTGCCCATTATTGAGTCATCTGCCTGCGGGACACCTATTTTTGTTCGCAGGTATTACCCTGAGCATGTGTATTCCGCAGTGATTGGAGAACACCTTTCAATAGAAGAGCGTTTGAAAGTAATCGAGTTTAATAATGATAATATAGGAACGGAAATTATCGACAAGGTTGCAGATCATGTACTTCATCCCCAGGATTATATGATAGAAGCAGCTGAAAATAAACAAGTGGTCCGGAACAGATATACGCTCAACTCAATGAAAAACGATATCAGGAATGCGTTATATAAATTATTTCTTCAACTTTGTGATAATTCAGATAGCATGGGGCTTGCAATCTGGGCTTTAGAACAACATAACCATATTACCGAAAAAGATAATCTGGACTTGGAGAAAATACTGGATACCAATAATCGCCAATATTTGCCCGGATATGGGAAGATGCGGTTTATGATATTTCTCAAGTCGTTAATAGACCCAAGCTATTTCCGAGTAGAAGAACAGCGGTTCAAAGGGATGGCAATGAAATTCGCAAGCAATCTTGTTCAATACAATCCAGACCCCACACCTCTTTCCCAGGAAAAAAAACACAAATTCTTTAACGCTGTGAATGATATATTTCTGTATAGAAAAGGTGATGTCCCCATAAGAATTGACCATTCCTTTAATTATAGACATCGAAACAAAAAGCATTATCCGTACAGGGACCTTACCTTTCAGGAGCTCACGGGGGTAATAACCATACTTTTTAATAAAATCGCATCTCCGCCCCCATATATAGAATTCAGGAATGAAGTCAGGCATTTAATTAATTTTAATCAGGCGATCCTTCAACTCACGAACAGCTCCGAACTTGCTATAGATCATAGAAAAAGATTAAAAGGAAGACTTGAAGAGAATGTCCCGGTAGCATTATTCCCCGGGAATTATATAAATTACGAAATGGAGTTTTTTGTTCTTCAACCTATCCGTAAGCGGCTTGGGTTGATGGCGGAAGAGGAACTTACCGCTCAAATTCTTGAGTTAGCTGAAGATCTCGCTCCGATATACGTAATAAAACATAATGTCCCTATTGGACTTTCGATAACTGCCGATGCGTTAAAAAGCTATATTTCAAGTTCTGATAATTCAGAGATGAAACTTCTATTCGAATACGGGGTATGTAAAATAATTAAGAGTAATCAGGTAACGGTGGGAGTCCATTTTGAACAGCTTGGAAAGGAAGCTTTAAGAGCTTTAAGAGATGTAAAAGAGGGAAGTGGCTTTATTATCGCGAGTGGAGACCATTCCGCAATGATGACCGATCTTGTAAATATCGAAACATTTCATATTGGAAGAGCAACAAAAATATTAGCTTCAAAGATAATGGGGATCCCGGTTGGAAGCGGCTATCTTAATTGGGTGCCCGCCGGTCTGAGAAGTTGTCTTTCTTACCCCACTCCGGTGCAGACTTCTAGGGATTTCAGCGCGGCGCTGAAGAGCTCTGTTTTCAAAAGACTCTCTAAGAAATACGGTGAAGAGAAGATACTTGAAATTCTTAAGAAAGATGCCTCAACAAAGGGTTCCCCTGTAATGGATGTTTTAAACTCTCTTGTTTCGGATAAAGTATCAAATAAAGGTATTTCAACATCTCAAATCATGGGGATTTACAAGGACGGTCTGCCTTGGGCAGGTGCGATGGCAAGGGTTGCGATAAAGGACAGCCGAAGACAATGGAATTTTAGTATTCAGGCCCGCGAGAACAATGAGACCATAACGGTACCGGAATTTTGCCGGGATTTTTATAAGAAGACCGGAAAGAAGCCTAATATTGCATGGAACGGCGGTTATATACTGAATTCCGAGCTTGTCGGCAAACTTGGCATTTCGGCATCGTATATTGGTTCCTCACTCGGTCTAGTTATAACAGAGAAAAAGATAGTATCTCCGCCACTCTTCAATAAACCCGCATTTGGTATCTTTTCCAACGGCACATTGAAAATTGAGCGGGTAAATTGTTCTGAAGGAATTACCATTGTTGATACGAACAAGGAGATCGTTATTACAAAAGATCATTACAACATCTCCGATCCTGAAGACAAACCCTGTTTCTATGACCTTATGTATCCAGATGAATATATCAATGGCAACGGCCATGTAATTTTCCGTTTTTCCCGAAATGTTATCAAAGAAATAATTCATACAAAAAAGGGAGAAAAAATTAAACTGTTGCCAGTGGGTCTCACCTTCTCATTTCCAAAACGATTAGTACCCGAGAGCTGGGATAGAATCGAAAAAGAGGCTATTTTCAAACTTCACTTCTGGAATGATGTTAAACACGCGCTTGAAGCCGGACCCATGCTTGTAGAGAACGGTAGGGTTTGTATAGATATGGAGTTGGAGGGATGGAAAACCACGAATTCCATTAGTACACAAGCCAGCAGACTTGATTATCTTGATATGCGTGGCCCTAAAATAGCGGTTGGACTTGATATAGACGGAAATCTTATTGTCTTAACAGTAAATGGCAGAATAAGGGAATCGGTAGGCGCGACACATATAGATATGGCGGAAATTCTTTTATCAAAGGGAATAGTGACAGGTATGGGGTTTGACCCGGGCGGCAGCAGTACACTTGTAGTACATAATAAGATCCTGAATATTTCTCCGTATAATCATAAATATGAGAACGATATATATACCCTTCCACCGGAACCCAGAGCGGTATCAAATGTGGTGATCGGTTATTCAAGTAAGTAAAAGAAAGAGGAAAGAAAGGTACCTGCTTTCAAGTTGAAATAATTATTACATGTGGTATAATTTCCAGAGAGGAGGATTCGAATGACCGACAAAGTTGTCCTTATGCTGAGTTTCGGTGGATATCTTACATTTATTCTCATTATCGGGATCATTGCATCCAAGTTCAATAAAACACTTTCTGATTTTTTACTAGGCGGCAGAAAGCTCGGACCGTGGCTGCTCTCCATCTCCGAAAGGGCATCAGGAGAGAGCGCCTGGCTGATCGTCGGGTTTACGGGAACGGCTTTCGCCATGGGTCTGAAGGCGATCTGGATCGCGCTCGGATGCGCGCTCGGGATCATATTCAATTGGCTCTTCATCGCTAAAAAACTCAGAGAGGCGGGAGGGAAATACGATTCCCTTACGATTCCCGATTATTTAGCGGAGCGCTACGGGGATAAGAGGCACATTCTACGCATCACATCTGCGGTAATGATCCTGATCTTCTATGTTCTTTATGTGTCAGGACAGTTCATGGGTACTCAGAAGATACTTGAGGTGGCATTTAACATACCGCCGACCACCGGAATACTTATAGGTGCGGCGATCATTATCTTTTATACCGCGCTGGGCGGATTTATGGCGGTGGTATGGACTGATTTCTTTCAGGGACTTATTATGCTTGCAGCACTCGTTCTGCTCCCGATCCTCGGACTGATCAAACTGGGGGGATTCGGCGCCGCGATCGAGATGATCCGGGCGGCAAGAGGGCCCGAAGCGGCAGGGCTCTTTTATTCCGGCAATTTCTGGCAATCTGTAGCTCTTGTGATATCCGGCCTCGGATGGGGACTCGGATATATGGGACAGCCGCATCTTCTGGTGAGATTTATGGCATTTGATGATACAAAGAACATAAAAAAGGGAGCCACGATTGCGATCATATGGACCGTGCTCGCATATACCGGTGCGGTGATAATAGGGATAATCGGACTGGCGGCGCTGAAAGGAAGTCTTGAGAACGGAACGCTTTTCGGGGCGGTGATCACGGACAAGGAACATGTGATGCCAATGCTTGCATTGAAACTTGTGCCGGCGTTCCTAGCGGGGATATTCATTTCCGGCGCGATTGCCGCTATGATGTCTACCGCCGACTCCCAGTTGCTCGTATGTACCTCAACGGTCACCGAGGATTATCTGATCAAGGTGAAAAAGAAAGACCTCAGCAATAAGCAAATGGTCAGGATCAGCAGAATAGTGACCGTAGTGCTTGGCGTCATTGCTCTTGTGTTCGGTATGCTGGGAAGCAAGGTCTTTGACCAGGTACTGCACGCGTGGGCCGGGCTGGGCGCGACCATAGGCGTAACAATGCTTCTGTCCATTTACTGGAAAAGGTCAAATCTGAACGGAGCTCTCTGGGGTATGATCACCGGATTTTCCGTTGTCGTGATATGGAACGCGATAAAAATACTGACTCATCTTGAGGGTGTACCGAAATTCTTTGTTTACAGCTTTGACAATGAGATAGTGCCTGCGTTCATACTTGCGGTTGCCGTCCATATGATAGTTTCGATAGCAACAAAAAAAACAGAGGTTAGAGGGTAGAGGCCTATAGAGAAATTAAAAATGGACAATTGACAGTTGACAATTGCAGAGAGAAATGAAGAATGACGCTTCGCAGTGAACCAGCAGACCCAGTGGAACACGATGCGCAATGCACCAGGTAGGTGATAAGGTCGTACGTAGAGAGGGATGGATCCTTCGCGTGATAAGCTCAGGATGACAGAACAATATTAATAACATTCAAGGATGTGTGGAGAATGTTTCCATGTGATTCTAAACATTGCGAAGAGTGTACAATTGCTTCACAATTTTCAACTCTTCGCTTGGAACCTTTACATCGGGACAGACGAACGCCTGAAGCGTACGACATGTCCCATATCTTACTTCGCTCCGGTATTCTATTGTTTGAACGGATGATTTTAATGAAAGGAGCGATATAGCGTTTTTCCGGTCTTACTCCCACTTCGTACTTTCCTTTTGAATGTTATTTCAAATTTTATTGACTTAAAAGAAAAATAATGTAAAATATAACCCTAATGGGGATGTAGCTCAGTTGGGAGAGCGATGCGTTCGCAACGCATAGGTCGTCGGTTCAAATCCGGTCATCTCCATTTTTTCCTTTATCATTTATCTCAAAACTAGTGATCTGATTCATAAAACAATAAAAGCAGTCTGAAATGTGAAGTGTGAAGTGGTGAAAAGACGGGATGAAATAAAACTGGATCCCACGGTCGCCAACTCCCTCTGGATGACACTTTCCACTTCTTTATTTCCTTCCCGCATCCGCTCAACGGGAGCCCGGCAGCGCCGGGCGACCAACCCAAAAGAGTTTTGAACCATTTAAGCGACATTGACATTTTTAACGGCAAGAATGAATGGTGGCGAAGCCGAAAATATCCAATTGTCTGAGTGAGCGAAAGCTAACGAGTTTTGGGATTTTAATGAGTGATAGCCGTGGTGAGTATCGTTGCAAAAAATGACGTGAGAGCAAAAACGGATCAAAACTCAATTAAATAATCTTTATTCAATTGTCAATTTTACATTGACAATTCAAAGATGATATTCCCTTCGGGTAGATACTCTTTTTATGTCTTCTGCTTTCCTGCGGCTCTCATGCTGAACAAAATAGCATCAGCCATTGTCAATGGATTTATGAATTAGCTCACTAATAAATTACTTGAATTTCTTAAGCAATGCGCCAAGAAAGGATGCCGGAAGGCCGTTCAGTATCGTATAATTGAAAACCTTATTCAGGAAATCATCACCCCAGAGGCCGATCTTCAGAAGCGCCATTGAGATGGTGATCAAAACGAATATAGAAAAGATAGCAAGAGCATTTCCGAGATAAGTCATGACCTCATCGGCGATAATATCGTACATAAGATCAAAGTACAAGCCAAAAAGAATGATCGCCCAGATATGATTGGAGGGTCCCATTACACCTGTTTTCAATACTGCCGCAATGATGCCCAATAGAAATCCTGTGTGCGGGAACACTATGAGCTTACGGGCAAAGAACAGGATACCCAATGCGATAAGCGACAGTATGGCAGATGAGAACATGACCTCATTACTAAAGAGAAATTCCCCGAGAAATATCTCAACAACACCCCAGAGCAGTCCGAAAACCAATATGCCAAGAAACTTTTTAGCTAAGGAACTCATCTAATTTCTCCAATGCGCTTTGCGTATCAATCAATTGAATCGAGATCGAAGGGTCGAGTTGAGTAAAAAAGGTCTCATATTGGCCCTGTCTGTATATCCGTTTATCCAGGATAAAGACTCCGCCCATATCAGTTTCGGTTCTGATAAGGCGGCCGATCGCCTGCTTAAAAGATAATTTCGCCTCAAAATCCATATAATTATTTATCATCTTTTTCCGTTTTTTCACAATAATATCATTCGGCGGAAGGTATGGCATCTTGAATATTACCAGGTATTTTAATATATCACCCGGAAAATCGATGCCGTACCAATAGGCCTTTACGCCCATTAGAACCGCATTTGTAGAACTCCGGAATTTCTCATTGATATATTCCCTGTACCAGAGCCCCTGTTTTTGTAAAAGGATCTCATGTCCGCTATCGTTATTTGCCGATAATCTCTCGTAAATATTATGCATGTCAGCATAGCTTGTAAAGAGCATCATCAGGCGGCCGCCGGTGTGATCGACCATCTTCTTCATCGAATGATAGGCAGAATCCCTGAAATGATCCCTTGTGGAAAAAGAGTATGCGGGAATATCGTCTATCACGAAGATCTTCATCTGCTCACCGAGATCGAACGGGGAAGACAATTGACGCCATCGGAAGTCTTCAACCCCGCAAAGCCGCGTGAAATACGCCAATGAGCGGTCCACCGAGATAGTCGCGGAGGTCATCAACAATGATTTGACCTTGGGATAAAAATATTTTTTTAGAAGAAGGTCCGCCAGAACCGGACGGACGCTCAATGTCCATCCGCCGTTCTTGTCGGTGGAGAACAAAGATACCCATTCGGTCTCCTCTATGATGCTCTCTCCGGAAAGAGCTTTATTAAGGGTGTCGTATATGAAAGACAGGTCCTCTATGAGATTGGATGTCCTCACATTCAGATATTTAGCGGCCGTGATCTCTTTTTCGTGATGATCCCGAATCAGGGAAAGGTATTCCAGAAGGAGCTTAACCTGAACCATAAGCTTTTGCAGGATGTTAAATACTCCCTCAAGATCATGATTCTCCGTCTCATCATAGAGATTTACATTAATAAACCGGGAATTCTCTGTTTTGATCACTGTTGACAAAAGTATCCTTATTCGCTTTAAGAATCTTTGGATCTCTTTGATAAATGCGTTCTTATCGGACATCGAGATCGAATCCTCCAGATTAAAGAGCTCCTCAAAGGTTCTCATAAATGTACGTTTTCCGGTAGATATCCCCTTCAACACACGGAATATATAGTATGTGGATATCTCTTGAGTATATGCGGAAACGGCAGCGTCATCCAGTTTATCGGCCTCATCAATAACACAGTCGATATTTTCAAATTCACCCGAGGCGATATAGCCGAGCATATTCCAGTGATTAACTACGCCTATATTTGATTTCTTGATCTTTTTGATCGCATTGAAGTAAGGACATTCCTTGAAGAATGTGCAGCGTTTATTTAAACAATCCTCCCTTCGGGCGCAGATATCCCTGAAAGTGGAATAGAACTCGCTCTCATCCAGCGTTGCGTGGGGAAAGATAAATTGCGGGAGGTCCTCTTCAAGATGGGCATGGATATATTGCGAAATTATGCCGAAAAAGATCAGTTTTTCCCTTTTTGAAAAGAGAGTGGAGCCGCCGCTGCTTTCCACCATCTCCATCTTCAGAAGGCAGGGATAATTCTCCCGCCCGAAGAGAACGGCAGGACGGAACGGCGGAAGGATCTGCTTCAAAAGGTTCAGTTCCTTTTTATAAACCTGGACTTGAAGGGATTTTGTATATGTGGAAATGAATACGGGCTCTTTCTTGAAATATGAACGCAGCAGCGCGGGGATCAGATAGCCGAGCGTCTTTCCGGTTCCTGTGGGCGCTTCAATTACCACCGACCCTGTTGAGTTGAATGCGTCATTGGCAAGGCGCGCCATTTCGATCTGCGACTCTCTCTCCACATACCCTTTGCTTTTCATCGTTGAGATCAATGCCGAAAGGGCTTCAAGAACCTTCTCTTCTTCAATGGGAGCGGAGTTCTCTTGGCGGAAAGTCTCATACTTGACCGGTTTAAGCATGGCCTTGAAGAGATCCCTTGAACTTATTTCAGGAACCGTTTTCATAGCCAATCGCTTGCGGTCTTCTTTCAGCATAAGAAAAAGAGGTGAAAATCTTCGGTACTCCTTTGAAGATGAAAGGATCTCCAATGATTGATAAATATATTCCCTTAGCATTGACGGAAGGGCGTAATGCCGAGCCAGAGCTGCTTCTGCCGCTTCGGCGATATCATGTGTTTCTCCTTCCCCGAAAAAGTTCTTCATAATTCCGGAAAGGGTAAAAGCCACATCCTTGGGAGAAAGGAAGAATACCAGATCCCTTAATGACAGGTTCCCTGAATCTCCTTCATCGGAAGGGTCTAAAGTTATGCCTTTGAAATTAAGACCGGTCATTGCCCCCCTTCACCAGATTGTCAACCGCTTCCATATATGCTTTGGTAATAGCGGAGTCGGGCAGGGAATCCACAATGGGATGGCCTGAATCGCCATGTTCGGTAATGCTTCCGTCGATCGGGATCTGTCCTATCAAAGGTACATCATGCTCTTTTGACACCAGCTCTCCTCCGCCTTTGCCGAATATATGATGTTTTTTGCCGGTATCGGGACATTGGAAATAACTCATATTTTCAATAATACCTATTACGGGGATCTCGAGGCGCTTGAACATTACAATGCCCTTAATGGCATCGATATACGCCACTTTCTGCGGAGTTGTAACTATTACCACTCCATCGATCTTTGCCTCTTGTGTCAGCGTCAGCTGCACATCACCGGTTCCCGGAGGCAGATCGATAAAAAGATAGTCAAGGTCGGGCCAGCGTACATCCGTCATGAACTGTTTAAGGGCTCCCACAACAAGCGGGCCGCGCCAGATCACCGGCATATTCTTTTCAACAAAATACCCGATGGACATCATTTTTATTCCGTGATTTTCAATAGGCATGATCTTCTTCTGCTCGTCTGCAAAAGGCTGTTCGTCTTCGGTACCCATCATTGTGGGAATGGAGGGGCCCAATATATCCGCGTCCAGAAGTCCCACACTATAGCCTTTCTTAGCGGTAGCGATAGCGAGATTCACGGCAACTGTCGATTTTCCGACACCGCCCTTTCCCGAACCCACAGCGATCACATGCTTGATATTGCTGAGCAGCTTACTTATCTTCACTCCGGGTTTCGGTGCCTGCCCGGGAGGGGAGGCTTTCTTCAATTCCACATTGCACTTCTCTCCCAGTCCGGCTTCCTTTACCAATGAAAGTATCTGCTCTTTGATCGTATTGAATTTCCCCTGGTCCGTGATATTCTTTATCAGTATACTCACCTCCCCGTCTGGGCTGATCTCCGCCTTTTCTATCATATGGAAATCCACGATATCCCTTTCCATTCCGGGATAATTCACTTTTGCTAAGATCTTTAATAATTTCTCATCCATTTTTCACCTTCTCTTCTTGAAAGTTCTCTTTTTCTTTCAAGCTGTATTCACATCCGCAGTAATCCTGGCGGTATATATTAAGGGCCTTGGATAACCTGATACTCATCATGTATCCGTCCTTCTTCTTGAAATTCGTTCTCAAATAAGCGATCTTCGTTTTCTCTTCGATCTTCGCGCCGAGCTCATCAAGCATCTGGATCTTTTTTCTGGGGGAATTAGTCAGTGTAGTGGCGAACATATCAAAATCCTCGCTTTTTGCCTTGAGCGCAGTTTTATAAAGGGAGTTCATGATGCATCTTCTACATCTTTCGGAATACTCGCAGAGATGCTCAAATCCCTTTACCGCATCGTGCCATTGATCCGGCTCATACTCCCCTTCCAAAAGCCGGTAATGCTGCAATTTGGCAAGGGCCTTGACATCGTTCAATCTCTTTTCATATTCCCTGCGGGGATATATGTTCGGATTGTAAAAATAACCGGTAATTTCATGATCTTGTCTCAAGAGCGGTACGGAGTACACGGCATCAGGGGCACAACATATATGTATAAGGACCTTCTTTTTATCTTGACGCAAGTTCCCTGCCCAGGGTAAAGGCCTGAAGATTCTCTTTTATATACCGCTTGAAGCCGGTCTCTATCGCATTAATAAAATGCCTTTTCTCAATTTCTTTAAAAAGATGGGAGACCGCGCCGAGCATTATGATATTCGCAAGGCCGGGCATATTGAATTTCTCCAGGGATAATTCTGTCGCTGCGATCGGCATCTTGCTGCCTTTTGAATCCTCAGTGGGAACAAATATGGAGCTGTCATAAATCACCACACCGTCTGCCTTGAGATATTTATTATACTTTTCAAAGGCGGCAAGGTTGAAGGCAGCGTGAATATCGCCATCGTGAACATGCGGGAAATCAATGACATCAGAAGAGAGTATCGTCTCACCCTCCGTTATGGCGCCGCGTGCCGCGGCATCATATCTTGCCGTTTGCGCCGCATAAAGCCCGGCGAGCATGCCGGCTTCAGCAAGAAGTATCGCGGATTTAACTATCCCCTGTCCGCCGATGCCTGTAAATATTACTTCTTTTTTCATTTGAACTCTCCGATCACGATCTTGCCTTTCAATTCCTCGGAAGTCATCTCCGCCGATTTCTTGATACGCACAGAATTCTTCTTGTAATATTCCAGCATTGCAGGGGCATCGAGACCCATCGTTTTTCCATAATGCGTCGGGCATTGAGAGATCGCTTCTATGAAAGAGAAGCCGGGATTCTTAAATCCTTCCCTTATGCTTGAGATCAACTCCCTTACCTGAAAAGCAGTGAAGCGCGCAACATATGAAGCACCCGCGGCCTTGACCAGGCCGGCGAGGTCAAATCCGTCATATTTATTTCCCTGGGGGTCGGTAACTGTTTTGAATCCCTTCGGCGTAGTGGCGGAGGTCTGTCCGCCTGTCATGCCGTAAATAGAGTTATTGGCGCAGATCACCGTGATATCGATGTCTCTTCTTGCGGCATGGATCAGATGATTCCCGCCGATCGTCGCGAGATCGCCGTCACCGGAGATAACAATAACATTCAGATCAGGGCGGGCGGTCTTAACACCGACCGCGGCAGCGATAGCGCGTCCGTGGGTGGTATGAAGCGTATCCGCGTTAATATTAGGAGAAGATATCCAGCCGCCGCAACCGATACCTGAAACAAATACCGTTTTATCGATATCAATATTCTCTGCCTGCAGGGCTCTAATGACGGAGCCGAGAACTATGCCGTGCCCGCAGCCCGGACAGAACTTCGTTGGCTGAGCAGCCATTCTTATATGTTGAAATACCGGACTTGGTCTCATATGACACTCCTGAACTTTCTTATGATCTCTGAGGGATACAAGGGCTCTGAATTGATCTTATTAATACCGTATACGGGACATTTTGAGATCTTCTTCACCTCTCCCGCTATCTGTCCCATATTCAGCTCGGGGACAAAGACATCCTTGACTTTGAGCGAAAGGGCTTTGATCGTTTTATACGGGAACGGCCAGATGGTATTCAGCGTCATCAGCCCCGCCTTTATTCCTTCTTCTCTAAGGGCTTTCACGGAAGACAGGGTTGAACGAGCGGAAATGCCGAAAGAGATAAAGAGATATTCCGCATCATCCATCATATATCCGTCCCAATCTTCGATTTTCGAACTATTCTTTTCGATCTTATCGTTCAAACGGTTCACCAATTTTTCATGAGCATCATTATCGGCGGTCTTTCTTATGCCGTTCTCGTCATGAGTGGAGCCGGTGATCATCAATTTCTTGCCGTCGCCGAATTTGGGCATATCGGGGACCAAACGGCCGCCGAACGGCGGTGTTTCTCCCTTATTCTCCCGGTTGAAAGCCTCATATTCCTGCGCGATATCCAGAGTTTCACGGGCATGTGATACGGTTTCATCCAGAAGAAGAATTACAGGAACACGATACTGCTCCGAAATATTGAAGGCCTTGATGGTCTGCTCGAATGCACTTTGCACCGAGTGAGCCGCAAGGACTATATTATTATGTATTCCGTGCGTTCCCCATCTTGCTTGAAGGACATCGCCCTGCGAAACCTTGGTCGCCTGGCCGGTGGAAGGGCCTGAACGCTGAACATCCACCACCACACAGGGTGTTTCTGTCATTATGGCAAGCCCTATGTTCTCAAGCATCAGAGAAAGGCCGGGGCCCGATGTGGCGGTCATTGATTTTACTCCACCCCACGAACCGCCTATCAAAGCGGCCATAGAACCGATCTCGTCTTCCATCTGAATGAACTTACCGTCGACCTCAGCAAAATATTTTATGACGGATGTCATGATATCACTGGCGGGAGTGATCGGGTAACCCGCAAAAAACCGGCAGCCGGCGGTAACTGCGCCCAATGCGCAGGCCTCATTGCCGGACATCAGATAACGGCCCGGTGAGACCACCGGTGTAACCTTGATACTACCCATTTTCCACCTCCTCTATGAATATGACCTGATCAGGACATAAGAACTCGCAATTCTTACATCCGATACATTTTTCGGGAAATGCTATATCAGTCAATACATAGCCCTTGGGAGATATCTCATCCCCTCTTTTATAGAGCTTTACGGGGCAGACATCTATGCAGATGCCGCAACCCTTGCATATCTCTCTGTTCAAGTGAATAATAAATTTCTTTGCCATGATATTCCCTTTAAACCGCGCCGTCGCTTTTCAATTCTTCGATCTGATCCTCATCGTAGCCGTATTCCTTGAGGATCTCGTCTGTATGCTCTCCCAGAAGTGGGGGGTGTCTGTCTATCGACAGGTCAATATTGGAAAAATGTATCGGGTTCTTCATTAATTTGATCGTACCTGCCGTAGGATGCTTAACTTCCTGAACAAAATCCCTGGCAGCCATCTGTGGATCCGCGAATGTTCTGTCCATTGTATTGATCGGTGCACAGGGTATATGCTCTTTCCTGAAGAGCTTGATCCATTCATCCCCTGATTTTTCGGCGATACGCTCAGAGATCATTTTTATTATCTGCTCTCTATTGCTTACCCTTACATCATTCGTTCTATATTTCTCGTCCGAGGCCCATTCGGGATGACCGAGCAAAGCGGATAATTTACCGAATTGCCTGTCATTTCCGATGCCTATGATGATATAGATATCTTTCGCGTGGAAGGCCTGATAGGGAACTATATTCGGATGTGCGGTGCCATGCGGCTTCGGGATCTGATCACCGATCAAGTAATTATTGGCGATATTGACCAATGCCGAGGTCATACATTCATATAAGCTGTTGTCTATCATAGAACCCAGTCCGGTTTTATCTTTATATCTGAGAGCGGCCTGTATGGCAATGACCGTATATAATGCGGTAAAGACATCCGCTACGGCAACACCGACCTTAACGGGAGCACCGCCTTCTTCGCCGGTGACGCTCATCAAGCCGGACATTCCCTGTATCATAATATCGTATCCCGGAAGATGCGCACTCGGGCCGTGAAGTCCGAATCCGGAAATATTCGCCCAGATGATATCTTCTTTTATCCCGCGCGCCCATTCATATGTGAGGTTGAGTTTTTCCAATGTCTGTACGGGGAAATTCAACAATACCACATCTGAGGCCTTCAGAATATCTTCAATTATCTTCTTACCTTTCTCATTTTTGAAATTGACCGTAATGCTTCTTTTATTTCTGTTTGCGGACAAATAATAGGCAGATTCGGTATCAGCCCAAGGCGGGCCCCATCCCCGAGTCTCATCACCGCCATTCGGATTTTCAACCTTAATGACATCGGCTCCAAGATCTCCCAGTATCGCTGATGTTGTCGGCCCCGCCAGCACGCGTGACAGGTCAAGTATGCGTAATCCGCTAAGAGGTTTCATTTTTCTGCACCATTGTAAGCCGTACCTTCTGCTTTTGAAAAATAGAGATCCCGAGGGCAAGAACAAATGTTACGATAAGGGAAACATATATCTTGTCCAGGAAAATATTCTTAGCGTAATGCTGCGCCCAATAAGCCGCGCCCTCTGTGGAAACCACCGAGATCTTGAAAAGGACCACACCGAGAGATGCAAGAGACGCGGTAACTATCGCGAATTTGGCGGCGACCGGAGTGATGAAGTGGAACTTATCATTCTGCCGCTTGACGATCAGAAGGAGACCCAGGATGACGATGACCGAACCTGAAGCCCTGATCGCATAGGAGATATATGAGGTATCAAGAATATAGCCCTTAAAGAACATGGCTGCCGGAATAACGATAAGGCCGACCACAAGGGTTACCAATTGCGAAACCTTGAGGAGCTTTTTATCATCAGCTTCCTTATGCAGTATCAGGTGATATACATCCTTTGTCATGATCGTTGATATCGCCAGCATAACAGGGGAAATAGTTGACAGTATGGCGGCAAGTATACCCGCCATTGCCAGGCCGCCCAGCCACGGAGGCATGAAATCCGGGTTCATAAAGAGATGCGGAAGCGCCTGCTTGGCTGTTGCCGGCAGGCCGAATTTCCCTGTGGCGACTATCATTCCCAATGTGGAAACAAGCAGACCCAGAGGAGCTATGAACAATGCCGAAAGCAGTGAAGCGTTTCTGGCGGTCTTGATATCTTTTGTCGCAAAGACCGGCTGTATCGATGCCTGGGAAGCAAATGCCGCCAGCATACCGCCCAGTATCCACGAAATCGCTTTGAAAACACCGAACCCGAACGGAGATTTAAAGGTCTCTACCGTGGCATTCGCCTGGTAAAGCTCGGGCCGCGCCTGTATGGCACCGTCAAGAAGTTCAAAAAGCCCCGAAAATCCGCCTACCTTTATAAGCCCTATTGTAAAGGCGACGATAAGCGTGGAATACATAAGAATAACATGCGCCATATTGGTAAATGATACCGCCCAGATGCCGCCGAATACGGTATATGCGGTAACAACAATGCCGCCGATCAATGTGCACCATTGAGGAGATAGGCCCAATACGGGAGACAAGAGCGAACCGATAGCGCGCAATTGAACAAATGCAAGTATATAAAAAGCGATCAAAAAGGCGAAAGATGCCACGACCCTGGTCTTTCTATTGTATATCTTTTCTATCATCTCTCCCACGGTATGCACCTTGTTCCGCCTGTAAACCATAGAAAGTGTGAGTGCGAAGATCACCATTCCCAATGCGGTGGAAACATTGTACCAGAGCGGGGAAAATCCGCTGCGGAATGCCATTTCCGAGGTTCCGATAGTGGAATTGGCACCGAGCCATTCACCCACGATGGTAACCGTGGCGAGCGAGATACCCAGGCTCCTGCCGGCAAGCAGAAAGTCCGATGATGTCTTTGCTTTTGACTTGGCGAGCCAGCCCAGAAAGATCAAAAAGGCAAAGTACGCAATAATTATGAAAAGTTGGATCGACATCTCTTAAAATCCTCCATAATAATAGTGAAATTATACCACTTTAACATTAAAATTCAATCAATTCCATTATCACATAGATAATGGAAGGTACGAGACGTGAAAATGGATGATAGGGTGATAGGTTGATAGGTTTGTATGTGGAGAAAGAAACAAATGTAATTGATATTTGACTTCTTCACGGGACACGTGAAACCTTGTCCCTTGTGCACTGCGAAGCGTCATTCTTCATCTCTTAACTAACCTCTAACCTCCAGCCTCTAACCTCTATCCTACTTATCCCTTTATTGCATTTGCGCCGCAAAAGAATTATAATTATCTATGCTGGAAGGAATAAAAAAGATCCTACAAAAATCCTTTAATAAAGATAATCTGGAATTCATCCGACATTCCAAAAATTATGTGTCGGGGGAATTGATAAAGAAATTCGCCGCCTTTCTGGTTCTGCCCATATTCACACGCTTGATCAATCCCGCTCAATACGGGCTTTTGTCGCTATTCAATACCCTTCTGGGGTTGATCACTGTTATCATATTTTTTAATATACAGGGAGCATTTTCCAGATACTGGTATGAGAAGGCGGATGATTATAATGATTTCGTTCTTTCCAATCTGATTTTTGCCGCATTCCTTTTTGCTGTTTTTTCCCCTTTGCTGATCATCTTTTCAAAGGAAGTGTCAGCTTTCATCGGACTGCCTACGGGAAATAATATTGTCATTTTCGCGGTATGCGGAGCGGCAGCGGGATTTCCTTTCATAGTATTTCTGAAATACCTTAACACATCTAAACAGAGCAAGAAATACACTTTTATAAATGTAGTCGAAAGCGTCTCATTATTGCTGATCTCCGTTCTCCTGGTCTATTTGCTGAAAGAGGAGCGGTATCTGGGAAGGATATACTCAATAATAGGGATAACGGGAGCTTTTTCCCTGTACTCGCTTGCCAAACTGCTGGGAATGAAGGGCAGGTTCAAATTTAAACATATCAAGTATGCCCTGCTCTTTGGCGTACCGCTCGTACCGCATGCTCTATCGGGATATGTTTTAGGGTATTTTGACCGCATCATAATCCAGCAATTAACATCATCAACTCAGACGGGATTGTATTCATTTGCCTATAATGTGGGACTTATAATGAATATGATAGTTATCGGACTCAATAAAGCATGGGTACCGCAATTCTACGGATTTCTTCGCGACGAGCGAAGAGAAGCGATCGTGGGAGTGGTAAGAAATTACAGCCGTATCATCTATTTCTTTGCGGGTTCCCTTATCCTCTTTTCAAAGGAGCTTGTTTTCATATTAGCTGGGAAACAATATCATTCTTCCGCGCCTTTGGTCCCCATTATCGTTCTGGGATATGTTTCATATTTCATCTATACTATTTATGCCAATTATGCTTTCGCCAGAAAAAAAACATTGTTGATATCAATAAGCACTCTAATCGCGGCCACTGTGAATATTATTCTCAACTATACATTTATTCCGATCTATGGATATGCGGCGGCGGCGTATACTACCTGGGCATCATGGACACTTTTGATCTTCCTGCACTATTGCAATGTCAGGGTAATATTAAGAGAAAAGGTCATATCTCCGCTGATCGTATTATCCCGATATCCGCTGCTGATATGCGCGGCATTGTTCTACTACCTGCAGGAGCGTTTCATCGGAGGACTGCCGGGATTCTTGTTTAAGGTACTCTTTTATGGTATATTCACATGGATGATGTTCAGAGGTAAATATGGGAATCATAAACAAAGCGGGTAAACCCTTCAGAAAATTAAAGTCCTTCTGCCTGACGCGCGGCGCAAAAAGCCGTCTCGGAGCTTATGGAAAAGGTCTTCGAGTAAATCATAAGTGCCGTTTCAGCAAGCACACATATATAGGAAATAATTGCCATTTTAACGGGATCTCCATCGAAGGCGGCGGCAAGGTGACCATCAGGGACAACTTCCATTCGGGCCACTCGATAATCCTCATCACACAAAATCATAATTATGAAGGAGACGAGCTTCCTTATGATTCAAAATACACTCTCAAAGACATAGTTATCGAAGAAAATGTGTGGCTGGGAAGCAGAGTGATAATACTGGGAGGAGTTACCATCGGCGAAGGCGCGATCATACAGGCGGGAAGCGTTGTTGTAAATGACATTCCTCCGCTCGGCATAGCGGGAGGCCATCCGGCGAAGGTCTTCAGAAGCAGGGACAAGGATCATTATCAAAAATTAAAATTTCAGAAGAAATTTCATTAGAATTTATCGATATAACCCTTCATTATCTTTTCAGCTGAATTGATAGTGTCTTCAAGAGACGAAAAGCCGATCCAATCGTTCCCAATATGATCCTCTATTATTTTCTTTGTCTGCTCTACCATTCTTCTTGAAGATGATGTGACAGGAAATATCTTTCCTATCGCTTTTCTGATAAACACACTATTGACCGTATTGCTTATCTTGCCGAAAAATGTGTATCTCCAACCGTCTATGCTGTTCAAAGAGAAGGCGGCCTGGACACCGCGGCCGCGCCCGTCCTCATTGATCAGAATAGAGGGCGCCAATCGGCTGAGAAAGTGTATATGGGCATGTACGCGATAGCCTACGTGCAGGTCGCAATCGGAGTAGAAGGCGATATTGTCAAGATCATAGGAAGTATCATGGATGCTTATTCTATCCGGAGACAGGGCTCGTAGTTTATCCGCAAGCGCACGGGCGGTATCGGCTTCCGTTTCGGTCGTGAACTCATCGGCTGAAAGCCCCCGATGAAAGGAAATCTGGAACTTCGCATTGGGAAAAATTCGGCTCAATTGCAATAGCAGCTCCGCGCTTTGCTCGTGATACACGGATAATTGCGGGGGTGTAAATGCGATCGAGTTTATCTCGGCAGGCGGCAGGAAGCTATCGGGCAAACCTTCTGGGCGATACCATGCCGGGCAGCCGGTCATTAATGCCGGAAAGCCGTTTTTTTCTAAAACTGTTGCGGTTAAAGGGTCGCGGCAGCTCAAAGGACCGACGCATTCTTTCATTCTATTCAGCAATCTCAAGGAATCTCCGCTGAATCTATATCCCTTAAGATCAAGCATGTCGCCGGGAAAACTCTTCCAGCCCAGGCCAAGAGGAATGATAGGGACTTTGATCTGGTCCAGGTCGGCAAAGAGTTTGTAAATACCGGGATACATCTCGCGCCGATACCCCGGACCGCCCAATATTATTATACCTTTGGAAGAATTGATCTTTTCAAGTTGAGAAACGGAGAACTCCTGCCAATGAGGAAGCACCTCGAATTCTTCGTCCGGTTTATGTTTTTTTAATAATTTCAATGCTCTGTCTGTTATGAGGAAATCACCCAAATTCTTCTTTGCTCCGGTAAGACAAATATACATTAATTCCCTAACATATCAAAATTTATTGTCGTATCGTCCGGAATATCCCGGAGTGCGGTCTTGCCCAATGCTTCATCCGCTCTATATGGCGGGATACCAGTGCCGGGTCTTTTAAAGGTAATATTGTCGATAGTGAGTTTTTCTCCTTTTTTGATCTTGCCGTTTGAGACCAGTGATCTGCGGGCAAAGGACTTGGAGTTCTCCTCCCCCGGTAGACAGGCTTTCTCTTTAGAGCCGGCAAGTTTGATGAATCTGGAGGCCTTATTCAGAAATTTCTTTGCGTCCTTTGCATCCATGGCATGGTAGTGGTCATTGCCGGCGAGTGCTTTGTTCAGAGTAAAATGCTTTTCAATGACGCGAGCTCCCAGTACGAAAGCTGAAAATAAATTATCCATTTCAGAGTCGGGAACCGTATGGTCCGAATAACCCAATACAAGATCAGGAAAATGCTCTTTAAGGTCTCTGATCATAAGAAGATTCGCGTCCTCATCGGGAGTCGGATACTCCAGAATGCAATGCATGACACCTACCATCTTATTGCCGGTAGAAAAAACCGCGTCAACGGCGCGCCGGATCTCCCTGATCTCGGCTGCGCCCGTAGAAATAAGCATTGGCTTTTTCTTTTTTGCCATATACTTGATGAACGGTATATTATTTATATCTGAAGAGGAGACCTTGTAAATATCCATAAGGCCCTCTAAATAATCCGCGGCTTCCTCATCAAAGGGAGTTGACATAAAATCTATTTCCTTCTCCTTAGAATACAGAGACAGTTCTTCGTATTGTTCGGCGCCGAAATGGTCGAATTTTTCAAAGAGCTCCCTCTGGGACCCGATACTTTCCTTGCTGGTATCCCAATAGGAAGGGGCTGAGGCGGTAACCAGTTTATCACCCTTATAGCTTTGGAATTTGACGCAATGTATTCCGGCGGCAACGGCTTCGTCTATCATGAGTTTGGCGGCGGCAAGCGGGCTTATTTCCCTTTCTTTCGCGATATCATAATAATTCACGCCGATCTCGGCTATCAGATACACATCCCCGAAACATTTAAACTCTTCAAATCTCATTTTTTCCTCTCATATGAAAGGATAAAGCCAACCACCCGGGAGGCACCGGAACCGAGATCGTGCGCGCAGAGGCGGTCGTACATCTTTTTTCTGAATGATGTTGAGCTTGCTATTTTTTTCAATGCCCTTTCCAGCCGGGCCGGCGAAACAAGATCTCCCCTGCCTAAAAAAAATATTCCGTTTTTCAAAGAAGCAAAACGGTGGCGCATCTCACGCGGGTTCTGTGCCATTACAAGCGTCGGTACGGCAAGGGATGAGAATTCATAAACCGTACGGCCGGCTGAGGTTATGCCGAGATCTGCTTTCCCCATGAATTCCCCCATATTCTTCACATCCCTGTAGATATTTACTTTACCATTGTTTCTGTATGTCTTTTCAAGTTCTTTGCTGCCCTTGAATCCCAGTCCGAGAACAACATTGATATCGGCTTGAATATTCAAACGGCAAAGCGCATCTAGTGTCTTGGATGTAAGGCCAGCTTCATCGACGCCGCCGAAAGTCACGAGAATATTGTCTATTTTCTTTGCAAAAGGCCTTCTTGGGATTATTCTGAGATCATTTCTAAGGCAGTAATATTTCCTTCCCGAAAAATGATTGCCGGCGGGATGAGGGGTTTCATACAGGGCATTTATCACCAGATCCGCTTCTTTCGAACCGGGACCCATATCCTCAAAACTTACGGTTAATTTCGAATGGCTCTTTAGAAGCTTCATTTCTTTCAAATTCGTATCGAGCGTGTCATTGATTATTATATCGGGCGAAAATTGCTCCAGAATGCGCCGGAGGCCCTGAGAATTCTCAAATAATTCCAAGGGATAATTGCTTGATCTTAATTTCTCGATACCTTCCTTATGATTTTTTGGAATGGTGAAAAGGACATTGTGATCGACCAGTTCATCCGCAAGGATCAGCCCTCTGTATATATGGCCGAGACCGGTGCTTCTTTTGCCGATCAGGTTGATCAGTATTTGTTTTTTACCGAGAATATGCGATGCAGAAGCCCAATCTGTCTGGTTATCAATATCAATGCTTTCCTCACGGGTCAGCGGGAAGACGGCAATTTTTTTTCCGAAGCGGGAACCACTCGCGAGGACAGCTCTATCACAGATCACAAAGCCGCCTGTCTCTTTGAATCTTAGTGGAAGCTGCTGTCGATTCACTCGCTTTTCATAAAGGGGCGTGTACTTACCTTTGCTGATGCCCCATGCAAGATGCGTATCGGGGGCAGCGGAAAGCAAACTGTCATGTCTTTCATTTGAGAATGTTTCCATGGCTTTGTCAATAGAGGATACCTTGAGTGTGGGAGATGTAGGCTGCAGAGTAATAATTATTTTGAAGCTTCGGGAAAGCATTGCCTCTACTTCTTTGACACCGTGAGCGATAACCGGCTCCAATGTAACATCGTCCGATGCCAGCTGCGAAGGCCTGTTCAGAACCCGCGCTCCGCATTGCCGGGCATAATATGCGATCTCATCATCATCGGTGGAGACAAAGACCACGTCTATGTATTTTGAGTTAAGGGCATTTTCGATAGAATAGCCCAATAACGGCTTCCCTTTTAAGAAACGGACATTCTTTCTGGGAATGCCTTTGGAGCCGCCGCGGGCAGGGATCAGGCATAAAACGCTTTTACCGTCTATCATAAGAACATTATACAGGATTTAAAGAAAATTTCCAGATTGGAATAAATGAGCAAATAAGTTAAAATACTTCATGGACCCCTATTTGAAAGCATATGAGGAATTTACTGAATTGGAGATCGCCTTCGATCTTGATACTCTTCGGCTGAATGAAGCGAATCCCTGGGAATTGATCCGCTTCTTCGCCTATAATGAATTGATGAAGGCACGGGGGGTATTCGGTGAGGGCCAGCACAGAGCACACAAGGGAGTTCTTAAAAAGCTCAAAGAGCATTCTGTGCCGTTCTTCGGCCATGATCCCATCACTGCACCGAGAGACAGGGTGCTCGTTATCGGCCATCAGAGGCGCATCAAAACGGATCAAGGACTTTATCGCGATGTCTATTGTGAGCCGTATCTCGAAATTATGCAGAAAAACAATATCCCGTTCAATTATATGGAGCGTCCCTATTCTCTGCCGGCACATTTCACTCCGACAGAAACAAAGAAGGTCTTTTACCTTGACAATATACTGCTTGGGAAACACGACAGCGGAAGCAAGGAGAACTTTGTTTCTCTGTTAAAAACAAAAGCTGCGCAGTTTTGCAAGGAACTGGGCATACCAAGCGGCCCTTTAATGGCATATATTGACAATGCCGGAAGGCATTTTTCAGCAGGAACTGATAATATCCGCCGTCTTCTTAAAAAGATAGTCCCGAAAAAGATCGTTATGGCGATAGGATATATAAGGGTAAATCAGCTCATTTCACTGGAAGCGAAAAAAATGGGCATCGAAGTGATCGAGATACAGCATGGGATAATCTCCAAATTCCATATGGGATATTCATATGAGAAGTGGCGGAAAAACCCGCCGGCATTTCCTGACAAGATACTTCTTTTCGGAGATGACTGGGCCGCTTGCGCCCCATTCCCAATAGACAATAAAGAGCTCATAACCTTGGGCGCTCCGCGTTTTCAGGATAAAAAGAAGATATCTCAAGGCATCGGGGCAAGGAAGAATATTCTATTTATTTCACAGGGATCCATAGGAGAAAATATCATTTCGGCGGCACTGGAGCTGGAAAAATCGGTAGATGAAGAATTACATATCGGAATTAAGCTGCATCCGGCGGAAGTGGGAAGAAAGTCGAAGATATACGATCAATTAAGGCAAAACGGAAATATTGATATATTTGACGGAAATGAGGACATATACGCCTTATATGAACAGTACGGGACGGCGGTCGGGGGATATTCCACCGCTTTATTGGAAGCCAGAGAGTTCGGACTGGTTGCCTATTGTCTCGATGTGCCGGGGGTACATTATTTCGATAGATTTATTACAAACAAGAAAGTGAGTCTTATTTCCTCTATTCATCATTTAGCCGAAACGATCAAAAAACAGGGCGATAGCAAAAATAGAAATACGGGGAATATCTTTTCCGATTTCCGGCCGGATAAGTTTCTGGAACTACTGTAACCGCTTCTTGCCGGTTTTAAAAAATATCCCTCGAAACAATCCGTTTAAATATGCTGCCGCGAGTATAATAAAAAGCAGTCGCTCACGAAGAGTCAATCTGATGGATAAGGTTTGGGATACTGACGCACCGGCCTTTTTGAAAGGGTAGGATACTAACTTGATCAGAAAACTTTTGACACTCATCGTCCCGGTCTGGGCATGACCGATGCCAATTCTGTATCTCTTCTTCCACATCGACACAAAGGTTTTCTTGGAATGATGAAGCACGCGCACATCGGGAGCGTATATCATTGAGAAGCCTTTCTCCGTCGCGCTTTTACTCCATAACATATCGGCGCCGGAAACGATTTCCACAGGAAAGATACCCTGGGAAAGAAAGACAGAATTTCTGATCAATAAATTCCCCCCGGCTGACATCCCCTTTTTGGAATAATTGCGTTGATTCACATGCATCTTAGCATCCATTTGTTCCCAGATATTATGATCCGATTCCCTGTATAGCTCGATATGTCCCGCCACCATATCATATTTCCTCAAGTACTCCAGAGCATTTTCCAGCCAATCAGCAAGCGGTATACAATCATCGTCTATGAAAGCGATAAGATCGCCCGATACTGATGCCAATCCAAGATTGCGGGCGGCATAAGATGAGGCGATCGTATCTTCTCTTACTATCTGAACATCCAATCCGTTCAATGATCTGAGATATTTCTCCGAATCATCTGTCGTCAGGTTCAAGACCACTATCACCTCGAAGTTATTATATGTCTGTGCCTTCAGAGCCTCCATGCATTGCGGTAATACGCCCATGCCGTTATGAGAAGGTATAATAATCGAAAATTTTTCTTCGCTTTTCATTGTCCAGCCTTCATATATTTATCTCATATCCTCATATGATTATATCATCCATACGGGGAAATTTAAATCCGCTCTGTGTAAATTTCGAAATTTCTTCCGTGTATTCAGCGATCTCACCCATTGACCGCTCAAATTGCCTTTTTCTCCGCACTTTTTTACTATAGACGCTACCGTCAAGCAGTCCGAAATTCGCGCTCATGGGTTTGAACCCGGATTTGCCGGGAGGGGAAGAAAGATATCGCAAAAGCGCGCCGGTCATCGTATTTTCCCCGGGTATAATGAACTCTCCTTTCTGCAGGTCCTGCAGCATCGCCAGGCCCGCAACGATACCGCTTACGGCGGATTCAATATAGCCCTCCACGCCGGTCAGCTGACCAGCGAAGAAGATCCTCTTTTTTCCAGAGTCGATCAGTTTTATCCCATTCTGCAATATGCCTGGTGAATTGATATATGTATTTCTGTGCATGATGCCGTATCTCAGGAACTTGGCACCCTGAAGGCCGGGGATCATTCTCAACACTCTCTTCTGCTCCTCAAATTTCAATCGTGTCTGAAAACCGATAAGCTCCACTGCATCGTATAGATTGTTCTCAGGTCGCGCCTGGACCACAGCGTGCGGACGCTTCTCAATATAATCCCTGAATCCAACAGGGCGGAGCGGGCCGAAACACAGAGACTCCTTCCCCCTTGAGGCGATCTCCTCAACCGGAAGACAAGCCTCAAAAAAGAGTTTTTCATCAACATCGTTCAGGGGAACCGTGCCAGCATTTATCAGCTCATCGTAAAATGCGGAATATTGAGCTTCATCCATAGGAAAATTCAAGAGCTTACCTTCGCCCTTTCCATATCTCAGCCCCCAAAAGGTCTGGGACATATCTATTGTATCGGTTCTTATAACAGGTGAGACAGCATCGTAAAAATATAAGCTGTCAGCGCCAGTAAGGGTCTGAATAAAAGAGGAGAAGGACGGAGAAGTAAGCGGGCCTGTCGCGATGATGATGTTCTCAAAGGCGGTAAGGTCAAGGACCTCTTCCCTCTTGATCTTGATATTGGGATCATTTGACAATTCTTCTGTGATCATGCGCGAAAACTCTTCGCGGACCACATTAAGGGATCGCCCGGCAGGAACCCTTGTTTCTACGGCAATTTTCAGCACTAGGGAATTCAGACGGCGCATCTCTGCCTTTAACAGTCCCTTGGAGGTCAGCGGATCCATGCTCTTAAGAGAGTTGGAACAGACTATCTCGGCAAGGTCGCCGGTTATATGGATCCCTGTCATCTTCTTGGGGCGCATCTCCCAAAGGGTCACCTTTACGCCATTGCTTGACAGAATACTGGCGGCTTCCACTCCGGCCAAACCGCCGCCGATAATATCAACCTTCACTATTTACCACCGATGCTTCTGATCACTCCGAGGTAATCTTCATGATATTCTTTATTTACGGGGCGGTCATTCAGCAGATCGGGATACCATTTCTGTATGAACCGCCCGATACGCGAGATCCTTGTATTATCCTTTTTTCCAGAATAGACCGCCCTTTGAAGTTCAAGCAATTCCACAGCAACCCGGCGGCCCGCATCGACAAGATCATCGGACAATTGCTCTTTTCTTAATGCCTCTTTGATCGCTTCCATTTTTTCCTCAATCTTCCCGGAGGTTCCGGCAAGTTCGCCTTTTTCCTTGCTTTCTTTGATATCTTCGGACAATTTTGAGAGTCGTTCCTGCAGTTCCTGCTGCTTATCAGCAGCCTGCTTCACGGCATCGCTCATCCTCTTATTCATACCGGAAGAACGGTATTGTTCCATCATTTTCTCCAGATAACTATTGAGTTTCTGCTGATCTTGTGAAAGGGAGTTGAGCTTTTCAAAAAGATTCATTGAGCTGCCCGAAGAACAAGAGGAGGCATCCATTCTATCCATGAGGACTATCAGTTTATTTAAAAAGATCGCATTGGAATTCTTGAATTGAGAAAAATATCTCTGCTCCTTTTTCAGGCGGTAATTTTGAAAACTATTGTATGTATTTTGAAAAGAACTGTGAAGCGAGTGGTCGAACATCATCAGGATCGCGGCAAAAGAAGCCATCTCATCTTTCATTGCGGCAAGATTCGATTCCGCCCAGCTCTCCATCTCAGGCGTAAAGTGCGACATCACATCAAGAGCGACGGTCTTCTCGACAAGGGGCGAAAGGTCAGGAGAGCTATTGGAACGGTTGTTCAATTTATCCGCGGAATAATCTTTGAAATCCGATGATAATTTTTTCTTGCTTTGCTCAAAGGTCTTTTGCTGCATCTTTTGATTCATCTTTGATAATTCATTTCTTGCTTTATCGGGGTCAAGAAGCTTTTCGTCCTCTTTATCAAAACGCGAGAACAGATCAGATACATCGCTCTTGATCTCGTCCAATTTATCGGTTTGCTTCTGTTCTAATTGATCCAATTTCTTTGAAATACGGGCAGCGTCTAACCCTTTTTTATATTCTTCGAGCTGTTTGATGATCCTCTCTAATTCCCAGGATATCTTCTCAAGATCGGCCTGTGATACCTTTTGTGACGATGGGCGGGAATCCAATCCCTGCTCCATTTTCTGCCGCAGCAGATCCAGCACTTCTTTATTCAAAAGTTCTTTCATGAGCTCCTGCTGCCTTTTTACCTGCTCGATGATCTTCTTTTCAACCTTCAGTTCTTCCAGTGCTGCCTCCAAGTATTCCATGGTCTTCTCTATCGTTTCGCCACGCTTCTGGATCTCTTGTGTAAGTTCGTTGCTCTTTGAAGTTTTCGGATCGAATTTCTTGTCACCGCCATCCAGCGGCTCCGCCTTCATCATCTCAAGTTCCCCGAAAAGCGTACTGCCGACCTCCTCCCAAATATCCTGCAAAGCATTATTATCCATAAGAGAAAGAGTGAGCTTTCTTGAGCGGCCTTCCTTTCCATAGCCGTCAAAAGACCTTATATAGATATAGACGTAGCTGTCTGATATATCCGTTATTCTTTCCAACGGGATCATGTATTTCCCGGAGAGAGACAGCGAACCCTTATTCACTCTCAACTCCCTTATGCCGGCTATTCCTCCGCTTTCCTTCTCCCAGGCAAATTCAACCCTGTATATCCCATCGGGATCTGTAATTTCGTACCGCAATTCATAATCTCCATAAAAACCGTCCAGTTCAACATCTTCAAGCGGTTTCGTTATCTTTACCGATGGACCTGAATTGGGCGCGATGGGGATCCTTTTATAGAACTTCCCTGCAAGATAGCCGCTCTTATAAAAGTAAGCGAGAAACTCACAGTCATTGAAGGGAATGATGGAAGAGGCAAGCAGATCAGAGCGGTTGCCATCCACGGTCAGAACAAAGGTATCATAATCCCCCTGCGGCTCGATCTTGTAATGCAGCGTTTCACCCTCAAGCGGTATTCTGTCCCCGGGTTCCAAATTCCTGCCTTGTCTTTTGATATGGAAGTGCGAGCGGAAACTAAGGGGAAGTATGAATTCCACAGGGATCTCCTTGCTTCCGCCTTTCCAGGTAACGATCAGAGGAGAGCGCTCTATCGCTGGAAGCTCGATCTCTGAATTATTAACACTTTGCTTAAATAATGGGTCCCTCCCGTCAGAGATAGAGATTTCAATGGCATCGCCATAGGTATGGATATTCATTCTTACTGGATCGGCTGTGAAGCGGTTATACACCAGTCTGTCGGGTGATATCCGCACAAAGGAAGCGGTGGAAAGACCGGTATTCATCCCTGTCAGCAGCCAAGAGAACGCGATGATGAAAAATATCTGAATATATACCGCTCTGAACAACCAGAAAGGCGGGATGACCGGAGAAGTCCTCTGCATGAGCAGGTCATAGAGTTTCAATATCTCAAAATCGACGGCACCGGCGTCAGCACCGCTTTTCAATATCAGCGCGTGATATAATCTGTTCCCTTCATCACCGCAATCCTTTTTGATCATTCTCAATACTCCCCGATCCGAAATATACAGAAGAATAATTAATATCAACGGTATCAGAATAAGAAATACGGGCAATCGCGCCCAGATCACGATCGCAAGAAGAATAGGAAGAAGGCAGAGGGATATCAGAAGGCCGCGTACAAATTGATACATTCTGAAATGATTGAGAAGCTCCTTTGCTTTTCTCCCGATGCCAGTGTGCTGTTTCATAAATACGATGACAGTCGTTCACGTGGCGAACGATGTGTGAAGTGTGATGTGTGATGTGTAAAGCGAGGAGAACAAGGCAATATCCACATCCGTAATCGGAAAATCAATATTTCGTTTAACACTGTAATTTTCCTGTTCCAATCATATCACGCCGGATCCCAATCAAGATATGGGACATGTCGTACGCCATCGGCGTTCGTCTGTCCCGATGTAAAAATACCAAGCGGAGAGTTGAAAATTGCGAAGCAATACGAGTGTTCTGATTCATAAAGACGGTAACAATGGCTGATGCTATATTGATCCGTATTCTAGGCGCGAGGAATGGTGCATACCCAGCACGGTATGTAAGCGACGAGCAACGCAGAAGACGGAAAAAGAGCTTCAGCCCGAAGGGAATATCATCTTTGATCAATTTCTTCCTCTCTCTTCGCTTATGTACCACTAAGGGTACGCAACGCTCATTGTTCGTTGGAATTGACTCAAACCTAAACATTCCATTGTCACTGTATGTATGAATCAGAGCACTAAACTCTTCGCAATATATAAAATCACACGATAACATACTTAACGCTCCTCAGAAAATACAAATGCTTCAAAGGTCAGAAGTTCCGTTGAAGGGTCTTTCCAGGCCTCGGCCGGAAGGCCGGCTTTACCGAAGCACAGATGAGAAAGAAAGGTCGGAAGATCCCAACCCGTTTCTGTGGCCACCTGAGGGAGAAATACTCCCTGGCTGAAACCTTTTTTCACCAGCACTCCATGCTGGCCCAATATGATATCTTTGTATGAATTTACTTTTTTCATTGGTGACAATACCGATAATTCCACGGTCAGGTCAGTAAGCTCCTCAGGGCGGACATCAGGAAAACGGGGATCGCCCAATGCTGACTCAACGGATGTTTCCAATACGGATTTCCACAATGGATCGCGGGCGATGATAAAGCCGATGCAACCTCTTAATTCCCCCGCTTTCTTCAAAGTGGTAAAAACGCCGTATGGCTTACCGTACTTATTTTTCAATTCCAAAGACATCTTCATATACTCATTGTTCTTGAGATAAAAAACAATGCTGGAACGGGCAAGGGATAACAATTCTTTCTGGTCGGCGGAGGAGAAATTTATCATTTTTTCACCTTATCATAAAATATGAAGGAGCCGTAAGTGGTAATGAGGCTTCCTTCAAAAAGCAGCACGGCATCATCCGTGTATTTGATCAATTCCATGTGACCGGCCCGGCGGGCATCTTCTGAAAAGGAATTGAAAAACGCGGTGAGGGCGGCTGAACCCCTTACTTCCCCTTGGTCAGAATAACATTTCTCTATTGAGGAGATATCTCTGCTTATTATACTCTTGATGAGCGCGGCATCAAATTTCTCTGCCACAGCGCCGGGCTTGGAATAGGAAAGATTGACTGAGGAGATAATAAGTGAAGAACCGCAGTGTTCCCTCACCAGGCGGCTCACCTTTAATGCTGTTTCAGGATCTCCCTCGGGCAGCAACACGGGCAGGACGGGAAGCCCGGGAAAGTGCTTGTGAATAAAGGGTAAGTGCACCTCCATCTGATAGAAAGTATTGAAGCGTTTATAGTCCGCGTCGACAGCAGGAGAGGCGGCGAACGATCGGGCTTTACTTCTGTCCATCGGCATACGGGCGCCGGGGATAATAAAAATATCAAAATCCGGCACAAGAGCAATTTCACCCTCATACTCCGCCAGAATGACCACTCCATCATAGGCCGCATAATTCTCAGATGAAAGCTCTGCATATGCCATCCCCATTGTCTGGCCGGCGAATCTATAGGCCGCATGAGGAACTATCATCCCTCTGATGGTCTTTGGGATCGTATTCGTCGGGGACGTGCTCTCCAGTGTTGTTATCATTTTTTCTAAAAGGGCGGTAGGGCCCGGATAATATGCTCCCACTCCACCGGGGAGAACTTCAAGGGGTTTGGCGGAACAGATCAAAAGAAGGGCTAGAAAAAGAATGCAGGGATCAGCTTTGGCTCTCATTTCTGAGTTTTTTTCCTAACTCCCTATATTTCTCCTCTTTATCCTTATCCGAAGTATTTTTATAGTAAAGGTACAGAATCGCCGCCGACTCAAGAGAATCGACCTCACCTTCTTCCAAGAAATCAATGATCTTGCTTAGCCACCATATATTTTCAGAAATATCCGCCTTCTTCATGTAGTCGAGCACCTTTTTGATATTCCCGGCAAAATAGAAATGTATATTCTTGAAAACCGGCATCATCTCATCTGACTTATGCTTTATTACGAATTGCTTCTCGGCATCCGCATCTCCGTCGGAGGCTATTTCAAGGTACATAGAAAGAATTTCTTCTCTTGAGAGCTCAGCCGGTTTATCCTTTTCGTCAGGCACCGTGTCTGGTTCGGCTTCCGCTTCTTCGGAAGAGATTTTCTCGTCATCGTCTACGGGGGCTTTATCTTCGTCTTCGCTTGCAGCTTCAGCAAGCGCTTTTTCCGGTTCCGGCTCGAGTTCAATTGCTTCCGGCTCTTCTGCAAGTGCGGGTTCTTCCTCGGCAACTGCCTCCGGTTCTTTTTCGGTTGCGGATTCTTCTTCGGTAATTGATTCCGATTCTTCAGCATCAACGGCAGCAGTATCCTGCGCTTGCTCTTCTTCCGAAGAGGTGATCTCCTCCACGGCAACATCTTGCGAAGAGGTGGAGGCCGGTTCGGGCTCAATTTCCGCAGGGGATTCTTTTTTTGCTTTATCCTTCTTTATTTTTTCCTTCTTTGCCTTTTCTTTCTTTACCTTCTCTATTTTAGGCTTTTTGATCTTTTCTTTTTTCGGCCGGGCTTTTATTTTTTTCACCAAAGTATTGATCCCGCTTATCGTTAAAAATATGATTACAATGGTTCCTAAGCCACCGCTGATATAGATCGCCAATTTCTTGAACAAGGCCTTCTTCTTAGTCTCTAACTTCCTGCGAAAACCCCCTAATTTCTTTTCCGGATATTTCTTTTCCATCCTGAACAGCAGTTGTTCGGCTGGTTTGAGGCTGCCGCCGGTCAAAAGGAGATTCAATTCCGCGAGGTCCTTTTTGAAGGACTGGGTTCTTGTATATTTCTTTAGCCATTTCTCTATTCTTGGTGAATCTATTCCGCTATTTTTGACATCCTTCAAGAAAGTAAGCCGTTGAGGCAGCCCCTTTAATTCCTGGGCTTTTTCGATTAAATAATCTATGACAAGATTTTCCGTATTGATATTTGCCGTTTCCTTTGAAGCAGTGTAGCTTTCACTGAAATACTTCAGGCCCTGGGCCAGCTTTTCTCCGTTCAATTCCTCTCCGGCACCATGAAAATACATTTCACCGAGATAATAGAGGAGTAGCGGGTTCTTCTGCCAGCCTGTTTCCGATTTTATCTGTTCTTCGGCTTCCGGAAATCGCTGCAATTCCACCAGGATCAGATACTTCAGCCTTTTCAAATGATTGGATGTGATAATATCCGTAGAGAGTCGAAGGCCTTTATTGGCCTTTTTCAAGGCTGGTTCAAGATCTTTCATCTCTATCAGCACCTTGACATATGTTTCATAGTCCAGGGATTTTGTTGCGCGTGGACTACTTGAGTTCTCTAATCTTCTTATATAAACAAGAGCCTCGGCATACTCTTCTATTTGAAAAAGAGACTCGATCAAGTACTTGTACATTGGATAATTAATGGGAGTTTCTCTGATAATTTCGCGGAATATGGGAGCCGCGTCTTCGTACTTATTTTCCCTGTACAGCGCCATCCCTTCTTTAGGAGATGCGCCGAATATCATTACCGAGAATAATACCGAGATCAGGAATAGAATTTTCATCTTCATATAAGAATTATAACTAATATGAGTAAATAAATCAATACGGAGAGTGTATTGACTGTGGTTTAGGGAAGAAATTCGAAAAGGACGGGCATTTCTCATAAGGCAGGTGAACACTCAGGTCATTACCGGTCACGGGATGTTCCATCTCAAGCCCGACAGCGGTCAGGAGATGATGATCAAGCTCTATCACTTCGCCGGAACCTGCCTTTATCTTTCTTCCGGCGGAAGAATATTGAATATCTCCCACAATAGGGTGGTTCAATGCCTTCATATGTACCCTGATCTGATGAGTCCTGCCGGTTACAAGCCCGAAGGAAAGAAGCGTAAATCTGTCATTTCTGTCTATGACCCTGAACAGGGTTATGGCCGAACGCGGGTTGATCCCGCCTTTTGTGAACAATTTCCTGTCGGAAGTGGATCTGCCGATGGGGTACCTGATCTCTCCCCTCTCATCCTTGACAATTCCCCAGCATATACCCAGATATATTTTTTTTATCCTATGTTCTTTCTGCATTTCCACAAGGTTTTGAAAACAGCGGTCGGTAAGGGCTACCATAAGAAGGCCGGAGGTATCCTTATCAAGGCGATGAACGATCCCGGGGCGCTGACGGCCGCCGATATCGGGAAGCGAATCACCATAAAGCTTCATAAGCCCGTTAACTATAGTATCATTCTGATGGCCGATGCCGGGATGAACGACTTGGCCGGAAAGTTTATTGATGATCAGCAGGTCATTGTCTTCGTATATCTTTTCTATCTTTATATCCGCAGGAAGGATCTCAACTGTTTCGCTATCCGTTTCATCCGGAAAGCTGATCTCATCACCCGGATTGAGTTGCTTTGAGGCTTTGGCTGCATGCCCATTTATGCTTACCAGTCCGTCCTTTATTATCTTTTTTATCCTTGAACGCGACAGTTCGGGCAGGACTTGTGACAGAAAATAATCAAGACGCAGGCCCGGTTCGGTACATCTCAGAAGCATCTTATCCACCGGGAGTACTGAGAAGATCCCAAAGAACGAAAACCGCCGAGATAGAGACCCCCACAAGAAGCACATTAGTGGTTTCTGCTTTGGAGAGGGGATAAGTAGGATCACTTGTGGCAAAGATCATATACCACTTGTACGCCAGAAGCGAATAGGTAAGCGTCAGCGGGAGAGAGGAAAGAAAAATAATGAGCGATCTTTTAAAGGACGATTCCTTCTTCGTATCCAATGTTAATTGGAGATCCGGGCCTTCCGGTGCGCTCAGTTGGAACGAGCGGAAAGCCGTACTCGTGGGAAGACAGTCCGGCACTGAATGTGAGATCATTATAAAGAGAAGTATAAGAAAAATCGTTCTTTTACCTGCCATATTTTCTTAAGATATAATATACACCGGACATGACCGGAACAAAAATGATGATTATAAGCTGGGAGAAGGTCAGGCCCCAGATAAAGAGATGCTGGTAGTCTCCGCGGAAAAACTCCAGGATGAATCTCAAAATACCGTAAATGATAAGATAGATAATAAAATTTTCACCTTTGAATTTCCGCTTGGGAAAGACAATGAGAAGGATGGCAAAGATAATGAACTCACCCATTGATTCAAAGAGTTGTGTTGGAATATGCCAGCCGGGAATGGTCATGAACCTTGTCGCGAAAAATGAGGTCTCACATATTTCCTTTCCATAACAGCAGCCGTTGAGCAGACACCCTTGCCGGCCGACCGCATGGCCGAAAGCCAAGCCGGTCACAAAGATATCCGCAAGGTCCCAAAGGTGAAGCTTCTTGTGGATCGCATACGGAATACCGAAGGCCAGAGCGCCTATAAAACCCCCGAGAAAAACAAACCCAGAGCGGGAAAATATATAATCCATCGGTGAAGACAGAAAGTCCTTCCAATTGAGAATGATATAAAAGAGCCGGGCGCCGAGAATCGCGGCAATGACCAGCATTATTCCAAGATCAAAGACCTTATTTCCGTCGATACCGGCAGAAAAGGCAAGCCTTTGCGCTATCAGAAGGCCGACCAATACTCCCGTGGCGACCATAAGGCCGTAATAAGAAATTACAAAATTACCTATGCTGAATATTTCAGGATGCATTTTTTCTACCTGTGAACTGCATGAGGATGTAAAGCCCGATGCCGACATCTATACAGATGTCCGCGACATTGAAGGTCGGCCATTGACGGTTCTTAATATAGAGAAGAAGGAAGTCAAAGACCGCGCCGTTTATCATTCTATCAATAATATTTCCGAGGCCGCCGCCGAATATAAGAGCAAAGGCCCATAACTCGCCCTTAAGAAATTCATTATAGTGACGGAAAACATAGTACCCCAGAAAAAGGATGCCGACAAGCATTGCTCCCAGTTTTATCCACAGGGGCATGCGAGAAAATAATCCAAAAAGAAGGCCGTGGTTCTCAACATATACGATCCTGAAAAACCCGGGGATCACCGTGATGCTCCCGAACGGGTCACTCAAAATGTACTTTACTAAATACTTTACCCCGAGATCAAGGGCAAAGACGATCGCGGTAATGGAAAAGAAGAGATGCTTCTTCAAGAGATCAGACCTTACCTTCTTTTTCCAGTTTTTCCCGGCAGGAAACACAGTATTCCGCATAGGGTTTTGAATTTAACCGGCCTTTTTCTATCTCTTTTCCGCATCCGCTGCAAACGCCGTAATTTCCGTTCTCGACCCTGTCAATGGCATTATCCACCAATTCAAGTATAGATTGGTCAACATTGATAATATTGTACGATTTTGCTTTTTCAAACTCGTCCCCAGCCATAAGACTGGGATCATCCGGATAATGAGAGGTGCTGTCACTCGGGGTGATCACATCCTCATTCAAACCGTCAAGAGCATTTTCAATACTTCTTTTCAATTCAATGAGTATTCTCTTATAGCTTTCAAGTTCCTTGCTTTTCATCTATCCCTCCTCATTCCATCTATCGATCTGTTCTTCGCAGCGGCGGCAGATGCCCTCCGCAGACAATTCGGTATTATAACTCCAGCAACGGGAACATTTCTCTCCCGGCGCCTTACTAATATCTATCTTATATGTTTCGGACATCTTCATGTCTTTTTCAAGAATAACCTCTGAAACTATGAAGAACTCCCTTAGGTCGAAATTATTCAATATCTCTTCAAATTTATCATTATTGAAGGAGAGCGTAAGAGAGGCGTCCAAGGAGAGCCCGATCTCTTTATTTGCCCTCAGATCCTCCATGATCTTCTGGACCTTTTCCCGCAATTCGAACATTATATCCAATTCTCGGTCCCACTCCGCCCACTCTGCCGGAATATCATCCCATCTCTCAAGAAAAACCGATTCCTTTTCGGAGAAGAGGTATTTAAATACTTCTTCCGCCGTGAAGGAGAGAACGGGAGACATTCGCTGGACAAGGAGTTTCACCATATTAAAGAGAACGGTCTGCGCGGAACGCCGCTCCTTTGATCTCGAGGGAGATGTATAGAGACGTGATTTTATCATATCGAAATACTGCGCGCTCAATGTTACAGTAGAGAATTCTGTCAGCAGATGGTAGATCTTATGGAACTCGAATCTTTCATAGGCGGAATCCAGTTTATTGATCAGGATGTACAGCTGATTCAATGCCCATCGGTCAAGCGTCAGCAATTCTGAATATTCGATCTGATCCTTCTGCGGATCGAAATCTTCAATGTTCATTAAAGAAAAGCGCAATTTATTTCTGATATTCTTATAGGTATCAACGGTTTGCTTCAAAACATTATGTGAGAATCGGAAATCCTCCGTATAATCGATGCTGGATACCCATAATCTCAATATTTCGGCACCGTACTGTTTTATCACATCCAGGGGAGATATAACATTTCCGCGTGATTTGGACATAGGCCGGCCGTTCGCGTCAAGGGAAAATCCATGTGTCAGAACCTTCTTATAAGGAGGAGAGCCGGTTATTCCGGCAGCGGGCCACATGCTGGACTGGAACCATCCGCGGTATTGATCGGTACCTTCCAAATACATATCTACGGGAACATCTTCACCCATTTTTTTCTTGACAACGGCATACCACGATACTCCGGAGTCAAACCAGACATCCAGGATATTGGATCCTTTTTTTAGCTTGGCAGAACCACAGGAAGGGCATTTGATATTTCCCGGTTCAAGGTCTTTAAGTTCTTTTGAAAACCATATATCTGTGGAATCTTTTCTTATCTGCTCAACAAGTGTATCGGTAAAATCAGCGTCGATGAATTCTTCCTCACATTCTTCACAAACAAGAGAAGGAATGGGAACTCCCCAACTGCGCTGGCGCGATATACACCAATCAACACGATTCTCTATCATATTTACAAAACGGGTCTCGCCCCATTTGGGAACCCATTGAGTATCCTTAGAAAATCTCAATACGGATGATTTCAATTTTTCATTCATCGTATCAATGAACCATTGAGGGGTCGCCCTGAAGATCAGTGGTTTGTGACAGCGCCAGCAATGCGGATATGAATGGCTGAACTCTGCGTATTTCACAAGCAGTCCTTTTTCTTTAAGTTTCTCTACTATAAGAGGATTTGCCTTGAATATATGCATTCCCTCGAACATCTTGAACTCATCGGTGAACCTGCCCTTGTCATCGACGGGGGCGAAGATATCAAGGCCGTATTTCTTGCCCACCTGAAAATCATCCGCACCGTGGCCGGGAGCGGTATGCACACAGCCCGTCCCCTGCTCCAGAGTAACATGATCGCCCAGTACAACAGGACACTCCTTATCTAAAAGAGGGTGGGAATATTTCAACCCTTCCAGTTGATTTCCCTTTTCTTCTGAAATCACTTCATATTCTGAAATTTCCATTTCTTCCATGGCTTTTGACAGAAGATCTCTGGCTATGATCCAAGTCTCATCCCCGACTTTCACCCTGGTATAAACAAATTTCGGATGTACCGTGACGGCAAGATTCGCGGGAAGCGTCCACGGTGTTGTGGTCCAGATGACCAAGGAAGTGTTCTCTTCTGACAGGAGGGGCATTTTCACATAAATGCTGGGAGATGTGTGGTCTTCAAATTCCACCTCTGCTTCAGCAAGGGCGGTCTGACATGAAAAACACCAGTGAATCGGCTTGCTCCCTTTATAAATATACCCTTTTCGGTACATCTTATTGAAGGCCTCTAAGATATCCGCTTCATAATCATGATCCATTGTGAAATAGGGATCTTCCCAATCTCCGAGGATACCAAGGGATTTGAATTCCTCTTTTTGTATCTCAATGAATTTGGCGGCATAATCCCGGCACTTTTTTCTGAAAACCGTTACATCGTCACCCTTATAATCGCCCTTGACCTTGAGCTCAATAGGCAGGCCGTGGCAATCCCAGCCCGGGACATACGGAGAATGATGCCCCTTCGCCCAATAATATTTAACTACAAAATCCTTCAATATCTTATTCAGGGCATGGCCGATATGAAGATGACCGTTAGCATACGGAGGGCCGTCATGCAGTATCTTCTTATCTCCATCCTTGTTTCTGCCGATGATCTTCCCATAGATGTCGTTCGTGTTCCAGAATTCAACTAACTTGGGCTCTTTCTCCGAAAGATTGGCCCTCATGGAAAAATCGGTCTTCAACAGATTTAAAAACTCTTTATTGTCTTTAGCGGACATTTTCTACTCCTGCAAATGAATCGTGTATTTTATCATAATAATTCTACATGTCAAAATTTTGTATAGGAAGGATGGATGGATGTGTTGAATTCCTACACTAACTGTGGTAAAATCTCACATGAAAGGAAAGATCCTGCTTCTTACGATATTCCTCTTATTCGCCACAAGCAACGCGTCCGCGCAAACGGTGACCATCAAAGCCGTCGGTGATATTATGATGGGGACCAAGTATCCCACCCCTAATCTGCCTCCCGATGACGGAAGGGGGTTATTTCTGAATGTCGAGGACACGCTTAAAGGCAGCGACCTGCTGCTCGGAAATCTCGAAGGGGTCTTCTCTGTTTACAATAAGAGCGAGAAAAATGTAGGCACAGGGAAGTATTACGCCTTCAATATGCCGATATATTATGCGCAATACCTTAAGGACGCGGGATTTGATGTCCTTAATATAGCCAATAATCATTCTCGGGATTTCGGCGAGAACGGGCTTTCCGACACGATCTTCACACTGCAGCTCAACGACCTCAAATACACAGGACTCAGGGACACCTTGACAGTTGTTGATAGAAATGGATTAAAGATCGGCATAATGGGATTCTATTGGAATGATTATTTCAATTCAATACTGGACCTTGAAAGTACGATGCGCAGAGTATCCGAGAACCGCAACAAGGTTGATATTCTTATCGTGACCTTTCACGGCGGAGCGGAGGGAACGGCTGCGGCGCATACATCCGATAAGATGGAATATATGGGGAAAACCCCGCGGGGAAATGTCGTCGCCTTCGCAAGGAGCGCTGTAGAGGCCGGAGCGGACCTCGTATTGGGGCATGGGCCGCATCTTCCCCGGGCAATGGAGATCTACGGCGGAAGGCTGATCGCCTATTCTCTTGGTAATTTCTGCACCTACGGGAGTTTCAGCATGAAGGCTACATTGAAATACTCCCTGATACTAGAAATTGAGATGGATGAGCACGGATTCTTCAGATCCGGCAGGATACATCCAATTATTCTGCTAGATCGTGGCATCCCCCATCATGACCCCGAAAAAACTACCATCGGGTTGATACAAGAGCTTACAAAAACAGATTTTCCCGACACGCCTCTTCATATAAGCGATAAAGGGGAAATTTCCATCAAATAACACATTAATGTGAAGGAGTTATCGATATGTCAAAAGTCGCGCTGGTAAAATGTGATTCCTATGATTCGAAGAATGTATTCGAGGCGGTCAAAAGAGCCGTGATGCTGCTGGGTGGGCCGGAAGAACTTGTTAGCGGAAAAAAGATCCTGCTCAAGCCCAATCTTCTTTCGGCAAAAGACCCTGAAAAGGCCGTCACCACGAATCCCGCTGTTTTCGAAGCAGTGATCAAGGTATTCGCAAATGACAATAAGGAACTCTTTTACGGAGATTCCCCAGGATTCGGATCCCCGAAAAAGGTTGCTCAGAAGACGGGAATATTTGATATCGGAGAAAAGTACGGATTGAAAATGGGGGATTTCACCACCGGTAAAACCGTGAGTTTCCCCGAGGGGCGGACCTGTAAGAATTTCGAGATCGCCGCGGCCGCTTTGGAAGCTGATTCCGTGATCAATATATGCAAGATGAAAACACATCAGCTGACAAAAATAACCGGAGCCGTGAAAAATTCACTTGGGTTGGTCTATGGCCTTAATAAGGCCGGATTTCACGCAAAATACCCCGACGCATTATCTTTTTCGCGAATGCTCATCGACTTAAATCTTCTTTTAAGGCCCGCGCTTCATATAATGGACGGTGTTATAGCGATGGAGGGCAATGGCCCCGGAGCAGGAGACCCCCGGCATATGGGTGTTATCATCGCCTCGAAGGATCCGGTGGCGGTGGACAGTTTATTCTGCAAGCTCATTGATCTTGACCCGGAATATGTACCGACCAATGTCTTCGGACAGAGCGATGGGTTGGGATTCATGGATGATCTTGAAATACTGGGAGATGATCCGGAAGAGTTCATCAAGAAAGATTTTAATGTAGTTAAGCGGCCGGTGAAAAGCGAGAGCTTCTCGAAATTAAATTTTTTAAAGCAGTTGATATTAAGAAAACCGTATATCGAAGCGCAGAAATGCGTTAAATGCGGCATATGTATAGAGGCATGCCCCATTGACCCCAAAGCGCTCTCTTATAAGAAGGGAAAGGATAACCCGCCGGTATATGACTACGGCAAATGCATCAGATGCTATTGCTGTCAGGAGATGTGCCCGCAGAAAGCGATCGATGTAAAAACTCCGCTTTTCGGAAAATGGTTCGTTTATAAATAAGCAAAATGCCGGAACGGCAAAGATCCATTCCAAAGAGATCAGTCGTCGCCCAATGTTATTTCAAAGTCTTTTAGAAATTGATCCAGGTTATTCTTCTCGACCTCTGTGGCATCGGCTTTCAGGGATTTGAATATTTCAATACCACTATTACCCTCTGACCGGTAAAGGTACAGGCCATAGGTCATCCGCGTCATGAACGCATCCTCATTTCTTTCATATTTCCAACTTATTGAGTAGGCCCGTTTTACCAGATCGGCAGCTTCCGGCAACCTGCCGTTCATGATCAGATATTGGGCGTATGCGCTCATATGGTACATTGCATTGAATTCAAGGGAGAATTTTTCCGCATTTTCAATAGCCTTAACGAAAGTCATCTCAGCCTCTTCTTTTCGGCCTAAGCGATGATATGCTTCTGCGATATTTCCAAGAGTATAGCACAGACCCTCTGGGTCTTCCAGTTTTTTTACCAGTATCAATTTCTTCTTATATGTCTCGATCGCCTTGAGATAGTCATTTTTCATCGCATACATCGTACCGATATTCCCGATCGCCTTCATCAGGATCCTGACATTCCCGATCTCAAGAGCGCTGTCTCTTGTTCTTTCATAGGTTTTCAGGGCTTTGTCATAGTCCTTTTGATGAAAATATACACCGCCAAGGTTCAAAGACATGACGGAAATATTCTTCTGATCGCCGACCTGAAGCGCCAGCTCCAGTGCTTTCTCAAAATGTTCCTCCGCCAAAGACATATTTCCCCTCGTATAATGAATGGTACCGATATTCCCCAGGGCAATGCTCTCGGCATCGATCGCCTGCGCTGAACGGGAGATCTCCAATGCTTTCTTGTACTGGGCCATGGCTCTGCTGATCTTACCTTCCTTGAGAAGGATCAATCCGTTATTGACGCATAAGGCGCTTCGCTCTGTCTTCCTGCGCTTACGGGAAAGCTGAGGAATAATCGCCAAGGCATTTTTCATTGCCTGCCTGGCAGCGGGGAAGTTCAGAAGATAATATTCTATCAAACCCGTGATCCGGTATGAGGAAATAAGCTTTTTATAATCTTTTGCTTTCAGAAAATATGCCCTTGCCTGCGCAATTTCTTTTAGCGATTCATCATATTCGCCGAGACGCATAAGTACCCTGCCAAGTATGAAACGTGCAGCATTGATCTGCTTTTTCTCTCTCGAACGCAATGCGGTCAGGAGGGTCTGCCGACATATCGGAAGTGACTTGCGCCACATTCCCGCGGCGACCATTGTCGTAAGGTATCTGATCTCCAATTCAAGGGATCGTCTTTTTCCTTTTTCAATTTTCTGCAGCATACTTATCATTTCCAATGCTTCAACATTTCTAAAATTGCGCGTCAGGTAAGCGATCGCTTTCGGCAGAAGTTCCTTGCTCTTTGAAATATTTCCGCTCAAAAAGCAATGGCGCGCCATTTCGGGAAGATAAGCATTCTCAAGACCGAATAAACGGAACAAGGCATTGGCGGTCTTGCGGTGCAGTGACTTTCTTTCATCGCCTAATTGAAGAGAATACGCACTTTCTCTGAGCATGCCGGAAACAAAACCTATTTCATCCGTCTCGTGGTTCAATGTCCAGATCCCCGCCGTCTCGCCTTCCGCGACTATCGCAGAAATATTTTCTGATCTTCCGGATATTTCTCTTAAAAGTCCGACGCTGAATGTGGGGCCCAGTATGGACGCTATTTTCACAAGCCGGTTCAATTTTAAAGGCAATGAATCGATGCGGGAAATAAGCAGATGCGTCAGGTCATTGGGCAGATCTTTCAGATCGGTTTTTAAAAATATCATGTCCCCCCGCTTCTCCATCAGGGAATTTTCCTTTATAAAGGTTGCCAATTGCTTTGCGAAAAGCGGATTACCCCTGCTCTTTTTTAGGATCATCTCTACCATCGGCATTGACAGCTCACCTTCGATTATCTGAGAGACCAGGCCGCGAAGCTCGTCTTTGGAAAAAGGCGAAAGTTCTATTTCTTCATATAGCTCTTCGCGCAAAGCATCAAAATCCGTCCCATCCCTCGATGCCATAATAAGGGCAAATTTCTCATTTTGCATATTTACCGTAAGATTATTGGCCAGAGCGCGGGATTCTTCGGAATACCAGCTGACATCTTCACATATCAATACCATCCCTTCGCTTTGTGATATGATCTTACAGAATGTCTTTATGGCCATTCCGATCGCTTTGTGGCGCATTTCAGGAGAAAGTCCTGAAACGGATCTTCCGCCGTCGCCAAGCGCCAGAAAGTACTCTAAGAACCCCTGAAGATGGGGAAATTCTTCCCATAGAGGATTATCTCGGGTCTTCTCTCTCAATGTTGAAAAATAAGAATTGAATAATTCAAGCCTTCCTTCGGGGCTATTCTCCATTCTGATCCCGACAAAGCTCTTTATCGCCTCAGAAAAGGGGACCAGGCCTTCTGCTCCCATTTCATTTCCCCTTATCACAAGATGCCTGTAACCGCTATCCGTTACAGCTTTCATCCAAAGTGTTGTCTTTCCGATACCTGCAGGGCCGGAAATAAAAAAGGGCGAATAAAACCCCTTTGCCGTTGAAATGAAGATATACTTCTGCAGTTCTTTTAATTCCGATTGCCTGCCGAAAAATAGGGCATCGGATACAGTGGTAATCACATTCCCTCTCAGCCGCATCAATTTTGAGATATGATATTTCCCTTCTTTTCCTTTGAAATCAGCGATTTTATAATATTTTGTGTCGAATATGGGGTCAAAGTGTTTCAAGGCGGACTGTGGAAGTAGTATATTACCCTTGGACAAGGACATTATCCGCGCTGAAAGGTTAGCTGTATCTCCCAAGACCGTATATGCCGAGCGGCGGGCGCTTCCCACAAAGCCGCAGAACGCCAGCCCGGAAGCGAGGCCGATGGCAACACCGAAATCTTTCGAGGCCTTCAGCGCCATTGTTCCCGCATTCACGACATCCTGTTCATATGCGGAGGGAGCGCCGAACACAGCAAGAATATGCGGACCCTTATCATTAAAGAACAATCCGTTGAAATAGCCGCCGTAACGCTGTATCAGCTCCTTTATACTTCGCGCGGTATCAAAGATCGAATCGATCGGAGCCTCGGAAGAAAGGCCGATAAATGCGGTGATCACATGACGGAACTCTCCCTTGACCCTCATTGTCATGATCTTGGACGGGATGAAGATCCGCTGCGCTTCATAGGGCGGGGAAGAGATCTTGTTTTTTTGATGTGGCATCTCGCGTTTTATGCCTGCTGCGCTCTTATGAATACGGTACTCGCCGGGAGGGCATTCCGCCTGAAGTTCACAGGCCCTGAGTATGGCATCTCCGAAAAAAGAATATGACGGATTATCCTTGCCGCCGAAGATTCTCCATTTCACCGTACCGGCGGCCGCACCCTGTTTTATCTTCAATAAAAAACTCTGGCTTTCAAAGGACTGCTCTTTGCTTTTTATCATTTCCTTATTTATGCTCTTGCAGAGCTCTGGCAGATCCGCTTTGCACGGAAGGGGGAAGATCGCGGTGAACGCGTCGCCGGCAAATTCGGAAACGAATCCACCCTGATCATACACCACCTTCATTAATTTTGTAAAAACACGGTTTATAACCTGAGAAAGGAATTCCGCGCCAGTGCGGCCTTGCTTTAGCAGGGCCTCTGTCATTGATGTAAATCCTGAAATATCCGCGAATATTACCGCCGCATCAAGTTCTCCTTCGGCATTATCTCTTTTGTACTGATCTAGTATGAAGCGGGGTATTAATTTTCTCATCTGCTTCTCATTTCATCCACAATTAGAATATACCGCTTTTTTGCCGAATTTGCAAAATATGATGACCGTACAACCCTAGTGTACTGTAAATGCTTGAAATAATCGCAGTAATCATTATAATAAAGGATGAATACAATACTTCTATTGGGCTCAACCGGACTTCTGGGAAATGATCTCCGCAAAAAGGCGGAAGGCCGATTCAATATCATTGCGCCCTCATCATCGGAATGTGATCTTCTGAAACCGGGGAGCGTCGCGGAATTCATTGAGAGAATTTCGCCCGATATTATTATCAATTCCGCCGCTATGACCAATGTGGATGACGCTGAATTATACAAAGAAAAAGCAATGCAGATCAATGCGTACGCTGTCAGAGAGATCGCCAAAGCGGCCAAGGAAAAGAATATTCTCTTTGTGCATATCTCCACTGATTATGTATTCAACGGGACCTCTGAAGAACCCTATTCCGAGGAAGACCCGCGCAATGCCGCCAACTTCTACGGCTACACCAAGGTAATAGCGGAAGAATTCATACAAGAGACAGCGGAGGATATGCTGATATTCAGGGTGGCTTGGCTTATCGGAAAGAGAAGAAAAACATTGTTCGATATGATCCGGGAGTTCGACGGAAAACATCTGAAGATCATCGATGATCAATGGGGAGATCCCACATTTTCTTTCTGGGCAGCTGAGATCATCCTGGAGTCTATTGAAAAAAGGATCCCCCGGGGCATTTACAATCTCACTTCATCCGCAAATATAACAAGATTTGAATTCGCGAAAAAATTAAAGGAGAAGCTGGGACTGAAATTTGAACTCAGCGCGATCGGATCAACCGCTCTGAAACGCCCCGCATTGCGCCCACGGGCGACATCTCTGATCAATCAAAAACTCAGCAATGCCCTGAAAAGAAAACTCCCCTCATGGGAAGAGCAGTTAGATCTGTTTTTACAGGGATAATGCCGATGAACAAGGAGCTTGGGAAGCCATCCGAGGTATTTAACGAAGATAAGGTAAAAAAGATCCTTATCGACACCATTCAGAATATGAGGGGAATAGTCCTTACAAAAAGCGATAATGAACAGATCGCAATGGCGGTGCAGTTCCTTTTAAAATTCCTCGGCCCCAAACACCGTATGGACTATCATCCCGCAGCGCTTCACTCGATCAGAGTGGCTATTAAATGCGTTACTTACTACAAGATATACGACAAAGAGATGATAATGGCGGCGCTTTTGCATGATGTCGTGGAGGATTCCAAGGTCTCTATTGACGAGGTCAGAAAGAAGTTCGGCTACAATGTCGCTTATCTGGTGGACGGCCTTACAAAATATAAATTCGCCGAAGAAGATGTCTCAAAGATGGTAAAAGAAGCGACTTCCCTGATCAAGCTGATCCTTTTTGCGCAGAAAGATATCAGGATCATCCTAATTAAATTCATGGACCGGATAGACAATATCGAGACCATCAGAGCGACGCCGAATATACAGAAAATCGTAAAAACAAAAGAAACCTTCGACATATACATCCCCATCGCGGACGCCTTGAATATGTGGAAAGTGAAGATGTACCTGGAGAACCTCGCTTTCAAGATCCAATACGGTGAATTCGCCCATCTGGTTTACGAGGAATTCTACAATTTCAAGAGCGAGAAATTCAAAGGGACCAATTCGGAAGCGTATATCAAGGGAAATATCATTAAGAAGATCGCGAGGGAATTAAAAAAGAGAAAGATAAAGATCATGAATCTCAAGTACCGCGAGAAGAGCCTTTACGGCATACATAAAAAAATGCAGAAGGTCGCCACCTCCATCGATCTGATCTATGATCTTTTCGGGATCAAGGTCATTGTCGACAGAGAGATCGAATGTTATCAGGCGCTGGAAGCTATACAGAAGATATTTCCGACATTCATCCGAGTGAAGGATTACATTAAGAATCCGAAGAATAACGGATATAAATCAATTCATCTGGACATTCAGGATCCTAAATTGAAGATATGGATAGAATTGCAGATCAAAACAGATGAAATGGAGGCTTATAATGAATACGGGCCTGCGGCACACCCCCTTTACAAGGGGTGGGAATTTCATTCCTATCAATTCCAGGACATCGGAAAGGTGTATGAGATGCTTGAGAATGTTCTGAAATCCAGAAGATTGAATCCCGAGGTCCTTGATATCAATATCCTCACTCCCGCCGGTGACAAGATTACCCTTCCTTACGGCTCAACCGTTCTTGACCTCGCATACCGTATTCACTCCGACATCGGATATCATTGCAAACAGGCCAAGATCAACAGGGTCAATATTCTCGGCGAATTGATCGTTTCCCCTGAAGAAATACTGCATGACGGTGACCGGATCGAGATCATAGTGGATCCGGAAACACATCCCGCGATCGACTGGCTCTTACATGTAAGAACACATGATGCCTTTAAATCAATTAAGAACTGGCTGTATCATTATTATAACTCCGAAGAAATCGGGAATGCGTTGTCGCGGTCCATTGCCGATCTCGAGAAAAAAGGGAGAAATTCTCCAATATACTCCGTTGTTAAAGGCATTTACAAAGATATTTATCCCGCTGACCTGAAGAAGATCAAAAAGGATCCCGTAAAAACAAAGCTCCCTTTAACGGCCATGTATAAGGTTGTAGTGCCAAAGACCGGTGAAGAGATCGTTGATTTCAAATTGGCGCTTTGCTGCAGCCCGCTTCAGGGAGAGCCGATAGTCGGGATCAGATCCAAGGACGGAATGGTAATACACAAAGAGAACTGCCTTACCGCTGGTGCAAAAGCGATACCGATCAGATGGGCCACCGACCATAATGCAAAGAAATGGAAGACAAAGATCTATTTCTCTTTAGAGCAGAAAACAGACCGCAGGAAGGCACAGAAGAAATTAGAAAAGATCTTAAAGATGGCGCTAAGCGGATATGAGGGGTATTATGAAAATCTCGAGATCCAATTTTCATCCGTGGACGAACAAAAGACCTCTTCGGGGTATATTTTCATTGATGTGAATACTTCCAGGGTCACAAGAAAAATAAAGGAGGCTTTCCTGGATGATAAAAGCATCTCCGGAGTTCTTCCGAACTGCTGGTAACGGCTCGCTGATTTTCCTTGATACTCCTTTCGTATCTGCCTTTACAACAAGGTTAAATGGTGTTTCTTCGGGCAATTTCTCATCTTTCAATCTATACTTCGGTAGAGGGGATAAACTGGAAGATGTTGAGCGTAACTGGGAGATTTTGCGCGAATATCTTGATTTTAACGGCAAGATCGTCTTGCCGCAGCAAATACACTCATCTACGATAAAATATGTTCCTGAAAATCTCGAACAAGGCGGTATCAACCATATTCCTCAATGTGATGGATTGATAACGGACAAAAAAGGGGTCCTCACAGGAGTAATGTTCGCCGATTGCCTTCCGGTGCTTATCTGGGGTACGAGATATGCCGCTATTCTGCATGCCGGATGGCGGGGACTCGCGTCCGGGATCATTGGAAATGGGGTACGCGAACTTATCTCCAAGGGAGAAAACCCATCAGAACTCAATGCGGCCTTGGGACCGTGTATAGCCGCGGAAGATTATGAAGTAGGTCAAGAAGTTGTCCGTGCCTTCACCGACGCCGGGCTTGAAAATGCCGTTGAACGGTCAGGCAGCAGCTATAGTGTACTATTCCATATATACCATATCAATGGAATGTTTAGATTTGAGTCAATTCCAACGAACAATAAGCGCAGCGTACCCTTTGTGGTCCGTAAGCGAAGAGAGAGGAAGAAATTGACCAAAGATGATATTCCCTTCGAGCTGAAGCTCTTTTTCTGTCTTCTGCGTTGCAAGTGCTCTGATTTAAAATCCGCTGACAATGGAATGTTTAGATTTGAGGCAATTCCAACGAATAATGAGCACGGCGTACCCTTGGTGGTCCGTGAGCGAAGAATGAGGAAGAAATTGACCAAAGATAAGATTCCCTCTGGGCTGAATCTCTTTTGCCGTCTTCTACGTTCCTCGTCCCTTACATACCGCCTGCGGGTATGCAGCGCTCCTCGCTCCTTGAATACGACACAAAATAGTTTCAGCCATTGTTGTGGTATTTATGGAACAGCACACTCGAGCATCTCTTGTCAAAGGTGCTGTCTTTCAATTGATCGAATTCAAAGTTGCCAATATCTATTTTGAAAGGTATAATACATACGGACAGAGTGAGAAATTTTTCTCTTACCGAAGGGACGGAGCGAAGGTAGGAGAGATGCTGATGTTTTTTATCCTATAGGAGAGATTATGAAGATAAATTTTTTTGAACATGGAAAAATCGAAATTGACGGTATAGTTTACACAAATGATCTGATAATCTCTCCGGAAAAAGTGATCAAAGACTGGCGAAGGAAAAAAGGGCACAGGCTTTTAAAGGAAGATATCGAGCGTTATAAGGAAATGATCCTGAACTCGGGATATCTGCTCTGCGGATGCGGTACTTCAAAGAAGGTCAAACTGGACAAGGAGTTTCTGGAGTGGGTCAAGATAAATGACATAATATTTTTTCATGGAGAAACGGGTAGCATCACTAAATTATACAATGAAGCCGTGGAGCGGGGGCATAAACCCATCGCGCTGCTGCATTTGACTTGCTGATGGTATCTATCTATATTCCATAGATCAGAACACTATCTTCCGGAATATATCTTATTCTTCAATCTTTCGAGTTTTAATTTGAAATCAGAATCCGTTATTCTGAGTTTATCGATCTTTCTTACGGCGTTCAATACGGTAGTGTGGTCCTTTCCACCGAATTCATTCGCGATAGACGGATAGGAAAGCTTCAAGAGTTTTTTCATGAAATACATGGCGACCTGCCGTGGAATAAGAACATTCTTTGTGCGTCTTGTGGAGGTTATTTCCGAAAGCCGGATATCAAAGAATGCGGAGGTTTGCGTCATTATCGAATCAATATTAAGTACACTTTGAGGGATAAGCGAACACAATAGGGATTTGATCTGATCGTCAGAAAATTGTTTGCCCTCGATCTTCTGTTTCATGCTTATCCTTTTCAATGCGGTGATAAGGTCCCTGACATTTCCCGTCAATTGGCCCGCGAGATAGTACACCAGGTCATCCGAAAGAAATAACTTATAATCGACCATCCTCTTTCTCAGGATAGCGACGCGATCGACTTCGGTAGTATATGTGATCTCTACGGATTGTCCTGAAGAAAATCTGGAAACAAGCCGCTCCTCAATATCCTGGATCTCATTTATCATCTTATCGGAAGTAAGGACAATGACCTTCCCGCGATTATACAGTTCATTAAATATGTGAAAGAACCTTTCCTGCATTCCGGGTTTTCCCGCAATGAACTGCACATCATCCACCAGAAGCATATCCAGACTTTCATAACGCTCTCTGAAGGGGATCATCGCTTTATTCTGTATCGCGCGCGCCATATCATTGAGGAATCCGTCCATGCTCGTATAACCGACCTTGGTTCCTCTGTACTTTCCCCTTACATAATTACCCAGCGCTTGTACGATATGTGTTTTTCCGAGCCCCACACCACCATATATGAACAATGGGTTGATCACATTATCAGACACATTCTCCGCGAGATGTTTGGCATAGGAATAGGCGATCTCGTTAAAAGTACCGACCGCCAACTTGCTGAAGGTGTAATCGGGATTAAGATAGAATTCTTGCTCATCTCCGTATCGGATGCCCTTGATAAGTTCGGAAACAGCGGGTGCACTATCCTGCTTTTCCAGCGTTCTCTCGATCTGGAATTCGAACTTGGTATCCTTCTCGAATACATCGGTCAAACAAGAGCTTATCGCCTCTTCATAATTATTCAGCACCCAATCTCTCTTGAATGGTGTGTCTATTCCGAATACGACTTTTTCCTCCGATGCCGAGAGCATTTGCACGGTTTGGAACCAGACATTGAACTGCTTTTCTCCGATCTTTTCGATTATGCCGTTCTTGATTAAGGACCAAACTTTTTTATTTTTCATAGAGCCGCTATTATATCAAAATGGCCGCAGAAGTCAAACCCCGAATACGGGGTAATGGAAATTCTTAAGCCCGTAAAAACATACCCTTTACTTTCTCTAAATGCAAGGTTGGGATCAAAAATTATTTTCCCCAATATAAACTATTTTTCAATAATGTGCTGTTGTATATAATTTTATGCTCGACAAAAATAAATCGGCGGTATTTTTTCCGGTATCACTTAAAGTTCAATATATTGGAAGATAGAAAAACTGTGGAAAACTTGTGGAAACTTCCCGCATATTTGTGAACAACATCGATTTGCCGCGATGTATACAGCAGTTATGGGGTTTGAAATCTTCTCGTGACTGTGCATAACTAAAAAAAATTTAAGCATGTGGCAAAAAATTCAGCGGTATACCGCGGGCCAAAATATGTAAAAAATTTTACTATTTCTGAGTTTTTTTGTATAATTCAAATTGACCCTTGTGCTCTGGTTCATTAATACAATGACATGGAATGTTTAGATTCGAGTCAATTCCAACGAACAATCAGCGCGGTGTACCCTTCGTGGTACATAAGCGAAGAGAGAGGAAGTAATTGACCAAAGATGAGATTCCCTTTGGGCTGAAGCTCTTCTTCTGTCTTCTGCGTTGCTTGTTGCTTACATACCGCAGCGGGTATGCGGCGTTCCTCGCGCCTTGAACACAGTTCAAAAATAGCGTCAGCCATTGTTAATGTATTCATGAATCAGAACACTAGCCAGGAGTATTTATGAGAATTGAACAGATCGACTTGAAAGCCGCAATGAAAGACATACTCACAATGACATCCATATCCAAATCCGGCCATCCGGGAGGATCACTTTCCTCGCTGGAATTACTTTTCTCAGCATACATTTCTGCGGGTTGGGGCGAAACCGATGAGGCACCACGGGAGAAAGTAATTGTATCCAACGGGCATATAGCGCCGGGAGTATACACTGTGCTGGGACATTTGGGGATCATCCCATTGGAAGAGGCGATCGCGTATTTCCGCCTCGCAGGCTCGCCCTATGAAGGCCATATCGAAAGCCACATTCCCGGAATACCCTGGTCAACGGGAAATCTGGGGCAGGGCTTGTCCGCGGCCTGCGGCTTCGCATTGGATGAAAAACTTCACGATACCGGAAAAAGCGTTTTCTGCATTATGGGAGATGCTGAACAGGCCAAGGGGCAGACTTCCGAGGCAAGGAAGTTCGCCGTTCATCACAAATTAAACAATATCATCGCCTTGATCGACCGCAATCACATTCAGATAAGCGGAATGACGGAAGATGTTATGAATGTAAATATTCCGGAGAATTATCTGGCGGACGGATGGAAGGTCATTGAGGTCAACGGGCACAATATGCCTGAGATCAATGATGCGGTCAGCGTAGCGAAAAACGACCCAAATGCCCCCTACTGTATTGTAGCGGAAACAGTTATGGGACATGGGATACCTTTTATGGAAGGGACTCCGGAATATCACGGCAAAACACTGGATCATAATGAATACATAAAAGCCTGCGAGCACTTGAACACACAGAGTGACTGCAATAGATACAGAGAAATGAGAGAAAATCCGAAGTGGACCGAATTTCCGATCAAGGGGCATGGTCAAAGGAAGGATTTTGTCCCGCCCGAGAAGGCATTCTGGACAGATAAAATGGACCTTCGGGGAAGCTGGGGGAAATATCTGGACGCGGCGGAAAAGAATTCCAATATAGTGGTCTTCGACTGCGACCTGGGCTCTTCTGTCAAGACCGGGATCTTCGCAAAGAGCAACCCCGGTAAGTTCATACAATCCGGGGTTATGGAACACAATGTCGCCACCCTCGCCGGAGCACTTTCCATAGACCCAGACCTGAATGTTTTCTGGGCGGACTTCGGCATGTTCAATGTTGCCGAAGTATATAATCAATTAAGATTGAATGATATAAATCACGCGAATCTCAATATCATCTCCACACATATCGGAATAGATGTAGGAGAAGATGGAAAGACCCATCAATCCATAGATTATATCAGCCTCTTTCGGAATCTTTTTGGATTCAAGGTCTATTTACCAGGAGATTTCAATCAACTGCAGCACATATTGGAAGAGGTTTTCAGGGATTATGGAAATAAGTTCGTCGGAATGGGCAGATCCAAATTAGATGCGGTCAAAAAACACAATGGGGAAATTTTCTACGACAAAGATTATGTCTGGGAAAGAGGTAGGATCGATGAGATCCGGGCTGGGGAAGACATCTGGATCATATCCACGGGGCAGGTGGCCGTTGAAGCTCAGAAAGCAGCCGATATTCTGAGAAGCAAGAACATAGGAGCGGGCCATTATCATATGGCGACGCCTCTGGAGGCAAATCCCGATTTCTTCAGGGAAAGAAATATACCGCGATTGGCCGTTACCGTGGAGGATCACAATTTAAACACGGGATTAGGGGCTATTGTTGTAGAAAATCTCGGAAAACATACCAGTGTGGAAAAGTTAGGCGTGTCCCATTATTACTATTCCGGAAAAGCAACTTCTCTTTATGCGAAGGCCGGGATCGACGCGAAAGGGATCGTGGAGAAGATCAGCCAGCTTCTAAGTATATGAAAATTAGACAGGTGAGGATATTATGAAAATACTTGTAACCGGCGGAGCCGGATTCATCGGAACGAATGTAGTGAAGCATTTTTCGCCGAAATGTGACAAGATCGTCGTATTGGATGATCTCTCCAGGAAAGGAACGGAAAAGAATATTCGTTACCAAAGAGAGAATATTGCCAATCTTGAATTTGTGAAAGGAAGCGTTACCAATTGGGAGACCGTAAGAAATATCTTTAAAAAGGACTCTTTTGATATCGTCTTCCACCTTGCGGCACAAGTTGCCGTTACGACATCGGTAACAGATCCGAGAAGCGATTTTGAGATAAACGCCCTCGGTTCTTTCAATGTCCTGGAAGGGGTGCGGCTGACCGGGCAGAAGCCCATAATGCTCTATTCCTCCACCAATAAAGTATATGGAGGCATGGAAGAGGTGGTCGTGGAAAAAAAGGACGATCAGCATTACGGTTACCGTGATTTCCCGCATGGGATCGCGGAAAACTTCCCGCTCGATTTTCACTCTCCCTACGGTTGTTCGAAGGGCACCGGAGACCAATATTTTATTGATTATGCCAGGATCTATGATTTCAAGACCGTTGTCTTAAGGCAATCCTGTATTTACGGCGACCATCAATTCGGCAATGAGGATCAAGGATGGGTGGCTCATTTCCTGATATCCGCGGTAAAAGGATCGCCCCTCACCATCTTCGGGGACGGGCTTCAGGTCAGGGATGTCCTTTATGTCAAAGACCTTGTGAGATGTTACGACATGGCAATATCAAATATCGACAAGGTGAAAGGAAAGGCGTTCAATGTCGGCGGAGGCGCTGACAATACATTATCGCTTCTGGAATTCATAGATATACTGAAAGAGATGACCGGCGAACCGAAAACCGTTTCTTTCGATGATTGGCGGCCGGGAGACCAGAAGGTATATATATCCGATATCCGTGAGGTCCAAAAGGTATTGAACTGGGCTCCGGAATTTACTCCAAGGGCGGGAATCGAGGAGTTATACAAATGGATCAAAGACCATAAGGATGATATCTTATGAAATATCTGATCACAGGAGGAGCCGGGTTCATCGGTTCCAATCTTGCCCGATATCTTCTCGGACTGGGAGACAATATCACGGTAATAGACGATCTTTCCACGGGATCATTTGAAAACATCAAGGACCTTGAGAAGAACAAACACTTTAAGTTCGTCCTTGATTCCATTCTAAATGAGAGTGTGCTGGAGAAGCTCATCCCATCCGTTGACGCGATTTTTCACCTTGCGGCGGCCGTGGGGGTGGAATATATTATAAACAACCCGCTTCGTTCAATAGAGGTAAATGTACAGGGCACGGAGAACATACTGAAAATAGCGCATAAGTATCAGAAAAAAGTCTTGATAACATCGACTTCGGAAATATACGGAAAGAACGAGAAGGACTCCCTGAAGGAGACAGATGACCGCATCCTGGGAAGCACAACGATCAATCGATGGAGTTATTCAAATAACAAGGCTCTAGACGAATTTCTGGCACTGGCTTATTTCAATGAGAAAAAATTACCCGTTGTGATCGTCCGGCTCTTCAATACCACCGGTCCCGGACAGGTCGGGGATTACGGAATGGTTGTTCCCCGCTTCATTAAACAAGCCCTCTTGAACAGGGACATCACCATCTATGGAGACGGCGAGCAGAGTCGTTGTTTTACGCATGTCCATGATGTGATAAAGGCCTTTGACCTTATAATGGGATCAAAAAAATGCCTCGGGGAGATCTTCAATGTCGGAAATCCGGAAGAAGTATCTATCAACGAGCTTGCCAAAAAGGTCATTCGCCTGACCAATTCCACATCCAAGATAGAGCACATTCCTTATGAAAAGGTGATGGGAGCTAATTTTGAAGATATGAAAAGGCGCGTGCCTAATGTTGAAAAGATCCAGGAATTCACGGGATGGAAGGCAAGCGCGGATCTTGATGCAATTATTTTTGATATAATCGACTATCTAAGAAAAACAGGAGTTTAACATGAATATCACTGTCACTGGAGGCGCCGGCTTCATAGGTTCTCACCTTGTGGACCTTCTTATCAAAAACGGCCATCAGGTGCTCGTTGTGGACTCCTTGGAAAAACAGGTTCACGGAGATAAAAAACCGGATTATCTGAATCCCAAAGCAAATTATATTTTTGACCGCTATGAAAAAACTTCTGTTATGGACCGCTGGGTCAAGGAGACCGATGTTCTGGTCCATCTGGCAGCCCTTGTAGGTGTCGGGCAATCCATGTATCAGATAAAAAAATATGTTTCCGGGAATACCATGGCCACGGCAAAGATGCTTCAGTATCTATTAAATAAGAAAAATCCTATAGCGAAGATACTGGTCGCATCCTCGATGTCTATTTATGGCGAAGGAGAATATTTTTGCGAAGAACACGGCTTGGTATACCCGCATCTAAGGCCGGAAAAGCAATTCAGCGAACATGATTGGGAAATGGGGTGCTCTTTATGCGATCACAAGGTCACTCCGGTGGGAACCACTGAAATGAAGCCCCTTTTTCCTACATCGGTTTATGCGGTGACTAAAAGGGATCAGGAGGAATTGGTCCACGCATACGGCCATTCATACGACATCTCAACCACTGCACTTAGATTCTTCAATGTATATGGGGAGAGGCAGTCACTTTCAAATCCCTATACCGGTGTCCTCGCCATATTTGCAAGCAGACTCTTGAACAATAATCCCCCCGTGATCTATGAGGACGGCAAACAATCGCGGGACTTCATCCATGTATCTGATATCGTTGAAGGTATATTTGCGGCAATAACAGCGGAATCGGCGGGACATTTTTCCCTGAATCTAGGCACCGGAAAAAGAACAACCATCAAGAAGATCGCCACTATTCTCAGGAATGAATTATCTCCCGAGACCGGTCTGGAAATAACTTCGGCATTCAGAAACGGTGATATCCGTCACTGTTTTGCCGATATGCATCACACGAAGAGGGTTTTGAAGTTCCATTCAAAGGTTAAAATAAGTGACGGACTTCATAGATATGTCAGATGGCTGGCCAGACAGAAGCCGGATGACAACTTCATAAAAGCCCAGAAAGAGCTTCAAAAAAAAGGGCTGGTCTAGGTGGTCTGTTTCATAAATACATTCACAATGACCGAAGCTATTTTGTTTAGCATGAGAGGCGCAATGAACGCCGCATACCCACTGCGGTATCTAAAGACGGAAAAAGAGGCGTAAAAAATGTTATCGTGTGATTCTATACATTGCGAAGAGTGTACAATTGCTTCACAATTTTCAACTCTCCGCTTGGTACTTTTACATCGGGACAGACGAACGCCTGCGGCGTACGACATGTCCCATATCTTGATTGGGGTACGGCGTGATATGATTGGAACAGGAGAATTAAAGTATTAAACGAAATATTGATTTTCCGGCTACGGGTGTGGAGATTGTTTTATTCTTTTCACTTTACACTTCACACTTCTTAATGCCCCGTACCTCGTTCACTCGTGAACGATTTGTCAATGCAATTATGGATAAGAACACTAGGAATATACTTAAATGACCCTTCTGCTCCTGCTTAAGATCACCCTGATATTAGGTTCATTCATTTTCTTTTCTTTGAAGAAGCTGCCTCTCTTTATCTCTCTTCTTTTGAGCACATTGTTTCTGGGAATCCTTTTTTTGTCCCCGGGAGAAATACTCATGGGGCTTTTCAAGGGACTGACCGGCGTGGATACATTGTCATTGATGTTCCTGATCTGGATCACCGTTTCATTTACAAAATTAATCGATATCGGCGGAGGGATCAAGGGCTCAAGTAATATTCTGATGAAAAGTGTATCTAATCCTGTTCTGCTTTTTCCTTTTTTTCCCTCATTGATCGGCCTGTTCCCTATGCCCGGAGGCGCCCTGGTATCGGCTCCCATGCTGGAAAGAATGGCAAAGGGGAGCGGGATGAGCGGTTCGGAGCAGGCGGCGATGAATTTCTGGTTCAGGCATGTATGGGAAAGTGTCTGGCCGCTTTACCCGTCAATTATCCTATCCGCGGGGCTTCTGGATACAGAATTCTCCACGATCATCTCCCATCAATACTTTCTCGCGATTTCCGCCATTGCCGGCGGATTTCTTTTCATGATCTTACCAGCGGCAAAGAAGCTCAAGGCAGCGGCGGGAGATAAAGAGCCCTTTCCTGTATTTAAATTTATGGGCCATCTCTGGCCTATTATGGTCTTGATCGCGGGAATACTCCTTGGAAAATTCACACTACCTCATTTGCGTAATTTTTCGCATTTTATCATGGCCGGAAATGTTCCGCATACATTCAATCAGCTTATACAATTTCTGTATATGGCCATACTGATACTTCTGATATCGTTTGTATATATAATCCAGAAAAAATTGTCATCCAGACAGGTGATCACCTCTATCAAAGAGGGATTCGCTCCAAAGCTCATCTTCCTGATCCCCGTTATTTTCACCTTCAAATACTATGTGGAACACACCGGCATCACAGAGGCGATGGAGAGATTAAGCAGCTTGCCATACATACCGCCGGAAGCTATCATCTTTGTGATACCGCTTGCTCTCGGACTTTTATTCGGCATCGCGGTAGCATTTATTTCAGTGGGAATACCCCTATTGCTTCCCATGCTGCTTCAGAACGGCTCTGTTAACTGGAGTTATTTCGCATTATTCTTTTTGGGAGGATATATCGGCATACTCTTTTCCCCGATGCACCTTTGTCTGCTTGTTTCAAAGGAATATTTCAACGGTTCTTTGATCAAGATGTATGGAAAAATGATATTACCCGGAATTTTTCTGCTGTTTGCCGGGATCCTTTTGAACATTCTTATCAATTGATCCGGCAATGGACAGAACCACCCGTTCAATTGTCTCAAGATCCGAGGACATTAACTTCTCTTCCTCTTCCTTAGTATAAAAATAATCTCCCCTGTATATTCTGCCGAGCGCCGTTTCTATTTCCTTCTGAAGATCAGGGTCAACGGTATATTCGGTCAAGGCCCGGGAGAGCGGCAGGGTTGAATAATTCTTCCCGGATACTTTCTGTAGAAATTCCCGAAAGAGCATATTCAGTAAATAGTAATATTTCTTTGGCTCGGCGCTTGAAGTTCTTTTAATGAACTTCGCCTTCAATCTTCTCCAAACCAGAAACGGATCTATCGGCGGACTTGGGCGGTCCTTCTTCATTTTCCAGAAGAAATATCCCAATATAATAACAATAGCAACAATGAGCAATAATAGCGAAATTATGAAATAGGAGTGTTCGATGGGAGCGATATCCCTCAATTCATCGACCAAAAAAATTTCTCCTTTTTAAAAAGAAACGCCTCAGCTCATCCATGGGCTCAAGAGATGTGTCCGAACATAAAAGGGACGGCCTTTTTATGGAAAATTCTCTTTCAAGAACTGCGGATTGACGCTTGTCCTCCAATATCGCGTCTCTGAGATCAAGGTATCCCGCCCCTGTAGTAAAAAGATCTACCTTCTTATTTATCTCGGCCGGGATATCTCTCAGATGCGAGAGTTTCACCGCCATCACATCTCCGCGCTTCTGAAGGAGCTTCAATGGCCGGAGCCCCTGCGGGAATCCTCTGAAATCCGAAATAATAAATACTATGGGGTTGCCTGACGGAACAAGAGAATTGAATCGGCGTAAAATACCCTCCCAATCGGGAATATCCGCCGAATTAGCACAATTAAGGATATTATCAACAAAAAGCCGGGGATTTTTCGGATCGGGAGCGGCTTTAATACATTTTTTCATTAAAGAATCAAATAGTACAAGGCCGCAATGATCACCGTTAAGCTGCGCTGATGACGATATATAGGCGCAATACTCGGCGGCGCTTTCCAGCTTGCTCCAGGAGAACCCGTATTTCATCGGAGCGCCGACATCCACGAAACAATATACCTGGCGTTTCCTCTCGTCTTCAAAGGTTTTCAGATATACCTGGCCGGAAGAAGAGTATTTATTCCAATCAATATATTTAACCGGATCTCCGGGCACATACTCCCTTAATTCTTTAAAATCATAGCCCTGTCCCGCAAAAAGAGTTCTGTAATCTCCTGACAATTCCGCACCTGACTGCTTTTTTGAAAGCAGTTCAAGACGAGCCGAGTTCTTTCTTATCTTCTGACGAATATCACTGATCAAGGCACAACCGTTTTTTCCAGCAGCAGAGATACAATGTCATCGGGGGTCATACCGTCGGCAAGGGCGTCAAAGCTCAGGATCAGACGGTGACGAAGGATCTCAAAGGCGGTCGTCTGTATATCTTCCGGTATTATAAATCCGCGGCCCGAAAGTAGCGCGAGGCTCTTGGAGGCGCGCAGGAGATACAAAGACGCCCTTGGAGACGCGCCGAGGCGCAGATAGGAAGAAATGCCAGAGCCCGCATCATTCTGCCGGCGCGTGGCCAATACGATATCCAGTATGTAATCCTTTAGCTTGGAGTCAACAAATATCTCCTTGGATAATCTGGATAATTTCCTCAAGAGGCCGGGTTTTTTTATTTTCCTTATCTTGATCTCATCTGTTTTTTCATATTTCTCTATTATCTGTTCTTCCTCGGCTCGGCTTGGATAACCAACGAGCGTCTTGAACATAAATCTGTCCAATTGCGCTTCCGGAAGATTATAAGTACCTTCTTGTTCGATCGGATTTTGCGTCGCGATCACCAGAAACGGGCGGGCGATGGGATATGTGGCATCCCCTATTGTGACCTGCCTCTCCTGCATTGCCTCTAAAAGAGCGGATTGAACCTTTGCGGGAGCCCTGTTTATCTCATCGGCAAGAAGGATGTTCGTGAAGACCGGGCCGTGGCGGTGAATGAACTCATCCTTCTGACTGTTAAATATCTGTGTTCCCGTGATGTCTCCGGGGATCAGATCCGGGGTGAATTGCACCCTTTTAAAATCCAATGTCAGCATCTGGGCAAAGGTACTTGCCATCAATGTCTTCGCGATACCCGGAACGCCCTCCAGCAGCATATGCCCCTCGTTCATCATACAAATAAGTATTGATCGGAAGACCGATTGCTGCCCTATGACCGCATTGTGAAATATTTCGGATAATTCATTTATCGCGGGCTGCAGCGTCGCTACATCCGCTTCGAGTTTTATCAGCTCATCCTGCATATTAAAGTTCTCCTGCTATTTCCTGCATTATCTTCTTCGTTTTTACCCTGTACTCTTCGGGAACGGCGATATACAGCACCGCGGGAACAGTCATTGCATTCTCCAAATAGAGCGTGAAGAAGGGTTCGACCTCGCCAAAGGTCGTCTTTCTTCCGTTTTTAATGATGCCGATCTCCCGGGCTTCCTTCAGCCGCGGCTCCGTAAGCTCGATATTGCTTATGGACTTCATATTCAGCATGATATGGTCTTTGGTAATTTTGCCGTCTTTTAATTGCTCAAAGACCCTTTGATGTATGTACTCCTCGCCTAATTCATTCAATTTTGTCAGAAGGTCCTTCTGCTCTTTCATTATATCGGGAGCAAGGCCCTTTGCTATGGGATGGCCCGCCAATACAGCCAAAAAGTCCATCTGTGTTTTTGAATATACCGGTTTCACCTTATAAGCTATCTTCAGGAGCTCTCTGTACTTTATCCTGACCCCCATCTCGGAAACGAACGGGTCTTTGGAATTGATAAGATTTGTCCGCAATTCATCATCAGTGTATGTATAAAAATTCTGCAATTCACCCAGTTCATAGGCCTTTTTGATCGCCGATTGTATCATATTCCCGATCACCAGGCCGGTGTCGGTCAGATAAAAATTATACATGGATATCCGGGCCATCAGCATATCCTTCAATGCTGGTATGGCCTTTTCCGATGCGTATAGTGAATATTTGCCATCATTCATCTTTTCTACGGAAAAGAATTCGCTTATGGTATCAAGTGAGATGTCGCCGTAGTTCACGCCGGAAAATTTGGAGTCCGTTATCAGGAAAGCCAATTGGTCGGCATCCACCGCGCCGAATATAAGCTGCTGCATATAGGGTTTTTTCGTGAACTTCCTCCGGATCAGTGCCGCAACGACATTGGGATCATGGCCATTCTTTTGAAGTATCTCACTTATCCGTCCGAGCTTGATATGCTTTTTTTCTCTTGCGGGGATCGGCAGATCTCTTTCTCCCGTAATCAATTGACATGTGAAATCCATATGATCCTCTTTGAAGATCTCATTGAAAAGTATCTCCGTGGAATGGGAGTACGGCCCGTGCCCGAGGTCATGAAGAAGGCCGGCAACACCCAGGCATTCGATCTCGTCTTTAGGAAGTGCTAATTTTCTGGATATGAACATGGCGGTATACGCCACCTCCATCGCATGCAGAAGCCGCATATGCTGTGCCCCGGGATATATAATATACAAGGGCCCCAATTGCCTTATGGTCGACAATCTCTGAAGCTCGGGAGTCTCTATGAGTTCGGCAAGAACACCGGTAAAATGCATAAGCCCGAAGGAGGGGGATCTTACGATCGTTTCTTTATTTTCCATTATAACCTCGCGATTCGGGTTATTATATCAGTTTTTTCCTCTAAATAAAATAGCGCACCCGCGGACAGTGCGCAAGGGCCCAGTGCGAAGCGGCGCTATTCACTATATCTTGTTCTCTTGTCCATTACTATCATTCCCATCTTTATTTCTTCACTATTCATTATTAACTGTTCACTATATTCCGTCCCTTGCTCATCCGTGGTCTGTGAAGCTCGCTTCACTTTATGCTTTCTTTTCTGCCGGGAAAAGGATATAATGTCCCGATAGGAATATTAACAGGAGGACTGATGATATTCTCTCCAATACAACACAAAAGTGATATGGAAATCAAAAAGCGTATAATATTCATCTCGCTAATTCTTTTCGGCCTTTTCGCGCTTGGCGTGGCGGGTTACCGGATCATAGAAAAATGGGATTATCTTGACGCATTTTTCATGACCGTAATAACGCTTGCCACAGTAGGTTATAGTGAGGTCAGACCTCTTACCGAAGCAGGAAGGATATTCACAATATTTCTTATAATAGGCGGCATCGGCCTTTTTTCATACAGTATCGCCACCATTGGCGCTATCATCGCCGAAGGTGAGATCGTCAAGAATATTAGGAGAAGAAAGATGGAGAAAAAGATAAGATCACTCAAAGAACATTATATAGTATGCGGCTGCAGAGATATAGGACGCAACATCATAGACGAACTCATTAAAACGAAAAAGCCCTTTGTTGCCGTTGATACAGATGAAGCATATCTTGCCCGGATCGATGATAAGGTGGAGTTCTTCCTACTAGGGGATCCGGCCGAGGATATAACCCTGGAGAAAGCCGGAATAGAGAGCGCCAGCGGTATCTTCTGCGCTCTGTCGAACGACAAGGATAATCTTTTCATCGTGCTGGCGGCGCGCAATCTCAACAAAAAGATCAGGATCGTTACCGAATGCGTGGAGGATAGCTCCGTCGGAAAGTTCCACAAAGCAGGCGCCGACAATGTCATATCGACAAATGTAATTGGGGGCATGAGGATGGCTTCTGAGATGTTAAGGCCGAATGTGACAGACTTTCTGGATATCATGCTCCGGGGCAGGAGTAATGTCCGTGTAAATGAGGTCCTCGTAGAGAAGGATTCCTCTTTCAACGGCGTTACGGTAAGTGATTTCAGTAAAAACCATAAAGCGTACGCCACCACGGTCGCCCTGAAAAGGGCCAGCGGAGATTACTTATACCACTTTTCCGAGGACTTGCAAATCGAAGAGGGGGACTCGCTGATAGTAATAGCAGACCCGGAAGTCCTGAAGAAAATTAAGTAATTTTCAGTCATTTTGTCAAGCGATTTACCCAAATGACCTTATTGGAGACTATTCTTAAAAAGTTGAAGGGCAACAATTATGCTTCACAAATGAATAGAGGGACAGGGTAAATGGACGCTAATCGTTAAAAACTAAAAAATAAAGATCTGGTGCCTTTATAGGTACCTTTACTTTAAATTTTACTTATATTTTTCTTAGTATAATTTACCTCGCTAACTTTTACTAAAAAATTGGTAAGTAAAAGAAACGTGAATTTCCTTTATTGGAACATATAAAAATATCATGAGAAAAATAATTGAATATATTCTTCGAAAATGTATGTACGATATCTTTTGCTCAGGGCATTAACTGTACGAAGTCATTAATTATGCAACTTTCGCAACTACCGTACCAGAAATCTCCGAAATCCATGTACCCTGAAGATAGTTCTTTTCTTCTACGCAACTAACATCCAACCTCTAGCCTCTAACCTCTATTTTCTCAGCGTTGGAACTGTTTCAGATCCGGCATACCGCTTTGGCCGTCCATGATCAATTCCATCATATTCTCAACCTTCTTATAGTCCTTGGGGATCTCGAATTCCTTTGCGGGTACCGTCTTTGTGTCATACTCGATAACCTCAAATAAAACCTCTGTATCCGAGCCTGTATGATGAAGTTTAACGGGAATGCCGTCCGCTATATTCTCCCAGACATATGTGATGCCTTCCTGCTCGTCCGTTATCTGATATTTATAGCAATTCCATTTACCGACCTTTTCTCTCCCCAATTTCTTCTTTTTTGCGTTTTGATAATCCGGCGGAAGAACAGCGCCGGCCTCAGCATCTTCTGTTTCCTGGTCAGAGATATCCATATAAGCATTTTTATTATTATAAAGCACTTGAGTCGACTGTTTCGCTCCGTCCTCTATCGTTGTAACATCTGTCATGAGATCGCTCATGGGAGAAGCCGTTTTCAGCATATCGCCTTCAATTATTTTGGTATTGGTCTTTTTCTTGTCCTTTGCAGTCCATAGTTCAAATTCTATTACGGTCTTTCCGCCTTCCGCATCCGTTAATGTTGTTCTACCCTTTAAATGAAGGTCCTTTCCCGCTCCAAAAAGGCCGACGGCGGAATCAGAGGACTGCGAACTTATTATCACCATACAGGAAAAAAGAAGAATAAGTATCGCCTTTTTCATTTACTGTCTCTTTGAGGTAAAGCCCTCTTTCTCCATCAATGCGATAATTCCGTCTTCACCGACAAGGTGGGCGGCGCCGACTATGAAAAAGAACTTCCCTCCTTCGGATGCGAATTCGATCATTGTATTCTTCATATTGACATTTCTTTTCCCGATCAGTTTATCGTAGAAATCTTTAAGCTCGGGAAAGTCCTTCACGCTTTCTTCAACTATGTTCCCAAGCAGCTCCAGATCACCTGTTTTCCAGGCATGCCTTAATCTCTTCAGAACATCTTCCGTGGTATCGTCGCTCATCAAAGTGCTCAGCAGGAAATCCTCCTGTTCTTTATCTGAAAGCCCCGAAAAAAGTCCGATCTGAAATTCGGAACCTTCAAGCTCCACTATCTTCTTCTTATCACCTACGGCTTTTTGCAGAAAGTGCAGGTCTATTCCCAGTGAAGGGTCCATTCCCGACTTGGAGATCTTTACTTGAGAAATCGCTACACCGATCATCCACGGCTTATAGACCTTCATTGGGCCGTAGGGTAATTCCAGCCCTAATAATGCTTTTTTTGTTTTATCCACCGTCTCTGGAGAAATATGATTTTCAATATTGTCGCCTTCCTTATACATCCCCGTTTCCATGATGAGTTTCTGCAGCGCCGCCTGATCGATGTTCAGTATATCTATCTCTACGCCTATTGTATCGGATTCGTCATAAGCGGTATACAGGCTCGTGGTAAGGGGGTACATGTCCTCATTCGCCGCATGGATAGAGCCCAGCAGAAATATCTTCACCCCGTCTTTTTCCATCGACCACAGCATGCTTTGCGCTGGCTTAAGCACATCTGTTTTCTGTTGATGATGGGCGCATCCGGCAAGCAGAACGACAAAGGCCAGGATAAGCATTCTAATTTTCATATTTACTCCTTCGGAACTCCTTGATTATACCTTAATCCTGCATTATTTCAAATGATGAATTTGAAAAGGGTGGTAAAATAATATACAATATATACATGAAAAAGCCGAAAACCCGCTATGTCTGCAGGAATTGTGGCTATACCACCTCCAAATGGATGGGACAATGCCCCGATTGCCAGGAGTGGAACTCACTTCTGGAAGAACAGGTGGATATCAGGCGCCCTTCGGGCAATTTTAAAAAAGCAGAAAGTTTTACGCTGGATCAGATAAGTAATATCGAATATGAAAGATCCCCGGTCGGCGTTGATGAGTTCGACCGTGTTCTCGGCGGCGGCCTTGTCCCGGGTGAAATAGTCCTTCTATCCGGAGAGCCGGGCATCGGGAAATCCACTTTACTGCTTCAGATCGCCAGCAGTTTTTCAGCCACAAACCACAAGGTCATTTACATCTCCGCCGAGGAATCATTGGGACAACAGAGAATGAGAGCGCAAAGGCTCGGGATAAATTCTAATAAAGATCTTGTATTCGTATCCGAGACAAATCTTCAGTCAATAATGGGACATCTTCATGACGAATCAGCCGACCTTGTCATCCTTGACTCTGTTCAGGCCGTATATGACCCCGCCCTGACCTCTTCACCCGGAACCGTTTCCCAAGTCAGAGAAACGGCATATAGATTGACGGAATTCGGCAAAAGAAAGCAGGCGGCTGTGATCCTCGTGGGGCATGTCACCAAACAAGGCATCTCGGCGGGGCCGAAAACACTCGAGCATATGGTGGATTGCGTGCTCTCCTTTGAAGGGGACCGTCATCATCAGTTTAGAATGATACGGCCGGTAAAGAACCGCTTCGGCTCGACACAGGAAATAGGGCTTTTTGAAATGAAGGAAAGCGGACTCGACCAGATCAGCGACCCGTCCGGATATCTGCTCTCTGAAAGGCCGGAAGACGCGTCAGGATCCGTCATCTCCGTTATCAATGAAGGGACACGGGCTATCCTGGTGGAGATACAGGCACTTGTAACCCCCACCAAATACGGTATTCCCAAAAGATTGTCCATCGGATATGACCTTCAAAGGGTTTTTATGCTGATCTCGGTTCTGGAAAAACAAGGGGGCTTCTTACTCTCGAACGAGGATATCTTCATCAATGTGATCGGCGGCATCAAGGTACGGGAAACATCGCTGGACCTCGCGATATCCGCAGCCATGATCTCGTCTTTCAGAAATAAGAGATTGAACCCCGGGGCCGTGGTACTGGGAGAGGTCGGCCTTACCGGAGAGGTCAGGAGCATCACCAGAATGGAACAAAGGCTGATACAGGCGGAAAAGCTGGGATTCTCCAAATTCTTCATTCCCGGAGCCAATGTGGATAATCTCAAAGGCAAGAGAAATGTGATTAAAATAAAAAGGGTGAAAGACCTTATAGAGGGAATATAAATGACAGACAGAAAATTCCGTGAGTGGGACGAGGACATTGCAAGATTCTGGAAACTTCGAGAGAAGGATGAGCAATTCATACGGCTGATCAAGATGGTGGCGCCCGGAACACAGTTAAGAACCGGCATAGAGTATATTGTTCAGGCCCAGATAGGCGGCATGATAGTATTGGGCGTATCCAGAAAAAGGGGTATCATGGAAGCAGGCTTCGTACATAATAAGGAGTTCTCCCCGAATGCTCTTTACGAGATCTCCAAAATGGACGGAGCGGTCATAATCACCAAGAACGCTGACAAGATACTGTACTCGAATGTTCATCTTCACCCCACTACCAAGATACATTCTCTGGAAACCGGGACAAGGCATAGGGTCGCCGAAAGATTCGCCCGGGAAACGGGACAATCGGTCATCGCTATTTCAAAAAAGAGAAATGTGGTGACGGTCTTTTCGGGCTCTATCAAATACTCCCTGAAGTATATCCCTGAATTATTGTCCGAAGTGGCTCAGGCGATAAATACATATGAACAGTACACCAGGACAATACAGGATTATTATTACAATATAACGATCTCCGAGATCAAAGGCACGACGACACTTGGAGATGTGGTCCACGGGATCATACGGTATATGACGCTGAAAAAGATCCTGCGGGTGATCGAAAGGAAGATCACGGAACTCGGCGGCGCCGGGAAGATCCTCAAGATGAGACTTGATGACCTTTCCACTGACATCAAAGAGGGCGCTTATTTGATAAAGGACTATATCGTCAATGAAAATTTACACAGAGAAGAGGAGATATTCACCCTGCTGGACATGTTCAGCGAGTTCTCCTATCTGGAGCCTCTCAATATACTGTCCGTGCTCGGCGATCCCAAGAATCTTACCGCATTGGACGCAAGGGTCGAGCCGCGCGGATTCCGAATACTTTACAAGATCCCCAAGATCCCAGAGAACAGCATTCATAAGCTCATTGAGAAATTCGGCAGTGTACAGAAGATCTTTGCGGCATCCCAGAAGGAGCTGGTAGAGGTAGAGGGCATCGGTGATGTACGGGCGACCCTTCTTAAAGAGGGCATTTTGAAATTGAGGAATAATATTTTATGAGAAAGATCCTTTATCTTCTTGCAGGCGGAGGGAGCTCCAGATTCGGAAAAGACAAGCTTAACATGAAAGCGGGTGACGAGACCATATTTTCTTATATCCTGAAAAAATTGATCTCATATGAACTTTTTTCGGTGATCGTTGTCGTTGCCGATGAAGAAAAGCGGCAATTCATAAAACAGGAGAATATCCCCAACCTCTACCTGGCGGAACCGGGAGAGACGCGCTTTGAATCCGTGAAAAACGCTTTTGACACGGTTACTCCCGGAGTGAACGATATCGTTCTTATTCATGATGCAGCACGGCCTAATGTGAAGAAATGGCTGGTCAGAAGAGTTATGGATATTACGGAAAGGCACGGGAATTGTTTTCCGGCGACCGTCGTGACCGACACCATAAGAAGAAAGAACGAAGCGGGAACAGAGACCATTGACAGAGACGACCTCTTTGCCATTCAGACACCGCAGGGATTTTCGGGGGAAATATTACAGGACATTATCACGTATAACTCTGAAATGAGCAATGTAACGGACGAAGGCGTTATTCTGGAGGCAATGGGCAAGGAACCCCATATTGCCGATGGGGACCGTTTGAATTTCAAGATAACCGTCTTAGCCGATTACAAGGCTTTTCTGGAATTATCCGGAAATATTTAAAGAGGTATCATGAAATTATCCCTTATCGGAGAAATAGTATATGAAGGCATAGATCAGATCATTGCCAATAAGGTCAGATCAATGCTGACGCTTTTAGGTATAATACTGGGCGTAACTTCGCTCATCGTAATGTTCTCCCTTCTGAAAGCAGCATCTGAAAGAAACGAACAGTGGACGAAACGCTGGGTCAACAGAGTGAATGTCAGCTATCTCCCGCCGTACAGGGCAAGCAAAGATCAGAAAATACGGTCCAAAGAATTCGGGATACAATATTCAGATTATATTGCCTTGAAGGATGCGGATATTGAAGGAATAAATCAAATCTCCGCCACACAGCAGGGATGGTATCATATCAAATCCAAAGAGAACAGCTCCGAAATACGAGTTCAGGGAGCGGATAACAATTATCTTCTGGACGAGGATTATAAATTGCTTCAGGGCCGGCTATTTCTAAGCGACGATGAATATTATGCGGAAAAGGTATGTATTATAGGGTCGTCGGTGGCAAGAGATTTTTTCAAAGGGAACGCACTTGACAAGATCATCAAGATCAACAACAGGGGCTTTCGAATAATCGGCGTACTCGAAGAAATAAAAGGCAGCGGGCGTCATTCCAGATGGGCGGAGTGGAGAAATAATGTACTCGTGGTGCCGCTAAGGACGATGATGCTCAGATTAAAGGGTGAAAAATCGGTTTCTCTTTCATATAGATTGGATGATCCGGGAAAAAGCGAAGATGTCAATGAGGCGGCAAAAGCCGTTATATACAAACGCAGGGGTACAGAGGATTTCTCCCTGGAAAGCCGGGCTGAGAACATCATTGAATTTCAGAAGATGCAGGCGATGTGGGGAATGGTGCTGGGTCTGATATCCGTGATATCGCTGATCGTCGGCGGCATCGGCATCACAAATATAATGCTGGCCACGATCAAAGATCGCATCAAAGAGATCGGCCTGAAGAAATCCATTGGAGCCACTTCAACGGATGTCAAGGTACAATTTCTCATCGAGGCAACTCTGCTTTCGCTCTTTGGAGGAATACTGGGGGCATTGACGGGGGTATTGCTTTCAACCTCCGCGGTAAGCGCAATGGATTTCGGCGTTAAATCACGCGTGCACCCGCAGATAATACTGATCGGCCTGCTTTTTGCTCTGGTAGTCGGCCTTCTTTCCGGGCTTTATCCCGCCATCAAGGCATCAAGAGTATCACCGATCGAAGCATTGAGGTATGAATGATTTGAATCGCGACAAATGGATCGCCGCCTTATTAACGGTTATTGCTCAGATATTATTGATACTGCTTCTTGATCTTCTGATCAGTAATTCGGGCCCTCGGCCCGTACAGCGTCCGGAAGGCCCGTTTATGAAATTAGCGCTCATCAACAATACGACGCAGAAGTATTTAAAAGATCAAGCTTCGAAAAATATGCTGCGGCACGGAAACAATTCAGTTCCTGTGACGGTTCCGGCACCGAATAAAACGCCGTTTTGGACAAACATCGATCTTTCGGCGGTGAATTCCAGGATCATTTCCGACTCAATGGATATTGAATTCAGGAACTTCGGGCCGGACCTTGTAAACTCTGTATATTATTCAGGAAATGATCCCGTTCAGAAAGAGATCGGAAAGTATATAGCGAAACTGAATGCGGAAGAACCCACCGGGGGCGCCGGAAGCAGTTCATGCGCGGGTGCTTCTATTCAATTCAGCTGGGAAAACCTCTTTAAAGGGATCTATTATTCCACAAAGGGAGAGATCTGGAAGATAAAGGATCTCCAAGTCCTTTTTGACGACTCGGTCATTCTTTTTAAAAAGGGAAGTTATTATGCTGCCATGGAAAGAGCATCTTTCGTCGCAGCCAATACGATAGACGGAGAGCTTCGGGAAAGGGCCCTTTACAGGAGACTGATGTGCCTATTCGAATTAGAAGATATTTCAACTCTACTGGGTGATGCCGCTCTCTTTGAACAAGTGTATCCCGATTCCACCTACGGCAACGGAGTAAAATACTTTTTACATGCCGCGGCAAAAAGGTAATATGGCAAAGGAAAAACAAGATCGAAAAGATCAGATCATAAAGGCGTTATCGGGATATCTCCCGCTCAGGATCGTTGAAAAGATCAAAATGGACCCCTATAGTTCTCATATAGAGGGGGAAAGAAGAAGGGCCTCTATTCTTTTTATGGATATCAGCGGTTTTACCGCTATATCTGAAAACCTTGACCCAGAGGAAGTTGCCGCAACGGTAAACGGGTTTTTCACGCGGATGCATACGGTCATTGAAAAATACGGCGGTGATATCGATAAATTCATGGGAGATGCAATGCTTGTGCTCTGGGGTACTCCGATCGCTCATGAAGACGATGACGAGAGGGCGGTACTGGCCGGAATGGAAATGATGGGTGAATTGAAGAACTTCAACAATGAGAGGCCTCTGGAGATCAGAGAGAAATTTCCAATCTCAATGACCATGGGCATCAATTCGGGAGTGGTCTTCGCGGGCAATGTCGGCTCCGAGAAACGAATGGAGTATACCGTCATGGGCGACAATGTCAACCTTGCCGCCCGTTTAGAATCAATGTCTAATCCCGGCGAGATAATGATCTCGGGCAGCACCGCGGAAACCCTTACCGAGGAGATCCTTCTGAAAGATATCGGAAAGGTAGCGGTTAAGGGCAAAAAGGAATTGGTGCAGGTTTACCTGATCTCCGGGCTGCGTTCCCAGATCGGTGAGCTGATCGAAAAAAATATTTTCTACATGGAACGCCCCAATGAAGAATACACCTTCGAACAATTATACGAAAAAAGCCGATGTATACTTATCAAGGGAGAGCCGGGATCCGGAAAAACCGTTTTCATTAATAAGAACATAGAGACCGAAAGATCATTCGAATTGCCTTCTTTCGGCAAAAATATTCCTTATTATCTGATCAAGATGCATTTAAATTCTCTTTTGAAAATGTCGCCGTCCGATGATATAAACGAAAAACGCAAGAAGATACAGGGGTATATAAAATCCAATCCTGATCTCTTGCCCAGACTGCCGCTGATTCTTGATATTATGGATATCAAAGAGGGTTTCAGCGGCGAGGATAAGAAGTGGAGGATATTCGCATTCGCTCTTGAACTCTTCAAAAAGATCTCCGGAGATATCGTTATTGACAATCTGGATAATCTGGATCAAATGAGTTTTGAGATGCTCTCTTATCTCTTCAATAGCGAGGAATTGAACGGACATTTGATACTTTCTTCAAGAAAAGCGGAATTCCCAGGATCCGAAGAACTGAACATTCCTTTCCTGGCAAAGGAAGAAACGATCGTTTATCTGATGAAATATTTCAATAAGGAATTCATCCCGGATGAACTGGTGGATAAGATATTCAGCCTTTCTGCGGGAAATATGAGAAATATCAATGGATTGATCTCTTATTTGGAGAAAAAAGATCTGATATTTTTGGAAAAAAACGGGGTGTATCTTAAGGTCCCTGTTGACAAGCTGGAATTGCCCGATCAATTCAGAAATGTAGTTCTGGCAATCTTTGATTCATTCGATGAATACACCAAGAAATTTCTCCAGTATGCCGCGATAATCGGGAATGAATTCTCTATAAAATTTCTCAACAGTATAGTAAATTATAAACCCGGTCGTATCGAGGGCGCTATACGCGTCCTGTCGGAAGAAGGTATTCTCCAACGCATTAATGATGATCTCTGTATTTTTAAAGATGAGAATTTCCGCGAGTCGATCTATGCCCTCACTCTTATCGGAAAAAGAACACAATTACATGAAGCCGTAGGGGTACAATTGGAAAAAGAGGACGGATCGCCATATTTATGCGCATATCATTTCGTACGCACCTCAAACGGGGAAAAAGCGATCGAATACTCCCTCAAGGTCCTTGAGGCGGCATATGATGATTTTGATTTCAATACCGCTCTCTCATATGCGGAAGCGGGCTTGAAATTCTTCACCGATATGAGCGATACCACCGCTTTAAAGCTGATGTTGAACAAAGCGCAGGCCCTCTTTAAACTTTCGTATTTCGAGGCGGCCTTGGAGGAAACGGAAAAATTGTACGGTTTTGCAGAGAATTCTGAGAATACCGGCATATTGGTGCAAACAAACGCCGAGCGGACGGCATTTTTAATACAATTGAGAAGATATGATGACGCATTGCAGGTCATTGACATGATGGAAGAAGGACATCAGATCGACAGCCACCCCAAGATCATGAGAAATATGCTAATCAATAAAGCATTGATAAAGAAGTTCAAAGGAGAATTGGACACCGCAGAGAAGCTCTATAAAGAGGCGGCGAAGGTGGTTGACGGCAATGAAAAGGACATCGAAACCGCATATGTCAATCTGGCAAAGCTCATGATGGAGCAGGGAAAAAGACAAGATGCGGAAAAATACTCAAGAAGCGCCATTGAACAGGCAGATAAGAACAAAAATTACTCTGTTTTAGCAACCTCATATTCCGTTCTTGCGGAACTTCTTTACGGAAAGGGCGAGCAAAAAGCCGCATTGGATCTTTTGGACAAGGCGTTGAAATTAACTCAAGAGAAGAATCTCAAATACTTTCAGGCGGCAATTCTCAATAATCTTGCGACGATACATGAAGGGACGGGAAATTATTCTCTCGCGCAGATCTACTACAATAAGGCATTGTATTTAACCAAGGTCCTTCAAGAACACAGAGAGATCTTTGAATTTTCCTTTAATCTCGGAAGAGTTTGTTGCCTGCTCAACGAACTTAACATAGCGGGCGAGCATTATATGTTCTGTTTCGAATTGATCGAGAAATATGAATTGCCGGGAAAACAGAAGGTCTCTGTAGAATATGCCACTCTTCTGAGGAAGATGGGCCGATCCTCGGAATTTTTGGACTTTACTTCTAAATATCTTAACGAGCTCAAAGAGAAAGATGATCATATCTATCCCTTTATGGTATTGTTCAATTTCATAGGGCATTTGGAGACCACAACAAAGATCCCCGCAGAACTGAGTGAGCGACTGGAAGAGGTAAGGAACATGCCCGCCTGGAACGACCTTTCCATCGTTTATGATTTTTTCGCTCAATTGAAAGCATATCTTGCAACAAGGGACCCCGGAGCCCTGATGCAATTGGCGGATGTTTTTATCGGACAGATCTGTGATCCTGAATTATTATCTTTTATGTTCCCTGAGATCGCGGATGCCGCTCAATTGCTGGGCGCGGAGTCAATTGAAAAGCTCGGGAGTATTCTGACGGATAAATACTCCGCCGCCTATATCAGGCATCTTGCGAAACAGGAGCTCCCCGATAAATCCGATTTCTTTAAACAGACCGGACTTGATCAATTACACTGGTATTTCTCAAGGTATTTTGAAAAAAGCGAAAAAAAAGGTAAAATAATATGTGATAATCAAATTTTCAAGGAGTTAAAGGTTGAACGAGACCATAAATGACCTCCCCATATTCGCCGGAATTTCAAGAGATGATATTCGAGATATCTCCGCCAACGGATTTATCAAACTCTACAATAATGGCGATATCCTGCTTAAGGAAGGGGGAAAAAACAATCAATTTCATATAATTCTTTCAGGGATCGTAAAGGTGATCAAGGGCGATACCGAAAGAGAAAAGATCCTGGGATTTCTGCATTCAGGCGACTTCTACGGCGAGATGTCATTGATCCTTAATAAACCGCACACCGCATCCATTATAGCAAAGGAAGATACTCAGATCCTGGTCTTTCTGGAAGATGAGTTTGAAAAGTATTTCATGATGAACACTATCATTATCAGAAATCTTCTGGCAAGGACGGCGGAAAGACTGGCCCAAATGGATATAGAGGTCATAAACCTCGCGTATTTGACCATTCAGAACAGATTGATGAACTTCATATGGTTCATTACCGATAAGGGCAGTAAGAACACGGATATCGGGTTGACGCATCATGAATTAGCCCAGATCATAGGCACAAATCGCGAAACAATTACCAAAATGCTGAATGAATTGCGGAACAACGGCGTCATCAGCATCAATAGAGAAAAGCGCTTCGGCATACTCGACAAGACACCTTTTGAGGTGTGACAAATAACACATCGCCCTGACACGGGATTGCAATTAGATGGAATTTTTTCAATATTTCATGAATAATCCGGAAAATTTACGTTCATAATCCCCGCCACATTGGCGGTTTCTCCCATGGCACGCATATTGCAATTTATATACTTAACAAGATAAGGAGGAACCATGAAAAGGTTTTTAGTGATATTTCTCACATTATTTCTCGTCATTTCTATATGTGCGATCGATGAAAAGGTTGGCGGAAAACCCTCGTGGGTTCAAAGCAGTGCGGTAGGTACAAGCACCGATCTGGCGAAATCGGTGGGGATAGATCCCGCCGGCAGTACGATATTATCATATTGCCCAGCTAAGATCGAAAAACTCGTCCGACCGGGTGATAGGACAAAAGTGGCTATTGCGGAATTGAAAACACGCAATGTCATTATCGACCTTGCCGGTTGTGAAGATGAGGGCATGCCCACCGTCCCCGGGGAGATCATTACTATGATGGTCGCCAAATATGTGCTCAATGAGGCTACAGAGCAATACTCCAGTTATTTCGGAGTGACCGCGATCGAGTGGGACGGGATATATCATGAGGAGCCGATACTCGCTCAAAGGGCGAACGACATTATCTTCGTCGAGGTTCCCAAGCCATGGGCCACGGCGGAAAAGGCCGGCGCGGCGGTAGTGAACTGGAATAAGCCGGAACTTGACCCGTTCGCACTACTGTATGGAAATCCTATCGCGGGTTATAACCTTTACTTTTCCGCAACCCCTAAACCCACTCCTCAGGACATGATCCTCATCAATGATGATGCGACCATTCCATTCGATGCGGTGTCCTACCAGGACCGCGAAGCCCGTACTGGGTATTATATGCTCACTATCGTCGGGCAGAAGGACGTGGAATTCGGGACATACAATGCCGGACCGGATAAATATCCGGGAGTTGCATTTTTCGATGATGACGACAACGGCATAGAAGATGACTTCTCTGAATTGGGCTGGAAGGATTCCGATGATATCTATATACCGGGCCATTCAGCGGTGTCAAACCTGTACAGAGACAATGGCGCTCCCCCTAAGGTCGAGGGACTTACACTTATTGATTCCAGTGAGAAGATATATCTGCAATGGTCCCCCAGTCCCGAACCTTCCGTTGCATATTACCGCATCGAAAAGAATTCCGGTTCCGGATTCATCTTCCGCGGGAATTCCCAGAATACGATATTTGTCGATGAGAGCGTAAAAGAGGGTGACGAATTTATCGTTGCTGCTGTATCTCCTATGGGAGTTACCGGAGAATTCTCCAATCCCGTGGTCGCAAAGCCCTTTGTAGGGATACAAGATCAGGGAAATTATGAAGCAAAAGAACTCCTGCTCTTTCCTGAATATTCAAAAAGCGGCAATGGATATATCACTTATTACCGCTACGACGCGCAGAAAGGACAGCACTGTATCTTTCTCAGCGACGGCAATGGCACTAAAACGGCGATCGTGAACGACATACCGGTTTACTGGGCATCATCGCTTTCCTGGGGCAATGACAGTAAGATCATGTACTTCACCGCCATAGACGAAAAAGACCATACGCAGATCTACTGGACGGAAGCGCAGTTCGGGGTTTTGAACAAATATAACCTGCTATGCGAGACCAAGGGAAATTGGACAGATCCGTGCTGGACAGATTCGCTTAATCTTGACAGCGAAAAACTGGCGATGTCTATCGACGGGGATATATGGATAATGGATCCCACCAAACCCCCGTTTATAAGCGGCACTCGAAATCTTATAGCATTGACCGATTTTTATGATCCCGACAATAACACCTATGGCGAAACAACAATGTGTTATCAGCCGAAATGGGCGCCCGATAATTCCGCGATCGCATTTATTGCAAGGTATAAGAAATCGCCCGAGGGCGTGGCGACAACAGATGTCTGGATAATAAAGAACGCTCCTCAGGTCATTTCCGATATATTCAATAAGATAAGGCCCCCTATTACAAGCATAGCTGATTCCCGTTTGGAATTCGCTACCGCTTCGCTAGCCCCTAACGGCTACGCCGGCATCTGGTGTCCGTCCTGGTCAAATGACGCTACGATGGTATCTTATTGCGTTGACAAAAATAATAGATTCGCAAATTACATCTTCTCTTCAAATTACGGAGCAGCCTTTGAGGTGCTTTCCCAATGTAATTTCGATGCCTATGTCTTTGAAAGGCAGATCGGCTACTGGCCGGCAGGTTTCCCCGCGATGGATGACCCGGCAAAAAGTGAGGGCTTTGTCACATGGGCACCTACAGGCGGAGATCAATTCCTCTATACAGACCTTGATTACGGTAAACAATTAATCAGTATCGACCAGTTCATTGACCCCAGTATTTACGGACAGAGCGGAAAATCCAAAATGGCAAGGGCGGTAGACGGCCTTGACACGATCGAGATCTCAGACCGTGACCTTACTTCGATAACGATACAAAAGAACGGTTTTGACGAATTCAAACAAGTAGGAATATACCCGGTAACGGCTGAGCTTGCAACGGCACCTTTCGGAAAAAGATCGATGGGCTCCACAAGAAAGTTCGTATTCGGCGGAGGAGAAGAGGCGTTGGATGATGTGAGGGTGAAGATACATTATACACGCTTCCAGGCCAAGGGCAGTAAAGAATATCAAATAGCCCCTTATCAGTACAATGAACAATTAAAGGCATGGACACCCATAAGCAATTATAAGATCATACCCGACGAGGATGGCGATCCGATGAACGATGAGATGGATGGTGGATATGTGGTCTTTGAGACCAAGGCACTTGGGTACATCGGAATTTTCTGTCAGGATGACGATGACGATGACAATGACGACGATCCTTTCGTAGAGAACAAAGATATGGACAATGTCAAGGTCGGGCCTAATCCCGCCGACGGGTCACATCCCGTTGTATTTTCCAATATCCCGAAAGATACCGTAATAAAGATATATTCTGTTTACGGCAATCTGATCGCTTCTTCGACTCAGAGCCGTTCATTGTCATGGGTTTCCGACCACTGGGAATGGGTAATACAGAATGATGATTTTAAAAGGATCGCCAGCGGGATATATTTCGCCACATTTGAATATAACGGAGAGACCGCGGCAAAGAAGGTCGCGATTATAAGATAGTTCTCTCCTTTTTAGGAGGGGAAAATGAAATACTTGAGATTGCTTGTTTTTCTTGCAGGTATTTTAGTGTTCTCAACAGTATTTGCTTCTGATGATGAAAGGTGGGGCTCTCAGAACTCATTTGTTCAAAGCACCGTCGTCGGTTCAAATTCTTCATTCAGCAATAAAAGCGTCGGCTTGGATCCTGCGGGCTGTTTCGGATATACATACTCCACCGTCCAGATGGCAGCCGTGGAACAGGGAGAAAGAGACGGGATAGCATTGGCGGTATTGGACTCGGGAACCTCCCTGACAATGGACCTGGCGCAATGCGAAGACCTTTATTTCCCGCTGGCCGGTGACACAATGGTCTTTATGATCGCAAAATCAGAGATCGATGAATTCAGTGTATATCACGGATACTACGGATGTGCCCTTTATGTAAAAGACGCCGTCGCGCACAGCGGAGTGGAAGATCCCGAGATCGCGCCGGACATACGATTGTACCGGATCCCCGCGCCAAGCGCTACTACTGACGGAGAAAGCAATACCATTACCTGGGAACTTCCAGAAATTCAAGAAGATTCACTTGGAAATCCCATAGCCGGGTATAACATATTCTATACCGATGAAGTGGGTAATGTCCCGAGTAAAATAAATCTATCTATGATCCCCTACGGGAACAACTTCTACAACGAGAGTTTCAGGGTCGGGTATTACGCCATAAGCCTGATCATGAAAAACGGTGCGCAGACGATGGAGATACTCCCCGGACCGGACGGCGAGCCCGGGCTTGCCGGATTTGATGACAATAACAATACCTTTACGGACGAATCCGCAGAATTCGGATTTGGAGATGATATCTATAAGATAGTACGCTCCAAATACTCCAATCTCTGCAATGATGCGGGACAAATCCCACCTGCGGTGGCAGACCTTGCGATCATTAATTCAGATTCACGCATCTACCTGACATGGAGCAAGTCCGCATGGGAGAATATCGCAAGATATGACATATTGAAGAACGGTACTTTCTATAAGAGCGTACAACACCCACTTTATTGCGATGATACAGCAACACTTGGTGACGAATATGAGATTAAGGCGGTAACATCAGACGGCATCATGTCCCCCCCGGGAAATACTGTTGACGCCGCTCCGTTCGACGGCGAGCTTGAGGATCTTGATTTTTCTTCACAGGAAGCTGTACTCTTTCCCGCCTGGTCCAAGGCGCCGTTGCCGGCTTTTGGCGAACATTGTATCGCTTATGCCGGGAACAGCGCGACCGCTTCCAATACCTATGCCTTATTTATGGCGGATATGTCCGGGAACACTTGGAAGCTATTTGACAGTTTACCGGTTTTCTGGGCATCTTCGATATGCTGGGGAGACGGGGACTCGCAGATATATTTCACATTGATCGACGAGGGACATGCCAAGATCGCATCACAGGAAGCCGATACAGCAAATACCAATTCATATACATTAATCACCCCTGGCTGGGGAAATTGGACCGATCCTGATTGGGCAGACAGCCTCAATCAGTATACTGCCGTACCCATGCTGGCCTTCTCCGTAGATTATGACATCTGGGCTTGTGATCCCGCACATCCGAATCTGAGTACCGGTGAAGGACTTTTCGCGCTGACAGATTTCAGCGGAGCGGATTCTACATACGGAACAACCCATACCTGCTTCCAACCCAAATGGTCTCCCGATAACACAGAGGTCGCTTTTATCATCAGATCTCCCGGACCGGCGGGAACAGTTGTTTACTCGGATATTTATATAATCAACAATGTGCAGACACTTATTCAGGACATAGAGGGAGGAGGCAACCCGATCTCTTCTACAATTCACCCTTTCATGGAGAGAGTAACTTTTTCCAATTATCCCCTGAGAGACAGGCCCATATGGTGCCCGTCCTGGTCCAATGATTCCACGATGATCTCTTATTGTGTCGACACTAACAATTCCTTCAATAATTACGAATTTGCCTCAGATCCGGGCCTTGTCATCAATATCCTTACAGGAGCTGATTTTGATGCCTGGGTTTGGGAAAGAGGTATTGGCGGATGGCCGGTGGGATATCCCGAGATGAACTCCGTTACGGCAAGCGAGGGATTTGTGTCATGGGCCCCGGCGGGGGGTGACAAATTCGTTTCCGCAGTGATAGATTTTTCTTTCGGCAGATCTCAGCTCAGACAATTCATCGACCCGTCAATTAAGGGAGAAACTGGCGGAGGGTCGAAGATGGCAATAGATACTTCATCATTGAATTATGTTTCCTTCACGGACAGAGATATGACATCTCTCATCCTTTCTCAGGAATTGTACGATGCACACGGCTCCGCGGGAATATTCCCGATCGAAAGAGAGATCGAGAATACCGTAACGGGAAAGACTAATATCGGGGCATCCCGAAGGATACTTGTGGGAGGAGAAGGCCGTACTGCTGAAGAATTCCAAATAAAGATGCATTACACTCGATTTCAGGCAAGTGGATTTGCGGAATATACTCTTCAGCCATATAGATGGAGCGGCAGCTCTTGGGCCCCTGTAGACAATTATAAGATTATTCCGGATGAGGACGGCGATTCGCTGAATGATTATGAGGATGGTGGCTTCGTTACTATCAATACGGACCTTCCCGGATATTACACTGTGCTTAAGGACGGGGATTGCCCGCATGGAGATTCCCCGTACGGGGAAGGGACGGACCTTGAAAACATCATCTCCGCTCCCAATCCTTCACGAAACGGCGAAATCGTATATTTTCTCAACATCCCGAAGGAAACCACAATCAAGGTCTATAATCTTGGGGGTGAACTTATCGCCTCCTCTAAGAACAATAACTCCCTCAGCTGGGTAATCGATCATTGGGAATGGGTCGTCAAGAATGATGAGCTCAAGGAGATCTCTTCAGGGATCTACCTGGTAACCTTTGACTACAACGGGAGAACAGCCCGGAAAAAAGTGGCAATAATAAAATAAGGCTGTGCTTGCCAGATCTAGACAAAAGAGCTTCTTTACTCTATATCTATCATATAGCGTTCAGCCGCCTTTTTCATCAGAAAGAGCATCGCGACGGCAGTTATCGTGACAAATAATGTTCTCTGGTCCCAGACATTCAGCACAAGGCCCAATGCTGCTCCCGCAGCGGGAGCATGCTCCGCATTAAGCGTGGTCATCAGCAGCATAGCCATGCCAACCGCCAAGGCACAGAACAGAACCGTACATACATGTTCTGGAATAATTTCATGTAGTCTTGAGATCTGAGATATAAGGTCAAAGGCAATGCCGGTGACGATCCCTATCAAATATCCCCCGAAAAGACACCGGGCGCGTGCGGCATACGCCTTCGGTTTTGTGAACATAATGAATGCAGTGGCGCCAAGGGATGCTATGATGGCTGTGTCATCCTTAATATTTAGAAATAACAGTATGACAAAGACGGAAAATGCAGCAAGACTGCATTGAAAGATGTATCTCCAGATATTTTTTCTGAACTTCGGGTCTAATATCCTCATGCAATAGTATAATAAAGTATAGCGGAAAAGACAAGTCGGGGGCCTGCGGCCCCCGTTTTATATTAGAACTTTATTTGAGTGTAAAGCTTGACCTGTTTTACTTCCGTTCCGAAAGAATCCCAGCTTCTGAAGTACTCGTAGACGACCTGAGTTGATTTGGCAACATCGATCGTTACATTTCCTTTTATCGTGGTATTTTCGATATCGTTGAAATCCAGGGATTCAGCGTTCAATTTCTCAAGCGTGAACTTCGCGCCGACACCATACCCTATAAGATTTTTAGTAAGGTTCGGGTTAAGCTCCAATTCGCCCTTAATTCTTGGAAAGATCTCGGGATATGCAGTATCTACATAATCCTCATAGGCCAGGTTCACCCTTAATACATTATTGAGAATAAATATATTGACATCTCCAAAATATCCTGATACACGCTTGGGGTCTTCGATCTTCCGCAAAATAATGGGTTTCACGAACTCATACTGTGAATTGAAGATCGCGGGGATATAATCCTCCGGAATATTTCTGTAATCCAACTGATACTGCAATCTGATCAGGCCGAGGTTCAGAACGCCCTTGACACCGTAGAGATGTGCCAGTTCTGTGGTGAATCTGTCGTCAGAGACCTTGTCATACCCTTCCTGTCTTGCGAAATCAGTGATCAGAACGACAAAATTGCCCAGAACGGGAAGTTCCGCATCTATCGAATATCCGGCAAGCCGCTTCTCAAGATCTTCCGTTTCTTCAAATAATTCGTTTATAAGATAGGTGTGTGTATCTGTTGAGTATGTTTTAAACTCAGTCCATCTCGCCTCAATATCATCCATAAGGGATATGTCAAAAAGCTCCTGTTTTATCGTATTGTCTATCTCTACTCCATTCTGTTCGTAGATATCAATATAGTACTCATAGCGTGTCAATTGATTTTCCTCTTCCTTTCTGTCAAGGATGATGGCTCTCTGGGATTCATAGGGGTCGATATCTTCCAGATATGATAACCCGATCGCCAGTCCCGATAACGGGCCCTTTTTAATAAATGGGGCCAAAGGACGCACAAAGGCTCTGCCGCCGCGGACCTTAAAGGAAGAAACATCATTCGTGATCGACTCGAAGCCAACATATTTGAAGTCCATGTCAAGTTGAGCACCAAGCCTTTTCAGGCCCTTCTCAATGGTGAACGGTGTGGCATTCTGATAATGGTTTAGAATGAAGCCGTGGCCCAAGAGGGAATCCTCCAGGATGCCGAAACGGGCATATACCGGTTTAACTCCCTTATCTCCCCAGCTTACATATTTGATCATCGAAAGCAGATCATCGGTAGTATACGGGAACAAGCCTTCGTCATTCCATCTCAAGTACAGGTCAAGTCCTATTCCCATTTTGCCGAATCTCGCCTCCGGGTTCAACGCGAGAGAATAGTACATGATCCCGCCTATTTCTTCCATTCCTATGTTTCCGCCCATGGATAGGTCGTTTGCGAATGAGAATGAAGAGAATGCGAATAGCGCAATGATAAGAACAAGTAGCTTCTTCATAATGATACCTCCTGTTTTCCCCTATCTGCTGCAAAAATTATGCCTTTGCGTAAATACTTTCACATAGGGAATTGTGTTATTTCAAAAAATGTTGGATTGTGGTAAAGTGTACATAATTGTAGTATTTTTTATCTTTTGCCATTGAAATCTTGAAGTTTTAGCGCTTTTATTATATAATGAGTAGTTATAAATAGAAGTTGGAGGTACCTGATATGGTAGGAATTATACTCTTTATAGTCTTTGGTGCGGTTACGGTTCTTAGTTTTGGATTATTCGGACTTTGGAATTTCCTTGATGAATTTATTTGGCTTATAAAGGGCGCAGTACCTGTTGTCTCATTTTTTATTGCGATCATATCATTATTTATAGGGATCAATGATATCAGAGACGCCAGCGCCAGAAAGAGAGAGCTTGCTCTCGAAGAGGAGAAAGAGGAAGAGGTAAAGGAAGTAAAAGAGGAAACAGAGAAATCTGAATAGCCTTTTTTCTACCTTTTTTCCCATTTATTATGTTCACGGGCATCATTGAATTATTGTGTTATTTTAAGGACCTGTCAAAGAAAGGAGAGTTTTTTTCTCTTTCTGTCAGTTGTGATGGGCTGAATGACCCAAAAACAGGCGAGTCCATCGCTATTAACGGAATTTGCCTGACGCTAAACTCTTTTTATGACAATATATACTCTTTTGACATTTCTGCCGAAACATTAAAAAAAACCACAATAGGGACATTCAAAAGAGGAAGGGAAATGAATCTCGAAAGATCGTTGAGGCTAGGCGACCGCATAGGCGGCCATTTTGTATACGGGCACATTGATTGCCACGCGGTACTTTCAGGCAGATATACGAGGAGTTCTGAAGAGGTCTTCCGTTTCCATGTAAAGGAAACGCCGCAATACCTGATCCCAAAAGGTTCGATAAGCATTGACGGTATATCTCTCACTATATCATCTGTTATTTCTACGGGACTTTTTGAGGTCTCCGTGATACCCGAGACCGTCAGGCGGACAAATCTGGGGAAATTGAAGATCAATGGTAGGGTCAATATCGAATTTGATATGATGGTTAAATACCTGGATGGAGTAAGTAAGAATGTTAGACAGCATTAAAAGCGCGATAAAAGACATTAAAGAAGGGAAGATCGTTATTGTAGTCGACGACGAGAATCGTGAGAACGAAGGAGATTTCGTTGCCTCCGGAGAACTGGTTACCCCCGAAATCATAAACTTCATGGTAAGGGAGGGAAGAGGCCTTGTTTGCGCTCCGATATCACAAAGGACAGCACATAACCTCAATCTTCCGCCTATGGTAGCGGACGCAAAGGAAGTCGAGGGAGCCGATTTTAGAGTATCTGTCGATGCCTCCGAAGACATAACAACAGGGATCTCGGCGGCGGACCGGGCAAAGACCATCAAAATACTGGCTTCTGAAAATTCCACACAACATGATCTGCTAAGGCCCGGACATATCTTTCCCCTTGTTGGAAAGGCCGGGGGAGTTCTCAGAAGATGCGGACACACCGAAGCATCTCTGGATCTTTGCGTGCTGGCCGGCTTGAAGGAAAGCGCTGTTATCTGCGAAATTATGCTTGATAACGGAGAAATGGCGAGGTTAAAGGACCTTCGAAAGATCGCGGACAAATTCGGTCTGAAGCTGGTATCCATTGAAGACCTTATTGAGTACCGGCTGAAAAATGAATCAACGATAACCGCTATTACCTCTTTCGACTTCCCGACAGCCGCGGGACACTTCAAGGGAGTGCTCTTCAAAGCGAGCAATGCCGCACAGGAGCATCTTGCATTGGTTAAGGGCGAGGTCAGCGGCAAAAAGAATGTTCTGGTACGGGTTCATTCCGAATGTCTCACCGGAGATGCCTTGGGATCTTTAAGATGTGACTGCGGTCATCAGCTTGATACCGCAATGAAGATGATAGAAAAAGAAGGATTAGGGGTGGTCTTGTATATGAGGCAGGAGGGCAGAGGGATCGGCCTTCACAATAAATTACTGGCGTATTCACTTCAAGACGAGGGAATGGATACTGTCGAGGCAAATGAGGCTCTGGGCTTTCATGCCGATCTGCGCGACTATGGTGAGGGTGCTCAGATCTTAAGGGCCCTTGGCCTTACCGAAATACGGCTGCTTACCAATAATCCCAAAAAACTTGTCGGATTAGGGGGCTACGGACTTAACATCGTTGAGCGCGTTCCCATTATTATCAAACCCAATAAATACAATAAAAAATACCTTAAGGCAAAGAAAGATAAGATGGATCATCTTATACCCGATGAGGAGTTCATGGAGGATTCAAATGAAAAGAATTGATGGAAATTACAGTGGTAAAGGGAGGAGCATAGGGATACTTCTGAGTAAGTTCAACTCCTTTGTAACTGATAAGCTTCTGGATGGAGCCTTGGATGCGCTGGCGCGTCATGGTGTAAACGATGACAATATTACAATAATTAGAGTTCCCGGGGCTTTCGAGATCCCTCTTGCGCTTAATCGCGCCATAGAGTCCGATAGCTTTGATGGAATAATTACCTTGGGCGCCGTGATAAGAGGAGAAACTCCCCATTTTGAATATGTGGCGGCGGAAACCACAAAAGGAGTAGCTCACCTTGCGTTGAAGGCAAAGATCCCTGTTTCTTTCGGTGTTCTTACCACGGATACCGTTGAGCAGGCCATTGACCGCGCAGGTGCCAAGGCGGGCAATAAGGGATTTGATGCTGCAATGTCTCTGCTGGAAATGATAGATCTTTTCCATAAGATATGAGTCATTCTCTTTCCTTTACGGCCAAGAGAAGAATGGCCAGGGAAAATGCTTTAAAGATACTATATGCCGTCGATATGGCGGATCACGAGATAAGATCCGCGATCAAGGATTTCTTTCAATACTTTTATGAGGGACCGGATGTTGAAGATATCATAACCTATACAGACACCCTCGCAACCGGCACAGAAGACAAGAAGAAGCAAATAGACGAAACCATAGAAAAATTTTCAGAAAATTGGACAATTGACAGGATGGTGGTCATTGACCGCAATATTTTGAGGACTGCCGTATACGAGATCCTCTTTGTGGAAGATGTCCCTATTCTGGTGTCGCTGAATGAGGCGATCGAGATAGGAAAGATATATGGCAACAATGATTCAAAACGCTTTATCAATGGAATACTCGATAAAGTGATAAAGACGGCAAAGGACGATTAAATGAAATACGCCATTCTTTCAGATATCCATTCAAATATACAGGCATTACAGGCCGTCATCCAGGATATGCAGGATAATCATGATATCGATGAGGTAATTAACCTTGGAGACATAGTCGGCTACGGCGCGCACCCGAATAGCTGTATTACAACGGTCGCGAACATCGCAGGGATCAGCGTAATGGGAAATCATGATTCCGCTGTTTGTGATTTGATGAACTACTCTTTCTTCAATCCATATGCCAAGGAGGCAATTGAATTCACAAAGAGCCGGATTTCCGGGGAGAATATGAACTTTCTGAAGGATCAGCCGATCGAGCATCGCATCGGAAGCGCCGTTTTTGTACATTCTTCGCCAATGTTTCCAGAAAACTGGAGCTACATCCTGAATAAGGACACTGCCAATTTTGTTTTTGTTACAATGGACCAGTCCATAGAGATCGTTTTCATCGGTCACTCACACATTCCCACCGTCTATATTCAAAACGGAGAGGAAATAATCAAGACATATGAACAACATGTCTATTTTCAAGATTCGAGGGCTATTGTAAATGTCGGGTCGGTCGGACAGCCGCGGGACGGGGACTCAAGAGCGTGTTATGCAATATTTGATACCGAGGAGCGTATGGTCACTTACCGCCGGGTCAAATATGATATCGATACTGCTTTTGAGGACATACTGAGCGCGCAATTGCCGGCGATACTGGCGGAAAGGCTAAAACGAGGAAAATAGATCGACTATCGGCGTCCGATAGAAATACTGCTCTATATATCCTTCCGGAAAATTAAATTCCTGTTCGAGTTTTCTCTTCATGCCCCATGTTAATTCTTTGTCCCCGTAGGTTTTTTCAAATTCACTTCTATTGTTTTCTCTCTCAAAAAGCTCAGACACAAAATCTGTCTCCGAAAGCGAGAGCGCCGGGTTCAGGATCTTCCAGAGAGCGCCTGAATATTTAATATTCTCATCCTCTTCCAGTATCTCATCTATCAGGTCAAGACCTTTGATATAGGTGTTCAACTGTTTGTAAAGGTGTTCACGGCTGTTTATCAAATTCAATTCCTTATCAATTGTTGTATAACTTTTCTTATTCTCTGCTCTCTCTTGAAAAATTATCAGATGGTGACCTGCAAGAAGGCCCTGAAATTCATCCATATCCCCAACGCCTTTAATAAATATAGATATCAATGAAAATATCCCTGATTTTTCAACTCTCTTCCAGAAATTTCTCATTTCATCTATCAATGTTTTGGTGAAATCCGATTCCTTCGTTATCTCTATGGTTTGCTCTTTTGAAAGTAAAAGTATCAAATGATAAAGAATATGGCATGAGCCTTCTTGGATCATTTCATAAAGACTCTCATAAATAACAGAGAATATTTCCATCAGAATAAAATTGCCGAAGTGATCTATCTTTTCAAACTCGAAAAAATCTCTGTAAGTCAAAGAAAATGAATATTCCAGCAATTGGTGCAAAGCAAGCGCTATGTCGCTTGTATTCGACCCTATGAACAGAAGAAGGTGTTTCTCAAAGAGAACCGGGAGGCTACTGATCTGTCTATCTTTCTTTGCGTCTTTGTATACTCCCAGAAGAACATCATTCTTGAGTCCTTCGATCCCGCCATGCGAATTATACAGCTTCATCAATTTCCAGTAGCCGGGAAATTTCTTCGACAGTTCCCTGAGAAGATAATCTTGCGTAACACTCATATACAGAGCGTCAAAATTACCTCTGGTGCTGGATTTCTGATATTTGTCTAATGCCCTTTCTATATCACTTTTTATTGGATTTTTCGAGTTCATATTTATATATTAAGTAAAGTTCCTTCTTCTGCAGATATTTTATCTGTAGAATAATGAATATTTCGAGGATTACCGCCAAGAGGAAGACAATACACAATAAGATAGCGTGTTTCGCCCAATCCCTTTCCCAATATTTGATCCAATCTATCGTGGCTCCGGTTTCATCGATTGAAAATCTTGGTTTTTTGTGCTCCCGGATAACTTCGCCGAGCTTATTGATCACCTTAACGGGTTCATACGAAGATCTTTCGGATGTCGCTTTTGAAATATGGGCCATTTCATTACTGGAGAGAATTATCCCCACAAAGAGTATTACAAAGAATAGAACCCAGAAAATCACCTGCAGGTGTTTATTTTTTGATATATCCTCAATGTCATGAAGCCGATCGTCAAAAACTTTCATATATTCCCCCTTTAAAGTTTTTTGGTAAGCTTTTCTCGAAGTTCCTTTTTCGCCCCGTTATTGAGATCTTCCACTTCAATGCTTATCGTGTAATCACCGCTGCTTACAAGGGCAAGTATATCTAGAATAACGGGTGATGTGATCACTATGATGTCCCCGCTTTCCAGGAACTCTCCTTCCTTTGTGTCAATAAAGGTATAAAAAAGTTTATCCGCGTTATCAAAGATCGAATATGTGATCTTATAATTATATTCATCATCTTCATCCGGAACAAGGCCGTAGACCTCGTAATAAGCCAATGGATATCCCGGAGAAAAGAAAACATTGTCGATTATGGGATTCAGATAAAGAGAGATAAACCTCGTGTTTGATCTATCTTCCGGCTTAAGGTCCCTTATCTGTGTCGCCCAAACGAGTTGGGACATGGAAAGATCTTTGAATTCCGACAGGGACTTGGCGATATGTAAGGTGTTTTGCTTTTTAGCGTAGAGATCCTCCACTTGAACATCAATGCTTATATCCTTTCCTGAAGGTGCCTCTATGATCGTATAATCAAAAATATACAGCCTGGAGTTCAGGTTCTCAGCCACCAGGTTCGTTGATTTCCATGAGTCCTTGCCTACTTCTTTCCCATCTACAGAAGCTGTAACATTGAATTTTACTTTTGATTTATAGAGCATCTGCCCTTCTCTTGTGGTCTCTTTTTTCAATTCCACTGAGGCAACGGGGATCTTGATGTACACCCAAACATAGGATTCATCGACCGATTTTCTTAATTCCAGGGTCTTAACCGTAAATTCGGGCTTGTCGGCGGCCGCATCATAAATATCAGCCGAAAGAGGGGCGAGTAATAATAAGAGGATTATTAGCAGCAGAGTCTTTTTCATCATTTCTCCTTAATTGCACTTGAAGGGATATTGCGATTCCGATTCTATCGTAAAAACCGTGCCGGGTTTGTCTTTGTAATAGGCCTTTGCCGGTGAAAATTCCAATTTCAACGCTTGCTTCTGGCAGAATTGATCAAAGGCGGGATTACCCGATGACCTGACTACCGAAGTGGTGGTGGGCTTACCGGTCTTATTGATCTTAAACCCGATAATGGCAAAATACCCCTTGCCTTTGAACTCCTGCGGATATTCCGGAATGACTTTTGTTATCAAAGAAGTATCATGTTTTTTCACAAGGATCCTTGTTTGCCTTGGCTCTTCTATCCTAATGGGGATATCTATTTTTATCTCGGTATCGCCCTTCTTCTCACTTATCAGTTTTATAGCGTGTTCTACCTTATTCTGCAATTCAACGAATGGCTGGCCGAGATCGAGCGAGCTCAATGAAAGATGTGTGAAATCCTCAGGTGTATTAGCGGCGGTAATGCCTTTTTGCAAATACTCTATTCCGTCCTGCAATTTCTTTTTCGCTGATCTGATCTCTCTCTTTGTAGAAGCGGGAACCTTTTTGTGGGATGTTGCGCTCGTTATTTGTTTACTATTCTCCGTTAAATACCTTCGCGTCTTGTCGATAAAGCCCTGTATGTCCTTTATCTCATTATCTATTTTTACACAGTCGTCAATAAAGCATGAGATCTCTGTTTCGAGTATAGTCATTTTTCTATTTTCCATAGCAAAGTCAAATTCGTTCTCGGGATCCTGATACTTGGCGATCAGCTCATCTATTTCCTTTTCTTTCCCTTTGATAATGTCCAATATCGCCTGATTGCTGCTGTATTTTTCCTTGGAAGCAGTCATTCTTTCTTTAAGAGTGGAAAGTTTATTTGTGATCTCTTTTCTTTGCCCTTTATCTGAATTCAGAGCGGATATGGAAAATAGCCCCAAACCGATAACGAGAAGAATGATCTCCACGGTAATTATAGTTTTTTGCATCTTAGTCATTAAGCACTCCTATGCTTTATCTTGTATTGTATATTATTATCTAATCTAATTCAAGAAGTTCAATTGTGTAAAATGTAACAAGTATTGGGAATGACGAGAAATCAGAGCACTCGGATTGCTCCGCTTCCTGTCAACCTTCTGCTTGGTACCTTTATCCGGGACGGTCGTGCCAATAAATTGTCGACGGCATGTCCCTCTTTTCTTGTGTTACGGATGTGAACAATGAATGCGCGTGGATTTAACATTAATTAATAGTTATTTTACATATTATAAATAACCGCTTGACATTTGCGAAATTATTCCTTATAATATGGTGAGGTTAGAGGGAAAGCCCTTGACCGGTGCTCTGTTTCATAATTACTATAGGAGGTTAGTATGAAAAGATTAAATTCATGTCCCGCGTGTCAGTCCACTCTTATTATACGAGAGTATCACTGTCCGGAATGCGGGACCACGGTGCGCGGAGAGTTTGAAACGGACTCTATTTTAAGTCTTCCCAAGGACAAGCTCGATTTTCTTTACCAGTATCTTTCTCTTAGGGGCAATCTCAGGGAACTCGGCAATCAGCTCGGTGTTTCTTACCCCACGGTAAGGGTGAGATTTGATGAGCTGCTGTCCGCTTTGGGAATTAACAGTGATGGTAAAGGTGAAGATGAGGCAATAAAAAGCCAAGTCGAGGAGATCCTGGAAAAAATGGACAAGGGTGAGATATCCTCCAAGGAAGGGATCGCCCTGATTAAAAAATTGAAAAGGAGTAAATGATGGACGACAAACTTAAGATACTGCAAATGGTTTCTGATGGAAAGGTCTCGCCCGAAGAAGCGGTTGAACTTATAGGCGGATTGGAGAATCTGGAGGAGAAGATCAAGCCCTCAAGATGGTTGAAGATAAAAGTATGGGAGGGAGAAAAGACCGCAAAACCCAAGGTTAATGTCACTCTTCCGCTGGCGCTTGCGCAAACCGTAATTAATATGATCCCTGAAAGCGCGAAAACAAATATCAACATTCCCATGGGTGGAGAGAATCTGAATCTTGAAGATCTTGATATCAGCAAGATCATTGATGCGATAAGGGAATATGGCCCCCTTACTTTGGTTGAGGTAGATGACGACGATACAAAAGTCCTGGTTACATTGGAATAATTTAGTGTTTTGAGTTTATTTCTTCCTGATTTAGCGGAATAATAAAAGTGAACGTGCTTCCCTTTCTGAATTCGGTATTCAGGAAGAAACGCCCCTTGTGCAGCGAAACGATCTGTCTGGATATCGTCAACCCCAGCCCAGTTCCCCCGACTTTTCTTGTAAGCTTGTCATCGGTCTGATAAAAGAGATCCCAGATCTTTTCCACTTCATCTTTTTTGATCCCGAATCCCGTATCCTCAACCGCGACCTGCAGGAATTCTCCGGACGCGGCCCCTTTTGTATTTAGCTTTATCGTATTGGTCTGCAGGACCTCGATCTTTATATGACCTTTCTCGGTAAACTTTATCGCATTCGAGAAGAGGTTGATGATCACCTGCTTAATCCTCAGCTCATCGAAGTAGCCCTCTTGGTCATGATATTTATAAATTTCAATGAAATCCAGTCCCCTCTTGTCGACCAAGGGTTGTATTTCCGTCTTTATTGTAGCGAAAAAGTCATTGAGCTTAACCTTTTTAAAACTAAGAGAAAATTTACTGAGGTCTATTTTTGAAATATCTATGATATCATTTATCAGGAAAAGAAGATCCTTGGCAGAAGCCTCGATCGCATTGAGGCTATCGACCATTTTTTCATCCAGCTTGCCCAATATACCTGTTTGCAGGAGCTGAGTATATCCGATTATCGATGTAAGCGGAGTTCTGAGCTCGTGCGAGATCATTGAAACAAATTGAGATTTTAGACGCGAAGATTCTTCCGCCTTATCTTTTGCCACGGACAGCTCTTTGAGTGTTTGATTCAAGACCTCATTAACATTTTTATAATTGAAATTAAGGTCCTCCAATTTATCAATCGCGCTCATCAACTCCTGGTTCTTTGAGTTCAGCTCATCTGTTTTCAGATCAACCTGTTCCTCAAGATTTCTGTTCCAGTTCTCCAGCCTTTTTGAATAATCGACTATCTCTTTTCTCATGTTCTCAAATCTGGTCGCAAGAACGCCGATCTCATCATTCGCATCCATCTCGATCTTGCGGTTGAAATTCAGCTTGGACATCTCTTCGACCTGTGATGATAATTTCAGTATAGGCGTTGTTAGAGAATCCACAAAGAAATATGCCAGAACAAATAGAATGAAAGTGATCAGAAGCAGGAACATATTGAAGAGCCGGAGGGATTCGCTCATCTCGTTCTCTATCTCCTTATCCGAAAGAAAAACACGGACAAAATTTTCCTTTCCGGTATCGCTGAACAGCATTATATCCTGCATCTCCTTCTCTCTTGAAATGCTGACCGCTATTTCGAATAAAGTGTCATTCTTGTTCTTTATCGGGGATTCGTAAATGTAGTATTCGGGATCATTACCGAATTCTATCACTATTTTTTTTACCGCGGGTTTTTTGATCAATTCCGATAGAATATTCTCGATCTCTTCTCTATTATTCGCCCAGAGGGGAAATTCGAGGACATTGCTTATATTTACCATCGTAAATTCCATGCTCTTCGTATATTCTCTTTTGATTATCTTGGAACTGAAGCGCATAAAGAAAGTGGATACGAAAAGAAACAACAATACCAGTACCGGGATCATCCAAAAGACGATCTTTGTTTTAATTGAAAGGAATTTCTTCATCTTAGGAATTGGACCCTCGGACTCTTTTTCAATGAGAAATCCATCATTTTCATTATATTATTGTTCACGACCACATTATATTCCTGCGGGATCATGCTCGTATTGGTCTCGCTCCTGAGCTGTTTCGCCGCATCGAAACCCATTGCGTAAAAGTCGGGAATAACAGAGATATAGGCGCCGCTTCTTACAAAGCCCTTGGTGAGTCCGACGAACGGGATCCTTTTTTTGAAAGTAATCTCAAGAATATTATAAATACTTTTCCTGTTATATATCCCGGAATCATACACCGCCATCAGAAGATATCCCTTTGGTATCGTCAGTTCTTTAAAAAATGAGCCGATATTTCCTGATATCACATTGAATTGGAGATCTATTCCCTTTTTTTCCAATATATTAGCGAGGTCATCGTGATTCTTTTCGAACCAATCAGATGTGCATGGGACCACAACACCCTTAAGATCGGAGATCAGACTTTTCAAAATGATGATCTTCGTCAGAAGGTCGATATCCGGCTCTACAATGAACACCCTCTTGTCGGCGATATCGCCTAATATCTTTTCATTGTAATTCATAAACGCTATGATCCTTATCCGGGAAGTGGTGTTGAGCATCTCTTTCAATGCCTTCTCTCCCAGAGTTATACATATATTACAGTCCAGGTCCTCGACATTAAGCGGCTCTCCGTTCAATGTCATTTCCTGTATCTCATCGTATATCCCTGAATCTTTAAAACCGAGTGCTATCTGGTCAAAGGTATCGTATTTGAATGAATGTATGATATAGGCCTTCGCTGCTACTAGGTCCATACATAGGAGAAAGAGAATTATAATAAGGAACTTGCGGAGATTAGAACTCATACTTGATTTCCATACCGATCACAACGCCCGGCATTTTATGATCCTCCGTATATGAAGAACTGGCGACTTTGTCGACATAGTACATCGTGCCGTATTCGATATCAAATGCGTTTTTTGCATAGATTGAAAATCGGATATTATCGTGATATACCGTCAGGTTCAGATCGGTAATAAGAAATGGCTCACCGTCCGGCTTGTCTTCGTTCCATTGAGCGCGGGGGCGGTGTCCGACATAGGTGTTCGCAATTGAAAATGCCAAAGATTCCGTCAGATGCCACTTCAAGAGATGCACTCCCTTGAAAAGCGGGTAACCGTATTGAAATAATGATTTCTCAATTCCTTCGAGATCGTCGTATTTCATTACTCTTGCGTCTGTATATGTCAATGAAAGCGAGGTGTCAAAAACCCGGCTTTGGTATTCTCCATAAAGAGTGATCCCTCTTGAATACATATGCCCTATATTAAAAAATCCTGTATGTGAGGCGTCTATTGCCCGCAATTCTATCAGATCGGAAAGCTCCATATAGAATCCCGTGGCGTCCAGAACAAAATTGTCCGAAGTCCATTTTGTCGAAACGGATACCGAATCAATGATCTCAGGAGTAAGGTCTTCATTGGCCAGGGCCCAATCAGTAGTTGTTAAGAGAAGCTCCCTCGGAGAAGGGGAACGAAACGCGCGGCCGGCGTTGACATACAGCGTGATGGGTTTGATCCTGTAGGAAAGGGTCAGTTTTGGAGAAAGAAAGTCGTGGAAGTAATGATTGTAATCGTATCGGATAGATCCCACGATTTGAATATTATCAATATTCTGAAGCATCATCTGAATATAAGCCGCATAATTATTGAATGCGACCGGATCAAGATAGTATGAGGACGGGTCTTCGAATACGGGTGAATTGTTAATATATTCATAATCCTTTATATCCTTCAGATTATTGTACTCCATATAAAAACCGACTAGCGTTTTCAAAAAAGGAAAGTCATTGGAGACCATCAACTCTCCGAAGCTCCGGGAGGATTGCTTTCTGGCATCGCTAAGATAATACTTGATAGCGGTAGTTGAATCATATACCGTATACCCCCAGACAGAGTCACGGGAAAATATCTGATGATTGATATCGATTCCCGCAGACATACGGTCGCTGAAATCATATTTATAGTCCGCCGTTAGCAATATATCCTTGAATATATGCCAGCCGATATCGTCCTGAGCTGCATTCGCCCAGGTATACACATCCTGATTCAGTTCTTTAAAGCGATAATTGACGTTTATAACAGAAAGATTGAAACCCTTGAATGAAATACCCGCACGGATCAATGTATTCTTTTTCGGGTCTTCTTCAAGAAGATCGGGTTTATCTTTGTAATTAACATCGGTACCAATCCCTTTATCTTCCAGATGCGTGATGGCCGTTCTGTATTCAATGCCGTCAATTACGCCCGAAAATGAGTAACTGCTTCGAAAGCGCTCCGTGGATGCACCGTTCAGTTTCACCGAATTGGGAAACTTCTTCTTTTCCACAATATTGATATAGCCCGCAAAGGTCCCTGTTCCGTAAAGAGATGAGTAAGGCCCGATGGCGATCTCTATGTGGTCCACATTATCAAGCGGATAGTATTCGTCTATGACGCTCTTATTATAGAAAGGGTCATAAACAGGCGTGCCGTTGATAAGCAGCAGGATTTTCTCATTATGAGAATTCAATATCCCCAGAGTATAGATCAGGGCCTCTCCGCTTCGGTATCTGGAGAGGTACATTGAAGAAATATACGGTATCAGGTCGCTGATCGTCTTTATATTGTATTCTTGAAGAAAACGAGCAGGAATGACGCGTAGATTCTCACTCAGGTCTTCGTATTTTACGACCGTTTTATTGGAAGACTCGATGAGAAGCTGATCCAATTTCAAGAAGTAATCCTCTTCGCAAAATAAACTCGAGTGCAGAATGAAAACCGCGGAAACAATAAGAATGATCCGACAAAGTGCCTTCGTCATTATATTCCCCCTCTGAAATATTTTACCCCTATCTCCTTCAAGATGTCTCTGTTCATTTCATTTCCGATGATCTCTGTCTTTAATTTGTCCTGAACATTGATAAGGGATTTTATCAAATCCTGTTTAATATAGTTTCTTTCAATATCTTTAGTTATCATGTGATGCAGAAAAATATAATCCGGCTTCAGTGCCATGATGGAGTCGAAATTGGATGATGTTGTTCCGAAATTAAAGATCGCGATACGGTAGTTAAGGTATTTCAGCATTTCCAGGAACTCGCGGTAGTGAAAAAATTCCCTTGAAACATCAATATCGTCAAAGGAAAATATAAAGTTCTGCGGAAGCTTCTTCTCCCGAACAAGAAACAAGAACTCTTCACCCAATGCCGCCTTATTGACCGGAATAAAGAAATCGGTATTGCGGTCAAGCGCATCCGCGGCCTTCTCTATCAGAGTTCGATATACTGTGGAAACCTTTGAATCATCATCGTAAAATCTGAATATCTCATTGACATTTACTTTTTCAAACATAAATTTTACAAAGTACCCGATGGACTTATCGTCTATGTTCACCACATTTTCTTTTTTTATTTCCACATTCCCTGAAACCGCCGAAAGATAGGCGAAATCTACTCCCTTGCGTTTATTCTCCTCGATCTTCGCGAGCAATTCATAGATGTTCTGATATATCGCTCTTTCAAAACGGGAGTTCTCCTCGCGATTGAAGTAATGCCCTTCAATATACACATATTCCTGATACTCCTCAAAGAAGGGGAATTCTTCCTTGATCTTATCTCTCAAACATGTTTTCAACTCTTCGATTATTCTAAAAATATCGATATGTTCAAGAGAAAAAAATACTATGAAATCACCGGCATACACTTTTTTCACACCGATGAGAGCATTGTAGTATTTTGAATTGATGAATTCATTGATATGGCCGGACAGTTTGAAGATAAAATCATCGATTATCTTCCAATTGAATATCTTCTCATACTTGAGGACCTCGCCTGTGTCAATATATACTATGTAGAAGCCATCCTTGTATTTCTTTCTGAGCGTTTCGAAGATCGCCGGAAGAACCGGAAGCTTCGTAAGCTTATCGATGTGCGGGAGTCCCTCTCTTGAAAGAGAATCGGCCGCTGCCTTATACTCTTCCGTGATCTTCTTTATTGTCTCGGAAACGGACCCTTTCTTCAGAATGTTATCGATCCTTATCTGTACTTCTTCAAGATTGAAGGGTTTTTTAATATAATCATCCGCTCCCAGAGACAGCCCCTTGATAACGCTTTCGGGGGTGGATAACGCGGTCAGCATTAAAATAGGTATCAATGAATAGAGTTTATGAGCGCGAAGATGTTCGCAGACCTCAAAGCCGTTCTTGCCGGGCATCATAATATCCAATACGATGAGATCCGGCATGATCTTCTGGTTTTCTATCATATCGATGGCCATATCCCCGTCTTCCGCTTCAACGATATCGTAATTCTTTGCTTCCAGGTACTTGTGAAGAACTGTTCTGATGTTCACATCGTCATCGGCGATCATTACCAATTTTTTTCCGCTCATTATTCACTCCTAAGATAATTGTTGCACACTTCTAAAAGTTTTCTGAGATTGAAGGGCTTCACCAAATAATGGTCCGCGCCCAGTTCAACCCCCGTTTCTATATCTGACTTTGAGACATATGCCGATACAACGACAACGGGTGTTTGAAGCCCGAAATCCTTTCTGATCGTTCTCAGCACCTCAAAGCCGTTAACACCTTCAAGGCCTACATCCAGGAATATGATGCCCAATTGCTCATGATTCTCTTTAATGTATTCAATGGCTTTGAGGCCGTTGCTTATGATCACCTGTTCATTTTTAAATTCTGAAAGGGTCATGGATATCAGCCGTTGTATCCGGTTGTCATCTTCAACAATAAGTATTTTCTGTAAGCTCATTATCTATCCTATGTCAACAATTTTCTATACACATTTTCCGCCGCATCGTTATATACAACAAAAACAATTCTATTAATAGTGGGCGGGTATTTCAGCCAATCTCGAACGGTTTTGACCGCTATTCCAGCGGCTTCTTCTGCGGGATATCCGAAAACACCTGTGGAGATGGCGGGAAAAGCAATACTTTTAGCGTGTTTGCCTTCCGCAAGATCGAGGGCGGAACGATAACAGCTTTGAAGCATCACCGATTCTTTGAATTTACCCCCTTTCCAGACCGGGCCAACCGCATGGATCACATATTTAGCCGGAAGTCGATATCCATTGGTGATCCGAGCCTGTCCGGTGGGGCATCCGCCATGTCCGCTGCATTCTTCCCGAAGCTGCGGCCCTGCCGCATTGTGAATAGCACCATCCACGCCGCCGCCGCCCAAAAGGGAGGTATTTGCGGCATTTACAATGGCATCCACCTTGATCTTTGTAATGTCGCCCCGATAAAGTTCGATATATTCCATCAAACCCCCTTTTGCATATTATAATATATTTTCCGTCTTTTTTAAAGTTTTAAGAAATAAAATCTGAGCGCCTCTTTTGCAATTGACGGGACATATGGTAAAATATATTATGAAAAGGATATTTTTTATTATTATGATCTTTGTGCTATTCGGCATTCTCATGTTTTATCATCCACGCGTGATCATGTCTCTGGACCAGCAATGGTCGGACTTTCTGCAAACCAGTATCGCCTATGAGAATTGGGCGGGAAATGTTTACATTGTAGCGATCGACGACGACGCATTGAACAGATACGGCAGATGGCCTTTTGACAGAAGTATAATGGCGGGCCTTATTGACAAGATATCTTCTTGTGAACCCGCTTATGTGGGCCTTGATATTATCTTCGCGGAAAGTTCGTCAAGTGATGAAACATTTACATCATCGATCTTCTATGCGGGCAATATACTCGGCTCGGTCTTGATCTCTGACAACCCGGGAAAGGGAAAGAATTTGGACGAGCTCTCGTATTTTCCGCTCTTTTCAAACTCTGAACTGGACACTTCCGGCTTTTGTGTGCACTCATTTGTCGGCAATGTTGACGCCATATCATCCGGATTTCTCTCCCGGGGACATTTTAAATTCAATAGTGACTTTGACAATGTTATCAGGCATTACAAGCCCTTTTATTTTTACAAAGACCGCATCATTCCCGGAATGGTATTTGAGATGTTCAGGGAATACCGCGGGTTTGGAATAGGCGAGGTCTCCTTTGAATTTCACAAGAACCGTATAGTCACTCCCGAGATGGCGATACCCGTGGATGAAAACAGCTCTATGCTGATACGGTATTTAAAAGAGCCGGGAGATATACCGACTGTTAAAATGACCGATATTATGGATGGGACCGCCGGAAAGGAATTCAAGGACGGCCTTGTATTGGTCGGCATGACCGGTACCGCGCTTCATGATTACCGCGCCACACCGATCAGCCCTGATCTTCCGGGGATCGAAATACAGGCAACGGCCTTAAATAACTTATTAACCGGCAACTTCCTGCTACCGATGAAGCCCGAAAACCTTCACTTTGGACTGCTTTTAATGTATCTTCTGGGAATAGTATACTTTTTATACAATAAGAAGTTCTCATTGATCAGAGGATTGCTTTCTCTCGCGGTGGTGTTTATTGTTCATTTCGGCCTGCAATTCTATTCATACGGGATCCTTTCACAAAGCATTCCGTTTACCATTCCCAATCTTTTTTACATTTCACTCTTCGGGTATATGCTGGGGTATTACTATTTGATCTCATCCAAAGGCGCCAGAGAATTAAAGAGGATACTGTCTCATTACCTCTCGCCGAATGTAATGCAGGAGCTCATCAAAGATCCGAGTATGGTAAAATTAGGCGGCAAGAAATATGAGATCGCCGTGATCTTCGGTGATGTCGCGGGTTTTACAACATTTTCCGAGAGCCATCCACCCGAAGAGGTCGTAATGTATTTGAATGAGATCCTGACAAGGTTGACCAATTGCGTATTCAAACACAATGGGACATTGGATAAGTATATCGGGGATTGTATCATGGCTTTCTGGGGGGCTCCGATGCAGGATGAGAATTCATGCTCTAATGCTGTCATGGCATGTATTGATATGATAGACGATATCAAGAAGTTCAATGAGGGTAATGAGGAGAAATTCCATATTGGGGTAGGGGTGAATTTCGGTGACGCCGTAGTCGGCAATATGGGCTCTGAAGATGTATATGATTACACTGCGATGGGAGATATCGTTAACACGGCTTCCCGTTTGGAGGGAGTAACGAGAACGCTGAATAATTGCCTGGTGATCAATTCTACCGTTTACGGCAAGCTTCCACAGGAATTAAAGGAAAGATTTGAAAAGCATCCGGAAAAGCAGAAGGTCAAGGGCAAGGTTGAGGGGCTTACCGTATATACGTTAAACGGCTACCCTTTGAAGGATGTGTAAAATGATGCCGGTATCCTGTGGAAAAGTGACCGCTTTTCCACAATTCTCAGTAGTAATTGGACGACTGGAGTGCGACCTGTGTAAACCTCTCAAGATATTCAGCGGGAGATCAACAGCATATCCACAATACAGCACGATTACATCATCGAACACGTCAATACTTACACAATTACACACAAGGCTCTTTAATAATGATAATATCAATATATTTAATATATAATACTATAAGACCACATACGAAGTTGAATGTGCGGAGTTTGAAGTGGGGACAAAAAAGTGACGGATCCTTCAAAACACAAGAAACAAACATCGCAAGGTTTGACTTATTTGAAAGATACAAATATAATAAACTATGGATAATTACATAATTGACCAGATCAAAGACGCATTATATGAAGATATTCATACAGGCGATATTACCACGGACAATTGCATCGACAAAGATGCCGTGGGCAGAGGCGATATTATCGTCAAAGAAGAATGTGCGATATGCGGAACTGAAATATTTAAGCAGGTGTTCCACATCCTTGATGATGAAGTGACCGTAACATTTTCAGTAAAGGACGGCGATGTCATTAAAAAGGACACCGTTATAGGCAGTATCAAAGGCCCGCTTACCTCCATTCTTAAGGGAGAACGCGTTGGATTAAACTATCTTCAGAGAATGTCGGGGATATCGACTTTGACAAATAAGTACGTATCACGGATACGAAAATCCGCCAGCGGTATCATTATTACCGATACGCGAAAAACTACTCCCAATTTCAGATATTTTGAGAAATATGCGGTGAAGACCGGCGGCGGACGAAACCACCGATCAGGCCTATACGATGCCGTTATGATCAAAGACAATCATATTGACGCAGCGGGCGGTATATCCAATGCGGTTCAAAAGATCAAAGCATCGCTTAGCCACGCTGTCAAATTAGAGGTAGAAGTTAAATCATTGGCACAGGCGAAGGGTATTGTCGATGAAGCCCTGCCGGTCGATATTGTAATGCTGGATAATTTTTCTCCTCAAATGATCAGAGATGCCATAGCCATATTGAGTGAGACCAAGGTGATCGTGGAGGTTTCCGGGGGGATATCCCTTGAGACGCTGGACAATTATATTATCGACGGCGTTGATGTGATCTCTGTCGGTAAATTGACGCATTCCGCAAAAAGCATTGATATATCTTTGGATATAAAGGTAAAATGACTTTCCAGGAGATCATCTTTCCCCGTCTGAACCTCTTTGTTTCCGCACTTTTGGGAATCATATTTCTGTATAGACTGAAAAAGAAATACGCGCTATTTGCGTCCGCGTTGTTTCTGATCGTATTCCTGCCATTCGGCGATATCTTTATTCCCCGATTGATCCTTTCGATTACCATGCTCGGCATATACGGGTACTTACTCTTGAGCACAAACGAGCCGTACCGGTTCAAAGTATCGTTCTTTCTTATCTATTTTTACACGGCGTATCTTTTTGTATCGCTGGTAACGGTATTAACCAAGGGGCCTGAGTACTTTGTATATCTTTTGGACCTCATCCCATTCCTGCCAATGGTCGTTTTTATAAAGGAACTTACCGGTACAGAACGCATAAAGATCTCACATCCGATCATTAATTTCCTGATATCATTTTCGATACTATTTCCCATGATACTGATATTGAACATGCTGATAATAAAGACCATTCCCGTCAGTGATATGAGCGAGCAGGCATTCTATACCGTCATCATAACAGTTACGCTTACCATATCATTTTCCGTAATAAAACCTGTAATGCGGGTATTTTCGCCGATATACCTCAATACGGAAAAAGAGCTTGTAAAATACCTCACCAAACTGATCAATATGGAAGAGCGGCGGGAGATCTTCGGCTACACAAAGAAGTTCATAGAAGACCGGCTGCCGCTTGAGAAAATATCGATCAATGCGCCTAAATCTGCAAACGCGCGTATCGTCCTGATCGAAAAAAAGGGCCGGCCCCTGTTCTTTGAAGAAGATGAATTTGTAGTTAAGGTGGAAAGAGAGCTGAATGCACGCTTAAAGAATATATACTACTTGAACGAAGTAGAGGAAAAGCTCGCTCAAATAGAGAATCTGGAAGACGAACTGGGCAGGATAAAGGTATACTCCGTATTGGGGCATATGATCGCCACGGTCACACATCAATTGAGAAACCCCATAGCCGTTTTGAAAAACTCAATGGAATTGATTAGCGGCAACCGTCTTTCCAAAAAAGAAAAGGACGATGTTCTGAGTACTGTCAGTGAAGAGATCGTACATCTGGACGACATTGTAACCAAATTTCTGGAATTTGCCAGAACCCGGGAATTTTCAATGGACGAATATGATATAAAACCCATCATTGTCGATGTTGTCGAGAAGAAGCATTATGACCAGAACAGGATTTCCATCAAGGGAAAGGATATTCGGGTAAGAACCAACCGCTCTGCATTGGAAGAGATCTTCGCGATACTTATACAGAATGCGCTTGAAGCGACAGATGATCCGCACGGCGGACAAGTGGAAATAATTATTAAAAAAGACCGGCTGACCGTCTCAGATAACGGCTCTCCACTGGGCCTCGCGAAGAAGGACCTGTTCCAACCATTTGTTACAACGAAGGCAAAAGGCATCGGCCTGGGCTTGTCCATTGTGAAAAAGCTGTCGGAGCTGCTAAAAATGCGCGTTGAGTTCGTTCAGAAGGGTAAGTGGAAGCGCTTTACCATGAGGTGGAACAGTGAATGAAAAGATAAGAATACTGATCGTTGACGATGAAGCGAATATGAGAAAGATACTGTCGCTTGCCCTGAAGAAGCACGGGTACGAGGTACAGACAGCTGAATCCGGCAGTCGAGCTCTGGAGCAGATGAAGGGATTTGTCCCTCAAATGATCATATCCGATATAAAAATGGACAATATGACAGGTATCGAATTCATTAGAAAGCTAAGAACCAATTTCAGCAGCGTTCCAGTATGTTTCATGACGGCATACGGGAGCATATCAAATGCCGTAGAGGCAATGAAGCTCGGCGCTGTGGATTATATCGGCAAACCATTTGAGATAGCGACGCTTGTAGAAATAATAGAGGCGAGTATTGAACCGGTCGCAACGGACGACAATAAGAAGATCATCGGCTGTTCCACGCACATTAAGCAGGTAATGAAAAAAGCAGAAAAGATCGCCAAAACAGACGCGACCGTGATGATCAAGGGAGAAACCGGAGTAGGAAAAGACTTGTTCGCGAGATACATACATCAAAGTTCTCCGCGGTCCAAGAAACCGTTTATCAAGGTTGACTGCACATCAATACCATCGGAGCTCTTTGAGTCAGAGCTCTTCGGGCATAAAAAGGGCTCGTTCACCGGCGCGATCGAGGACAGGGTCGGAAAATTTGAATCAGCCCATCAGGGAACCATATTTCTGGACGAGATCGGCACGCTGAACCTTGATATGCAAAAGAAATTCCTGAGTATCATCCAGGATCGCGTTTTGGTGCGCATTGGAGAGACCACGGAGAGAAGGGTGGATATACGCGTGATCACAGCAACGAACGAAGACCTGGAAAAATTGGTTCGTGACGGAAAATTCAGAAAAGACCTGTACTTCAGATTGAATAATATCGCATTGCAAGTGCTCCCCTTAAGGTCCCGCCCTGAAGATATAATGGAATTGGCTGATCAGTTCCTGCTTGATCTCGACCGTATATACGGATCAAAGAAACAATTATCCGGTCCCGCTGCCGTTCTTTTGAAAGACTATGACTATCCTGGAAATATCCGAGAATTGAAGAATATTATAGAACAGGCCTACATCCTTTCAGACGGTACTACTATAAATGACAAAGACCTCGTGTTTTCAGACCTTTCAGCCGATATGTCCACCGAAGAAGGCCAGATGAACCTCAAAGAGGTCGAGATACAGCTTATGAAAAAGGCCCTTAAAATAGCAGGAAACAATTACTCGAAGGCCGCTAAGATATTGGGTATAAATAGAAATCAATTGATCTATAAACTTGAGAAATACGGACTAAAATAGAGGTTAAAAAAACAGTACGACGTTGGATGTGCGATGTGCGAGGCATTCAGAAGTGTGAAGTGTGGTGTGTGAGGTGTAAAGTGAGGAGAACAAAACAATATCCACATCCGTAACCGAGAAATCGTGATATCGTAATTGTTATTAAATTATTCGCAGCAAATATAGAACGCCGGAGCGAAGTAAGATATGGGACATGTCGTACGCCGCAGGCGTTCGTCTGTCCCGATGTTAAAGTTCCAAACAAAGAGTTGACAGGAAGCGGAGCGTGTAAACTCTTTGTCCCGTTAGAATCACACGGAAACATCATCCACAATGTATGGAACCACATGTATACATTATTGCCTAATTCTTTATGCTCTTCTATTACAAAAGGGCAGACACACAGGTCTGCCCCTACAATTGTTTCTCACTTGTCACATGTGCGCTTATCGACTCTCTGGCATAAAGTTTGCACGAATTCCCCCTATAAGGAGACATATATGAACAGAACAATGAAAGGGATCATCATAATGCTTATTATTCTTATCTCGCATGTGGGCGCGTATGCTGATAACGACAAGGCAAAAATTGAATTACGGAAACTCTCCAGCGCATTCATCGGCGTTGCCGAGAATGTCCGTCCTGCTGTCGTAAATATATCCACAGAGAGCCAAATAACTACAAGCGGAAATGTACCGTACAGAGAAGACGACCTCTTTCGATATTTCTTTGGGGACACTCCATTTACAAAACGTAATCGAAAACGGACGGTATCTTCTCTGGGAAGCGGTGTAATAATATCAAAAGACGGATATATACTTACGAACAATCATGTAATAAAAGATGCCGACAAAATAGACATTACGCTTCTGGACGGCCGCAAGTACAAAGCCAAGGTGAAGGGCTCGGACGCTTTGATCGATGTCGCATTATTAAAGATAGAAGCAAAGGGACTACCATTTGCGGAATTGGGTAATTCCGATCAGATCGCGATAGGGCAGTGGGTTGTTGCCATAGGAAATCCATTTGGACTGAATTTCTCGGTGACCGCTGGCATTATTAGCGCATTGGGAAGAAAGGGAATAACAGAATCCCCGCTGCAGCAGCTTATACAAACCGATGCTGCAATAAATAAAGGAAATTCCGGAGGCCCGCTTCTGGATCTAGACGGCAGGATTATCGGTATAAACACCGCGATCCTTTCCCGAACCGGCGGATTTGATGGCATCGGTTTTGCTGTTCCCGTTAATCTGATAAAGAATATCTTACCGCAATTGAAGAAAACAGGACAGGTCCAAAGAGGGTTCCTGGGCATAAGAATGCAGTCCCTTGACAGATCGTTGAAAGAAGGATTTCAATACAAAGGCAAAGGCGGAGTGCTCATTGCAGAGGTGAGTAGGGGCGGCGCGGCCGACAACGCGGGCCTTCTCCGCGGCGATATCATCGTCAAGATAAATGAAGATCAGATATTGAATTATCAGGATGCCTATGTAGCGATCTCTTCTCATAGTCCGGGCGACAGGATAAGGATAAAGATATTCAGGAACGGGAAATATATCAACCTAACGGCACGGCTCACGGCAAAGGGATCGAGTCCGCGGGAGATCAAAAACAAGAACGATGAGATCGGCTTGAAGGTGCAATCCCTTACAGATGCTGTAAGATCGAAGTACAGGATCCCAAGAGATATAAATGGCGTGATAGTGGTATCAGTAGAAAAGGGGAAATATGCCGACCGCGCCGGCCTGAAGGAAGGGGATGTTGTATTAAGCATTAGAGACAGGAAAGTTGTTACCATGGACGATTATCTCGAAGCCCTCAGCCGGATCAAGGCGGGCGACGGCATCATGTTTTACATTTATCGTGAAGGCAGCAAGATATATACGTATTACTCTGAATAGGAGAAAGTCAGCGGATCACCCGCCGCAATCGGTACACTTTCCGAAAAAATGTATCGCGAAACCATAGATCTCGGCGAATCCGAGAGATGAAAACTCATCCATTGAGAACTTCTCCAATGGATCCAGCCCGACCTCAGTGATCTTTCCGCATTCCACACAGATCATATGGTAATGAGAATCGGTATTTGTGTCATATCTTACTGTTCCGGGTTCAAAGGTCACTGGGATGATGATGCCTGCTTCGATCAGTGTATTGACGGTCAGGTATATGGTAGAGAAGGATACGGAGGGAAGGACCTTGTCGGTGTGTTCCTTGATCTCTCCTGCGCTCGAGTGGTTGTTTTTGGTGATAAAGCCGACTATTTCAACCCTCTGAGGCGTTGCCTTCAGTCCTAGTTCCTTCAGCAAACTTCGTATATCGTTATTGTTCATATATTACTCTACCTTCAATTCTCTTTTTATGGGTTTTCCCGTAGGGGTTTTGGGCAACTCCTGCATGAAGATGAATTTCTGGGGCATTTTATAGGCGGCCAGGTGTAATTTACACAGATTGCGCAAGATGTTAGCGGGAATTTCATTTTTATCTATGGTCTCATAGAAAGCTATCGGAACCTCTACTCCCTCTGTGACCTCATGCCCTATTACCGCGCATTCTTTTACATTCATCTCCAGCATGATGACGCGTTCAATTTCCGGGGGATAAATGTTCATGCCGTTGCGTATTATCAGCTCTTTTTTTCTCCCTACGATATACAGATTGCCGTCCTTGTCGAATTTACCGAAATCACCGGAAAAGAACCAATCATTCTTGATGGCTTTTGCTGTTTCTTCCGGTAGATTATAATATCCCAGCATTATATTAGGGCCCTTGATAATAATTTCGCCGACTTCTCCCACCGCCAGTTCATTCTCGTCATCGTCAATGATCTTTATGCTATCAGACGGCATCGCCTGTCCGACGGACCCTATAATTACAGGTGCATTGGGGTCATTCAGCGCCGCGACCGGGGAGCATTCGGAAAGCCCGTAGCCTTCATAAATATTCAGGCCAAGCTTTTCTTTGAAAAGAATATTGGTTGAAGGCGGCAGGGGCGCCGCGCCGGAAACACACACCTTTAAGGGACTGATATACCGGAAGATCTTGGGAAGATTTGCCTTGGCAATGGCGTTAAAAAGAGTGGGAATGGCAACCAGCCAGGTTATCCTTTCTTTAACCAGGGTCTTTATGATGAACTTTCCATTGCTAAGATCATCCATGAATATCATTTTTATTCCCCATATCAGAGGCAGAATAAATGTTATTGTATAAGAGTAGGCATGAAAAAGCGGCAGTAGCGTAAATAGCCTTTCTTTGTGGCTGACGCGGGTAACTTCAATAACATCTTTAACATTTGAAAAGATATTCCGATGAGAAAGCATCACGCCCTTCGGCCTTCCTGTTGTTCCGGAAGTATATATTATTATGGCGGTATCATTGAATTTAACGGGATAGGTGATGTCCATGCTGCTGTCGCTGCAATTCTCTAATTCATCGCTCAAGACCGGATAACCTTCTCCTTTGTCCAGAAGGATCATGGAATCCAGGATATTCTGCGTAACCAACCCTTCCATCTTGACGGCGAAAGATTCCTGAATGAAAAGGACCTTAACGCCGCTGTCTTTGATTATGTATTCTACTTCGTCATAACTCAGAAGATAATTGATGGGGATCACCGTGATCCCCATTCTCAAGGCAGCGATGTTGATGATGGCGAACGGCGGGATATTTCTTGACAGTATCGCGATCTTGTCCTTGTATTTCAGGCCGAGATTGTTCATATAATTGATCGCTTTATTAGAAAGCCGGCGCAAGTCCGCAAAGCTGTACTTCTGCTTATAATACTTGATAGATGTCTTTGATGAGTATTTCTTAAATGATCGCTCGATGCCCTCTTTTAATGTTTCGAGTTCGCGCATTATTACAGCCCCAGCTTATCCCGGGTTTCCTGGGGGATCATATCCGGAGTCCAGGGAGGGTCGAATACCAGGTCGACCACAACGCTCTTCGCCTCTTCCAATTCCTCGACTGAACGCTGAGCTTCCTGTGTAAGATATGATGCCATGGGGCATCCCGGTATCGTAAGGGTCATTGTTACCTTGACATGTCCCGGATCTGGGATGGTGATGTCGTATATTAGACCCAGGGAAACTATGTCTATGCCGATCTCGGGATCCAATACCTTTTCAAGTTGGCTTTTAACCTCTTCTTTTGTGATCATATATTTACCTCGCGAACAAATTATATTTTAAATGTTAAAAAATAGCAAATTATGCTTATCCTCACCCAGTGCTCTGATTATAAATATTTTGACAATGGCTGATGCTATTTTTGTTCCGTATTCAAGGCGCGAGAAGCGCCGCATACCCGCAGAGGTACGTAAGTAATGAGTGCTATGATTCATAAATACGGTAACAATGGCTGATGCTATTTTTGTTCCGTATTCAAGGCGCGAGAAGCGCTGCATACCCGCAGCGGTATGTAAGTAATGAGTGCTCTGATTCATAAATACGGTAACAATGGCTGATGCTATTTTGCTCCGTATTCAAGGCGCGAGAAGCGCTGCATACCCGCAGCGGTATGTAAGCAACGAGCAACACAGAAGACAGAAAAAGAGATTCAGCCCGAAGGGAAGATCATCTTTGGTCAATTTCTTCCTCTCGCTTCGCT
>JAGLGN010000007.1 GCA_023144005.1 bacterium
AAATGACATGAGAGCAAAGACGGATTAAAAATCCATTAAACAATCTTTATTCAATTGTCAATTTTACATTGGCAATTCAAAGATGATATTCCCTTCGGGCTGAAGCTTTTTTTCCGTCTTCTGCGTTACTGGTGCTCTGATCCATAAATACATTGACAATGGAATGTTTAGATTTGAGTCAATTCCAACGAACAATGAGCGTGGCGTACCCTTTGTGGTCCGTAAGCGAAGAGAGAGGAATAAATGACCAAAGGTAACATTCCCTTCGGGCTGATGCTCTTTTTCCGTCTTCTACGTTGCTCGTTGCTTACATACCGCAGTGGGTATGCGGCGCTCCTCGCGCCTTGAATACGGATTAAAACAGCAGCAGCCATTGGAAACCGTCTTTATGAATCAGAACACTGAAGTTGAAAATCTTCCATCAATCCAATATAATGATACATGGTTAGAAAGAAAACTCATATAAAAGCCCGGATTCGCTATGAAATGGCGGGGTGCAGGATCAAACTTGGAGATCTCTCGAATGCCGAGAGTGACCTGAAATATTCAACGCCGATCTTTCAGCGGGCGGGGGATATTCACTCATATTCAAAGTCGCTACTTCTATCTTCCTCAATAAGCAGACAAAGAAGAGATTTTTCTTCAGCATTAAGAAATTACACAAAACTCATAAAAGACCTGGAAGATACCGATCTGATTCGAACAAGGGCTGCCTGCTATTTCAACATGGCAGCGATATACCGAAGATTGGGCCGGATCGAGAAGTCATTTCAGGTTTCCGATCAAGCAAAGAAGTACTATGAGCAACTTGGTGATGACCACGCATTGGCGCAATTGGAGATAAATCGCTACATCTCCTATGTTGCTATGGAGCAATATGATCGTGTTCAGAACTCCAAGGATTGGGTTCTGAAGGTCATCAAAAAGAAAGGAACTCTTCAGGATATGGTGAAATATTACGCCAGCCTGACCTCTGCCAACATCAAGCAGGGATACTTCACCGAGGCATTAAAAGATATTAACCGCATGTTAAAGATATGTCACAAGAACAATATGCTCTCTGACTATCTCAATCTCCTTTTGAAAAAGGGATATTACTTCTACTACCGCGGTTATAAAAAACGGGCGCTTGCTCAATACAAGCTCGCCCTGGAGCATATCAATACATACAGATGGTTCAAGAAGCTAAAGACAGTAGCGCTATTTAATTTGGGAACGCTGTCCTTTGAGGTAGGCAATATTGATGAAGCGGAAAAATACATGATCGCCGCCATGCGGGATGATAATAAAAACAGCATAATAGTCAAGGAAGGAGAGATCCTTCTGCGAAAAATAGAAAAAAGGAGGATGGAATGAATTACATCGTAATTTCTACTTTGCCAGGTGGGAAGATCCTCGTTCAGGTAATGAATGAGAATCAGTACAATGCTTTAAAGGATGCCGGACAGATCGAAGGGACAACTGTTTACAAAACAGCACTCTCTGTCGCCGAGCTTGCACAGCAGGGATTCATCGGGGTACATGATGCCCCTGCTCTTGCGCAACTCATAATAGATCACGACGATGATATTGAGAGGGTCGAGGGACCGATCATCACTCCTGATCCCGGAGATCCCACACAATAAGATTTGGGAAATAAACAGTTATCAGCTTTCTTGCCTTCGGCATTGCGGGGTTTACCCCCGCAATGCCGGATGATCCATAAAACCGCTTCTGTCGGTCTATCGGATATCTCCGGCTTTACCGCACTTACGGAAAAACTGATGAAAAAAGGAGATGTGGGCGCGGAAACCATCACAGAGATCGTAAATACTATCTTCTCCGAATTTATAGATACAATACTCGGTATGGGAGGAGACATCATTCATTTCAGCGGAGATGCCATTACTTTTGCAGTTTACGAGGATCTTTTTCAAGATCATGAGGAGAGAGCTGCTCTTATCACTCTTGAGCTGTATAAAAAACTAAGCTCCATGAAAAATAGGATCAAGGCCGCATACAAAACGGATCTCGGTATGCACTCCTCTCTGCATTCAGGCGGGTTTGAGATATTTCTGTCTCAAGAAAGCGATCCTGGATATTTCTGCTATTCCGGATCCGCTATTCAAGCCGCGGCAGATTTGCTTGACCGTTCTCAGGAAGGAGAGATCATAATTTCCAATGAGATGGCCGGCAATGTTCCCGGTATAGAAGTAAAAGGAAAAAACGGCAACCTCTTCCTCTTGAGTATAAAGGGGCAGAAAACCCCGTACCGGGTAGAAACCCAAGGGAATATACCGGCACTGCTTGTAGATGTCAACATCAGAAATGCGGTAGAGCAAGGCGTACAGGGAATAGATCAATTGAACGGCCATAGACATGCTGTCGTGATCTTCATTACATTTGACCAAATAGATTCAAAGACGGGATTACCTTCAAGTACCTTCTTTCACATAATGTCTCTTCTCGTAGAGGAGTTAAAAAGATACGGAGGGTATCTGGATAAATTTGATTTCTCCGCCGACGGGGAAAAATTAATGCTCGTCTTCGGAGCACCGGTTGCACTTAAAAGTCCTGAATACAGCGGAGCAAGATTCCTGTTGGAGCTAAAGAGAACGTTGATGGCCGAGAATATTAATTTTACCGCTTCCCTTCATTCCGGCTGGCTTTTCACCGGTGTAATGGGTAATCAAAGAAGGATGGAATTTACAGTAATGGGAGATACTGTAAACACCACTGCCAGACTGCTCGCGTTAGCTGAAAAGAACGAGATAACATGTTCCGCTATTGTTGAAAAATGTTTAAAAAGCAATTTCACTTTTGCATCAAAAGGGAAATTTAGCGTCAAGGGGAAAAGGGCGCAATTGGAAGCTCACACACTTCTGGATATTCAAGCGGATTCGGGTCCACCCTACGATGATAAAGACATCTCTGCTTTTGTCGGAAGGAAAAGTGAAATTTCATCTGCGGTTAGGGGATTATCCGGGAAAGAACCTGAGAGCATTATGATATCCGGACAATCCGGTAGCGGGAAATCTTTTCTTCTTTCAAGGATCTACAAGGAAATTAGCGGAAGGGTAAGCCGGTTGTTCATAAAGCATCGACTTCACGAGAAGCAGACCGACTATTTGGGGATTAAAAAGGTCATTCATCACTTTTTGGAACTCTCTACAGAAAGAGATTTTTCCGGTGCTGAAGAAAATTATAAGAAATTATCAATCCTCTGCGGACTTGAATATTCTGAAACCCGCGCGTTTTTCAAATTGATCAATCCGCCCGTGGGAGAAACGCCTTCAAGAGTAGCCAGAGAGAGCATTAACCTCAGCTGGCTAAAACTCTTTGATCATTTTAAGCAAAAGAGCAATCTTGTCTTATTCATGGACGACATACAATATTGTGATGAGAAATCCGTAGGGCTTTTAAAATGGACTTGCGATATTACCGCATCAATGGCGATCATAGCGGCGGGAATAGAAATCCCCAAGGATCTCAAGGGTATTATATGCATTGAAATGGAACCCTTTGGAAAGAGAGAGATCGATCTGCTGATATACAGGCTTTTTGAAAGCAAAGAGATCGTCAGGGTACTCAGCGGAAAGGTAATGGCTCTCGCAAGGGGAATTCCACTCTTGACAAGAGAATACCTGGAATTGCTGATGAAAAACAAGACCATAGAGTTCCGGAAAGGAAGATGGGAAATACACACCTCAGAATTGTCATTGACTACCTCAAATGCCAGCTCGGAGATCATTCTTGGGCAATTTGACATTCTTTCTTCCAAGCTAAAGGAATTCATCCGATTTGGCGCCATTGCCCCTGAATTCTTTGACATGACATCCTATTTTTCCCTTAATGAAAACCACGTGAATGATTTTTCCTTTGTGCAGGATGAGGTCAGATTCATTTTTTCCGAAAAGGGGCATTACTATTTCCGCAATTCTTCAACACGGGATATCATTTACAATAGCACACCATATAAAACCCGGGAAATTTTGCATTCCAGGATCGCGGCAATGATATCCGCGGGTAAGTTAAAGGGCGGCAAAGATGCTCTGGCATTACATCTTTTTAAGGCGGGAGATCTTGAAAGAGCATTACCACTGATGATAGGGCTAGCAAGTGACAATAGGGATAATGATTCCTATGAAAATGCCCTGTCCTATTATAAAATGGCTCTGGTTATGGTAAATAAATTACCGGAAAATTCCTTAAAACATCTTGAATTGCCCTTTGAAGGGGTTTAATTTTTTTTGATTATAGCGTATAATGGTCTATGATTACTCACAATCCCTGGTATATGAACTTTATTCTATGGAGCGCAATGGCGGGCTGGATGATCGCCCAGAGTATTAAGCTGGTTTGGATAATTATAACAGAAAAGCGTTTGGATATGACGATCTTTGTTTCCACCGGAGGTATGCCTTCTGCTCATTCGGCTTTTGTTTCAGGCCTTGCCACTTCAGTCGGCCTTAAACATGGGTTCGATGGCGCGCTCTTTGCAATTGCCACAGTATTCGCTCTCATCGTCATGTTCGACGCCCAAAGCATTAGAAGAGCGGCTGGTGAACAGGCTGTTGTTTTAAATAAAATGATAAAAGAAAAAAGAATCGGGGTTGACAACCTGCATGAACTGCTAGGTCATACAAAATTTCAGGTTTTCACGGGAATGCTTGTCGGCATCGGTGTGGGGATCTGGTTTAACCACGCATTTAATTAAGTCTTGATCAGAGGGACGCTGGTTAAGAGTGTGAAGAGTTCAATCCATTCAAGAACCCAACATTCCAAAAGATAAGGCAATTATAGAAGATATTTCGAGCAAACCCTTGGCACTCTTAACCACCGTCCCTGATTATTGATTATTTCCTATTAGAATACAACCCTGCCGGTCTCACCATTCACCTTATCACAAAGGATGTAATAGTATATGGCCGGAGTGGATTTGAGATACTTTTTAAAGTCAGGGATACTGATCACACCGTTGTCGGGAGTGGCATCGGATTCATGATGCAGCAGTTTCCCGTCCTGATTAAAAAGAATTATGCAAGTGTTCTTCTGGGCAGAGATCTTCAAGGAAGAATCTTCTATGACGAACTCTATTTTGGATTCGGGTGGGGTCGCTGAGGGCTGAGCTGAGAATACGGGAAGGGTTCCCTCGGTATATTCTGCTTTCTCGGGTGTGAAACTATATCCTGTTTTCGAGGGAACGATATAGCATTTCTTTCCCTTCAATGATCTCGGCAATCTGTATTCACCCTTGCTGTTGGTAATAACGGAGAGAAGTTTGTCTGTCACAATATCCACTATGACACTTGAAACGGGTGATGAGCCGATGAGAATCTTTCCGGCTCCTGAAATATTATCTTGAGAGAACAAAGGGGAATTGCAGCCGAAAAATAGAAATAACGATATAAAAAAGATAGAGAAGATAATATGCTTCATCAATACCTCTATTACATTGTACTTTAAATTACAAATAAATGTTTCACTTTAAAAATATTATTTCCGCAATAAGGTGAGGTTTCTTACAGTTTCCGTGTTTATTATTAATCTGAGTGTTCTTTTTCATAAATACGATGACAATGACGCTTCGCAGTGACCCAGTGGACCAGTGGACCCAGTGGAACAACAGACAAGAGAGAATGAAGGATGAAGAATTGGAGAGGGAAGGGATGTGTGGAGAACGTTTCCGTGTGATTCTAACGAGGCAAAGAGTTTAGTGTTCGGATTTATCAATACGGTGACAATGGAATATTTAGATTTGAATCAATTCCAACGAACAATGAGTGTAGCGTACCCTTTGTGGTCCGTAAGCGAAGAGAGAGGAAGAAATTGACCAAAGATGAGATTCCCTTCGGGCTGAAGCTCTTTTTTTGTCTTCTGTGTTGCTCGTTGCTTACATACCGCTACGGGTATGCGGCGCTCCTCGCGCCTTGAATACGTAGCAAAATAGCGTCAGTCATTGTTAACGTCTTTATGGATCAGAGCACTAATCCCTTACATACCGCTACGGGTATGCGGCGTTCCTCGCGCCTTGAACACATAATAAAATAGCATCAGCCATTGTAACCGTCTTTATGAATCAGAGCACTTGCTTCGCTTCCTGTCAACTCTTTGCTTGGAACTTTTACATCGGGACAGACGAACGCCTGCCGCGTACGACATGTCCCCTATCTTGATTGGGGTACGGCGTGAAACGATTGTAACAGAAAATTTAATGTATTAAGCGAAATATTGATTTTCCGGTTACGGGTGTGGATATTGTTTTCATTTCCACTTCGCACTTCGTACATCCAACCTCGTACCTCGTTCCTCTGGATAACCCTTTCATTTTATTTGAGCAGCCAATTTCTCGATGTCTTCCCTACTTACACTGTGCCCATCTAACCAAAGAAGCTTCTGTTTGAAAAGCAATTCCCCGATTTCCGGACCGGCATATCCCATTTTCTTCAACTCAGCTCCCGGAATGGGTGAGGAATATTCCATCGAACGAAGAAGGTATTGAATATACCTCTCACGAGCCTCTTCCTTCAATAATGAAAGATAGAAGAGACGCGCCTCGTTGGATCTTTTACCCAGCCGTTTCTCAAATGTGGAAAATTTCGAGGCGCGGGTAAATTTGGACGATCTGAATTGAATGATCTCCTTAATGATCGAGAGCTCCTTTCTATTGAATAAGAAGGTCTCTTTGATCCCCTTGCCTTTGTTCTTTCGGAAAAAATAGCCGAAGACTATCAAATCCTTTCTTGTCGGGATCTCCGGGTGAATTAATTTAAGCCAATTCACAGTTGTATTCAATGTATTCAGTTCTGTAAGATCGCCGATTTCGATACCGAATATCTCCCAGATGAGATCATATTTCTTGAGATCTTCGATACCGTCAATGGGATCTCGCCCGTTAAATAACGACTTCAATTCTCTGGTAAGCCGAAATCCCCGAATATTCTGGGTGATGCCGAACGCTAAAGAGAATCTAAGGAGCCGCTCCGTCCGCTTTTCCAATTCAAATCCTAATTGATCCTTGAACCTGAGCATTCTGAGAACCCTTGTAGGATCATCAAAGAACGACTTGGAATGCAGGATGCGAAGTTTCTTCTCTTTAAGATCTGACTGACCAGAAAAAAAGTCATAGATCCTTCCGAAATCTTTCCGATTCAAACTCAATGCCATTGAATTCACAGTAAAATCTCTTCTGCCGAGATCATCCTCTATCGAAGAGAAATCTACCATGGGTAATGCTCCCCCCGAGGTGTACATCTCCTTGCGCGCTGTGGCGAAGTCAAATGATATCCCCAGTTTTTTTCCTGATATCTTCTTAAAGAGTTTTATTGTAGCAGTATTGAAATCTCTGTAAACATGTAATTTACTTCCGGATATCCTCTTTTGAAGCTCCGTTGCGAAAAGGATCGCGTCCTTCCCTTCTACCGAAAGGTCTATTTCCCTAAGATCAAGTTCAACACCCTTCTCAATATACGCGGTCAGCAGCTCTCTGACCACTCCGCCCACAACGAAGACCCTGACACCCAGCTCTGATGCAGTAGCCGACATCTGAGAGATGAAATCAAGTATCTCTTTATCCAATACACGGTACAGGTATTTCTTCAAAGTTAACACTATTGGATTCTTTTTCCTGTTTGATGGAATTGGCAGCGGCGGTTTCAACATAACTTCGGGGACAATGCTTCTGTGGACCTTTGGGGTAAATATTTTTTTGCCTGAAAGCAGATAAGGTTTATACCCTTTGGAGATCAAATCAAGATATTCCCAAAGACTATTTGATGTCTTGAAAAACATTGAATCCTTATCGGCTTTATCAACAGTGAACTGTTCCGCATTCATCATTTTTAAAAAGAAACTCACCGGCCGGGCAAAAAGATCATTAGAGATAAGATTCTTTATCTTTCTTTCTACAATATGCTCGTCTTTCTTAGGAAATGAACGGGACGCCGCGAGGGAGTGGCCGCCGCCGTCCGCAAGATGTGAGAGCATTTCATTGATATTAATTCGCTCATCAAGGCTTCTTCCAGTAAGAATAACCTTGTTTTTATAGATAAACAATACAAAGATCGCGTGTAAATTCTCCATATTCAAAAGATGATTCAATAGGAGCGAAAAACCCCTGTAATAGAAGTCCACATGATAATAGGAATACAAAATAGAACAGGAGGGAACACCGATCCTGATCCCGTTTTGAATTATTTTCGACATGATCACAACAGCGTTCTCATCTATTTCATAATAATTGAGAAAGTACGGGATCTTCTCCAGAGGAGGGTCAAAACGAAGGAAAAATGAACTGGCTTCCAGATCGACCGGCTTTGTAGACGCATAGGTCAAGCCGCCTGTATCCTGGTATATTCCCAGCAGTGCAAGAAACGCTTCCTCCGGATCAATATTGCGTAGTTTCGCTGCAAATTTTCTAAATAAAAGTGAAACATTACTTCCGTAATCATCTGTCGGATGATGATCATAAACCTTGACGGTACAGTTTTTCGCGGCGTATTTGTCGATAAGCTCCTGATCTGATGAACAATCCGCAAATATAATTTTAGCGAACTTTTTATCAGTTGGATCATGGAACGGTATATGGAGTTCTGAGGATTCGAGATACTCTTCTACCTCTTTTTCAATAGAGGAAGGCCTAAGGATCACGGAATCGGGAAAGATCTTTGTCAGTAGATACGAAGAGGCGATCGCGTCAAAATCCGAATTGTTGTGGGTAATGATCAAAATCATTTCGCTACACTTCCATCAAGGCGGAGGAATATTCTGATTCAATACAAGTATGGTTTCGACTAAGGTAAAGCAAACTAACAACTGAGATAATTTCCTCCTACTCTTGATTTTTTTCCGCTTTTCCTTTAAATTATATGATATAATCTGGAAAAGTCAAATAGGAGTATATATGAGGTATACTGAAAAAGAGAGAACCAATATAAGGTTCGAAGCGGGAAGATGTCTTTATTGCTATGATGCGCCATGTATCAAAGGGTGCCCTGCAAACATCGATATTCCTGAATTTATCAAAGCGATCAGAGAGTTGCATGATACGAGAGCCGCAAGGATAGTCTATGACGATAATCCTCTGGGAGCTATCTGCGCAGAGATCTGCCCTTCTGATGAATTGTGTCGTGGTAAATGTACTTTGGCGAAACAAGGAAAGCCAATAAATATTCCCCTACTGCAGCATTATGCGGTACAAAATATACTTCCTGATGAAGACCCTATCAGCTACACCGGCAAGAAGGTCGCCATCATCGGAGCAGGACCCGGAGGAATGGCAGCTGCGGCATTCCTTTCCAGACATGGTATCCTTGCCAGGATCTATGAACAAAGTAAAAAATTGGGAGGGGTTTTAAATTCCACTCTTCCTACTGAGAGGATACCGGACGGATCGATCGAAATGGATTTCAAGAGGATCTTATCCATGAATATAGAGATCCATTATAACAAAACCCTCGGAAAAAATATTCACCTGAAGGATCTTGTAAAGGGTAATGACGCAGTTATCATTGCGACCGGACTTAGCTCAAAGAAGATCGATATCAAGGGTTCGGGGCATTCAAACGTATTCTTTGCAGATGATTTTTTAAAATTAGCACGGCCGGCAAAGCCAAAGAAACTGGGTGGTCATGTAATAATTATCGGTGGTGGTGATGTTGCTATGGATTGTGCTACACAAGCCCTGAAAACGGCAAGAAGGGTAAGCCTCTATTACCGTAGAGGCAGAAACGAAATGCCAGCATCCCATGAGGAGATACAAAGAGCGGAAGAGCATGGTGTTTCTCTAAACTACTTATGTTCTCCGGTACAGATAAATAGAAATAACTCCGGAGATCTATTTCTTGAATTCATCGAAAACACACTAGTTGAGGATAAAAGAGGCAGGCCAAAGCCGGTAGCTATCAAGAATACCGGTTTTAAAGTAAAATGTGATGGCATCGTTTTCGCGGTTGGACAAACAGCTGATAAACAACTCTTTCGGGACCTGGGATTTGCTCTTGACGGGAACCTGCCCGAGATCGGAGATGATTATCAGTCTTCCGTGGATAATGTTTATCTTGTTGGTGATATCGTAAATGGAGGCGGTACCGTAGTGGAAGCCGTTAAGCTCGCAAAAGAAGTCGCAAACCTTATCTTAGAGGAACTTTAGGAGAATATGATGGATAAAGAAAGATTAAAAATTGATTTCCTGGGAAAAACTTTTGAAAACCCCTATATTCTTGCAGCAACACCTTCAACAGACGAGTTTGATATGCTGGTCGACGCATTCCGCGCCGGTTGGGCGGGAGCCATCCTGAAGACCACCGCGGTCGATTCTCAGGAAGTAGCTCTGAAATATCCGATGATGCATTTTATTAAGGATAGCGCCGGAAGATTGATGACACTTGGCAATATTGATCTGATCTCTGAATACCCACTTTCCAGGATCGAAAAAGTCGTCAAGAAATTGAAAGATAAGTTCCCTGAAAAGATAATCATCCCCAGTATCATGGGGCAGGATAAAAAAGAATGGCAGCTGCTTACAAAAACCCTTGTCAAAGCGGGAGCAGACATGATCGAATGTTCCTTTTCATGCCCTCAGGGCAACATCGGAGAGGATCCGGGTAAAACCCTTGCGCAATCCGCAAAGGCCACTGAAATCGCGACATCGTGGGTAAAGGAAGCCGCGAAGAATGTTCCGGTGTTGATCAAGTTGACACCACAGGTTACCGATATCGCCGAGATCGCAGCAGCGGTAAAAAGAGGCGGAGGAGATGGTGTCGTGGTCTCAAATTCTGTACTTGGAATACTCGGCATTGATATCGAAACGGGAAGGCCCATTCCTACCGTAAATGGTTACGGTGGTGTCTGCGGTATCACGGGCAAGTCAGTTAAGCCCATGACATTGAAAAATATCGCGCAGGTCGCACAGGCGGTTAAAATACCCATTCTGGGAGTTGGCGGATTATCAACCTATGTTGATGCTATCGAGATGATGATGGCGGGAGCAGGAACCGTTCAAGTGGGTACCGCTGCCATGATGCACGGCTTCAGGATCATTGATTCTCTACTCGACGGCATGGATAGGTATTTGGAAAGAAAGAAATACAAGACGGTCTCCAAGATCGTTGGCAAGGCATTGCCCTATATAGTTTCACACGATGCTATGCCATATAAGGAAGAGGACGCACCCGCGGCATTTATTGATCAGGATAAGTGTATTCAATGCAATAGGTGTTATATCGCATGCAACGATGGCGGACATCGTGCCATCTATAGAGAAGATGGAGAGTTGTTCGTAGATGAAGAGCTTTGTTTCGGTTGCGGTTTCTGTCCCGGAGTGTGCCCCGTAGATGCCATCTCATTGGAAAAGAGAAAGATCCCGAGAAAGAGGACAGATCTTTTCAGAGAGCCTCCCTCGGCTAAGACTAAAGCTGACAATAAAAAACAAGAAGCGAAGGTGGAAACCGCTGATGTTGAAGCTACAAAAAAGGCGGATCCCAAAAAGAAAGGCGAAGCAAAGAAAAAGAAGCCGGAACCGGCCGATAAAATAGTTACTCCTAAGAAAACCGCCACCAAGAAGGCAGCACCTAAGAAGCAAACGCCCAAACCGGTAGCCAAGAAGACTACACCGAAGAAATCTGCAGCGAAAAAGACAGCGCCAAAGAAGAAGGCAACTAAGCCGGTGGCCAAGAAAACTACACCAACGAAACCAGCTGCTAAGAAAGCAGCACCTAAGAAGAAAGCGCCCAAACCGGTAGCCAAGAAGACTACTACAAAGAAGCCTGCCGCTAAGAAGCCAGCGCCAAAGAAGCAGGCGGCCAAACCGGTAGCCAAGAAGACTACTCCAAAGAAGCCTGCCGCTAAGAAGCCAGCGCCAAAGAAGCAGGCGCCCAAAAAGGTAGTCAAAAAAACTACACCAAAGAAAACTGCCGCTAAGAAGGCAGCACCTAAGAAGCAGACGCCCAAAAAGGTAGTCAAAAAAACTACACCAAAGAAAACTGCCGCTAAGAAAGTGGTGAAAAAGACAAAACCGAAAAAAGAAAAGAAATAGGGTGATGAGTGCACAAGCGAATCGAAGAAAACGATTCGCAGAGGTTAGAGGATAGAGGTTGGAGGTTAGTTGTGGAATGGGAAATATGAACACATCCGCAACCGGAAAAACATTATTTCGCTTCTTTTAGTAAAATCATCCGCAATAAATATAGAAAGCCGGAGCGAAGTAAGATATGGGACATATCGTACTCCGCAGGAGTTCGTCTGTCCCGATGTAAAAGTTCCAAGCAAAGAGTTGACTGGAAGCGAAGCTAGTGCTCTGATTTATAAAGACGGTAACAATGGCTGATGCTATTTTGATCCTTATTCAAGGCGCGAGGAACGCCGCATACCCATGCGGTATGTAAGTAACGAGCAACGAAAGAAGACAGAAAAAGAGCCCAGCCCGAAGGGAATGTTATCTTTGGTCAATTTCTTCCTCTCTCTTCGCTTACGGACCACAAAGGGTACGCTGCGCTTATTGTTCGTTGGACTTGACTCAAATCTAAACATTCCATTGTCACTGTATTTATAAATCAGAGCACTAAACTCTTTACCTCGTTAGAACCACCGGAAACAATATTCACACCAGTATTTTTACATTCTGAGGAGCGTAAGCGACGAAGAATCCATTCCTGCTCCACTCTTCATGCTTTCTTCTACCTTATACAAGATTTTTCCAAAAAAAAAGGGTGCCGCTCAATGAGCGACACCCTCTGATGATCTATTACCGGATAATGCTAAACAATACCGTGAGCGAGCATGGCATCGGCGACCTTTACAAATCCCGCAAGATTCGCGCCTTTGACATAATTCACATAGTCGCCTTCAGTTCCATATTTGACACATTGCTCATGAATAGCTTTCATAATACCCTGAAGTTTTTCATCGACTTCCTCTCTGGTCCAATTATACCTGAGAGAATTCTGAGACATCTCCAAACCTGAAACAGAAACACCACCTGCATTTGCGGCTTTTCCGGGGCCGTAGAAGATCTTCTTGTCAAGAAATACCTGAACACCATCATTAACGGTGGGCATATTGGCACCCTCGGAAACCAATTTACAGCCATTATTAACTAATGTATTCGCATCTTCTAAGGATATCTCGTTCTGTGTTGCGCATGGGAAAGCTGCATCACATTTAATGCCCCATGGCTTCTTGCCTTCAAAATATTCAACACCGTATTTCTCGGCATATTCTTTGATCCTGCCTCTTTTCACATTCTTGAGTTCCATGACATAGGCAAGTTTCTCTGGAGTAATTCCGTTGGGATCATGAATAAATCCGCCCGAATCGGAAAGCGTAACGGCCTTTCCACCTAGATGATTGATCTTCTCAACAGCATATTGAGCGACATTGCCTGCTCCTGAAACCACACAGGCCTTGCCCTTGAGGGAGTCGCCTACACGATTCAGCATATTTTCGGCGAAGTAAACCGTGCCATATCCTGTCGCTTCGGGTCTGATCAAGGATCCGCCCCATTCTCTGCCCTTTCCTGTCAATACGCCGGTGAATTCATTTCTGATCTTCTTATACTGACCGAACATGAAGCCGATCTCTCTTCCGCCGACTCCGATATCGCCTGCAGGAACATCTGTATTTGGTCCGATATGTCTGAAAAGCTCATTCATGAAGGACTGACAGAATTTCATTACTTCATTGTCTGATTTTCCTTTCGGGTCAAAATCTGATCCGCCCTTACCACCGCCCATGGGAAGTGTTGTAAGGCTGTTTTTGAATACCTGCTCAAAGGCCAAGAACTTGAGAATGCCCAAATTAACGGAAGGATGGAATCTTAATCCGCCTTTGTATGGTCCGATCGCGCTGTTCATCTCAATTCTGAAGCCTCTATTAACCTGAACATCTCCCTTGTCATCAAGCCAGGGGACCCTGAATATGATCAGTCTTTCCGGCTCAACGATCCTTTCAAGAATCTTTGCTTTCGCATATTTGGGATTCGCTTCAATAAAAGGCATTAAAGTTTCGACAACCTCTTCCACGGCTTGATGGAATTCCGGCTGGGCCGGATTTTTGGCTTTTACCGCTTCCATAAACTCTTGAACTTTGTTAGACATGAGTCCTCCTGCGAGATTACATAATCTCTAATAAATTGTTATTAGCATTATACAATTCTAAAGTTAAAAGTCAATATAATTGCACACCAATTTTGAAAATGTACTAAGCGGAATATTTTCTTGTCTGCGGGGTTGATTATTTCGCTATTAATAATATGATTCAATACCGATAATTGTATTGACCTTCTTGATTCCATTTTACACGATTTGAAAGATCATTTTCAGATAAATTCCTACGATATCCGCTTGAAATAGGATGCTCTCTTCACCTCCTATTACCCGAAGAAAGAGGGAGCCTCTCCGTCTTTTTATTTGATCAATGCGAATTTGATAGTTACTTTCTTCCCCTCAATATCCTCGATAATCGCTAAATATACTCCGGAGCTTAATTCATCAGGATCAAAGGAATATATACTTGAAGATCCGGGCAGGGCTTCATTGAGAACCATTTCCCCTGAAATATTATAGATGGATACTCTGTGTATGGAAAGCGGTATCTCCAGGATTACAGGATCATTTGCTACTGCATTTACTGTGGAATACGGGTTAGGAAATACTCTCGGTTTTTCCAATACATAGGATTTAATATTGCTCGCGGCGATCGCATACAGCCCTGATACTTCGATCCGGCCTGTGATATTGCCGCCAAGAGCATCTTTGCTTAGCGTAGAGGGTATGATCTGCCATTGCATCATATTCTCATCGAAATGAAGCAGTACGAGATCTTTCGTATCGACAGTCCTTATTTCTGAATTCATATAGTGAATACTGATGCTGCCGGAAATGTAAACATTCGTGCTGCCCCCGATCTTTATCGTACGGGCTTCCCCGATATACTTAAAGTTATCCTGTATAGAGGGGATATGCAGAGGTGTCTCTATACTCAACGGCAGAATAGGTGAATCGTCCATGAGCTCTACATAGGAGAGACTATGGTCTTGAACCCTGAATGCGCCGCTTTTGGCGAATCCGGTCTCAACAGGAATATTAATAACTGATAAATTGTATTCACCCGCATCAGAGCGAACCGTATAAATGAACTGATCACCGCCGGCGGGAGCCCATTTCACAAAAGCCTCAGTGGAAGGCGTGTTCTCCAATACCTTTGCAACGAGGTCATTACCCAGCGTGGATTCATAAAATGCGTCAAACTGAACCGTTGAAAGAGCGGCATGAGGATCACTCCAAAAGGAAATATTATTGAAAAGCCCGAGGATATCGTCTGAGTAAGAGACCTGTGAGCTGTCAACCGAAATAGACGGGGACCATGTAGGATTGCCATTGCCGGTTATCTGCACCAGATCTGCATCTCCCCATCCCGATACCACGGTTTGAGAAGATATTTTATCCTGGACATTTTTCAAAATATAGATCTCGCTCGCGACAGCGCCTGTACCCGCAAAACGCCGCACAAATGTGATCGTCGAATTATCCGGAGACCACTTCGGCTGTAGCAATTTATCTGATGTCTCATAGGTTGCTGTATATCCCGCGGTAAGCTCTGTCAACCTCTGAAGTGAAGAGTCATTCTCTGTTATCTGCACGGGGTCGAAAATCCAGAGGTCGCCGGATATTGAAACAACCACCTGTTCAGTGCCGTTACTTTGGTTCACATTGGAAGCCCAATGCGGATCCGTCCATCTTCCCCATCCGGTGAGGGAGGTAGGCTCAAAATGGATCGAGGAGACACTCCCGTCCGATGGGATCTTCCTCAGCTGAGTATAACCGCCCGCATCCGCGGTAAATGCTATCGCCGTATCATCCCATGAGAAGGTCATCTGGCCGCCGTGGAAAACATTATCTGAATCTGAAGTGATCTGAAGCGCATTCGAGCCATCCCTGTTCTGCGTCCAGATATTAGACCTCCCGGTGGCACGGTCATAAATAATATACGCTATTTTTGTACCGTCATTTGACCACTCCGGAAATAGGATGGGATTCGTTCCCGTACTTAAGGATGAGGGCGCGATAAAACGCCGGGTACTGTAATACGGGGATGTAGAGTGTCCATTCGTATCGAGGACATTTCCAATTATCTCAAGAGTATAGTCAATTCCCGAAGTCATTGCCCCCGTAGTAAAGATCCCCTGCTCCTGATCTGAAGAGAGCTCTATTGCGGAAATGGTCACCGTGGTGGTGGGAGAAGATGTGACATAAAGTGAATAATTTGAGATATTTGTCCCGCTTGCCACCTGCGCCGCATGAGAAAAATCAACTATCACCCGATTAGGTGAGGTAGCGTGTACGGAATCCATTCCAAAAGGAAATGCAGTATCATTATATAGTTCTACAAATTCATAGCTGTAGTCAGCAGCATCTGAGAATTCATTTATAATCAGACCGGCATCAGATAAGGTTCCTACGCCTGCTCCAGGATCAGCGACGGAATATGTACCTGTTGTCCAAGAGGCGGCAGAGACCGGATCATCGCCGGGATTGTTCCTTTGCACAGTCAAGCCGTTTTTCAGCGCTTGACCGGCAGGATCGTCAATGCTCACATTATTCATATCAAGAAGCTGGAAGTACTCTCCTCCGTTAATAAGAGGAATTCGATTGCCGGAATTGATATATATGCAATCTGCTGGAAGAGTAATTGACCAATGGGTTTCAAAAGCGGCCCTGTCAGCATTTCTGCCCACTATGAGATATTTATCTACCGGAAGCTTCGCATCAATAGTAAAGGTATATGTTTGAGACGATTCATACTGAACAAGTTTCCAATTCTTAATATCCAGACCATCTGCAAAGGATACGCTTGGAGTCGACGACATCTCATTGGAATACGGACTTTCGGGCGGATATTTATAACTGTCATAATTCTGTATGACATAATAATACGCGGTACCATTAGAGACACCGAAATGTGTATAATTACGATCTGTGATCTCCGCTAGCAATGTGTAAGGGCCGCTGGAGCTCAAAGAATAGAATACGCGGTAATAGTCCGATCCCGCAACTCCGCTCCAATCCAGAGAGACAAGCTCATCCCCGGCAATGGCATTAAGAAGATTGGGCGCCGAGGCGGGGTTTGTCGGAACGCCTGAGTCCTCATCGGTATTGGAGCTCTGAAGGGCGGCGCAATTATACGCCTGAACCGAATAATAATAAGTACTTCCGTTCTCCAGTCCGGTATCATTGTAAGAAGTCATTAATATACCCGTATCGATCATATTAGAAACAGCCGGTGTAAATGCGTCCATAGTCGAACGGAAGATCGCATACCTTATGCTGCCGCTGTTCTCCGTATCCGCGGCAGTATCCCAGGATATCGAAAGTGCGCCGCTTGATTGAAGGTCTGTGACGGTAATCCCAGAATCTCCGGAGGGAGTCCAATCAGGAGCTGTGAGATCGTCAGTATCACAGGAGTCCCCGGCGCTGGGACATCCACAGGAATGCATTTGAGGAGTGCAGTCATTTGTTCCCACGGTAATACTCCATTCGGAAGCCGTCCAGGTAAGATTACCTTCACAGACCGTGGATTCCCTTGTGGCGACATCATCAAGATATTCCCAGGGTTGGCCTGTGCCGTCAACTCCGATCACGCCATAGACATCTATGGGAGTAACTCCGTTTACGAGTTCGTAAACATCGTCTCCATTACCTGATATCGCGCCGCTGGCCCAATCCGCGGTAAGGCCGAATACGGTATTGAATTCTGTCAATGAATAAGTAACGACCTTCGCCTCTCCGGAGGCGATCGTGCCGGAAAAGTTAAATGAAGAGTTAGGAGTTGTTGCTCCATTCGCATATATTCTAATTACATACCCCGACATAGAGATCTCGGATGCGGTGGGATTGTAGATCTCAACATATCTTGCCTGGTAATTTGACTGATGGTCACATACCTCAGAGATGATAAGGTCAGTTCCGTAAGCTCCTTCTGAGGCAGACGGTGCAGCGGAGGCCTCTTCCGAACCCATTGTGGAAAGCGGCACGCAGTTAATTACTGCCACACGGTAATAATAGGTTACACCATTTGTTAAACCCATATCTATATAAGCAGAATCTGCGAGTCCCGAGATCACCAGATTTCCTGCATCGGGTGTAAAACTTGAGGTGGTCGATCTGTAAACGGAGTATGTAATGGAATTATCAGGATCAGAGGCATTTGACCAGTCCAACTCTATCTGTTCGTTCAATGACAGAGCGATGAGACCGGATGTCCCGGAAGGGCTCCAATCAGGAGCTGAGGTATCCGCCAAATCGCAGAGTCCGCAATCCCCTCCCCAGATATCACAGACATATTGAGGATTATCAATGAACGGATTACGATTTGACTGAATTGAATATACGGCATCGTTTCTGTCAAGCTCCTTCTGACTTACTGGATCATTCGCATGCCATTCTATCAGCATATTTACCGCCCAGGTCTCAAGCGCAGGATAAGCGGTGCCGTCGAGAACGGCATCACCATTGGCATCATTGGTCTCCCAGCCCGCCACAAGGTTTTCATACCTTGTTACCATATAAAATACTGCCCGTGCAAAATCACCTTTGTAATCGTCTCGCGGCTCAAAAATGACCCCTGTATATCCGGGATATGTGCAATTCCCCCTTTTGCTTCCGTTAAGTGATGTCCATGATGGAGAAATTGTCTCGCCGAAGGCATAATTCGCCCTCATGCCGTTCACATATCCATCTGTAGGATACAATTGAAAAAGGTCGCTGACCATGGGTGAAGCGTCATTAAACCAGCTTGAGGGAAATGAGTGTTCTCTGTTGTAACAATCCCCTTCACCGCCATATGCCCCGCATTGATCTGTCACGAATGTATATTCATATGGAGGTGTGTCGCCGGGGATATCAGAATACATATCCCAGACTTTGCCATTGACTTTTTTGTCCGTGGCTTGGAAATGTGTCCACAAGGAATCATAGCTTACACTTGTATGTCCGTTAATGATATCGTACAAGGCAGTCTTTAAAGCGGATCCGGAAAGGCCGGCCGCGGAATCATAATAACCCGCAGGGGGTGCGGCTGTCGTAAAAACTGAAAATATGACAAATAGAATAAAAATGGTGCATTTTCTTAACATCGGTTACCTCTCGCAGAACAATATTAAAGTGCAACAATTGTACCATCGAAGCAATGGCGCGTAATTATTTATATATTCGTACAATTCTCATTCCTAGGGAAATATTTTATTATATGTTTTTGGAAAAGTTTCAATTTACATGAAATTCAGAAGGGCAATAGAGAAAGAGACTGCGGCACCGCGCATATGAAGCACGGAGCCACATTTCTATAATTATACTATTTTTTCTTTGCGATCAGGGCGTAGACCACGGTCAAATAGGCAATGGTCCTGATAATTATCAGCGGGATCTCAAGCGTGCCGGACAATCCAAAAAATGAAGCGATGTGAGAAAGGCCGAACAAACCGAATGCAATACCGATAAGCAGCGGCAGCTGCGCTTTCTCTTTTCCATACTTCATAAATCCCATGATCACGATGATAATGCAGAGAACAATGTTCACAATGTTAATTGGATCAAATGTCATATTTTTCTCCTTATTTAACTACACCTGTTTTAAAAAACTATTCCTGATCAGATCCCTGCGCCTTCTCTCTTTTCATCTATCATTTTATTGAGCTCAATTATCTTCTTGAACTCTTCAGAGTCGAGTTTAGCTTCTGATTCAGCGATACCTTTTTTCATTTTCTCTATTTCCAGAAGGATCTCTTCTTTCTTTTCCTTTGAGAGGGTTTCGTCCGTTTTGAGCTCTTCAAGTTTTTCCAGCCCTGCCTGCATGGAGGGAAGAGCATCACGAAGCATACCGACACCTGCCATCTCCATCTTCGTCTGTAGAATTGAGATCGCTACACCGGCGTATTCATCGAAACCGATAATACCGGATTTATTGACATAATTATCCAATTTCTTTCCGGTCTGCTGGGTAAAAAGCACGATGGCTAAGGTAGGGTTCTCAAAACCGACATCCTGATACTCGCTTTCGGCTTTCTCCAAAAATTTGTAATACTTCTCCAAATTTTCTTCAGTAAGCTCTACCGCCTCCAGCTTTTCAAAAACATCAGCGTTCTTGGCAAGTTCTGTAACAGCGTCAACGCTTTTCTTCACTTCCTTCATTTCCTTGGAAAATTCACTGACCTTTCCACAACCTGACAATGCAATTACGAGAACCAAAGCAACGCAAATGATAAATGATCTTCTTAATTTCATCATTCCTCCAATAGTTATTTAAAAAGCCAATCAAGGGCTTCTTTTTTATTTGTAAATACTTCCCAGAGCTCTTGTCGGCCTGTGGGGGCGGCCGCCGCATCGCTAAAATGCGTGAGTGCCATATCTGTGATCACGAAACCGATCCTGATCCCATAAGAACCGAATCTTTCGATCAGGTGAGTGCCTATCTTCTGATAGGCAGTGGTGAGATCGAGCTTTTTAGGAACATATAGAACCACGCCGCATATCTTCCACTTGAGGCATTTCCCGATCAAAAGGCTCATATCCCCGAGATCATCGAGGAACACTCCCTTCGGCGATGCCTCTACATACGCCTTTCCTTTATATTTTTTCCTTTTAAACTTCACGCTTATATTATAAGGAAGTTTCATTTTTTTACAAATATTTAATCCTTTTTGTAACCTTTTGCCTCTTGCCGGCGTCTAAAGGGGTGAACGACGGAGGTTCACAATGAACGATATGCTTTTCGGAATGTTTGTGCTGTTTTATATGCTGATCATCCCTTTTATAGGGGTGACCGTGTTGACTAAAGCTCCCCTTATAAAAGCGGAGTTTGCAAAAATTAAAAAAGACATTACAATATACAGGAGGTAATGATGGTTGAAATTTTAGTACCGATAACATTGTTCGCGATTCCCGTTTTGATCGTTTGGATCATTTATATTTACGATTCTAAACAGGGACAAAGATTGCATGAAGAAAGAATGCTCGCAATAGAAAAAGGAATGGAGCCGCCCGAATGGCCTGAGAAGAAGAAGGTGAAACTACCCGCATACATCGGATTTAGAAATGCAGGTTTGATCATAACTCTTTGTGGAGTCGGTGCCTTTATCGGAACATTTGCAAATGCAGGTATTGAAGCGGCACTGGGGACTTCGATATTTGTTCTTCTTGGAATCGCATTTTTGGCGATCTCCTACTTCTTAATGAAAGAGAAAGACAAGAACAAAGAGATCTAAGCGATTTGATCACAGAGATCCTGGAAAGCTCATTAATAGAATCACTGAAAACCGGGGACGAGGCGGGTTTTGAAGAGGTGTACGAATCCTACAAGCACCGTATCTTCAAGATGGCATACCGCTTCTCCCCGGATCCGTTTTTTGCCGATGATGTCCTACAGGAAACCATGTACCGGATATACAGGGGAGTTGGCAAACTCAAAGGGTTCTCAACGATATCCACCTGGATATACCGCATAGCCTATAATGCATGTCTGGACCTTCTGAGAAAGAACAAATCCTCACGCTTTGTCAGCATAGAGGATGCGAGGATGATTTCCGATGAGGGAAAAGACCATATCGAATCGGCCCGGCTGCATCGGGTATTGGATAGTTTAAAAAAGAAGGAAAGAGACATCCTGATCTTCTTCTACATAGATGATCTCTCGATAAAAGAATTGGCGGAAATACTGAAGATCAGTGAAAGCAATGCGAAAGTCCTTTTATACAGGGCAAGAAAGAAAGCCGCGGAGGCAGCAGATGAAATGTATTGAATTTAAAGACTATATTTTGATAAACAAATGGGAAGAACTCTCGGATAAAGTAAGATCTGAGCTCAAAGAACATGCTTCCCAATGTCCGGAATGCGAGAAACTTTTGAAGCAGATCACCGGGCTGGATAAATTGATGGATGACAAGATCGTGCCTTTTCAAAAGCCATTTAACCCGAAGATACTGAGAGAGAAGGAGCTTTTCGCAAGGCACAATAGGATCGCAAAGAGAAATTCCCTGATCTGGATGTCAATGACAGAAGCAACTGTTGTATTAGCTTTTTTTACTTTTGGCTCCAAGATGATGGCCCTGCTTAATTCTTCAACAAGCGGATTTCAAGGATTTATCTCCTTCGTGAAAGGGATGTCAACTGTTTCATTATCAATAATAGCGGTTGTTATCGTTAGCGGAATACTGATCATACCTCTTCAGGTCATGAAGAAGCTTAAATAACGCTTATTTGATCCCGGACGGGGTCACCTTCCTACCCCTTCTTAATTCATCGTCAGAATAAAAGACATCTCTCCAGTACACACCTCCTCTAACCTTTCCTAAAATACCACCTCTGATATTTGCAATTACCATGAGCACAGCAGCGATCGGATAAAAGATAAAAGAATATAATGGCCTGCGGTTCCAAAGATCACATATAAAACAGGTGAGAACTGCGGTTAATAGTGCGGCTATTCCAAGCTTCATATTAAAGATCATTAATAAGAATGGAGAAAGCTCAAGAAAGAATAGAAATAGCCCCGTGAAGAAAGGGATGTACCAGGTCAAATTACCAAGCGTTGTGTATATTACCCTTTCAGATGCCCTCATCATCTCGCCGATACTGTGGTAGAAGCTCAGATGCACAAGTTTGCCGCCTTGAAGTATGCTCGGCTTCGCGCCATGCTTTTTGAGCATACGTCCCAGACCAACATCATCGGCAATATCCATTTTTAAATACTCAAACCCGGGAGTACGGTCAAAAGCGCTTCTTTTTACCAGATTGAAGGCGCCGACTCCAAGAGCAATCTTTTTGTTGCCGCCCTCTATGAGAAAGACCTGCCCGGTGGTCAGAAGATGCCGGATAAAATTAGAAATAGTAGAGGCCATGATAGGAGCCTTCCCGTCAAAGCGCGGAATTAATGCAAGATGATCAAAACCTCCGGACAAACAATGCGAAATGGAGCGTTTCAATGTACCGTTATGCGCCTCAACATCCGAGTCAGAAAATAGCAGCCATTCTCCCTCAGCTGCCTTCTGTCCGACATTCATTGCATTCAATTTACCGAGCCAACCATCAGGAAGCTCCTTGATATGTATTACTTTCACCCTCTTGTCTTCTTCAGCCAAGCGGTCAGCGATCTCGGGTGTTCTATCGGTGGAACGGTCCTCCACAATGATGTACTCCACATTGGGGTAATCTTCTTCAAAGCGGGTACGAATACCTTTTTCCAAAGTTCTTTCCTCATTGGATGCCGGAAGAATGACCGATACCAGAGGCCAACTCCCACGCGGGGTGATCTGTACATCTTCAAGAAATCTTACCTTAAATATATTGAGAATAATGATGATCAGCTGCGGAACCCAGTATAAAAAAGGTATTATGGAAATAATTATCAAAATACTACTTGCTAACATCTCATATCCTCTATATACTCAATCGAAACTCTATTAATTGCATTACCAAAACCGCTTCACTCATCATCCATATCCGGGCCTTCATCGACATCGGACATATTGCTCGTATCTCTGTATCTTTTCTCTCCGGGCCTTGATTTTCTCAAATATATCCCAAGGAAGAACGATGAAGCCCCATCCGGAAAGAAATGGAGACCTCGTGAAATAATATGCAGGGCCTGCCGAGAGAAACGCGCCCTGAATTCTGAAAACCCAAACTGCAAATTTCTTCATTACACTCCCCTTTTGAAATATCGCGGCTCACTGTATTTTATCAAATTCGTAAAATATATCAAAAACAATTTAAACTCAATACTGCCAAATACCTGAAAATGCGCAGGGCTTATTTTACACCTATTGCTTGTGTTGAATTATCACCGGTTTTATTGCCGTTATTTCCTGCTGGCGTTTTTACATCACCCGCACGAGTAAATGGTGATTATTCAAAATATGGTTTGTGCGTTCGCTTTTTCTCCCAAATATTTATGAATGCTTGCGGCGGCTTTTCTTCCATCACCAAGAGCTAATATAACCGTTGCATTTCCTCTTACAGCATCACCACCGGCATATACGTTCTGAATATTCGTAACAAGATTGTGTTCAACAAGAATTCTATCGCGGGGATCTTTTTTCAGATAAGTAGTTTTGCTCAAAAACAATCGATTGGGTATTGTCCCTAATGCTTCAATTACCGTATCAAATTCCATACGATAATTACTGTTCTCAATTGGAACCGGGCGAGGCCGGCCGCTGCTATCTTCTTCTCCGAGTTTCATTTTTTGTAATTCCAGACCCGAAACCCAACCATCTTCATTGCCCAATATTTCTACCGGATTAACCAATTCCAGCATTTTGATGCCTTCTTCTATAGCATGATGGATTTCTTCATTTCGTGCAGGCGCTTCATTAATTGTTCTTCTATAAACAATATATACCTCTTTTGCTCCCTCTCTGATAGCGCATCGAGCGGCATCCATGGCAACATTACCGGCACCGATCACCGCAACTTTATCCCCAACAATGATCGGAGTATCATATTCAGGGAATTTGTATGACTTCATTAAATTGGTCCTTATTAAAAATTCATTCGCTGAATATGCGCCCATTAGCTTTTCTCCCTTTATTCCTAAGAATTTTGGAGCACCCGCACCTGTACCTATAAATACCGCGTCATAGTCATCCATCAAGGCGTCACATGTTACATTTTGCCCTACGATCCTGTTAAGTTGGATATCTACTCCCATATCTTCCAGACAAGAGAGCTCTTCTTCGACGATCTCTTTTGGAAGACGGAAGGCGGGAATGCCATATTGAAGGACACCTCCGGCTTTATGTAAGGCTTCAAAGAGAGATACTTGATACCCTAGCTTACGAAGATCGGCGGCACAGCTTATCCCGGCAGGACCGGAACCGACAATTGCTACCTTCTCTTTTTTATCCTTGATATTTATTTCTTCGGTGACTTTGTTTTCCATTGCCCAATCAGCAATAAATGCTTCCAGTTTTCCAATGTTTATTGGATCGCCAATATTTTTCATGGTACATACGCCTTCGCATTGATCTTCTTGCGGACATACTCTTCCCGCGATCGCCGGTACCGGATTATCTCTTTTTGCGATTAAAAACGCTTCTTTAAAATTCCCATCACCGATTTCCTTTATCATATCTTTAATTTTAATTGATACAGGACACTCTGCCTCGCAAACAGGATCAGGACATTGCAAACAACGTTGAGCTTCTGTCTTTGCTTCTTCTTCTGAGTAACCTAGAGGTACCGATTTAAAGTTCTTTATCCTTTCGCTCGGAGATTGCTCTCTCATCGGAACGCTTACTTTATTTATTTTTTCCATATTGCTCTCCTTGATTATTGTTTCTCAAAAGCTGTCATAGCTTTACATTCTTCACCTTTATACATGCCCACTCTGTGTAAGATGTCCTCAAAATTCAATTTATGAACATCGAACATAGGTCCGTCAATACAGGTTAATTTCATTTCGCCATCAACAAATACCCTGCATGATCCACACATTCCCGTTCCATCTATCATAATTTGACGTACCGTAATAATGGTTGGAATCAGGTAGGGCTTGGTAAGTTCTCCCAGATCCCGGAGTTTCGAAAGGTCGCCTCCAGCAAAAATATAATCAATTTTTCTTTCTTCGAGCAATTCTTTTACTATATCCAGATAATGCCCCTTTCTACCTTTTGACCCGTCTACGGTTGTAAGATAAAACTCATCGCAGAGATGTTCTGTAAGCTCCGACTCGGGATATATATCACCCTCAGAAGGAAATGTTTGTATTGAGATCACATTATTTCCTTCAATTTCACTGAGGCCTTTGCAAAATGCGTAATTTTCAGCATGGCCGCAAACAAGATCGGAACAAAATGCTACATTTCCGTATTTTTTCATTTCCGGAGCAATTCCCAGGGGGCCGATCACCTGAAAAAAACTATCCCCCACTTTATAACGATCAAGTTCCTTCGAGGTTTTACCTAATCTCTTTATAAATAGCGAGACTTTACCGTCTTCTGCTTTTTGCACTGACATGGGTATTCTCTCACCTTTTTCTCTTGTCATCAATATGACAAAATTCCCGGGTTGAAATTTTTCCGCAACATTGGGAGCTTCGACCTCCATAAGGTAATCTCCATTGTTGAGATCCACTTTTTTTGTAATTGCATGCTTCATAGTACCTCCTAAATATTCATATTGTGATATTCATTATTTAATTACCGAATTCGTGGCAGGTTTAATATCCTCACGGGCTCTCCATTGCTTTATTGTTATATACAAATAATACAATGTTCGGAGCGAGTCTTTTAGCACTTTTATTATTTTCATAATTTATTTAGTTTTTTTGTTAATTAAATTTATTATATCGGTAACAGTAGCATTGATGACTTTATAGCAGACCTTCGTTCCCTCTCTTCTGCCGATTATTATTTTACTGTTCTTCAATACATTGAGATGCTGTGAAATGGTAGATTGGGGAATGCCCAGTTTGTCCTGGATCTCCGATACATTGCATTCATTTTCGTAAATTCCCATTACAATCTTCAAACGCATCGGATGTGATAACGCTTTAAAAATATTGCACTCTTCGGTATATTCATCATTCATAGTTAATGAAATATTTCTCCAATTTTATTTTAATTATCTTTCCGGCCATCTCTTCATCGGCCGAACTTGTCTTGATCCCATGCATTTGAATCCTTGCAATTATCATATTAGATTGTACAGTATTGCATTTTCATTGTCAAGAGCGACTTATTTTTATCCATAATATCTGAGAGCACCATGTCTTCCTTGTTACAATTTTCTCTTGGGAGATGCATGATATTTTAGACCCTAGCATGACCGGACTGGGAGTAAGTATTGATGCTTGTCTAATGTTTCAGAATAATGAGAGATTGAGATCAGGCAGGAAGAATCAGGTCATCTCACTTTAATTAATTTGACTTTCTCCCGGAGGGTTTTCAGAAGCTTACGGGAAGAAGGGTCATCCAGATTCTCAAGTACTTTAATGTAAAAAGAATAGACTGAGAGCAGTTGGTTTTGCGCATTGGCCTCTTCATAAAACCCAATGATCTTCCCCATAGATTCAGCAGCTTTGCCATAATCGCGGCTGTAGTAATAATACATTGCTTCTCTATGGTCCTGACTGGCCAAAAGATGCGCGTTATCAAGTTCTTCAGCGAGCCTACGGCTGATCTTCAGGTTTTTCCACGCTTGCTTCAATTTGTTATCACCGGAATAATTGGGATTCAGAAGGATCGCTTCCGCATAGCTCAGATATGCCTCGATCCTGCTAATCGTATCAGAGCTATTTCGCAGTTTCTTGATGGATTCTCGGAAGTGGGAATATGATTTTTCATACATATCCAGTGAACATTCACATTCCGCTAATTTATAGATGCAGTAACCCAGAAATTCTTCATACTTTGTCTCTACACAAAGCAGAACGGCTTCTTGATACAATACAAACGCTTCCTTGTACCGGCACAATGCCAGCATCGCGATCGCCGTATTATTCAAAGCCCGAACGGCAGCCCATTTATCCTTCAGCTCCCTAGTCATTTGTAGATGCTCTTTGAAATACCTCAATGCTTTTTTCCTCTCATCAAGGGAATTATAAAGAGCACCGATATTATTTGTCGTGCTGCTGATCTGTTTTTTATTTCCCAGTTCTTTTGCGATTTTTAATGAGTTGTCGAAACACTTTATAGCTTTTTCTATTTCGCCTTTCTCATAGTGAATTATCCCGATATTGCTCAGCATAATAGCTTGATTTCGTTTAAAACCGGCTTTGCGGGATAATTTCAAGGATCTCATATACATGTCAAAGGATTTTTCTCCATCTCCTATATAATGGTAATGACTTCCCAAATTACCATAAGCTGCGGCAAGGCCAATAAGGGAATCCATTTCTTTAACGATCTCAAGATCACGCTTATAAAATGCAAGAGCTTTTTCATTTTGCTTCATATAGGAAAATATATTGCCCAAATTGCCAAGAGCCACGCTCATTCCATGAACATCGCCGGCTTTTATGGTAAATTCATAGAATTTTTTATAATACACTGAGGCCTTCTTGAACTCACTCCGATGCATATATACATTCCCGAGATAATTAAAAGTAATTGATTCAAGGGCCGGATCCTGCAATTTCTCAGCAAGTTTGCCCGCAGCTTTGAATTGTTGAATTGAGTGATCATACTTACCTAATTCCAGATTACTCTGACCCAATTGTATAAGAGCAAGTGCTTTGATGCCCAAAGCTTCATTTTCTGTTTCTGGATCGGCTGCCGCTACAACCTTTTCCACCTCAATTGTTGACTGTTTCACCAATTTCACCGCTTCTTTGATTTTTCCCAAAAGACGGTAGGATTTCCCCATTCTTGTAAGAATATGGGCTTTCTCGAGCCGAATATCTGTCTTTCTTGTGAACTTGAATTTCGACTGCTGCTCGCTGAGTACGCTCAATGCCTTCTTGTGATCACCTGCGTTCTGATAATTCTCCGCGATCTTGCGAAATATCTGCAATTGACTCTTCAGCGAAATATCGTATCGGAGAATCCTTCGATAATACTTCCTGCTCAATACATAATCCGCCTTCAGATTGTATATGTCACCCAAGGACTCAAGAATATCTAATTTAGCATCCGAATCCCGAGAGCCGATTAGCTCGAGAGCCCTCAAATAGTATTTCATTGCGTTTTCATTATTAAATAGATCCTTTGCCGTATCACCCGAAATCTTGTAATAATGAATGGCGCGTTGCCGATCCAATGCATTATCATAATGGAAAGCAAGCGAAGGAGATTGTGTCGCCAAATTATCCTGGCCAATAGCTTCTATGGTTTGAGCGGCAAGAAGGTGCAAACTTCTCAAACGCTTTTTCAATTGCATATTGTAAATGCTCTCCTGTATAAGAGCATGCTTGAAGATGTATCTCAACTCATTGATGGGAGCCCATATCGCTTCTCTTTCAATGGCGGAAACAGCTGAAGGGGATGAGCGGCCCTGAAGCATATGAGATAATATATTAATGGAAAATTCTCTGCCGAGAACAGAAGCGGCTTTGACAATTTCCTTTAATTCGGAATTCAATCTGTCAACCCTGGCGATAATAATACTGCTGATACTTCCGGGTAGATCGAAAGCGGCGGATTTCAATCCGCATGAAGTACCGGAATATGTTACAAGATCGTTTTCTTCAAGATACATCATCATCTGTTCGGCAAAAAATGGGTTGCCTTCACTTTTCTGCCAGATCAATTCAGAAAATTCGCTTTTGGGACTCAAAGCAGTTCTGTCTATTATCAATTCGGTGATATCCTCTTCCTCCAGTTGGCCCAGTTCCACAGAGGATTCTGAATAATTCTTTATGCCGAATCTAAATTGACTTCCATCACTTGCCGCTCGACAGCCGCTTAATACTAATATAGGATACTTGGCGATATTATTGAAAAGGTATTTCACGAGATCAATTGTACTCTGATCGGCCCAATGACCGTCATCCAGATCGATCACGAGAGGAGCGGCTAAACTGAAGATCTTAATGATCACCTTAAGCATGAGCAAGGTATTCTCATATTTTCTCTTAGGGTCCAGTTTCTCAAATAATGTACCCGCAGTATCAATATCTAAAAATGCACGCAGAGCGGGGATGGAACGTTCGAATTCAGCATGAAGATCTTCATCGGTTGCGGTTTTCAGTATATTCTCTGCGCCCTGGCTGAATTTCTTCTCTCTTTCATCGTCGCTTTGATCTGAAGTAATACCGAAAAAAGAGCTGAAATACTTTTTGAAAGGATTGAAGCTCTCCTTCAGAATGCCATCGCAGACCAATGACCACCATACATATCCCTTCTTCTGAACAATGTCCCTGCAACTATCAATGATACGGCTTTTTCCTATGCCGGCAGGTCCGTCGATATAGAATATGCCCTGACAGGATCCATTTGACAACGAAGCGATCTTTCTCCTGATTTTTGCAAGCTCTTTCTTTCTTCCTATGAGATGACCTTTGAATTCGAATTTGCCCTCAAGGCTTTTTCCCTGAAGGATATAGGGTTTGACCGATTGAGCAAAACCTTTGAATTTCTTCTCATTGCCTGCTATAAAAGAAAATTTATTTCTGTCTTCCGCGACCTGCCCGTCAACATATACCTCTCCCCAGTCCGCAGCCATCATGAATCTGGCAGCGAGATTCACTTTCTTTCCCAAAAAGGTATATTCACATCTCTCGGATCCGCCAAGGTAACCGCAAAAAGCTACGCCTCCTGTAATGCCGACCCTAATCGCAGAAAAATCAGCTCCCAGAAGCATGATGAATTCCAGGGCACGATTCTGAATATCCTCTAGAGATCTTGGCGCACCGAAGCCGACCATAACAATGCAGCCCTTATCTCCATGGTCTATCTTATCAAGAAACCCACCGAGTTTATTGCATAAGGCTTCAATTGAAAAAAAGAATTTTTCCTCATCAAGTGCTTCGGGGTAATATGAAATGAATACCGATATTACATACCTGAACTCACCGTCCATTTTGAACTGGAGGACCTCATTCTGGATAAACTGCTTTTCGCGGGCGACCCTTCTCCTGACTTCAGGCCTTAAGTCAGGCACAGCTTTTCCGATGATATTGCCTGCAGACCTGTTTCTTATCTTATAATAACCAAGCCTTGCCTTTCCCTGGAGTTCATATGCCTGTGAGAAGGCAGAGCCACTGAAGAAATAGGTATTGCGGTCCTCTAAAGAGATTATTTTCCAGAAGACCTCCCCAAAGGCGGCTCCGATCCTGGCAGATAATTCTACGCTTGAGCGGCCTATACGGAGTTTCTTTAATGTTCTGAAATACTCAGTAATGCGGATACAGCTATTTTTTACTGAGTCTTCGTCCCCCAGGACAGCAGTCAGTGAATCACCGGCAAAGGCTGAGACAAAACCGCCGTTTTCTTCAATTATCGCGATCACTGCACCGAAGATCATTATTATCTTTTCCGATAATATCTCCGCACCTTCTTTACCGGAAGCCATGAGAAGATCTGTCATGCGTGTAAATCCACTTATGTCAACAGACAGGGCATAGGCGTCAAATCCGCCGGAAAAGTCACCTGCTGAAAATCTATTCAGAATAAAATCCGGGATCAGCTTCCGAGAAATACCTGGTTTTTTCATTTACAGTATACGGAAATCCTTTCCATCCGAAGCCAGTATTTTCTGAGTTACTGTCAGCCCTGCAGAAGCGGACGGCGGGAGCCCGCCGCCTGGAGCGACCCACTGTCCTATCATGTGGAAGTTCTTCAGTCCGGGCAATTCTTTTTTCATCTCCTCCAACATAAAACGGGCATTGGGAAGCCATCCTTCCATACTTCCGTTCCAATTAAGCGTATAACGGTAATACGTTGCGGGAGTGGCAATATCCTTCACCTCGATCTTTTCAGATATACCTGGAAACCTATTATCAAGTATCCTTATTATATCTTCGGCTATCCTATCTTTCTCCTGCCGGTACTTCTCATCATTTTTTTGCCTGAGGTCATACCAGTAATCAAAATCTGCATGCATAAGAGCATTTGCCGCGGTTTTTCCCTCCGGGGCCATTGTGGGATCAAAGTGAAAGAACCTGAACCCGAGTTCATTCGCGGTTGTTTTCGGATCTATCCTGAGAGGTTCATTCAGATATAACTGCACAGCACCTGGCATGCCGCTACATGGAGATTCAATACCGAGAGATACTTGTATGATAGCCGGGAAAGGTTCCAGGCCGCCGGAATAATAATCCCTGAATTCATCTGTAAGATACTTTTTTGGAAGCATCTCAAAGAGGGTGGAATGCCCATCAGCAGCCGAGATCACAATATCACCCCTTATCTCCTCTCCATTCTCAAGGATAATTCCAACCGCGGTATCATTCTCAACAATGATCTTTTTTACCGTGGAATTAAAACGGATCTTCCCGCCTAATTTTTTGTATTTGTTCTCTATGGATCCGATCATTTTCAGAGAGCCTCCGATCGGATATCCGGCATTCTTCCTGTGAAGCCAGGCAAGTGTCATGAGTATAAAGATCATTGACTCTCCCATTCCGAGAATGGATTTAAATGCCTTTTTCAGAAAATCACTTTTAAAATTCGAAGCATATTCGCTTACACTGAGTTTACTCCATTTCCGAAATTCTCCCATAAAGGGAACTATACCGGCCATCATCTTCATCTTTTCCTTTCCCGACATCAGAGATGCGGGAGGATTGAGTCGCATCTGCCATTTGGAAAGTTTTTTCACTCCCTTGATAAAGCGTATTATGTATTTCTTATCTTCCGGTGATACCCTCAATAGTTCTTGCTGAAATCTGTCAGCATCGGAATATACATTGAGATACTCGCCATTGTTTCCCTCAATTCTTGTGAAGATCTCGTGGTCCACTATCTCTATACTTGGGAAGTATCCCAGCTCCTCCCATAATTTCCTAAAGCCCGGATCATCAGGAGATGAACCCACAAGCCAATGAATACACCCCTCAAAGGTGTATCCTTTTCTCTTCCAAGCCGTAACAAGACCGCCGGCAATTGCGTGATGTTCGAATATCTCCGGCTCGTACCCTGATTTTTTCAAGAAATATCCTGCCGATAATCCGGCTATTCCGCCGCCTATGATCAAGACCTTCTTGCTCATTTTATACCTCTCCTTTCTCTGAATTTTCTCTTTATATCTTCAAGTTTATTTTCTAAATCCACGGACACTTATGGAAAATTCTTTAATACTCTCTATTCCTTCAAGCTTTCGACCACATTAGCGATCAATTCTTCAGCGTATTCCGGTAATTGCTCGATCGGAACCTCCGCGCCCACCGATGTGGCAAAATCTATTTGAGATGTTTCAACATCCACCATTCGCAGATTGATAAAGAATTTTTTGCCTAATTTGGAAACATTTCCCACGATCATCTTTTTCACGGCAAGGATCTTTCCGATCTGAACAGCGCATTCCGATGATGTACATCCTGACTGCTGCAAATTGACCTCTGTAAGTAATTCATTGATCATTCCGCGCTCAAGTACCTTGAAATATCCACTCGTGATCAACGATTGCCTTATAAAATCCGTTATGATCTCCGCATCTGATGTCTCGATATTTTTGCCTTCAAAATCCAGAACGGCCACCAGGATCTTCTCAAAAGTTGCTTCCGGTTTCTCAAATTTTGTTTTCGGTTTCTTCCGTTTCTTCTTCTTGGCAGGACGTGCTTTCTTGACCTTGTCAACCGGTTCAGTCTTATCAAAGGGCTTCATTCCATAACCTAATGAGATATAGTGAGATGTATTGATCTCTCCGAAAGAGAATGTATAATCCAGGTTTACATTCTTGAGTTCGATACCCATTCCCAATTTCAACGCTGAGTCAAGAGGATTCAGACTGGTGGCGGCGGCCCTGAGGAACAATAGGCCGGCTACCCTGTACTGAAATGCGAGAAAACCCCGCACATTGTAATGATCCCGGAAGGTAATACCGGAAACCCCGCCGTTTATTGTGAGAGTATTGTTCAGCAATCCGATCCCGCCATTGAAATTTACTGTTCCGAGTGTGGGATAATTATCATCAAAAGAAGGATCATAGAATCTGGCAAAATTGCATACGGAAAACCCGACTCTCATATTTCCCTTGCTATATGTAAGTCCGGCAGACGGGTAGGAAAAGAAAACCCTAGTTTCATCCCCAAATTCCTCTATCAGGACATTCTTGAAGCTCTTCCAATTGAAACCGAATGAGAGATTACCGAAGAAGCGATAAGCAAGGCCGATCTTAACTAAACTGCTATTGGGGACTTCCCGGGATTCATTGATCACAGTACCGATGGCATCCATCTGTACAAAACTCTGATTCTTGTAATCCGTGAATTCCAAAAAGGCGAATAATTCCCTGAATACTTTTCCACCCAAAACAAAGGAAGAGATGGGATTCTTATCGAAAACACCGGAAAAGAACGAAAAGCGGGTAGCATACCGACTTGGCAATGATGTGATGAAGGCAGGATTGAAAAACAAATTTGCCAGAGGAGGACTGTTTACCGCGCCGCCGCCCATGGACAAGATAACACCATCATATGGGATCAGCAATTCGGCATTTCCTTCGTTTACCGAATCGGCAAAAACTGTAGAAGAAATAATAAGGACAATGCCGATGATGATATATTTGAGTTTCATATTATGGCCTCGCTATATATACGACACGGACGAAAGGCTCTCCGTCGTCTCCTGGCTTGATAATGAAAAAATACTTTCCAAATGAGATATTATAATGATCGAATTTATCATAAAAAGATACAGTGATATCCTCGCTGAATTGACCGGATTCGTCAATATCCCACTCGTGTACCAGCCAACCGTCAGCAGCACGCAATTCAACTCGAGTTCCCGGCAGAAGATTATCAATAGTCACCTGTCCGGTCGTGGGATTCGGGTAAGGATTGAAACCTCCCTCACCCGTGGAAGCCGAGCTGCCATATTCCCAGATCGAATAATCTCCCCAAGTGGAATTAGCGAATATGTATTTTCCGTCGAAAACACAAAACGGCATCTCCCAGGGTTCTGAGATGGAAATGTACTCCAATAGATCTACAGGCTGGGACACATTTCCCGGTGTAATCGCGTTCAAAATCCCGTTTGTGTCTCTATAAAATAATTTACCGCCACCGGCACCGATGTGAGCAACGCTGTTCTGTGACTGGACCGTGAGGTCATACTGAGGACTCATAGGGTCATCATATCTGAATCTGGAAATATTAAGGGGGACACCTTCTTCTAAGACCCAGATATGGGGGAGATCGCCGTCGAGCTCGAATTGATTTGCTATCGAGGTGGAATTCGGAGTAAAAGAATTATAGTGAACATTGTAAGAAGTGGCGGACGCCAGGAATAATTTATCAGTTCCGTCATCATAACATCCCAGTATTATTTCCCGAGCTTTATCAGCAACTACATGATCCGGACGGGCATTCAGGAATATTCCAGCTTCCGCGGTATCAGGGCCCTGACAACCGATGACTACAACACCTGTATCACACGGCATGAAAATCCTCCCATTGCAAAGGGCGAGGTCTTCTTTCTCATTTTCCAATACCGCATCGTAGAAAGATCGTGTAAGCTCAATGATGGAGCCGTTGTGATCAAGTGTCCATGTGGACATTCCCCAGCCGTTTCTAACTACTATCCTATCGTAATCCGCATCCGTATCAAATGATACATTGCGATAACTTGTATCGCTTTGAGTATCTTTCGTATAGGCGACAAAGGTGCCGTATCTTTCGGGAGCCGCCATATTGGCTTTCGAATAATACTGAACCGTCCCAAATGAATTAACGCCGACATAGTAATTGGGGGTCTCTTTTATCTCCACATCATAATCAAAAAATATATCATAAAATGAATAATCCGAAACAGTGGGAGGGTAGGACGAACAGTTCAGCAAGAGGGGATCCATATTCTTACGTATAAGAAAGAGCTTATCAGATGATGAAAATATACCCGTATATTCACCTGTATAAAGATCCACGCTGCTCCAGGTACTTGTAGCAAAGATATCGTAATAATACAATTTTGCTGTTCCGATGCAGCACATAATTACATAATGGTCGATCGATGAGAGATAATCGACTTGCGTCCCTGTCGTTGAATAGAAATTCTGGGAACTAACAGGCACCGGGGAAAACTGCGAGGCGGTGGTCTCATCAATATTAAAGACATGAAGGGTATTGTCATCCTTAACTAACACAAGACGCCACCTAGCGCTGCCATCGTCCCAAATAGTGGCCATATCAACAAATGCCTCAGCTCCTTCCGGGAGTATCGCTTCATATATCTGCGGAGAGTCATGATATCCATATTGGCTTCTGACATCAACAGCATAGATCCGGTTGGTGTAATGCTGCATTAAATAGAAGACCCCATCGGTTTGAGGATGTGGAATGATCTTAATATTTTCCGTATAGACCTGAAATAGAAGCTGCGAGGTTTGCGACTGATACACCATATTTTCATTAAGTACCTTGATGCGGCCGCCGGAAGCGATCAAATATGTCCTGATATGTGCAGTAAACGAATCATCCGTGGTCTCGTATGTGATCTGGCCATAAAGGGCATCGGTATTCTCGATGTACATTGCCTCAACTACTTGCGTATACATATCCGTTCTATACACTGAGGCATTTCCACCACCATTTAAATCAGGGTTGAATATATAGATCATATCGTCTGTGAATAGCTGAGGAGAGATCACCCTTTCATTGAAGCCCCATTGCCGAAACGCATTGATCGTCCCCCAATTATCAACATGTATCAGGCCCAGACCGTATGGCGCGGTAAAAAGAAATTGATTAGTATCCGCCACTACCCCGGCCATTTGATTTATCTGCGTCAAAGGAAAACGATCGGAAGAAAAGGAATTAAATCCCGCATAAATATTAATAGAAAAAAGAAAAATACCGAAAATTGCTGTAAGTTTTAACAATTTCATATCAAACCCCTATTCCTTATTATAGGAAACTTAGGTGATTTTTCCAAATTTTTCCATATTTACTTGAAACTTGCTTTAGAAAGCTGCATAGGGCACGTTGCATTATAATATAATTAGTGCACTGTTTCATAAATGCGAGGACAATGTGTGTAGGAGCATAAGTGCACAAGTGAAGAGCGAAGAGTTGAGAGAAGTATGAGAAATTGATATTTGATTTTCTTTACGTTTCACGCGACACATCACACGCCACACTTTCAAGTTGCTTACATACCGCCGTGGGTATGCTGCGCTCCTCGCGCCTCTCATGCTGAACATAATAGTGTCAGCCATTGTTAACGGATTCTGGTACAAACATTGCACCATACCCCTTTGATTAAGGGAGGTTGTTATGAAAAACCGTATTTTGCTCGTTTTCTGTGCATTTTTTACGCTTGCCGTCACAAGTTTTTCGGATGGATACATTATTCCCCGGCCAAGGCCGAGACCGATGCCAAAACCACTAAAGCACCTAACTGTTAATTATCATAAGGTCTATGTTGCCATTGAAAACCAATTGGTAACAACACGGGTGGAGCAGGAATTCCATAATCCGAATTCGCGGATTTTTGAAGGAGATTATATATTCCCCATTCCCAAGGGTGCTGTTATTACCGATTTCGCAATATGGGAAAATGGCAAGAAATTAAAGGGAGAGATCCTGAAAGCGGATGAAGCGAGGAAAATATACCAGGACATCGTAAGACAGATGCGGGATCCGGGCTTGCTCGAATTTCAGGGAACGGATACATACAGAGTCAGGGTTTTTCCTATTCAGCCAAAAGCCAATAAGAAGATCGAGATCGAATATACTCAAATGCTGAAAAATGAAAACGGATTGATGAGATACCAGTATCCCTTGAAAATAGAGGCGCTGGGAAGAGAAAAGATCAAAGAGGTTCTCATTCAGTGCAGCATCGACTCAGATGACCCTATCAAGAATATTTATTCTTCCACACATGATATCTCCTTACCTTCAAGAAGCGAAAAGAGCGCCAAGGTATCCTTTGAATCGAATAACTTTCTTCCAGACAAGGACTTTGTGCTATATTATTCGGTATCTTCGGATAATGTCGGAATAAACCTCCTCACATATAAAGAGGGAGACGATGATGGGTATTTTATCGCGCTCTTCGCGCCGAAACATCGTATCGATAAAAACGAAATACAGCCCAAGAATATTATTTTCGTAATCGACAGATCCGGCTCAATGAGTGGAGAGAAGATCGTGCAGGCAAAGGCAGGACTGAAATTCTGCGTTGAGAATCTGAATGAAAATGATCATTTTAATATTATCGCCTTCAGCGATTATAGGGAAACGCTTTCCAAATGGCCCATCAAGGCATCAAAGGCCAATCTGAAAAAAGGACTGGACTTCATCAAGAATTTCAATGCCACCGGTGGAACCGATATAAATTCCGCATTGAAAGAAGCGCTGGAGATGTTCGAAGGAAAAAGCAAGAACTACATAATTTTCTTGACCGACGGACTGGCAACAGTCGGAGAACAGAAAGAAGAAAAGATCATACAAAATATCAGCAAAGCAAATGATGTCAATGCAAGGATCTTTGTCTGGGGAGTAGGATATGATGTCAACACTCACCTTCTTGACCGATGCGCAAATGATAATAAAGGAGCATCAGAGTACATCGAACCCAAGGAAAATATCGAGATCAAGATCTCAAATTTCTATTCCAAGATACAGAACCCTTTCCTTTCGGACCTGAAGTTCTCTGTGGGAAAGATCGAGACATATGACATATTTCCAAAAACGCTGCCGGATCTCTTTGCCGGAAGTCAGCTGGTAATAACCGGAAGGTATAAATCTTCGGGTTCGGGAACCATGCAATTAAGCGGAACTGTGAATGACAAACAGATCTTTTTTAAAAAGAAGGTCCAATTTCCGGGCAAGGATCTTGAGAAGGATACAATTCCATATATCTGGGCATCCCGAAAGATCGGATATCTTACTGAACAGGTAAGATTGAGTCATAATAAAGAACTGATCGATGAGATCATACGGCTTTCAAAGAAATTCGGCATAGTCACCGAATACACTTCATTCCTTGCCAGAGCGGATGCAGCTGGTGCTGGCGTTAAGGAGGAAAGAAGAATGTTCGACAGTATGGCGGAACCAGCCATGGAAAAGAAATCCGGTATGCACGCTGTCAAGCAAAGTAAAAAGATCGGAAAGATGAAATCAGCCCAGGTCGCTCAGAAGAATGTATATTACGATGCGGAAGGTGACAAAGTTGAAGTAGATACGCTCGCCAATGTCGCGCAGCAGAGCTTTGTGAAAAGCGGAAATGAATGGCAATCCTTGGATATCGAGAAAGATAAGGACCCGGATATCATTATTGAGGCCTTTTCAGAAGCGTACTTCCAGATCGCGCAGGAGTACCCCGGCATCATCAAATATCTGAGCTTGGGAAATAATATCACTATTAAGTTCAAGGGTAAGATCCTGAAGATAAGCGAAAAAGAAGGAAAGAAAACTCTTACTAAGAAAGAGTTGAGAATAATCTGGGATTAATTATCCTGGAATCAGAACACTAGCAAAAGGGGGGCTATTAAGCCCCCTTACTGCTACTCTAAGAACTTTGAATCTTCGATAGTGCTGGAAGAGATCTTCCACACTCCATCGTCTTTCTTCAGGATAACAGTCGATACCATCCTATTGGTTTTAAAGGCGGGACCGGAGACTTTTGTCGTGGTAACATCAAGACGCACCTTGGCTTCATCTCCCTCAATACCAATAAAGGTTTTTTCATTGATATCATATTTGAAATCATATTCCTCGAACATCTTATCCAGCATTGTCTTCACTTTATCTAGACCGGCAGCAGAAGAATGTATCGTCGCCATATAAGCATCTACATCTTCATCAGTAGTTGCTTTGAGACTGTCATTAATGGTCTTCATTACAGCATCTTCATCGGAAAGCACACTTGTGCAGGAAAGCGAAATCAAAACAAAAGCGATCAGCAAAGCAAAAATCGAAAGTCTTTTCATTATAAACCTCATTAGACAGGATAACCTTTTTTATTAATTTTGCCAAATCGACCCGGAGAGAAGGTGGGTAAAAGGTTGAAATGCTGAAAAGTTCAAGGCTATGCTTCGCAGAGCACAAGACGCTACACAGAGGTTAGAGGTTGGAGGTTCGAGGTTAGTGTGGAGAAGAGATAAGATCCGTCCGCTTGTTCCACTGGGTTCCTGGGTCCACTGCGCAGCGTGTACCTTGTGCACTCTGCTCTTTTGAAATAAAAGAGCATTATTGTATAATCTACACATGGACAATAATATCAGACCTTTAGAACACGGAGTTTTCGAGATCCCGCTGATGCTTTCACCGAAATTAGAACATAAACGGGAATTATTGAGCTCTTGGATCATCAATGCACAAAAGGAACTCAAGGCATTTGCCTGTATATTCGGATGGGAAGGGCTTATGGATAAACCATTTGCCAAAAGCGCGGAGATCTACGATAAGAAATCTGACTATGATTTTCGCCTGAAAGAGCTCTGCAATGTCGAACAGAGTGTTCAACTCCCCAAAGAATATTCTGCAGCACTTGAAGAAGAAATATTTATATCTGTTTCGCCGGAACTTTATAGGAAAAACTATCCCGACGGCATTGAGGACGATTCATTTCAAAAACTCATCACGCATGAAATGGCTCACCGCCTGCATGTCCGAATACTGAAGGGTGACGAGGATGCCATGGGGCCTATCTGGTTTTTCGAAGGATTTGCATTATTTGCAGCAGGACAGTTCATCAGCGATCCGATAGATATGAAAAGCAACGATATGATAAGCATCATTACCAGCAAAGAAAGAGGAAGTTATCGGCTGTACGCAAAGCTCTTCAGAAACCTTTTAAAGACAATGTCTCTAACTGAGCTTGTTTCTCAAGCCGGAAGGCCCGAATTTAATGCTAGAGTGATCAAAATTACCACCAGAATATAGAGAAGGAGATGGGGGTAGGCAAAGAATTTACACGCTCAACTTCACGTCAACTCTTTGCTCCGTTAGATTCACACTGAAACGTTCTCTCCATATCTTTTACTGTTATTCTGATTGAGCGGTAGCGACTGAAGAATCCATCTCCTTCCTTCTCTCCACCTTTTAACTTTGAACATTTCAACTTTTGAACAATCTTCTTGAGCTTGGTACCTCGTTCGCCCCCGGCGAACATCATTTTTGCATTTTTAATGAAAAAGTAATAAAATCATTTACAAGGTTGATATGAAGAAAAATTTAGTTCCCGCATACATTTTAGACAATTTCGACAAGGGCGTAAAAAGCGGTTATTTCACAGGGTCGGTGATCTCCGCTGATATCAAAGGATTCACTTCCATTACAGAAGAATTGATGAAACATGGGCAAGCCGGCGCGGAAGTCCTTTCCGAGATAATAAACGAAATATTCTCGACAGCTATATCCCATATTTTCGACCATGAAGGATGGGTAACATCCTTTGCCGGAGATGCCTTCACCGCGGTATTTCCCGGAGATTTCGGCAAGAAGGCGTATTCCTCCGCAAGTGCTATCCGTGACTTCATCCTGTCAAAGAGCAATGTGAGCACCACATATGGGAATTTTTCCATATCCGCCCGTATCGGAATTGCCAGGGGTAAGGTGAAATGGGAGATCGCAAAAGGCGAACGCCAGTCCAGTTATTACTTTTTCGGTAATGTTATCAAAGAAGCCGGAGAAGCTCAGACAAGCTGTCGTTCGGGTGGGATCAATATCAGCGGGTTCAAAGAGCCCATGCTGGTCAAGCCGATTGAACGCGGATTCTCCCTGATGTCCAAGACCTCTCAAAAACACATCCCCAGCTTTATCCCGGACTCTGTTCTGGATTTGAATACTTCCGGAGAGTTTAGAAATATTGTAAGCGTATTCCTGTCATTCAAACCCGGAGATGATCTCACTTCATTTGTCGCGGAACTATCCGACGCAGCGCTGAAGGCCGGTGGTTTTCTAAATAAGATCGATTTCGGTGATAAGGGCTGGATAGCTTTGATCATTTTCGGAGCACCGGTTGCGGTCGAAAATCAGGCGAATCATGCATTAAACTTCTGCGACATCCTTCTGACAGAGTATCCTGACATAAGGTTCGGAGTAACGGAAGGCAGAGCTTTTGCCGGATTCATCGGCGGAGAAGAAGCAAATGAATATACATCACTGGGTGAAGTGGTCAACCTTTCAGCAAGACTCTCCACACTTGAAGGAGAATACGGAATAATAATAGATGAAAGGGTGCATTCAGATACTGCTGACAGATATGACTTTGAAGAGATCAGCGATATTGTCCTCAAAGGATTTGAAGGCAATATTACCGCATACCGGATATCCGCGACAAAGAGGCGTAAGTTCAAAGAGTTCCAAGGGGAATTCATAGGAAGAGAGGATGAGTTGAACTCACTGATCGGGGTCGCACGGAATACGTTTGAAGAGCGCATCCCTTCTTTGATCTATGTTGACGGTCCCGCGGGGATCGGAAAAAGCCGGATCGTGCAGGCGATCCGACAATCAGATACCGCAGCGAAAGCCCGCTGGATCTTCATGCCCAGTGATGAAGTTATCCGCGATCCGTTCAATCCACTCCTTTATTATCTGAAAGATAAGTTCGGCTATTCTGATGAAGTCGGGATCGAAACCAATCTGGATAATTTTGAAAAGGCATATGAAAACCTCCTGAGCACGCTTGGTGATGATGATCTGAAGGATGAATTGATCCGTACAAAAAGCTTTATCGCGGCATTGCTTAACATATTCTACGAAGATTCCCTATACGATGAAGTAGATGCTCAGGGAAGGTATGAAAATACGATATCCGCTCTGATATCACTTATTATTTCCGAGGGAGCTGCCGGCCCGGTGATCATTGAATTGGATGACGGTCATTGGATGGATGATGATTCCAAGAAATTCTTTAATGAACTTTCTCAAGGGATCAAGGGCCTGCCAATTCTCATCATATCGGAATGCCGATACACAGATGAGGGAAAACCCTTTGACCTTGGATTCTCCCTTCCTGAAGTTGTACGGATCGATCTGGCCTCACTTGATGAGAATTCCGTCAGGAAGTTGATAGAAAAGGAATTAGAGGGGCAAATAGATGACCTTGTTTATGATCTGATCCTCAAAAAAAGCGAGGGCAACCCATTCTATGTCGAGCAGATCAGTCTTTATCTGAGGGAATCCGAAGCCTTGAAGATCGTCGAGAATGCCTTCACACTAAAGAGCAGCGATATTACATTTCCGATCGACATCGGTTCGGTAATAATAGCGCGTATCGATAGATTGGAATCAAGATTGAGGGATCTTATAAAGACCGCATCAGTGCTTGGAAAAGAGTTCTCAGCAAAGGTTCTCACGGGAATGCTCAAGGGACAACAACTTGATACTGACCTCCATGAGATCGAATCAGAAGCAATATGGTCAGCCATTTCTGAGATCTGGTATGTGTTCAAACATGCAATGATCAGAGATACTGTATACAATATGCAATTAGAGAAAACGCTGAAGAACCTTCACAAATTGGCGGGCGACACCATGGAGGCAATCTATTCGCAGGATCTGTCTCCCCATTTGGCAGCCTTGGCATACCATTTTGAGAAAGCAGATATCTCCGATAAAGCAGCTCATTATCTGGAAAGAGCGGCAAGCAGCGCGCAGGAAAAGTACTTAAATCAGGAAGCACTCAATCTGTACTCACGACTATTGAACTTTCTTGATGAAGAGAAAAAAATAGTGGACATCAAGGTCGAGAGCGCAAGGATACATAAACTCATCGGGAATTATCCACAGGCTTTTGAGGATCTGCAGGAAGCATTGACCGTTTCAGAAAATATCAAAGATAACGACGCCTTAATAGCAAAGATCAAGCAGGAGATCGCAAATCTATGCTGGCATTCCGGAGATTTCAAGCTCTGCCTTACTTCAGGAGAAGAGGCGTATGAGCTCTTCACCAGCTTGAATGATCTCAGGGGAATGAGAAGCGCGATCGCTGATGTCGGCTATGCACACTTTTTTCTGAATGATTATGATAAGGAGAAAGAATGCTTCCTCACTCAATTGGAATTGGCGGAAAAGATCGGCGACCCGCTTTTAAAAGGAATTGCGCTGGATGACCTGGGCGGAGTTTACAATGAAATGGGAGATCTGGAGAAAGCATTGGAATGTCATCTTGAATATAAGGATATAAGCGAAAACCTGAACGACAGAAATCATATGAAGATCGCTTACATGAGTCTGGGGAATGCCTATTACGCACTCAATTCCTTTGATGATTCAAGAAAATATTATGAAATGCTCCATGAGATCTCAAAAGAGCAGGGAGATAGGTTCAGAACCGGTTTTGCGATCATGTCTTTCGGCAATGTTGATCTTGCGGCAGGCAGGTATTCCAGTGCTATTAAACACACTGAGAAGGCTCTGAGTATGTCATTATTTCACGGAAAAAATGTCGGATTGATCTACATCCTTGGCATTATAGGAAAATCCTATATGCATCTGGGAGATTATAAGACTGCGGAAGAGAAGTTTAAAAAGGCCTTGACATGTGCGCAAGATCTTGACAATCACAGAGGGATAGCGCATGCCAGCGGGATTTTGGGACATTTGTATTCAAAGATGGAAAAATATGATAAAGCGGAAACAAATCTTCAGCGATGTATCAAGATAGCTGATAAATACGGACTTGGGAGCTATGAGGCGATCTACTCAACAGAACTTATAAATGTCTTTATCGGCGCTAGGAAGGTGAAAGAGGCCCGGGAAATATTTGCCAGAACCAAGAAGTATGTTGAAAAGCTGAACACCTTGAATACTTCCTATCAATTTGATCTTATCGAAGCCAAACTTCTGGATGTGGAAGAAAATAAAGGTGAGGCAACGGACTGTCTGAGAATAATGGCAGAGAAATACATTTTCCCTAAGTTCAAGTCCGAGATATACTATCAGCTTTTTAAGATCACGGGTTCACGATCGGATAAGGAAGCCGCATTGGACCAATATCAAGAATTTTCGAAGACCTCTGAAGCTATCCTGATAAAGCAGAGATTGAAAGAGTTATCCTAGCTGCTGAGCGAGCTCGGCTGTACGAGGTGAAAACGAAACCAATATCCACACCCGTAACCGGAAAATCAATATTTCGTTTAACCAATTAATTTTACTGTTACAATCATATCACGCCGCACCCCAACATAGTGTACTGTTCCATAAATACCATAACAATGGCTGATGCTATTTTGAATTGTATTCAAGGCGCGAGGAGCGCGGCATACCCACAGCGGTATGTAAGCAACGAGCAACGCAGAAGACAGAAAAAGAGCTTCTGCCCGAAGGGAATGTCATCTTTGATCAATTTCTTCCTCTCTCTTCGCTGCCGGACCACAAAGGGTACGCCGCACTCATCGTTTGTTGGAATTGACTCAAATCTAAACATTCCATTGACATGGTATTTATGGAACAGTACACTGGATATGGGACATGTCGTACGCCTAAGGACAATGAACAGTGTACAATTGACAATTGACAGTTGACAATTAAAAAGTAGAACCCAAAGAGATTCTTATCTCAAACGATTTTCCTCAACCTTGAACTTTTGAACCTTTCAACTTTTGAACAACCTTCTACCCGTGTAACGCCACGTTTCGAGCATGTAAAATACCCGCGATACGGTCTTTGTATTTCTTCAAGCTTTCCACAGTGCTGAAACGGGAATCAAGGAAGCGGTATATCTCCAGCAGAGAAAGATTTTGATATTCGATATTTTTCTGATATCTGCTCAGGAATCTCTCCGCTTTCGGCTCTTGATTGGAAGCCATATAATACTCTATGAGCGCAATATATGTTCTGTAATCAAAATTAGCAGAAGCGGCGAATTGCTTTTCCAAACCATCCGCAATAGAGGAGGCCTCTTCACTGTTGCCTTTCAATAAGAGCAATCGCATGAACTGCGATAAAGTATTGCCGTGAGCTTGGTCGCCAGCGCCAGCCAATTTTTCCAGATCTTTATTATATGCAAATGCTGCTTTATGATCTCCTAAGGATAAAAGAACATAGGCCAGATAATCCAATGAAGTTATGACCATATAGTAATTCTTTATCTCTTTGGCTATTTTATATGCCTTCTTCAGATAGCGCTTTGCCCTTGCCTCCTGGCCCAGAAAATAATAAGTTTCCCCAAGGTTCATATTGAAAGCCGATACGGCAACGGGATCTCCAACATTCTTAGCGATCTCCAGTCCCTCAAGAAAAATCTCAACCGCGGCATTGAGTTTACACATATCTTTTAATATCACTGCCTTCTGTAAAAGCGAATAAGAAAGACCGGCCAAATCCCCCAACTCTTCCGCCAGCTCGATAGAGTAGTCAATGTTGTTTTGCGCACTCTCATAATCTCCGGTCATCACATAGACTCTGATCAAATTGTAATACGCCGTATGAATATGTGATTTGACAAATATCTTTTTAGCAAGCCCTATTGCTTTTTTATAATTCTTCACTGCTGATTTGAAATTCCCAAGATCAGAGTTTACTCCAGCGATTTCCAGGATGAGCTGGATCTGAACCACTATGCTATTCTCCTTAGTGAAATATCGCAGCGAATCGTTAAGCATCTCCAGGCATTCTTCATACTCTCCCAGCATACTTTTTAGAAATGCGATACCAACAAGAGCTGAATATTTCCGCTTTGATGCTAATATGCGAAGCTCACTGTCCGGGCTTTCCGCAAGTATTGCAGAAGCGCTAAGGATCTTTTCAAAATATTTTCCAGCCTCATCATATCTTGCCATATACTTCAATACATTGGCCTTGGTGATATAAAGCTCATGCATTGCGGTATGATCCTTCACTCTGTCAACTTGACCCTCAAGCTGGTTTAAAAGGTCTAAAGCCGATTTAAATTCCCCCCGGCGATACAATAGTGAAGCGATATGGATTTCTGCCAGATATTCTTTTTCTTTATCGGTGGCGCAGAGTTTTGATTTCTTATAATCTTCTTCTGCTTCGGAATATTTCCCGATCATTCGCAGTGTGTCACCTCTTTGAAAATATGCGACATGTGCAAGATCGAGTGTTTCCTTTTTGTTAGTGGGGATCTTATCGAGAATATCGGCCATTTTATCTCTTCCTCGTCTTGATTCTACTCTATTGTATGTGAGAATTCAAATTACCTCCACTTCTGTACCAGAAAAAAGTTGAACCGACTCCATCTTGCTGATTACGAATTTTTCAGCAGAGCTTCCGCTTTTCCTGCCTTCACGGCGAGTTTATTCTGTCTGAATATATTGAGCGCGTCCCTGAGATGCTTTTTTCCATTTTCGGGAGTTTTAAGACCGCCTTTCAAAATACACTTCCCAAGATTGAATAAGAGGTCTCCCTTTTCCTCTTTGCCGATAGCTGCAGGGATTTTTTTCAGCGAAAGCTGTAGTGATTCCAGTGATCTCTCAAATTCGTTTTGAAAAAGCTGACCCTTTCCTAATGTATAATGGTACTTCCACAGCTCCTTTGATATCTCTTTATCCTTTAATAGCTCACTCAATTTTTTCTTGACATCCGTGATCATATTATTCTCACGATTCTGAAAATGGACAGACAGAATGTTCAAAAGAATCCGGAACCCGCTTTTGTTGTCGCCGGAATCACTGTTTTTTTCATATGCTCCATTCAAGTACTCGGCTGCGGTTTTCAGAGCTCCGCAATTCAAGTATATTTCTCCAAGATTTTCAAGCGCGATCAGTTCCCCTTCATGATCACCTATTTCTATGGATACCTCCAACGACCTCTGGAAGTGCTCTTTTCCCTTTTCTATTTCTCCCAATTTCACATAAGTTCCACCGATGTTCCCGGCGGATATCGAGATTCCCATTTTGAAATCCACTTCTTCCGATATTGAAAGGTACTTGAGATAATACCCTATCGCCTCTTCATATTCTCCGCGCGCATCGTAAATATTCGCAAGATTACCGTAAGCGATACCAAGGCCTCGTCTATCCCCTATCTCCGAAGCCAGATTGATATCCTTTTGAAAATACTCAAATGCCTCAGCGTACTTCTCTTCGTCATAATAAAGCGTACCGATATTCCCGTATGAAATGCTGATACTCCGTTTATGCCCGATCTCAAGAGAGACCTCGAGCGATCTCATATAATATTCCTTAGCAGTATCAGGATCGTTCTTGTACTGGAAGATTATTCCCATATTTGAGTAAATCGTTGAGATAAGGAACTTGTCATCGATATCCTTTGAAATATCAACACATTTGTAGAAATACTTCAATGCCGTATCAAGTTTCCCTGAGTTCCAGTATGCGAGTCCCAGATTATTAAAGGACTTAATGGCAAGTCGCTTGACATGCTCATCACCTTTTTGCAGAAGTTTTTCGATTATCAAACTCTTTTTCCCCTCAGCGATAGCGGCAGCCGAATCACCTCTGATGCGTTTCAGCGAACACCTGATGGCATAAAGCTTTGACCTGAGCATAATATCGTCCTGCAGTTCAGCATCAAGCCGCTTCTCCGCATCTTTCAATATTGACAAGGTCCTTTTGTAATCCCCGAAGATCTCTGTAACATCCGCAAGGGAGATCATTGCCTTAACTGCATCTTCAGTGTTCTGTGAATATTCAAGCATCTTCTCATATGTAGCGGCGGATTCCTTATAATCACCCTTGAATCTAAGGACGATGCCGAGTTTGTCATAAATATCAGAAAGCTGGGATCTCATATCGGGGACATCGTGTAAAATAATATCAATGCTCCGGCTTAAGTATTCCTCGGCTGTTTCTGTACGGTACATATCCCATGCCTCGCTTCCAGCCAGTTTAAGATACTTCGCGGCTTTAGGCCATTCTTCTGCTTGAGCGAAATGGTAGGCAAGTGTATCAAGAGCAAACTTCCCCTTCTCCTTCTCTTCTTCGAGAATATTCCCGATAGTAAGATGAAATTCTCTACGGTTCTTTCTGAGTATTGAGTCATAGATGACATCCCGAATGATCCTGTTCGAGAATATATATTCCATCTTCTTCTCATTCAATGCCGCAATCAGATTTTCATTCTCACTTTTCTGAAGATGAGTATGCACCGCACTCCGCAGCACCTTCTCAAGGATCTTCTGCTGAAAATTCCGGCCGATAACGCTTGCAACCCTGAGAACTTCTTTAATATTATTCTCCAGAATGTCCACTCTTGAAATGATCATGGAAAACACATTCTCGGGCAACAGCTCATCTCTGAAATTTGCAGTTTTCTTCCAATTGCCGTTGTCCTCTTCTATCAGTTCTCGATCGATAAGGTAACTGATATACTGCTCAATATAGAATGGATTACCTTCGCTACGCTCCAGAATGATGTCTTCCACATCCGGCTCAAGGGTCATATCACCCAGCAGATCAAATATCAATAGTTTTGATTCAGTCGGAGAAAGGCCGGAAATGACAAGAGCATTCTCCGCGAAGGCATCATCATCGGCAATATCCGCTTCTGAGCGGCGGACCAGAAGGAAATTGATATCGGTAGATCCCGAAAGCCGCATCATCTTCATAAGATTATTAAGCGCATCAAGATCATCGCGGGAAGCAAGGTGAACATTTTCAAAACAGATACACAAAGGCCGTGGCAGGCATAGAAGATAGTATCTTATCCCGTCCAGGACATTTTCTTTTTTGAGTTGAGGGGTGAGGCGATGGTATATGGACTCTGGATAATCCAGCCCGAAAAGCACAATACCAAGGACCGGCAGCCGCCTAATAAGTTCCTTTGAATGTTCATCATCATTCTTCGAGGCGAGCTGCCGTATATGGCCTTCGAGCTTTCTCCTGAGCTCGGGTTCATCTTCGGCATGGAGGATTCCCGCATGATTGCGTATCATCGTAGAGAACATGAAATAGGGAGGTTTCAATCTGTCATTGATACCCCTCAGGATATTGAGTCCCTCATCCTTCAATTTTTTCATACTCTCCGTCATAAACCTTGTTTTTCCAATACCCGCAATCCCCTCCACTATCTTTGTTATTTCGGGGGAATCCAGGAATTCTCTCAGTAGCTCGAATTCTTCACTCCTTCCGATATATTCCGTACTGTAAACATAATCGCTTTTTATCCCATTTACTACATAGCGCCGCAATGCGCTTTTCTTGCCTTTCACCTTTACTCCGTCCAGGGCTTCAAGATCCAGCCAACTGCCGCCAATACGTCTCACCGCATCAGAAATAACCAATCGCCCGTATGGTGAAGTGGCGCAAAGCCGCGCGGCCGTATTCACGACATCACCCATAACGGTAAATGTCCTGCGCCATTGATTACCGATAATTCCTGAGAAAACATACCCTTCATTAATAGCGATCCTATACTTACTGACCTCGGGGTCTTCATCTAGATAACGAATGATCTCCATTCCTGCTGAAACGGCATTCTTTGTATCGTCACCATAGGACAATGGCGCACCGAATAAACAAAGTATCTTGAAACCGTGCAGCGTGATATTGTCGATCAGCTGCATACTGCCCTTATGCTTCTCAACGATCTGCTGAAGCGCATTGATCTTTGATTCTACGATATCAAGGCCAGAAACTCCAGGATCGAGGTCCTCGAACTTTAAGAACATACATGAAACAGGGCGATGGTCACCAGCGGCTGTGGAATCAATGATCCGATAAGTGTCCCTCGGAATGAACGCCTTTTTTAAAATAGATTGTTGCCTATCTTTGCGTTTGTCTGATATCTTTTTTGATTCCTCGTGTTTGATAACAATTATTTCTCCGGCAGAGGCATTATCCTCAGCTTGCGCTAATAGCGGGATCCCATCACCAAAAGTAAATCTGAAAGCCCTTGAAGAATCACCTACAATTGAGTCATACCATGAACCCTCCAGAAGCACGGCTTTCATTTCCAGGGATATTTTTCCTGTGCCTGTGGCGGATATCTTAAAATCCCGCACAAATTTCATCATTTCCTCAGCACAACTATTGGCTTTTCCTGAAGTAAATTGTATCAGAAGGCCGTCGCCGGCGAAAGTAAGCACATTCCCTTCATATTTTTTAATAATTCCAAGCATCGAATCGAAGTAGGAGTTGAGAATATTGATCAGCTCCTCAGTACCTCTATGCCCTTTCTCAGCCAGAGTCTCGCTCAGGGAAGTGAAACCGGTGATGTCGGTAAAAAGAAGATCTCCCTTTATCAGACGGCACTCTTTTTCCGGGATTTCTCTCTTGAATGGTAAAAATGGAGTAATTTTTTCTTTAATACCGACTTCCTCCCGTAAATTTTAATATATTTCACTGTTTTTATCAAGAATTTTGATGCGTTCGCATCAAACGTCATTCCCACGAAAG
>JAGLGN010000008.1 GCA_023144005.1 bacterium
AAAGTGGGAAAAGGGGCGAACGCAGAGGTCCGCCCCTATAGTATCCTAATATTCTATAATAAGAGAAAATCGATGCGCATCATTAATGTAGCGCATCGCAGAGTAGGAATAATCGATCTGTACCATTTTGAGTTTTACTCCCAGCCCGGCACAAATACCTTCTTCATCCAGATTCCCTTTATAGCCTGCCCTGAGAAATATCATGTTCTTCAAAAGGTATTCAAACCCCACATTGTACCTCAGATCTTCATCAATCGTCTTTATCAGGTCGATCGACCCGATTAATTTGTTGTCCTTCCACTTGATGAGCCGGAACGCGATCCCCAATTTCAGGTTCTTCGGCAGCTCTTCGGTCAGATTGGGATAGCTTACACCCGTACCGATATTCTGCAGCACCATACCGAGATTGATATGATTGTTCACAATGAAGAGCAGTCCGAAATCAAAAGCCATTCCCGAGCCGGAGATATCACCCAGGGTTTCACTCATAAATTTGAATGAACCGCCGAGAAACACTCTTTTGCTGAAGCTCTGACTATATGCCAATGAAACCCTCATATTATTTACACTCAAGGATTCGCCGGTACCGTCCTTGAATTCTTCCGTGGTCTCTTCAACTGTTCCCGCCGCGAGATAGGAGAACGCCAGGCCGAATGCCTTGTCTGTTCCAAAGCGTTGCGAGTACCCGAGATTGGTATATGAAACACCGGAGAACAACATCGCCTGATTAAAAATAATTTGATGCTTTTGGCTCTGAATTATTCCTGCGGGATTCCAGTATATCGCGGACGCGTCATTCGCTACCGCGGTGAAGGCCTCACCCATTCCACAGCTTCTCGCGCTGATACCGAGTTTTAGAAATTGTAATGAGGTAGAAGCACTGATCCCATACGCAAAAACTAAAAACATTACAATAAAAACATTTAGCTTCTTCATATATCATCTCCTCTTATTTAATAATGATGAGCTTGCCGGTCTTCTCATCTCCGGTGCCCGCTCTGAGGAAGTAGAAATACAAGCCGTTTCCGACGATTTCCCCTGAGTCCGCTCTACCGTCCCACTCCCATGTGGGATCGTTCACTGAGGCGCTTGTAATAAGCCGCCCCGCAAGATTGTAGATCCTGATCATCGTGTTTTCCGGCAGGTTCTCAAATCTGAACTTTCCTCCCTCTGAAGGATTGTAGGGATTCGGGTACATTACGACATCATCGATGGTGCTGAAATGCCTGATCACGACCTTGCCCTTGCTGCAGGCATAATAAGGTGCGTGATAGCTGTCATCGATCATCGCGTATATATAGTATTCCCCCTGTTCAACTTCGGATGTATCCCATACCCATTCATCTCCCGAACCATCGGGGTCTTCATTGACCGCCCCTGTGATCAAAGTGCCGCCCGTCATATCATTATCCGTATCGTAGTAAAGAGATATAAGGGCGTTATCATCAGGATCACTATCTGTCCATCCGATGATGTAAATATCATTTGCTGTCGCATTGGATGCGGGTGGAGCCGTCAGAGTAATTATCGGCGCAACATTTCCGATCCTGAAGTACCAGTCGGATTGCGTCGCCCATGTTTCCGCGGCGCTTTCATCGACTGCCTTGATACGCCAGTAATAGGTTTCTCCCTTTACCAGATCGACCGTGTAGGTATATTCGGCAGCGCTTATCGCTGAAACCTCTGTGTATGTGGCAAAACTTGAGTCAGTTCCCCACCAGAGCGTATATGTGATCTCATCGTCAGGATCAACATCGGTTGTTGCTTCCCATCTCAAGACCGGCCGTATAGAAGATTCAGACGAACCGCTTGCGGGTGAAAGTAAACTGAAAGCCGCTGGAGCGTCATTTATCGTATTGACGGTGAAATACCAATTGGCCTGATCGCTTTCCGTTGTTCCGCCGTTTGTGTCATTGGCGAATACTTTCCAATAGTAGACTTCATTGTCATCAAGGTCAGAACCACCAAAGGTATATGTGCTGACCGCAAGCCCCGCTGCGATATCATATGTCGCAAAGGTTGGGTCCACACTGTACCAAAGGTCATATGTCACGCTGTCGGCGGGATCGGGATCAATTGAATCCGCCCAGTCTACCGCCGGCGTGACAGTTGTCACTACTTCACCGTATGCCGGTGTGAGCAATGCGAATTCAGAAGGCGGATTGTTCGCGGCATTGATCGTATAAGACCAGGTTTGAGTCGACCAAGTAGCTCCGGCGTTCGTATCCTGAGCCCATACCTTCCAATACCATACAGTGTCATCGGCAAATGGTGTGGCAAATGTATATTCCGTGCCTGTGATCCCTATGATATCATCATAAGTAGCGAATGTGACATCCTGTGAATATCTCAATGTGTATGTGACCGCATCCGCGGGATCTATGTCAAGCGACTGTCCCCATTTCATCGTCGGTGTGAGCGTTACAAGGACGCTCGCATCTGCAGGTGCTGTAAGAGCAAATGCCGCCGGAGCGTCATTTATTGTATTGACGGTGAAACTCCAATTGGCTTGAGTGCTTTCCGTGGTGCCGCCATTTGTGTCATTTGCGAATACCTTCCAATAGTACACCTCATTGTCATCAAGGTCCGATCCGCCGAAGGTATATGTGCTGACCGCAAGTCCAGCCGCGATATCGTATGTGGCGAAAGACGGGTCAATACTGTACCATAGGTCGTATGTAATGCTGTCGGCGGGATCAGAGTCGCTTGAATCCGCCCAGTCCACCGTCGGTGTGACCGTTGTGACGACCAATTCATGCGCAGGTGAAAGAAGATCAAATGCCGCCGGAGCGTCATTGCCTATATTCAGCGTGAAACCCCAGGTCTGAGTGGACCATGTCTGTCCCGCATTTTCATCTTCCGCCAAAACCCTCCAATACCATACAGTGTCATCGGCAAATGGTGTGGCGAATGTATATTCCGTACCGGTGATCCCGATTATATCATCATATACAGCGAAAATTGGATCCTGTGAATACCTTAATGTATATGTGACCGCATCCGCAGGATCAATATCCGCTGATGCATCCCATTTCATCGTCGGTGTAAGCGTAACAAGGACACTGGCATCGTTTGGTGCTGTCAAAGCAAATGCCGCCGGAGCGTCATTTATTGTATTGACGGTGAAACTCCAATTGGCCTGAGTACTCTCCGTGGCGCCGCCATTTGTGTCATTGGCGAATACCTTCCAATAGTACACCTCATTGTCATCAAGGTCAGAACCGCCGAAGGTATATGTGCTGACCGCAAGGGCCGCCGCGATATCGTATGTGGCAAAGGACGGGTCCACACTGTACCAGAGATCGTATGTAATGCTGTCGCCGGGATCGGAGTCGGTAGAATCCGTCCAGTCCACCGTCGGTGTGACGGTGGTGACAATTGCTGCATGCGCCGGTGAAAGAAGATCAAATGCTACCGGTGCGTCATTTGCGACGTTCAACGTGAATCCCCAGGTCTGAGTGGACCATGTCTGTCCCGCATTTTCATCTTCCGCCAAAACCTTCCAATACCATACAGTGTCATCGGCAAATGGTGTGGCGAATGTATATTCCGTACCGGTGATCCCGATTATATCATCATATACAGCAAATATGGGATCCTGTGAATACCTAAGTGTATATGTGACTCCGTCCTCGGGATCGATATCCGCTGATGCATCCCATTTCATCGTCGGTGTAAGCGTTACAAGGACACTGACATCGGCGGGTGCTGTCAGAGCAAATGCGCCTGGAGCGTCATTTATCGTATTGACAGAGAAATACCAGTCAGTCTCTGTTGACCAGGTCTCACCGCCGTTGGCGTCAATTGCCTTTACCTTCCAATAATAGATGGTATTATCGGCCAGAACTCCATTCCATTGACTCACGGCTAAGCCGGGTACAATAACGGTTCCGGTATTGAATGTCGGGTCAATACTGTATCTGAGCTCGTATGTAACAGCATCTCCCGGATCGGAATCCGCGGCATCCTGCCAGTCAAGAGCGACTGCGGTATTATTGGTCATCTGGCCGTATGTCAGAGTGCTCAAGGAGAATGCATCCGGCGCGTTATTACCGAGATTCACATCGAATGCCCATGTTGTCTCGGTGCTTGCCGTAGTACCTCCCGTGCTGTCCTGCGCGATCACATACCAATAATAGACCGAATCATCCTGCAGGTCGGTAAGCAAAGCGTATTGCGTTCCGCTGATCCCTGTGATCTCTGAATAAACGGCGAAGGTTGGATCCAGGCCGTATCTTAAATTGTAACTCACAATATCACCGGGATCGTTGTCTGTTGCCGTATTCCACTTAAATGTCGGCCTCAAAAGCGCCGCCGTCTCATTGTCTGTAGGTAAGATCAAAGAGAACGTATTCGGATTTTCCGGCATCGCGTTTATTTCAAATGTCCAGGTCTGATTTGACCATGTGGAAGCGGCATGATCGTCCACCGCTTTTACTTTCCAATAATATGTATCATTCTCATGATCCAGGTTTGTGAGCAGCTGTGAAGTACCCATGATACCTGTGATCTCTTTATAATAGCTGAAATCGGCAAATGTGCTGTACCATACCGTATAGGTAAGGGAATCGATTAAGTCCGGGTCTGTGGTACTGTCCCAGGCGACGCTTACACTGGTGGTATTGTTTACGATGCTGCCGTCTGCCGGAGAAACAAGGTTAAATGCTTCCGGATCCTCATTCACAGCATTCAGCCAGAAGTCTTCCGCTCCTGCCCAATCACCGTATTCATAGCCGTCATAGGCCCTTGCCCGCCAGTAATAAGTCGCGTTATCCGCAAGGTCAGCTGTCCATGTCGTTGTTCCCGCTCCTTCCGGCTGATCCAGAACATGATCCGCCATGGGCGTGGTCAGCATTGAATCGGTATATACCTCAAAATCATAATTCTGTGTGTCGCCTTCATCATCGTTTGAATTGTTAATGACAAGGTCTGAAACATTTGAAATCGCACCGTCGATCGGGCTGACAAGCGCCGGAGCTGACGGTAATGAGTTCATATGAAATACTACTGTCGGACCCCAATTGCCCTCATTACATCCATCATGCAATTTGACTCTGAGCCAATAAGTGGCGCCATCCTCAAGCGGATTGCCGGCATATGCCTTATTGTAATCACTTGACCATATCCAGCCGGAATCCCACATATCGCTTAGAAGAAAGCTGTCATCTGAAGAAACCTGTATCTGATAAGCCCGCTGATTGTGATTATCAGGATCGTTGAATGTCCATTCGATCAACGGTAAATGGCCGGTAAGATGCATAATATCCTCATCTTCGCCGACATCGGTTGTTAGGACTACGGGTGCTCCGAGATTGTAGATAACCTGTCCGGAAGCTCCGTTCTCATCATCATCAAATATATAGAACTCATCAATGTCCTGACAATCATTCGCATCCCAGTAATTGCCCTGTGCCATTATTGTCTGTGGAGACCAGTTCTCAACCGCCCACCATACATTATTCTGGATTATATTATTTCCGTCATCGTTTGGGTCACCATTCCAGAGGTCCCCAAGGTTTGGAGCACAATTATCAAAAATGCTTACACCGAAGTCATTCCCGGTAAGTGTGTTATTTTTTACCAGCCCATACCCCCCGGTCTCAAATCCAATTCCATAACTGGCATTACCGGTGAAGGTATTGCCATCGATCGTTCCGGTAGAATTATTACTTGCTACGATACCCCAGGTATTGGTAGAGATATCGTTATTGTTCTGGACTGTGTAAGTGGTATTGTTGTCAAGCCAAATTCCAAAATCGGTATTTTGTGAGATCTGATTGCTTCCGTCAAAATTGACCGTGGAGCTGTCAACGGTAATGCCGTCAAAATTATTCTCAAATCGGTTGCCGGCAAAATTCACATCACAATTCCCATTTACCAAACAACCTACTCCGGGCCCGCCGATGATATGGCCGGTAACGGTATTGCCGTTCACTATGCCCTTGATAGAGCTGGTCTCAATGACAATTCCGACCATTGTATTGTTATAGCATTGATTGTCCAGAACATTGAATGCATTTACATCGGATAAATGAAGGCCCAGCGCATTCTGATAGATATCATTCGAAGCGGTTATGTCAATGTTTCTACATGTAAATGCCGCTATTCCTTGATTTATCTGGTCATAGACCGTATTACCGGATATCGTGACATTTTCGGAATTCACAAGATAAATGCCTTCATCATTATCTCTGATCGTGTTATTTGAAATACTTGCGGTCTCGCCAATACCGTTTAAAACAAATATTCCCATGCCCGAAGAGGCTATCCGTGGATTATTTGATACGGTCATACTTGATTCTTCACAGTAGATACCTGCGGTGACAACACCTCCGATGCCCACAATATCATTTGCTGAAATGGTATTTGATGAGCCTTGGATCTGATAGATACCGACATTATAATGAAAAAGATCATTATTTGCAATATTTGCCTTCGAATGATCCGAATAGATATTACCCGTTGTATCAATATCATTGCCGTCGATCACTACAGTAGAATTGAAGCAGCCGAATAAGCCGATGCCGAAAGCTCCGCCGTTACCATCGGTTATTGTATTATTGCTGATACTGCCGGTGTTTACCGTGTCCATGAGAACGCCCATCATCGCTCCGGGAATCAGCGTTATTGTATTTGCTGAAATATTACTGGAAGGTGTTATTTGTTCAAAGATCCCGATCATGATAACATTATCAATTATCGTATTGGTGACCGTATTGGGCGACTGATCTTCTATGGAAAGTCCAAAGGGCGCATTGCCGACATCAATATACGAATTGACGATCGTTGTGACCGCATCGGAACTGCGGATTATGTAATTATCGGTCCCTGTGAAATTAGCATCGTAAGAACTTAAATTATCCACGGACAGAGTTCCGCCCGTAATGTCAATTGCCGCTGAAGTTGTAGTATTAATAAATGAGTCCTGTATAGTGGTCAAGTAATTATCCCACCCCATGATGCCTCTATCGACATTCTGTACGGTAACTGTATCAAGAAACAATGTTCCTTCTACTAAAAGCAGGCCGTTAGAGCCGGGTGCGTCTATGACAGTATCGGTCATCGTACATGACGCATTGTAATAAAGCACCACCGCAGCAATTCCCATGCCCCAGGTATTTACATTCTGGATCTGACAATTCTGGATAATAGCATTGCAGCCGTTGCTGATCTCTAAGGCCGCGCCGATAAAATTATCAAATGTACAATTGGAGATCATGAAACCGTCATTCTCGCCCGCAAGGCCGATATTGCCGTATTCAAAGTCAGCATAAGATATAGTCGAAGTAGGATCGGCGCCGCCAATGAAGAAGATCCAGCCCCAGTCATCGACTACTGCTGTGTCTGAAGTAAATAATATGCGGCTGATATTTGTACCGTTTGCGATCAATTTGCCCGCGATCAGAAATTCGCACCTGTCGGGGAATCTACCGATCTGATTCTCATCAAATTGTCCGTCGAATTCAATGGTAGTACCAGGCAGTATCGTTAGAGTTGCGGTTTCACTGATAAAAATATCACCGCATACGGGAACAATTCCCGGTCCCATCGTATAATCGGCGAGGATCGCGCCGGAAAGACATATGGGCGGTGCGGGGTCAAGGTATTTGAACGCCTCATTTGAGGGTTCACCCTCAAGAGGATCGGCATCAACAGCGGTTACCTGATAATAATAAGTGCTGCCAGAAAGCAAGCCCACATCCGTATAATCGTGAAATTCAGACCCGATAACGGCGGGAAGTGAATGGATTAGGGTCTTTGTGCCGATTAGGCCGGATGCCGTGCTTCTATAGATATTGTAATGATCTATATCGACCTCCGGATTTGTAGGCCAGATCATATAAAGTCCGGTATCGGTCCCTACGATTCTTGATACGGCCAGCCATTCGATCGGTGCAGGTGCAGGGTCGATCGAGACGGCGATACTGTCGGCAAGAACAGCACCATTTGTGTATGGGTCATTTTCGGCTTCCAATCTTAATCTGATCTTGGTATTGGCATAGCCCGAATATTCACTGATATTAGCAACATAAGGTAAATACCCGCCGCTGTTACCCCGGTATCGGTCTAATTCGAAATAATTCGTTCCGCCATCGGTCGAGATTTCTATTACAAACCAATCGTCTTCACCCCCGGGAGCGACCTGATATGCGACTTGCATGGAGAGCCGAGTTTGAGCGGTAAGCGGTGGATTGGCGCTCAGGTCAATGTCAGGTGATATTACGGCATTATCCATTCCCGGCGCATAATACATATAACTGGCATCTACACACATCAAATGAAATGCGCCATCTGCCGGGAGAAGATTGCTTCTTGCCCAGTAATCGCCGATCTGTCCATTTATCTGCCAGCCGATATTTCCTGATTCCGCATTATCGTAAAGGAAAGTACTTACAAGATCAGAGATCGTTAGTTCATCCCACCACCATCCGCCGGCCGGGTTTGTGACGGTCCAATCCGAGTTAAATCTGAATCTGATCTTAATATTCTGTCCCGCATAAGCAGACAGATCAACCCATCCCGGAATCCAACCGGCGGAATCGCCAGTGTAATTAGTTTGGAATAAATACCATCTGTCAGTTCCAGTTGCAGGGTCAAAGGCGAAAACATCAATTGCACACCAATCCCAACCACCTTCTACATCATATTCATGCATAAAGCTCATTGAGACCGGTGCTACCGCGGTAGACAGGTCAACATCATAAGTTATAAATTGATTCCAGAGATTGTCATAACCACCTGAGGGTAGGCCCATATGCCATGAGTAAGTCCCGGCGAATACATTGGTATCATCTATCTGCCAGTAATCCACAGGCGCGGTAACAGAGAGATCTGATGTGGTCCAACCCTCCATCCCGGTTTCAAATGACCAGGTATTCACATAGGTGAATGCCATCGGCTTGGGATCAGGCCCCGGTTTTATTGGAGCCGGTGATATTATACCCTGCTCCAATTTTGAATTGATATCAAGCAATGAGGATCTCTGATCAGTATTACCTGTCGGAGAGTTCGCTGCCGCCTTTTTCAGATCCTTGATCTTCTGAGGGTCAAAAGCAGGATATGACTTCTTTTCTTTCTTCTCGGGAAATAGAATTGTTTCCGGTACTATTTCCTGCTCGGTCGTATCGTTGAGTATTTTATTGTACTTATTGGCATCGAAATCATCCTTCCATTTTTGACCGTTTTCAATATATTCGGTGAATTTCGCCTTTGATTCAAGCGATCTTTCCTTTGCCTTTTCTGTTCCGGCTTTAATCTCCTCGAGTTTTTTCAGATCGATCCCTTTCTTTTCAAGCGTCACGGCTTCAGGCGTCTTGAAATCAGCGATCTTATCCTGAGCCAACTTCATATCTTTCAATATCTCTTCTTTCGAGGGCGGTTTTGGTTCGTCTTTATCCGAACTTGTAACAGATTGTACAATTGAAAAAAACAGAACAAAGAAGCATAAGATAGCACCAGTCAAAATCAGAACTTTTTTTGCGCTCATGAGACCTCCACCTTAGTTGATGCTTTATGTTGACAAATATATGAATAATTGTCAAGTTTAAGAAGAGGCAAATAATTGAGAAATACGGAAAATATGTTATAAAGAAATATGAATAAGATACTAATCGCGGTGTTAAAGGATCAGAGAGATCAGGAGATCTTATTAAAAGAAAAATGGTACAGGATACCTCTCAAATATGCACCGAAGCATAAGTACGATATAATAGCGTTCTACCAGCCCGCTAATTTCAAAGAATCAGGCAAAAGAATAGAGTATTACGGGATCGTGAGATCATCAAAAATATGTAAAAGAGAACAATTGATCAAGGACGGAAAAAGGACGGACGATAAATATTATAAGATCTCGTTTTTCAGGATCGTGAAATTAAGAGATCCGATCGTGAATGATGCCAAACTGGGGATATCATTTAAATACACTACCTTCGCGAAGTTATATTCAAGCTCTAATATGGGTGAATTGTTTGATGTCCCGGATATTGAGGGAATAGTCGAGGGCATTTTGAAGAAACTCAAGCTATCCTATAAGCGAGAGTATGTTGTTAAGGCAACGGGCAATAAGCGGTACCGTCTTGATTTTGCGGTTTTCCTGAAGGGTAAGACAATTGACATCGAATGTGACAGTGAAAAGTGGCACTCATTGAAAGCGCAGAAGCTGATAGATAGCAAAAGAAACAGTGATCTGCAGGCCTTGGGATTTGAAATCCTTCGCCTGAGAGAAGATGATATTGTAAATAATGAAGAGGCCTGTATTAAGAATATCCTGCAAATTTGCGGATAGCGATCTATAAATAGAGGATAGAAGCTAGAGGTTTGAGGTTAGTGCAGAAAAAAGGAACCACATCCGTAAACGAAATATAGTTATTTCGCTTAACCCATTAATTCTCCTGTCGCAATCATATCACGCCGCACCCCAACCAAGATATGGGACAAGCTTCGCAGTGCACCAGTGGACCCAGGGACAAGTGCACCATGGGGAATGAAAATTGTGAGACCGATAAGCGTTATATTTGTCATTCTGAAGGAGTATTAGCGACTGAAGAATCCATCCCTTTTCTTCTATGCCTAACCTTGAACTTTTAAACTTTTCTCAGTAATTGTCAACTGTCAATTGTCCATTGTCAATTATTCTGATCTCCACACATCTTTGAATGTTATCGTCTTTCTCTTTCTTCTTTCAACCTTCATTTCCCAATTCTTCATTGCATCTCCCCACTTCACACGTGAATACTTGTCCCTGGGACACTGGGTCCACTGGCGCACTGCGAAGCGCGTCCCTTGTCCCCTTACTAATCGTTATCAACACCAGGGAAGATCAAATCATATGATACACTTCGGCCCTTTGCCCGGTTCTGCTTCAGCACTATTTTTTCTACCAGATCTGCAATATCTCTATAAGCCGTGGCTCTGCTTACTTTAGTCATGCCCACATACTTTCTCGTGCTTAAACCTCCCTCAAATCCTCCGGGACCTGCGTCCAATAAACGATTTAGTACCTTTTTCTGATTTTCATTAAATGTTGTCTGTGCGTGCTTTTGCCAGAAAAGAGATTTCTGTAATATATTCAAAATAGAATCTTCTGAATCCTCTAGGGCATGAATAAAACAGTCGAGAAACCATTCAAGCCAAAGGGTTATATCCAAAGAACCTTTTTGACTCCTCTCTAATATATCATAATATGCCTTTCCTTCAGCCATTATTCTGCTGGAAAGAGAGTAGTATCTTTGGGATATTTTTTCATCCTGGGCTAATGCCATATCCGTCAGCGCACGGGCAACTCTCCCGTTACCGTCCTCAAATGGATGGATGGTAACAAAATATATATGCGCGATTCCAGCCCGCAATAAGCCGTCCAGTGCACCCTTTTCCTTTTTCCACCATTTCATGAACAGCTTCATTTCAGATGGCATTCTTTCGCCGGGAGGGGCTTCATAATGAACTGTTTCTTTCGCCAGCTGCCCTGAAACCACTTGCATAGGATCTTTACTCCTCCAATTCCCGGCATCTATCTTAAGTAATCCGGAATATCCGGTTGGGAACAATGCAGCCTGCCACGATTTAATACGACTCAGAGTAAGAGGCTGATCATATTTATCAGTAGCATCAAGGAGCATCTCTATCAGCCCGTCCGCATTTCTGTCAGGTTTTTTCAATCCCGCGAGCGGCAAGCCCAATTTTCTTGCGATTGAAGATCTTACCGCTTCCCTGTCAAACCGTACTCCCTCAATGGCAGCGGTTTTCATAGTCTCTTCAGTTAGTATTTCTGTTCTGGATTTCTGCTTAGAATCAAATCCCAGGGCAGTTATCTTGCTTATCAACTTCCCCTGTGCCAGCCTTGCTCTGCTTAGAGAGTTAATTATATCATCACTTTTCCATTTAAAATTTGGCCACTCCTCCAATTCCCATATATATCTCACAAGGCCTCCTAATCGCTTCATGTTTTGATGCAATTATAGCACATAATCGCTTCACAATCAACTCTCTTCCATCTTTCTTCAATTTTGACTTATCAATCTTCTCGCTACTTCTCCATTATTCATTACTCATTATTCACTGTATTCTGTGCCTTGTCCCTGGTATTTTGTCTCTTTTCCTCTTTCCTTCTGCACTTCGTACATCGTACTTCCAACATCGCCATCAGCCTGCACAGCAGGCTGATGGGTCCACTGCGAAACTTGTGCTCTGCGAAGCAAAGCCTCTAACCTCTTTATTTCTCTTTAGGTTTATGCACAAACTGATGCGTATCGGCATCGTATTCATAGGTTCCGCCATCCGATGCTTCAAAGTCCAGATCAGGTGAATACTCTTTGATCTCCTGAATGTTCGCCGGATATTTCATATATTCCTGATAGAACATTTCCACCGTTTGATTCAGATCTTTCAGTTCCGCCATTACGGCTGTTGACCGGGCTTTATCCCTTTGTTCCTGAACATTCTCCACAACATCAGATCCCACGTTATTACAAGCACAGAAAGCTAGCATAATGATCACAATTACAAAAAGACTGTTTCTTCTCATATATCCTCCATACCGTATTTTCTTCCTATAGTTTTCCCGAGCTCCAACCAACCTCTAACCTCCAGCCTCTAACCTCTACTTCCACTTCTTTAAATCTTCTTGACCTTTCTAGCAATTATTTTGAACAATTTCTCATACTTCGGTGGAGGTCCCGTGTTTATACTCTTTCCGTCTATGAACAATGCGTCAAGAATTCCCCATTCCAGAAAGGTCTCTCTATCCGAAGTATCTATTTTCACAAATTCCACCTTGTCGCCAAATTCTTCGGCGGCTCTTTTGGCGCGTTCGAAAACAATATTCTGCGCGGGGCATCCGCCATGGATAAAGGCCGTTACGGTCACTTTTCCCGCACTCTTTGAGGGAGCTTTCTTCTGCTTGATCCATTTTGGCGGTACGGCATCATTTTTAAACTTCTTCCACAACAAGACCGCCATCCCGTTTTTATCCGTTTTCTGATATCCGTGTTTTCTATACCAGGAGGCCTTCATCCAGAACGGCAGCGAAATACCCCAGGCGGCGATACCGTAAGCTCCGCTTTCCATTGCGGACTTCTCCGCGGCGGCAAGCAGCGCAGAGCCCATTCCCTTTTTTTGAAAATTCCCCCGCCCCTCTTTATAACCATGCACCCAGATACAGCTGACGAAATAAAGGCCTCGGCCCTCGATATTTGAGTATTCACTGGGGTAAAATTGTATCATCCCTCCTACCTTGCCATTATCGTCCAGCGCCAGCTTCACTTTCAATCCCTGGTTCTGCATCCTGCCGTACCATCGGCACTTATGATCGCCCGACTCCTTCATCTCTTCGGACCAATCCTCAAGACAATTGAAGTACAGTGATTCATGCTCGCTGCTTAAGTCTATTATTTTCATATGCTTTCCCCGCTCATGCTATATTTTACCACCCACAGCAAATCAAATCAAGCGCGTGCAAAGACATAACCCTTTGCATGTGTGACGTGTAACGTGTGACATGTGGTCTCTGAGGAACAGGACGCTCATTCTATTCAATCAAACTTAAAATACTATCAAAAAGTACGGGCAATAGAGATTCACCCAAATACCGGCTGGGATCGGGTAAGGTTCTTTTTATTCCGCTTTCGATGATTTGTGGCTGTACTTTTTTCATTAATTGTCTTAATTGAGAAGATCGAACAAGGTCAGAAGATTTCTTGAATTTTTCATCCTCTATTAATTCCAATATTTCCACAAATGAAATAAACAACTTATTCCAATTGATGTAGCGGACTTCTTTCGGATCTAACTCGAAAATATCGAAGAACTTTTTTTTATCCAAAATGTAGTGTTTTTCTTTGCCCTTGCGAATGATCGAGACGAATCCTGATTCCTCGATCTCTGAAAGTGTATCATGCACACCTTTTTGCGAATAGTACAACTCTCTCGCCATACCACTGGGATGGCCGCTATCGTGTACAAGCAGGTAGTGGATGAGGTCGCTCCTCATGTTGACACCAAAAAGTGCACGCAACCTGAGGATCAAATTTACGTTATTGTACGGTGAGAAATGCCGCTGATTACCCTTCCGTGTTATCTCACCTCTCAAAAATCCGTTTCTATGAAAGATCGGATCCAGATTTCCATAAATCTCAAGAGACTCACCGCTCTTTTTGTAAAAGAAAGGCACTTCTCTGACATCAGTTTCCTTTTTTGAAAGTCCCTTCCACTTATAGAGATTATATTCCTCTACAACAAAATCCGAAATGGCATTGAAGACTTTCGCAGGATAATGTTCAACTTTCATGGCATTTTTCAATTTCAGTATGTTGATGAATTTTCCGTTCACGGATAGCCAATTCAATATTTCGTCAAACAACCTTGCGTCATATCTCCCGAATACACCGGAGATCAAGAGCAATGCTTCCGGGTCCATAACTGTTTTTTGCTTTTTTGGAATATGAGAATATGCCGAAACTCCAAAATCAATCCAATAATCCCATAGAAGATCGAGAATCCTTTTGAGGAATTCCTGCCTAAATTCTTTCAGCAACATCTTCATAACCCAATTCACATAACATTTCTTTCAATACTTTTTTGAAACCCTCGGAAGTATCTTGCCTGATCGTCCATTTCGAGGCGCTGGATATTTCCTCCTTTTCGGGATTTAGATCAAGCAGATCCTGTAGATGCCGGCCGGGGCCCTGATCGGCGGCAGCATAAAGTTTAAAATGGATTTGATCGTATCTGTCAATGAAATATACGGTCAGGTTTTTCCCGTACTCCTTCTTCTCACATCTTTGCACGAAATCTTCGGGTAATCCGAACTCCAATAGATCTGTCGGGCCGGGATTTAACCAATCAGCAACCAGTCCAAGATCCTCTGCGATCTCGCCTGATATCTTCTTCAACTCTTCTGGAAATGGTTTGGCGGAGGTTAAAGTTAGAGTATTCTCTTTCATCTTACCGAATGCTATTATATCTACATCCTTCGTAGGCCTCGATGAAAGGCCTTTGTATAACAATGCTGAACCGCCAATTACAAAAATAATATATACGCCTAAATCTTCCAATTCTAATTTTTCCGCTAATAATGTTAATATTCTATCCAATTCTTCTCTATCCTTCATTTTGCCTCCTTCATTTCTTCATGCTACATTCCATACTCTACCTTATTACACTTGTATTAAGTGTTTTCACTTTCATTATATCATTTTTGTAAGGGAAATCAACTATCCTTTTTAAATATATCATTCTCTTTCTTCGCCAATATCCAACCTCTGCTTAACACTTCCTTTGACATTTCTGTATTTTGCTTTATAATATAATCATAAACAACGGAGTACATATGAATATTGCTGTATTTAAAATAATTGCCTTTATCGCTATCCTGATTACCGGCATAAGCGGCGGCTTTGTGTCATTGCGTTTAGCCGCGTCAAAAAGGAGCAAACGACTCTTCTCATTCGGCAATACTTTTGCCGGAGGGATATTTTTAGGTGCGGGATTGATCCATATGCTTCCCGACGCACATGACAATCTTAGCCAGCTGAGCACGAATTATCCGTGGGCCTTTTTGATTTGCGCGATCGGGTATCTCATCGTTCTCCTGCTGGAAAAAGTAGTAGCGAAAAGTCATTCCGCGGTCGCTGATTCATTAGCGGAGCGCCCGCAGGCAAGCATATACCCGTATATGCTGATCTTGGTACTATCAATTCATTCTATCATTGCCGGTATCGCTCTGGGAAGCGAGAGCACGATAGGCTTATCGATCGTGATCTTCATTGCACTTATCTCTCACAAATGGTCGGCCGCTTTCGCATTGGGAGTAAGCCTGATAGAAGCCAATATTAGGAAAACCAAGATCAAGAAGATCATAATTCTCTTTGCCTTTGCGACACCATTAGGTATCATTATGGGAGCATCTCTCTGCGCCTGTTTAACAGGCAATGCCGAGGGAATATTTGAGGGATCATTCGACGCCATTGCCGCCGGGACATTTCTATATATCGCGATAGCGCATGTCCTCGCAAAAGAATTTAAGCAGCAGGCGGACAGATGGCAGAAATTCCTGATGGCAACTGCAGGACTCGGTTTAATGGCTCTACTCGCCATCTGGACTTAGTGTATTTATGAGACAGGCCACTTTAGTATCATGAAGATCGAGCATTTCACGATTCTTATACTTCTTGTATTCACGGGATGCGCTTCTACACCAAGGATTGACATTCAAAAAGCAGCAGCGACAGGAGATCTCACAGCGATTTCTGCTTATATAGAAGCAGGTTCTGATCTGAACAAAAAAGATTACAGTACCGGCTCCACACCCCTCATGACCGCCATAACATTTGACAGATTTGATTCTGTAAAGACGCTTCTCGAAGGTGGGGCGGATGTGAATTATAGAAACACCGACGGCTCCACGGCTCTCCATATCGCGGCTTTTTTCTGCCATGCTGATATCGTGGAGCTTCTGATAAATCACGGTGCGGACCGTAATGCCGTCAATAATGACAGAGTCACCGCATTGCAGATAGTAACGATCCCCTATGAAAAAATCAAAGGTGTTTATGACAAAATCGCAGAAGCAATGGAGCCGACCGGATTAATAGTGAACCAGGAGCGCATCAAGGCGGACCGTCCGAAGATAGCCGAAATCTTGAAAAGGTGGCCATAGGTACTTCTATATGAAACGCGGAAAAGATTGTTTAAAGGTTGAAATGTTCAAAAGTTCGCAGGTTACGCCATCCGATGCCTCGAGTATGCTAAATAGCGCAGATTGACTTTTGAAGGAAATGCGATTATAATCTCTTAGAGAGTTTTACTATATCGGAGGGTTGTGTGAAATTATTAAAAATGTTTTGGCTCATTCTGATGATGCTTTTCATATTCATAAGTGTTCACGCTACAACAATTGCGGTCCAGGATTTTAATACAGAGGGTATCGAACCCCATATTGGCCGGGTTAGCGCACGGGAATTTAGAAATATCCTGGTGGCAAATGAGGAATTGACCGTTCTAGACCGTAGCTCAATGGAAATGATCTTGAAAGAGCAGAATTTTCAGACCTCAGGGTGCACTTCCACCGAATGCGCTGTGGAGATGGGAAAGCTCCTCGCGGCAAATATCATCATTACAGGAACCGTATCAAAGGTAGGCAAGACATTCTACCTGAGTGTTAAAGGTATCAGTATAGAGACAGGTGAGATCAAATATTCGGAAAGCAGTTATGACAAAGGTGAAGTGGATATAGTGATCACTATCGCTCATAATCTTGCCGCGATGATCTCGAACAAACACTACGGCACATCTCTGCAACTGAAAAAAGTAAAAACAACTACGACCATTGAAGAGAAAGCGGCAACCCCGAAGGAAGGACCTGAAAAGATAGAAGCATTGAAATCATTCTGGGGGAAAAAATATTTCTATCGCGGCAAACGCCTTTTCAAATGGCTCCACTATGATCTTGTGATGAAAGCTCATCCAGAATGTCTGAAAGGCATCAAAAAAGCAAAAACCCTAAAAGGAGTCAGCACGGCCTGTATAGTCCCATCGGCGATATCTCTGGTTGCTCTATATTTGCGCAAACTGGAATTGGACAGACTGCCTGAAGGTGGTGAGTTGACGGGTATGTATAAGTTTATAGACGATAATTCAATAGTCTTTTTACTGACACTCGGGCTGGGTATTGCCACTTCGATCTTTTCAGGGTCCTTCTCGTCAAGTGCTTTGGAAAAGGCCGTAGAAAGATTTAACGATCATGTTGATTTCGGAGCAGTCAGGATCTCAAGCCCAAGACTTTTATTCGGCTTTAGACAAGTATCTCTTTGTGTGGAATTCAGATAATTAACAACCTGCTCCCTCACTGAACCTTTCTCTATTCTTCATTCTTCATTCTTCATTCTTCATTGTCAATTGTCAATTGTCAATTATATTTTGCGCCTTGTCCCTTGTTCTCTGTCACTCCCCCTTCAATAGATTTTTCCATTTCCTCTGCCTATGCCGGTAAAACAATTGAGCGAACAGATATACAAAGAAAGTAACTACCCCTGCCTTGATTTCAACGATATCCGTATATCGAGCATTGCCGTCCGTATCTTTTTCAATGATTATCGTATGATTCCATACTTTCGCGATTTTTCCTGTTTCCATACTTGATATTTGTTTATTTTTTGCGTCTATCTTTACCAATTGTATTCTGTGAAGTCCCATTGGAATAATCTTAAATAAATATATCTTGAAAATATATTCTTGATCTATATTCCAAATGGTTGGTAGTTCAGCAGGCATGATCGGGTCAAATCGGATAACAGGGCTCGCAACTTCAACCAGTAATGAAGGCTGCATGACTTTCTGAAATACAAGGTCCGCACTTGCACTGAAATCCGATGACACCGTAGCGATCATTTGATTCTCTTTAAGAGTGGAGAATTATAAATATCCGAGGGAGCTACCACCAGTTCATCCTTCGGGAAATTGCCCTTATAGCGTTCCTGAATTATTCTGGCAACTTCTGAAGACGATAGATCATAGTCCGCAAATCTCTTCAATTCACACAATTTAATACCCAACCCGTAATAATATACTTTCCAAACCAATTCCGAGCAGTATATTTCATCATCACTCCATAAAAACAGTGAATCATAACTCTTCCCCTGGAGAGTTTTCGCATACTTTACCGCCTCTGGTATTTTACTTGTCAGATCATCCGGGAAGGTTTTTAAACGCATAACTATATACTTCTTGCTCTCGCCCCTCATTTTCCACTCCTTCAAAGGAGTAAATGTAGTAGTATTGATCGCTTCAAAAACGAAGATCTCGCCGTCTATAAAACAAATTATACCCATATGGGTCAATTCTGAATCCGTGGCATTTGACACTGCCGTACTCTGCGAAGAGACGGAATGATGAAAAACTATATCACCATCAAGAAACTTACTCTTACATGATGATAGCATTGAGGCAGTGAGCACTAAAGCCATCAGAAATAATATGGATGCTCCTCTAAATGTACTTTTCATTATTGATTTCTCATTCTTTTGTTTTCTTCATCTTGCCTTTTGCTGTTTTGATACTAGACACCAATATGCTAATCAACTTATCAATCTCAGGAGATACTTCATCGTGAATTCCTTGAGTTATATAGTTTGAATCTTTCAACAGTAGAAGCCAGTATTCAGTCTCATTTGCTTCTTTTAAAGCGACACTAAGTTTGTTTACAAAATCTGCTCTTGATTGAGCGTATTCAGACTCTCTTACTAATGCACCAATTGCTGTTCCAGATCTAATTAGCTGTTTACTCAAGATATATTCCTTTTGTTTAGTAAGATTTCTACATATCGTTATAACCTTCAAAGCAAAAGAGTAGCTTTCATCCCTTAATATATTTTCTCTCATAATTTCCCCCATTCTTCATTCTTCATTCTTCATTCTTCATTTCCCCATTCTTCATTCTTCATTCTTCATTCTTCATTCTTCATTTCCCCATTCTTCATTCTTCATTCTATGCGAAGCACCGCTTCAGGCACCTATTTACGACGCGTGCGCCTGTGCCTGCTCCGCTCATCCTTTGCTGCATGATGTGAAGATGATGTCTTCTTTTTATTATATGTCCCGCCCCGTGGGTGGTCCGGCTTCGGCGCTTTGTAATCGAAACTTTCGAGAGTTTTTCTTTCTATCCTGCTTCCCATTATTCTCTCAAGTCTTTTTATCATCTGCTCGTCGTCCGGCGTAACAAAGGTAAAGGCATCACCGGTCTTTTCTGCCCGGCCTGTCCTTCCGATGCGGTGTATATAATCATCTGGGGTAGAGGGCATATCGAAATTGATCACATGCGATACATCTTCTATGTCAAGCCCTCGCGCGGCAATATCCGTTGCTGCCATGATCCTGTAGGCTCCGGTCTTAAAACCCCTGAGCGCTTTCAGTCTCTGGGGCTGAGAACGGTTGCTGTGAAGGCTGGTCACCGTGTAACCCATTTTCTTGACCTTTCTCATTACACCGTCAGCGCGGTATTTCGTTCTTGTAAAGATAAGTACCGATCCCGTATCCGATGTTTTGAGTATTTCTAAAAGGAGTTTCGCTTTCAGATGTTGCTGAACGGGAAAAAGAGAGTGCGCCACTGTGGTGGCTGGTTTGCTCAGTCCCAATGCAATCCGTTTCGGGTTTGTAAGAGTCCTTTTGGCCAGCGCCTCTATTTCAGGCGGGAATGTTGCCGAGAAAAGCATGGTCTGCCTCTTCCTGGTTAAAAATCCCAGTATCCTTTTAATATCGGGCAGAAAGCCCATGTCAAGCATCCTGTCCGCTTCGTCTAAGACAAGTATCTCAATATCATCCGTATTAACATAGTCCCTATAGACAAGGTCGATGAACCTTCCCGGGCAAACAACAGCTATGTCAACGCCGGCCTCAAGCGCCCGTATCTGGTAGGTGTCGCTCACACCACCGAAAAGCGTTACACTGCGAAGTCCCGTCCTCTTTCCGAGAGCGATGATATTGTCGTATATCTGATCTGCCAGTTCCCTGGTGGGAGTGACTATCAGAGCCCTGAGTTTGTGATCTTTTTTCCCTGAAAGTTTCTGCAATATGGGAAGTAGAAAAGCAGCCGTCTTACCGGTGCCTGTCTGTGCTGTGCCAATGATATCCCTACCTTCCATGGCATAAGGGATTACCTCTTTCTGTACCGGAGTTGGTTCTTCAAAACCGGCGTGCATGATCCCCGCGACAATGCGGCGGTCAAGATTAAAACTATCGAAGTTAACGATGTTTTTCTGATAATTCTGTGCGTTCTGCATAAGATTGGGGCCTCCTAAACCCCGACCGGCTCTTTTGACAATTAATAATGTTAAAAGCCGATCCGACCCCGGATTTTCAAGATATATCGATATTTATTGTGTTTAATATGAAGTATATGAGTACCCGGAATTCAGAGTAATTATTGTACTCTGATCTATATTTTTTATTTTATTTCTATCAAGTAATTATTTTCATGCGAAAAATTTATTGCGTACAAAGAGCATTTGCGTCCACTTCTGTGAACCGGGTATTATAGCATATTGAGGTTTTAAGTCAAGGATTTAGCAGAATTCCTTTTATGATCGGCGAAGAAGGAGCACTATTTATTAAAATATTCTCGTTGGATCACCGACTGGACGACCTTACTGCTGGCGACATCTCCTCTGGCGACATTGACGGATACCTTTCCATCCAGAACCTCAAATATCTCCGCCACATCACCGTGCGAAAAGCCCGGGCAAAGGGTAATGGCGTGTATTCCTTCTTTTTCATACATATCTTTTGATACCTTCACCGCTTCTTCCTGACTCTTCACAATTACCGTGAAAAGTATGTACTTACCTGTATCAATTGTGCTTGTGTGTTTCTCGTAATCCGCGTCCGGCGCATGCGCCATAAATAATGTCTTAAATGCCATGATTCACCTCTGGGATATTCTACACGTTTGCTAATATATTTTCAAATTGAGTAATATTTGGAGAATTCAATTGGATTTTGCAACTTGGGCAATTTATCCCGTAGTTACTTGTAAGTTTACCCTATCTTCGTATCTTCGTATCTTCGTATATACGAAGATACGAAGATGCCATTTTTCATTTACTCTTCTGTCCTGGGTGTTGAACTACTTCACTAAGCACTGCTTGCATATGCTCTTGTATTGGCAGTTGTGGCATTTGCCGTAATTGTGATGATTGCGCTTTATTGATCTTGGAGCGGAAGTTCGAGAGATTATTCCAAGATTTTGCAACTTTTACAACGACCGTCCCCATTTTCCTTGTTTATCGTGGATCGGGAATCCATCTGGTGTTTGTTCCTTGTGTTTTCCCACTTTACACTTCACACTTCATACCTCACACTTTCTTATTGTGATTGTTTCTGTTTGCTTTCAGACTAATATTCCTATATAATCAATTATCGTGAAGGGCAAACACTTCGTTATTCTCATTTTTTTCATCATTGCTACATGTTTCTCGGCAAATATTAAGGAAGGGATGGGGCTGTTCAAGCAGAACGACTTTAAAAATGCCGAAGAGGTATTTCTGGAGCTTGTCAAGGACAGACCAACGCTCTTCAGTATGTACCCTTTCCTGATAAAATGCCTGTATGAGAACGGGAATTACGATAGAGCCGTATTCTACCTCGAGATACTTGAGAATAACGGCAGCAGGACTATAAATCAGCTTATCGATAACGAGATCTATTCTTCAATACTATACACGAAGGGGGAGCATAAGAAATCACTTAAATACGCGAAGATTGGGCTGGAAACCTCAAAGAACATTGACGAGCTTGCCCAACTGAAACTTCTTTCGTGTCTAAACAGACTGGCTCTACATGTATTTCCCAACGGGAAAAAAGTAATAACTCAGAAGAAGAACTGGAGGAAGTACCCTAAGCTTCAGTATTACCTGATACGCTTCTACGATATCAACGACGAGGTCGAGACCAGAATCAGGGAACTCTCCTTCGACAACGCAGATTGCGAGATGGAGAGAACTGCGATCCTTCGGGAAAAGATCATAGAGTATCTTGAGAGTATGGATGCGAAGCTCTCTTCACTGGAAAAACAGTTGAAGAACGAAAAGAAGGGGATCATTAAAGGTAAAGAACGGACAAGTATTTTTGCCATAGGAGAAATGATACACAGCGAGATCAAGCTGCATATCAAAAAGGAGAAGATATTCCATCTTATCGCCATAGGCAATGTCAAAGAAGGCGAGAGGCTTTTCGAGGAATTCCGTTCATCTTACCCCGGTGAGGATATCGCCGTCGCCAAGGTTCATATAGATAAGATCAAAAAGGCGAAGTCCGTGATGGTTTTATTCTGGATCATCATCATTGTAGTGCTTGCAGGTGGCGGATGGGCTCTTTATTTCTTCCTTTCCAGGAAGCTGATAGCGGTGACGAGCGACCAGCGACCAGCGACTGGCAAAGAGCAGAAAGAAGAAGACAAAACAGAAGAGAAGGCTGAAGAATCGACTGAAGAAGAGAAAGAGGAAAAGAAAAAAGAGACAAAGAAGAAAGAGAAGAAGGATAAAAAGAAGAAATCCAAGAAAAAGGCAAAAGAATCTGAAAAAGATGAAGATGAAGATGAGCAGAGCTCATCAGGGACAAGTGACAAGGAACAAGGGACAAGTGTATTTGATATAAGTTCAGCGGAGACCAGCGACCAGCGAACAGCGACTGGCGAAGAGCAGAAAGGAGAAGACAAAACGGAAGAGAAGGCTGAAAAATCGACTGAAAGTGAGAAAGAGGAAAAGAAAAAAGAGACAAAGAAGAAAGAGAAGAAGGATAAAAAGAAAAGATCCAAGAAAAAGGCAAAAGAATCTGAAAAAGATGAAGAAAAGAAAGAAGAGAAATCCGAAGCCGAAAAAAAGTCTGAAGAAAAGGACTTTAAAATAGAATTTCCCACAGAACACGAAGATGAGCAGAGCTCATCAGGGACAAGTGACACGCTTCGCAGTGGACCCAGTGAACCAGTAGACCCGGTGGAACAACAGACAAGAGAGGATGAGGAAGGCTCAGAGGACGAGATACGGGACACGGGACACGAAACAGAAGAAGAGGAAACAGAAAGTAGAGATAAGGAAGTAGAAAGCAGTGAAGAAGAAAGTGAAGTAGAAAAACCGGAAGAATCTACTGATGAAGAAACTGGAACTGAAGCACAGCCATCCGACGAACCGTTATCCGTTGACCCTCAACCGTCACCCGTCGAAGAAGAACCGTCACCCGTTGACGAGGACATTCCTCCATTGGATCTTGATGCGATCGACATTGATGAAGTGATCAAAAGTGTCGAAGCGGACCCGAATATTCAGATAGCAGAGGAAGAAGACGAAACAGAAAGTAGAGATGAAAAAGTAGAAAGTAGTGAAGAAGAGACGGAAGATAGTGAAAAACGAAAAACGGAAAATGAAGAATCGGAAGAAGAGTCAACTGGTGACAATATAGAAGAATCTGAGGAACCGACAACCGAAGGTGAGCAGAGCTCATCAGGGACAAGTGAAGAAGAGGAAACAGAAAGTAGAGATGAGAAAGTAGAAAGCAGTGAAGAAGAAAGTAAAGTAGAAAAACCGGAAGAATCTACTGAGAAAGAAACTGGATCCGAAGCACAGCCATCCGACGAACCGTTATCCGTTGACCAGCAACCGTCACCCGTCGAAGAAGAACCGTCACCCGTTGACGAGGACATTCCTCCATTTGATCTTGATGCGATCGACATTGATGAAGTGATCAAAAGTGTCGAAGCGGACCCGAATATTCAGATAGCAGAGGAAGAAGAGGAAACAGAAAGTAGAGATGAGAAAGTAGAGGGTAGTGAAGAAGAGACGGAAGATAGTGAAAAACGAAAAACGGAAAATGAAGAATTGGAAGAGGAGTCAACTGGTGACAATATAGAAAAATCTGAGGAACCGGCGGTTGACGATCGTGAACTGACGACTGATGAAGATAAATCTGAAGCCCCGTCAACCGATGAACCGACAACCGAAGATGAGGAAGGGGCCCAGGAGCCCAGCGACCAGAGTCCCGGTGAAGAAGAGGAAACAGAAAATAGAGATGAGGAAGTAGAGGGTAGTAAAGAAGAGACGGAAGACAGCGAAAAACGAAAAACGGATAATGAAGAATTGGAAGAGGAGTCAACTGGTGACAATATAGAAAAATCTGAGGAACCGACAACCGAAGGTGAGCAGAGCTCATCAGGGACAAGGGACAAGGAACAAGGGACAAGTGACACGCTTCGCAGTGGACCCAGTGAACCAGTGGACCCAGTGGAACAACAGACAAGAGAGGATGAGGAAGGCTCAGAGGACGAGATACGGGACACGGGACACGAAACAGAAAAAGAGGAAACAGAAAGTAGAGATGAGAAAGTAGAAAGCAGTGAAGAAGAAAGTGAAGTAGAAAAACCGGAAGAATCTACAGAGGAAGAACCTGGATCTGAAGCCCCGTCAACCGATGAACCGAAAACCGAAGATCAGATCGTCTACGACTCCATGAATGATCTCGCTGATGACCTTTTGAGCATATCCGATGAGGATCTGGCAAATGTCAACAAAGAGATCAAAAAGAGCGAGGATTTCAAGGAAATCGAGGAAACCAAAGCTAAGAGAGAAGAGGAAAGAAAAACGGAAGCAGCTAAGGAAGAGCCTGTATCGGAGGATGCTGATATCTCAAAAGAGGAAGTGATCGACAGATATTTCAATATCCTTGCTGAAGGCGATCATGGAAAAGAAAAGAAATTTGTAAAGAAATATAAAAAAGATGATGAACTCATGAGTATCATGAAGATCCTTCACTATTTCAAAAACGGACAGATAACCAAGATACTTGAAGAATTCAAGACCCTTGATATCATAGAGAACATGTCGTGGATGCAGAAGATCATTTACGAGATTGAGCATACAGGCGTCGATACTGCTGAAAAAATGATGCTTCTTTTCTTCTTCTATGAAGGCATCGGCAACCGCGACAAGGGCGAATTTTACAAGACCACTCTATACAATCTCTGGAAGAAAAAAAAGAAGTAATCCTACTTCTTTTTCAGGCACAAAGCACAGAATACAGTGAACAATGTAAATAGAGACTGGAGGTTAGAGGCTAGTGCTGAGAAGAGATAAGACCCATCCCTTTGTTCCATGGGTCCACTTGTCCCTGGGCCCACTGCGAAGCGTCATTTTGCAACAAATGCAACGACCGTCCCCGGTAACCATTCAAGTCGACGTCTTGATATTGTGCCGAAATAACTTGCATTAATCAATACTTCAAGAACTTTTTTGCCTTTTTTACGATCATCTTTTTCCTTGCATTAATAAAGTCTTCATAGTAGGGAAAATCCTTCTTTTTTCCCGAAATAAATATCTCTAGGTCCAGATTTCGTGGGAGGACTAAGTGATTTTTTAACTTCCTTTCGAGTTCTTTATTCTTACAATTGAAGGCTCTTTCTTTTTCGAAATATTTCTCGGGAGGTATATTACTCTTATTTCTATTCATTGTTTTTGGAATAAACCAAAAATTTGCATAGTGATTCACAAGCTCTGGAGGGTAATGATCTTTCAGCAAACTCTTTGGAAATATGTGATCACGTTCGGGTTTATTTCCTTCAAACCCGGGATCCAACACAACACCGTTATGTAAAATATTTAAAGTAAGATCCAAATTGTAGCTTAAAAGCTCAGAGATTTCAGGAATTGATCCCTCTACCTCTTTTATGAAATTCAGAGAGGCTTCTAGGGGAAAAGAGGAATTAATATCCTTCCAAAACCATCTATTAAGTCTATCTATTCTTGAATCTGCGTATCTCGAGAGACTTCTTGTGAAAAGTGCAATATAGAAAAAGTATTTCATTTTACTTACTTCTGATATTGGAATGCTAGGGTGTCCCTTCTGATGGTATATCCAATAAATCAGAGGAATCAGAGCATTATAACTGCCGAGAATACCATCACATTGGATTTTCACAGTACTTGTAATGAAATCCATACAACTCATTATTGACTCACCAATTCGATCGAATTTCTCTTCAAATGCTTTGATATTTTCTTTTGATCTTAATTTCTTGATTTCATATCTTGCCCCCAATCCATGTATTACAAGAAAACATTTTATAATAAAATCTTTGTTGAAATCGAAAGAACTGTATTTGCGCTTTAATTTTCTTAATAACTCTCCAAACATTTCCCACGGGTCTCTTTCCATTTTTAGTGCAATTATTGAGAACATCAGGTCTGATCTTGAAAGCTGCATGCCTCCTGAATTTACTCTTACAAATATCTCTAAAATATCATCTTCACTCAATCCTTCTATATCTGCATCACTTACTTCAAAGTAACTCAAATGCAAAGTATTTTTAAAGGCATCACGAACGGATTCAAGATTCTTTTCAACAAGTATTTCAATATCCTCGTTCCATTCGCCCTCAATGTCAACTTTCATTTTCGAAATAATAGATTTCCTCAACTCAACCAAACTAGAAGATTCCAATATTTGCTGAAACGAAACATAATAGTCGAAAGCATCTATATTTTCGTAGGTGAAGGTTTTTGCAGCTATGTTTATTGATTCAATTTCAGCGGGTTTAAGAAATTCAAATTCATATCTTCTTTCAGAAGTCTCACGTTCGGGATTACTAAATACATCAAAATATAGCAGCTTGTTATCATAAGTACCAAATGTGGATAAGTATAATGATTGCAGCCTTTGTTGACCATCCAAAACTAAAGTTCGAGTAGTTTGGGTAGTGTTTACCTCCATAAAATAGTATAAATCATCCTCAGAATGATACTTCTCACTAAATTTTCGGTATTTTTCTGGTTTGGTCTCCCAAAAAAGCATATTTCCAAAAGGGTATTTGCGAACAATTGAATCAAGTAGATTGTATATGCGATCTTCATTCCAAACGAACTCCCTTTGAATTGCAGGTAAAACATATTTTCCAGCTCGGATTTTCCTTAAAATCGTATAGATGCATTCAGATTGGTATGCCATATTAACCTCGTATTAACATTTTACTTGTTTTGCAGAGAATTTTCAAATTGAGCTAATACTTAGAGAATTCAATTGGATTTTCAAATTGAGCTAATACTTAGAGAATTCAACTGGGTTTTGCAACAAATGCAACGACCGTCCCCGATTTTTTGAATTGATGATTAAGAATGAAGTAAATAATGAAGATCTGACACCCTATTTTGCTTCATCTTTCAAGTTATTCTACTGCTTCCCAAGAAATTTTTCGCAGCGTTTCATCTATCTCCAGTATTTGTATGTTTTGCAGCAAGTGTTTATATCTACTAAAATAATATTGCGCTAGAGTAAGTTTCTTTTTTTCATGGTAATCTTTTTTTATAACAATAATTTTTGTTACATTTGCTGGAAGAAAAGAAAGGTAAAATGCGGCTTCATTAAGAAAACCCAACTTAGCACTGGGTACATTTCCTGATTTTGTCCACGAATAGCATTTACATTCAACAACTACCTTCCTGTCACTTGTTGCCAGATCATATTTGTGACCCTTTGAAGGATTTCCTATATCCATTTTCACTTCAGATTCAAACTCGATTCCAAACTCTCTTTCAAGAACTTCTTTGGCTATCAACTGGAAAGTTTTTCCCTTGGAAGGATTCTTTTTATTAATATCACTGCTATTTTCTGCCATGATCAAACACTCCCTTTTAAGTAGTAGAAATCAAGAATAATTATTCTTGTTGCATTTTACATGTTTTGCAGAGAATTATCAAATCACAGCTACTGAGAAATATATGATGTACTGATTTTGCAGCCATCTTTTATTCTCCATATATAAGCTGTAAATGCTCTCCAACATTCTTTAGTGGGAATCCTCCTGTTTTGATATTCAGTATCTTCACTATATCTATAGGATCAGCATATTCAATCACGGCTTTGTAAGCTCTCTTTTCACAATCCTTTTTGCCTTTTTGATTCTTTACACTTTCGGTTTCTGGACCTCTGCCACTACTTGAATTCACTCCTCTGTCAATATGGATCAATCGTGTAAATTTATAATCTAAGAGTCTAGCAAATTTTCTATTCGTGATATGATCAATAACCATATTACTCAAATTGAAATTGTGAAATACTTGCTTATACACCTTTCTGTAATACTTAAAGTCAATGTCAACCCACAATTGTACAGGATAATTAATAAATACTGATCTTGGATTTAACCATATCTCATAATTATTGGGTTTTTCGATTGGTTTAAATTCAACAATGAATGCTTTGAAATCATAACCAGGGATTTTTTTAATAACTCCAACATAGTCATTAATGGCTTCTATTGACTTAGCGCTTATCGGTGTTATCAGGGACTTATGTAATCCGTAGATATTTGCGTTAGTATCTATTTTCACTCAGCTTCTCGTGACACCCATATTATCTCCTCACAATATGATTTTACTTGATTTGCTCCAGATTTTCAAATCATTAATTCGATATACAGAAGACTTACAAATCATTTATCTCGAGCATTAGTTTTGTTTATTCTGGTCCAATTACTTTAATTGAAATGAGCTCTTTTAAACTTATAAATAGTCTTCCCAGTTTTTTGGGAATCCCATCATTAATATCTTTGGATTGTATTTGTTAATAAGACTTTGAAGTTTATTAACCCATTTTTCCCAATACGAATCATCCGGACATAGGATTTTCAGCAACAGCAATATTGAGAATATACGCTTCGAATTTATCTTTTTCCAAGATTCATTTTTCCGTGGAACTTTGGGTGAAATAGACAATGATCTGTTCCAAAGTCGGCTATGGTGAGCACACAAATTTCTAATATAAACAAGGGAATGCAACCATGAGGTTAGTAAGGTTTGATCTATCCTGAAATTCCTTCTTGCGATAGTCTGCTTATCCTTAAATTGCAAGTTTTTATATAATACTGAAAGGTCCCCAAATGATATCACTTCACTCGCCATCCAAATAGGTAGATGTTTATCGCTATATTTAGCGAAGTACTGTTTAACAAAGACTTCGTGCGATTTTTGAATATTCCTGTCTAAGATATCAAACCAATGGTCGTAATTGAAATTCTTGTGGTATAGATTTCTATCTAAATATCCAAAAGGACCATAATTATTTGCTAAATGATAAGAGACTTTTGTTCTTAAGGAAATTTCTATAAGTTCGATTATATCCAAAAAAAGAAGTCTGAGATTCCTATCAAATTTATATAGTCCAAAAACATCCGCAAATGTCGTACCCGAATTAAAAACATCTTTACTATCTTGAAATGGAATATAATATGCGCTCAAGCGATAGTAGTTAACATTTTGAATTACTCTTTCTACTTCTGAAAGATTGTCAATACCCAAGCCTCTTTCCTTTAGGAGATTAATCTGGTCTGAATACGACTTTGCAGGTTTATTAAATTTCATGTACCTTCAAAAAAAATACCCGCCAGATTGCGCATCGCTGAGAGGCGTGACGGGTATGTTAGTTCATTATAATAGATAGACAAGGAAAAGTCAAATTTTCACTTTTCAAATATTGTCAACATCTAATCTGCTATTGAGTTAGACATTGTCTGCAGATGCCTTTGTATTGGCAGTTATGGCATTTGCCGTAATTGTGGTGATTTCGTCTTATTGCTTTTGGATCAGAGGTTTCACTTAGATAGTTGTTAATTTTCTTTATCACCGGACTTTTTAGGCTCTCGGAATTTTCGATACGGAATTCCTTGTCCCGATATTTTATTATTCCGAAGGCAACCTTCTTCTTATATGTCCTTTCAAAGAGTAAAAAGTATGACCCCAGCTGAAGAATATGATCGTTGTATGGATTTTTTGGTGCCTTTCTTGATTTATATTCGTAAATGACAACATGTCTATTTTTTCTGATTATACGGTCCGGTTTTCCGGTAACAATAAAATCAGGACCTTCCATTTTCAAAATCTTGTCAGAGAATTGCCCGAAGACCTTTTTGCCAAATATTTTCAGGTACAAAATAATTACGAAAATGACCCAGACAAGAAAAATAAGGATCTCTTTTAAATAACCTTGAATATAATCCATAATGCCAGACCGCAAAGAGCAAAGAAAATGACTATCCCCGCTCCCCTTTTGAAATCATATAGCCAATGCGCTGTATCGCCTCGAGCTTGCGCCCGCTTCGCAAGTTTATTATCTTTTCGGAGTATTGTTTTTTCTGTTCTGGAATCAGCTCTGCGGGTATGCTTTCCCAAATCTTTTGCAATACACCACGAAATACTGCAAAACTCATATTCCCGTAAATCAGATACTGTAATCTTTCTTTTGGGTTTCACAATCCTCCTTCATGTCATTTTACTTGATTTGGGGTGGATTTTCAAATTGAGCTAGTACTTAGAAAATTCACTGGGATTTTTCTACTTTTTCTACTACCGTCCCCATTTTCTCCCGTTAAGCTTGATATACTCCAGAATCCCTTTATTTCTCACCTTGTTTAATCTCATTACGAGAAATTTTAACCCACTTAATTGTTTTTCCAATACAGTTTTTCAAACTGCTTATTTCTATTAAATTGATTATCGTTTCCATCTGGAATATCATGAAATCCTTCCTTGAATCCAACGTACTCGTTTTTGGTACCTTCACTTTGATGGAATTCATCTCAGAAACAAACTGATAAAAATGATTCATGAGATACACATAGATAGATATCGCTCCATTTCTTGTTATATATATCTTATCCTTTTTTACAATCTCACCAATATATTGTGATGTAGAGCAATCATTATAACAGCCAAAATATGAATTCATTTCATATTTTTCCAGTGGTTTTAAATTTAACTCTTTGACATTGTGAATATGATAAAAAGAAGGGTAAGAAGATCCATCTACCATTTCGTAACCAGCTAAATGAAATCCAAGTGGAAGTTCCTTGATTATTCCAGTAGTCATCAGAGAATTCAATTTTTCGCTTAGCTTTTTACCGAAATCGCCCAATTTTGAGATTGAACTACTATTATCAATAAAATCAGCTATCCAGTCATCAGTTGAAATACCATTGATTCTTCCACGTCCCCAAATAGATATCCCCGCATTAAGATTGGGAATTATCTGAAGTTTATTTGCTTCTCGATCAATAATTTCATCATTTTCAGTAATAGCCGAATCCGCTAGCATTGCAATTCCATGTGTACTTAATTCAGTTAAAATAAGGGTCATATTATTCCTCCATACTAGTTATCTAATGAATCACCCAATTCTAGTGTATTTGTCAATTATTATTAGAATTCAGGAAGTTCCTCTAAATTATCCTCTTCTTTTTCATTTGGATCTGTTCTTATAAACTTTTTCTTCTTAATTGTAATGACGTGTACTTGTTTTCCCCGGCTCCATTCGCCGTTCTTATTTAGTATTGTCATAATCTCTTTGCCAGAATCTAAATATTCAACAACCTTTTCCCTCAGCTCAATCCCTGCTTCACCAATTCTATCACCTAAATCTTTATGGATTTTCACTTTCTTAATGAATCTTGTATTTTCCATATTCTCATATGATACTTCAGAAATAAGATAATCTGCCCATTTATTCATGTTTTCCTCCTATTAAACCTTTCTATAACTAGTATTCGCACATTTTGGACAGGGTGGTAATGTGTCCGAGCTGTTATCCAATACTACAATTTGTCCGCATTTAGTACATTTGTACTTACCTTTTCCTGGTTTTTCACCTGTTGTTGGCATAATAAAACCTCCTCTTTTTATCTTGTATTAAAACGCATCATTCGTGCCAGATTGGTATATAGTGCTATATTGGATATTTCATAATACGGTCAATAGCTCTTATAAATATTTGCATAGTTATAATGGAAATTTTCACTATTTTTATTCGATAAAACGATCAATTTCCAAACTTAATTTGCGGAAGATTTTCAAATCTAGCTATTTCTTGGGATATTCAATTATGATTCTGCAACAAATGCAACAACCGTCCCCGGCAACCTTCGAAACGATATCAATTTCCAAACTTGGGTTACAGTATATTTTTGAATTCCCCTGTAGATAGAGAAAATTAATTACTCGTGTTCTCGCCCTGAATTTCCCCCACAAGTCTACTCAATCTTGTAGTTCTCAGTTTTATATTCTTTATTTCACATTGCCATATAATGATTACTCGCCAGCCGTGATTTTCCAGTAGTGCTTTTACCCTGCGATCTCTTTTTACATTTCGAGTAATTTTTTCTTGCCAAAAATCCTTTCGCGTTTCCGGGAGCTTAGAATAAGAACAATTTTCGTGACCATGCCAGAAACACCCGTGGACAAAAATAATTGTATTGTATTTCGGCAAGACAATATCTGGAGTTCCGGGATACCTTTTATCATTTTTCCGGAATCTGAATCCTTTAGAGAAAAGATAACTCCTTACAATCTTTTCGATGCGAGTATCTTTACCTCCGATCTTGGACATTATCTGCGACCTTTTCTTTTTTGAGAAAATATCAGACATTATATTTCTTTAGATGTTCAATGATATTCCGACTTTGTATATAGCTGAATTTTGGGGGAAGGGCATTTCCAATTAACAGCGCCAAAGATGTTTTTGAAATACCTTCCGGAAATTTGTAATCGGGCGGAAAGGTTTGCAATAGTGAAGCCTCTCGAGCACTGATTACACGATCCTCTTCAGGGTGTAGAAATCTACCCTTAGAGGGATTCAAGCATCCGCCCGTAATTGTTGTGGAGTAATCATCCCATCGCAAGCGGCCGTAAACATCATGGAATCCCACATTCTTTTTCTTATGACATTTCAATATAAATTCTGAAGGTAAATCTTTTCTGCTACCTCCATTCTTGGGAATTAATTTAATCATCTTCATAACTCTGGGTGTATGCTTTGCGATCATCTTATGAATTGGATCTAGAGAGTCTTTCGGCGAGACCAAGTTTCCAATTGCATCTCTTACTGTAACTCTTTCACAAGTTTCTTCGCCGACCTTGATTTCTCCCAAACGAGATCCTATCAAAACCAATCGCTTTCTGCTTTGCGGCACTCCGTAATTCTTGATATTGACTACTCGATAGTCTATATGATATTTCAATACTTCTCTCAAATTCGTAACCATTCTATTGAAATTGTCATAATTGACCAAGCCGGGAACATTTTCCATCATGATAGTGTGAGGTTTCAATTCTTTAACAAGTCTATAATATTCTAAAACAAGATCATTTCTCTCGTCGTGAACCTCTTCTTTCTTGTTCAATCTTCTGATTGAGGAAAAACCTTGACAAGGAGGGCAACCGGCAAGTAAATGCAATTTTTCGCTCCCAAGTGAATCTCTAAAATCATTTGCAGTAAGCTGTCGCACATCTCCAAGTATTGTTTGCACACCAGGGAAATTTAATTTGTAAGTTTCTATAGCATCAAAATCATTATCGATTGCACACTTGATACTAAAGCCTGCCTGTACCATGCCAACGGAAAGCCCGCCACAGCCCGAAAATAAATCAATACTTCTATAATTCGTCATTTAACTCATGGGGGAAATCATACCCTTAATTCTAGGATCCTCTGGTGCTTTCTGTCTTAATATCTCAAAATATTCTTTGTAACTTGCTTCTACTCGCTCAAACAATGGTTTCCATTTAGTAGCATTAATTCCTGGCGAGAGCTTGACCATTGTTTTTTGAAGAGCACCATCTTTTGTGAAGTCATCTGCTATCAGCAAGCCACTTACGATCATCCTTCCATAATAACCTTCACTTCCCTTTTCATCAATAGCACTCTGTAAACAGGAAACATATCGTTCTAATCTCATCAGATGATCATAATCACACGGCTTACCTGGTCTCATTAATTCCAAAATTACAATTCTAGCATCATCTTTCACGCAAAGAAGATCAAATCTTCTTTGCTCTTTTATATCCTTGTGTGAATATTCTTTATCAACAGTTCTTATTTCATCGCTAATCCAACTATCAATTCCTCTTTCTTGATAGATGTCGGCAGAGGTTAGGTGTGCATACTCATGACCCAACAACCATGAGTGTTCTTTAATAAATATTTGCATATCAAGAGACCCTTTTTTAGCTTTTTCAACCAATTTATCATCAATATGTTTCTTGAACTGACGAATTATTTCTAATTTCCCGATTATTACTTCTGCTATCGATACTGAGCTGATAATGTCCCATTCATTTATTGCTTCGTATAATTCTGGAAGGGCATTGGGACTTGAAGCATTTATTTTCTTGATGACCTTTTTTACACTTTCTCGTTCTATACCACTAATCATAGAATTAGCAATTATTCTAAAATCCTCTTCATCAATTCTATCTAATTTAGCAATTTTTTCTAAGGCTTGACTTATATCCCTCTGTTCTTGACCAACTAAAGCTTTGATACGAGGAGAAAATTCCGAAAAATCATGTTTAAATTTATTTAGATTCTTTTCATCCTTTCTCCTTTTCCATTCCTTGCATAACTCTTTTACTTTCTCTAGTCCCCACCTTTCAAAATTAGGAGCATTTTCCATTTTCCAATTTACCGCTTGCCGATCTGTAGCGATATAATCATTTTCCTCATCAAGCACATCGGCAATTATTTTTCCAGTTAAGTACTCTAATCCTACTTGACCATTAATTCCGCCTGATAAATTAAAATGAAATGGAGTTGTTTGAGCGATTCTTTCTCGTGCATAAATTGAAATTCCTCTAAGCTCAGGATCTTTAATCGTATCTTTAAGAAATCCAAACCAATACTTGATTTGACCAAAATCTGGGATATCCGCAACTGCCCATTCTAGACCCTCCTCAGGAACTCGAAAATCAAACTCAAGATTTTCTTTTGTAATTGGCTCCCCATTTATTATTATTTGCATTAAATCGGTATTCAATGCAAATCTTCTAGCAATACTTTTCCGAAAACTGATAATATTAATATTTCTTTTGAGCTTAAGTTTTTTTAAGATAACTGTAACTCCGTTCTCTTCGTCGGTATTCCCATCGATTTCAGGTTCAAATTCAAATGCGGACAAATCCGTTTTTAATTTCAGATCAGTATAATTTAGTGTAAATTCAACCAAATGTTCGGCTTTCACGCTATGTAATACAATATCCTCTGCAATACCAAAACCTGCTAATTTCCCTATTCCCTTCCTTCCCATCACTAATCTGCCAGAACCCGTAGTTTCACTTCTTGATTCCCTTCTTTCATATCCAATGTTCAAATAGAAATCATTCAATTCCTTAAAAGTCATTCCTGTCCCATAATCCTTTACTCGAATTTCTGCGCCTTGGATGGAAATATCTGACGGAATTGTAATTTCAATTTTTTTTGAATCAGCATCCCATGCATTTGCGATAAATTCAGCTACTGCCGGAACCGGACCTCCATACATTTGATGCCCTAAAAGATCAATAAACCTCCCGGCAAACTTCATTTTTAACTTTCTAGAATCATTCATATTGGTGAACTCCATATATACAATTTTGTGCTATCACAAATCTATTTTCAATTTTTCTCTGTGAGTGAATTCTATCACTTTTATAAACTTCTTTCAACTATCTTCCTTTTAGCTAACTGTCGCCTCTGAGATTTCCATAATTCTTTCCTTACCTTTCCCTATACTTCTGAATAGGGACCTGGTCTTTGCTTAGTACCTTTATTGATTAATTCGTCGGAAGACAGCCGTCCTGCCCATAATAACCTTCGGACGGGCGGTAATCTCGAATCCGCATCCTTCCGCAATAGTGATCATTTCAGCGAAACTCTCGGTGGTACATAAATCGGTAAATTGTGGACGGTGGTTCACAAAATTAACGAAACTCATTCCTGAGCCACCGCTGGCGCTTCTTCGCCAGCAGATATTTCTTTCTTCTTCACAAATATTGCATATCCCGCAATCGTGAGACCGTTTGATTTCCAGACGCACTTGACTTTGTTTTCACTCATTATATTCATTTGCATTATTATAGTGTATTTTGCGCTCATCTTCAAGAAGCGCAGCAACACGCTGCGTAGAGGTTGGAGGCTGGAGGTTAGAGGTTAGTTGGGAAAGGAACAATTGAGAAGGGAACAAAAATATACTAAAGGAATATGTGCTTATGTGTTATAATGAAGAAGGACGCTACGCAGTGAACCAGTGGACCCAGTGTCCCAGTGGAACAAGGGCAAAAGCTGGGAGATGAAGGATTATGAATTAGGAGATGAAATATGAAACCATCTGAAGAATTGCTTAAGAATTATCAAAAGGTCAATCGATACAAAGATGAATTAATGACCGCCGTGGGATTTCACAGATTACCAGTGATGCCGAAATCTTCAATGAACATTGCGGCAGAAATTATTAGTAAAAAGAATATTACATCGGTTCTTGACATAGGGGCCAATGACCGCAGATTTGAAAAGCATATATCACTTGACAAATGCCGTTACCACTCCATGGATCAAGATGAGACATATGATCATGATTTCAGAACTATTGAAGATATTGGAAATAATACAAAATTTGGAATGATCACGATGTTCGCAGTAATTGAACATCTCGAGATCGCTACTTATATTGATGAATTTATCCCATTTTTCCTTGAAGCTCTTGAGCCGAACGGCTATTTAGTGATTTCTTCCAATAATGTCTTTCATAACCTTGGAATAAGAACGGATTATTCCCATATAAAATCATATTCACCCAGAGATCTGCACGCGATTATGCGTAATTTTGGATTTAAAACAATTGGTGTATATCGAATCTCATTATTGTCAAATAAAATCAGATGGTTTTTCGATCTATTGAGTAAAACTGTTTTTAAGCCCTATTGCCTGGATTACGCGCCCGAGATATGCTGGATATTTACCAAAGGAGGCTAGAGGTTAGAGGTTGGAGGTTGGTTGAAGATGGGGAAGAATATAGAGAAATAGAGGCTAGAGGCTATAGAGAAATTGACAATGGACAATTGACAGTTGACAATTAAAAAGTAGAACCCAAAGAGATTCTTATCCCAAACAGTTTTTCTCAACCTTGAACATTTGAACCTTTCAACTTCTGAACTATCTTTTAGAATAAGGTATCGTGTCCTTACTTATTACTTTTTTAATTCCGCCGGCAAAAGACAGCCGTCCTGCCCATAATAACCTTCGGACGGGCGGCGATCTCGAAGCCGCACCCTTCCGCGACAGTGATCATTTCAGCAAAACTCTCGGTAGTGGCGTGATGCGGGGGCTCGGCGATATAAAGATATTTCCCCGCTTTCAATAGTGAATGCATCTCTTTGAAGAAATTCTCCGCACTCGAAACTTCGTGGACGATGTAGAATGCGATTATAAAATCAGCCGGCTCCGTGAGTCCTGTTGACTCTACTCCCGACTTGATCAGCTCGATCGTATTTTCGTATTTGCTGCCTTTTATTTTTTCCGCTACTTTATCAAGCATACCCTGCTGAAGATCCACAGCAAGCACTCGACCATGTTCTCCGACCATTTTGGCGAGGCCGATGGAAAAGATCCCCGTGCCGCAGCCGACATCTATCACGGTATCACCTTTGTTAATGTATTTCTTGAATAATCGCCCGGCATTATGTCCGAGTTTTCTAAAAGGATTATCCAATTGATGCGCATGCTCCATCAAGCAGATCCCGGGTTTAGTGTCCGGGGAGGCGGCCTTCTTCTCTTTGAGATCCTGCTTGTGCAGCATCCATATCCTGATCACAGCAAAGAGCATGATGGAGGTAAAAAGAATTTCAAGGAGCCAGATATAATTTTGGGCGAACCGTAGCTTCACAGATAGAACAAATAGGAGCGCAGCAACCACAATTACAAATGAATACAGTAATTGTTTAGCTGAATTTTTCATCTTTTATAGATAACCTCACATTTCAATGATCTCGGCACCTGCCGCTCCGGCACGGTCCTGTACCGTAAAATATATTATCTGCCAGCCGTCATCAGAAAGCTTCTTGAGCATCTTCATACCGTTTTCAAAGCGCTTCTTGTCAGCAGCGATAAAGGGGTCGTCCAATAGGAAAAATCCCTTGATCCCGCCGAATATCTCTTCACCGAATGCGATCTTCACGCTAAAATACAGCTGATCGAATGTGCCCTGAGACAGCTCATCCACAGAATAAATATGGCCCGCGGTATCCTTCGCATAAAGGGTATTCTTATCCTTGTCATAATCAACCTGCGTATATCTGCCTGATGTCAATTTTGAAAAAACCTTTGACACCCTGCTGTCCGCACCGAAATACCGTGAGAACTCCGCTGAGATATCATCGCCGATATTGTCGAGAAGCCCGATCGTCTGCTCCTTGATCCTGATACTTGTTTCAAGCCGGTCCTTCTCATGTAAAAGGGCATTTATCAGCTGCTCGACAGCGGTAGCGGTGTGAGATCCAATATCTTCCATCTCAAAATTCATACCCGCTCTCTCATTGAAGGCGCCGAGACGATCCGCGATCTTACCGGCATTGAGAGCATAGGTACGCACCTGGTCTCTCATCTTCTTTCTGCTTTCTTCAATGTCCTTGATATCGGATTCGAGAATATCTCTCTCGCCGGTACCATCCTCGATACGGTTTGCGATATCGGCAATACCGGCATTCAGATCATCAAGTAAAATATCACGATACTCTTTTGCAAGCTCCGTCAACGGCTCTTTCTCATCAGAGATAGTTGCTGATAATATCTCTATTTGCCTGCTGAGCTGCTGTATTTCCTTTTTCAAGTCGTCGATATTCTTCAGCCGATCGGTGAGTTGATCAAGATCCTCTATTTTCAGAGCTGTTCTGAGTTCTGTAAGACCATTTTCCGCATCGGAATACTTTGCGGAAACACTGTCGATAAAGTCCGTCTGGCCTTCTATTTTTCCATCGATCTTGTTTCGCTCCCCATTTAAGATATCGACCTCAATCCCCAGATTTGATACTTCCTCTCTCAATTTTTCGGTCTCGCCAAAAATATCGGAAATATTTGTTATATCAAGGCCAAGGCCACGGATCTCCTCTTTCCAGCGGATCTCGGCTTCCTCTGAAACCTTGACACCGCCTTTGACGTTTATCACCAGTAGTATAAGAGTAATTATCAGCGCCGATCCACCGCCATACAAAAGGTATGGGTTCTTCATAATAGCCCCGATAATCAAAAATAGTAAAGAAAGTACCATTGATGAAACAGATATCAGCATAAAGGCCTTCCGATGGCTAATTGTCAATGAGGCACGCTCTCCTTTACTGATCCTGTTTGATATTCTGTCGCATATATTCTCAAGTTTTTGCAGGCGCTCATTCCCGTACTCGTGTTTCTGCGCAGATTCCGCAAGCTTCTGAGAAAGCAGCGCTTGGGCCTGCTCAAGGTCTTTCTTTTCAAGGCCATGTGTGATGTGCTCAGCCTTCAAACGACTACAAGTCGCGTCTAATTCCCTGAATTTTTCCGCATTTTCTTCAACTGCTTTCTGCTCAGTCAATTGTTCTTCTTTACTACACAGATCGGTTTGAAAAGCAGATATCTGCTCTCTTTTTGTGAATGACGCTGCCTGCTCCAATCTAATATGCTCATTGCCCAGATGTACCAGTTTATCTTCCAATGCTGCCGATGCCTTCATTAACTCAAAATATTTTCTTTCGGCTTCCCTGCCGCTGCTGATCTCATCGTCCTCGGAAAATGCTTTATTGATCTCGTCTATATCATTAAAAATACTCTTTAGATCAGTTTTAATTCTTGTGGCGCTCAGAAATTCTCCTCTGAGATTTTTCTCGATCTTCTGCAATAAGCTCTGCTCGCTTCCCAGGAGTTTTTCGGATAACGGCCCCAGATACGAACCGGTATCCAGATCGCTGCTTCTGACTATAAAGAGTTTTCTAAAATCCTCTTCGCTTAGATCAAGATCTGTCAATACCTTAATGAAGTCCGAAACAGGACGGCCCTTGTCATCATACAGCGTGATCGTCCCCTCTAATTGCTCGATCGTGCCGTATCTGGCGGGCGCGATATCAAATGGCGGCGCTCCGCGCTTATCGTATTTGAGCAGGCCTAACTTATATAGAATTCCTTCCAGAAGGTAAGTTTTTCCGGATTCATTGGAGCCGCGTATGATAGTAAAAGGTTTCAGCTTCTTGTCGAAATTGGAGATAGGACCGAGTTTCAGAAATTTAACCGCCTCCAGTTTGAAACTTTTCACAGGATACCTCCCGCTGCCGACAGAAATTCCCTGATCATGAGCGCTCTATCCGCAGATGAAAAATTGCCATTGTCCACAAGGTCTTTGAAGCGCTTGTATATCGGATGGCTCTCGACATCCCCCACAAATTGTGTACTGTAGGAGATATTTACGGAAAATTTAACTTTTTCAACGATCGCGTCAACTTTTTCCCGGAAAATATTCTCATCTGTTTTAAAAAGGCCGTTTATATGAAGAAGAACGCTGCAATTGTCCTTGACCGCGTTCAGACGAGCCTCGATGTCCTTCAATGCGGTGGCTTCATCCAGGAAGACCTCGATCTCAATCCCTGTGAAATGAAAAGTATTCTCCAATTGCAGCTCGTGCAAAGAAAGATCTCCTGTATCCAGCAGGATCACGCTTCGCGGGCCGATTTCCTTAGTCGTGACAGAAACGGGAGAGCCGGCATAGCAGAAATGCCCGCCGTCATAGCCGAGCTTCTTGAAGCCGGAGTGTATATGTCCCGCCAATATCAGATCGATGCCGGAACCGGCAAAATCGGAAAGCTCACAATCCATATATTCATATTGCTTCTCCTCCCCCGCATAGAAAAGGTTTGTGAGATTCGCGTGAAAGACCGCAATATTCTTTTCTCCTGTATTCTTAGAGATCTCAAGAAGCATTTTGGTGAAGTATGAAGATTCGTCCCTGAAGGGAATATAATGAATACGGCAATTATCTATGTCAAGAAATCCATGCTCACGGTAGATATTTACCCTTTTGCCGAAGTAAGTGCCTTTTTTGAAGGCATCCATATCATGATTGCCGGGAATGATATCAATGTCTATATCATATTTATCAAAGATCTCATCACCGATAGTCTGTCCGATGCCCTTAGCTTCTGACGGATCATCAAAGAGATCACCACCGATTATTATCCTTTTGCACTTTTTCTCAACGGCGATACGGCATATCTCCTTCAGCGCGTCAAAGCGCTCGGGATGCGCGGTTTCCAGATGAATGTCAGATGTGAAAAGTATTTTCATTTTACCCGCCATATATTACATTTTTCCTCTGTTTTTATCAAATCGATGCGAGGGCAAGCATCGCGTGTGAAGTGTGAAGTGTAAAGTGTAAAGTAGGGAAAAGACGGGATGAAATAAAACTGGATCCCACGGTCGCAAACTCCCTCTGGATGACACTCTCCAATTATTCACTGTTCATTGTTCACTTCTTAATTATTCATTGTTCACTGTTCACTTCTCTATAGATATATTACCTCATCGAAGTTTCTGGCGAGAAAATGCCGGTCATGGCTGACAGCAAGAAATCCGCCGGGAAATTCGCAAAGAAGCTCATCCAGTATCTCAAGCGATTCGATGTCCAGATGATTTGTGGGCTCATCGAGAAAGAGAAAATCCGCGCGGCTTAAAATACATTTGACAAGAGCGATGCGCATAAGTTCACCGTAACTCAACTCGGATTTGCTCCGAAAGATGACCTCACTGTCAAGTTTTGCACAGCCGAGATATGTCCTGATCTGCGTCTCGGGCAGGTCCAGCTCCTCAAATATGCCGAGCATCGGACCGGAAGGATAGAAATCCTGTATATCCTGCGGGATGAAGAAATATTTCGCGTGTTCATTAAAGCGGCGCTTGCCGGTGAATTGCTCATGCGCTCCGAGTATCGTTTTCAGCAGAGAGGTCTTGCCCGAACCATTTGCGCCTGCCAGGGCCTTTCTTTCAAATACCGTCATTCCGAGATTCACATCTTCAAGGACAGGTTTGTCCGAATAGAAGATCGAGAGCCCTTCAAGCGTGAAGATATCCCTATTCACAACCTCGTATCGCGGAAAATTCAAATTGATCTTCTTCTCGATCCATGGTTTTTCCTTCTGTAATTTCTCCACCTGCTTCTCGATCTTACTGTCGACCTGATGCGCTTTATTCATCATTTTTTTGAATTGTACTCCGAGATACGGTTTCGCGCCCTTTGCCCCGATCATCCGCTTCTCGAGAATGCCTGCCCACTTTCTCTTATTCAGGGCATCTGTCTCCAATTTCTTGATTTTTGTCTTTATGGTGCCGGACAATTTGAGTTTTGCATCGAATTCCGAGTCGAGATGTTCCATCAAGGCGGAATATCCCCCATCCACCGTAACAGCGCGGCGGCGTTTGATGTAAATAGTCCTTCTGGCAAGTTTATCCATCATCGCTCTGTCATGGGTGATCAATAGAAATGCCTTGCCTTTCTCTGCCTGCCGGTTAATAAAATCCTCCAGAAAGAGCCGCATGGAGATATCCAGATGATTTGTAGGCTCATCCAGCAGCATTAGGTCCGGCTCTTCCAGCATCAGCGATATCAGGTCGAAGATCCGCTGCTCCCCACGGGAAAATTCTGAAAGCTTCCTGCTCAGGACATCTTTTGCAAAATTGAACTCCCTGAGATACTCCTCCGCAAGCATTTCAAATGAACTGCCGCTCAATCTATAATACTCAGATATCGCGTCCGCGTATTCCTCTGTATCCGGAGAATTATTTTCCATCTTTTTTATTTGATGAAAAAGCTCGGTTTTTCTACGCAGAACAAATGATGATACACTGCCGGTAAATGGCGGGACTTCCTGATCCATCTTAGCGAATTTAATCCCTTTCTGCCATATGATCTTACCGGAATGCGCTGGATGCTTTCCGACGACCGCATCGAATAAGGTCGATTTTCCACTGCCGTTCGCTCCGGCTAGTATAATTATCTCCCCAGCATTGACTCCGAAGGATATCGACTCGATCAATGTCTCCGAACCGATAATTAATGTCAGATCATTTATTGTTAGCATACTACCTCTATGACTGTAGTGAATATTCTTTCACCTAATGGTGCATTTTAATGTAATTTCACCTTTTTCTCAAAGTATTTCTTTTCTCTTTGTATTCTATCTTTCAATTGTCAATGTAAAATTGACAATTGATTAAAGATGAATTAGTGGAGTTTTAAACCATATTTGTCCGCATGCTATTTTTTGCGCGGCTGCGCAACACTGCCATCACTCATTAAAATCCCAAAACTCGTTCGCTATAGCTCACTCAGACAATTGGATATTTTCGGCTTCGCCATCATTCATTCCGGCAGTTAAAAATCTCAATGCCGCTCATACGGTTAAAAACTCCTTCTGGGTGGTCGCCCGGCGCTGCCGGGCTCCCGGTGAGCGGAGGGAGAAGGAGAACAACATAAGGCCGGTGGTTGAATAGTTGAATATCCAATATCATTTCTCGCTTTGTAAATCAATTAGGTGGTTCTTCTTATTCAATGTGCTAATATCCGTTTTTTCGATATATGCCTCATCCAATTTTGTGATCGCTTCAGACAAGTTTTTGCCGGTCGGATACTCACATGCATAATAATAGTAAAACTCTCCTATATATGTTCTGTTTTTGAATCTGCCCGCATGTTTCAAAAGTTCCGCCCGCGGGACCTTGACACTCGAAGACAGAAGCGTTCGAAACTTGTTCATGTAATAATAGAAATCGCTTTGCTCTAATTTCAAAAGCCCTTTAAAATGCTGCAATTCACTCAGGTATTTAGCCGCACTTTCTGATTTCCCGTCATCAAAGAGCATCATACAAAGATGATGCGCGGCTTTGGCATGGGCAATATACATACCGTACTTTTTTAAGAGCGAGTGCGCCTTTCTCAAAGTGGAGAGCGCCTCCTTTTTCCGGCCCAATCCCTGATATACTCTCCCCAGAGTGATCTTGCTTCCGGCAAACTGTGTCAATTCGCCGATCTGCTGTTGGATATCACCGGATTCTTCGAGTAGGCGGAGCGCGACTGTATAATTTCCTTCCCGTAATTCAAGTTGGGCTTGAAGGTTCAATGCCTGCGAATATCCGCTGCGGTCATCTGCCGCAAGGGATTCGGAGCAGAGCTTCTTTAATAATATTCGAGTTTCGCTTAGATCGTTCTTTGTCAGATCGAGCGCCGCCCTGAAGTGCAGCCCCCATAAACGGGTCCTTTTTTGTCCAAAGGTGGTCACTTTCTTTATAAATTTTGTGTAGTACTTCTCCGCGATCCCGATATTACCCAAAGCGATATTGATATGTCCGAGAGATATTAAAGAGGTCAGATAAAACCGCATTCTCCCGATTTTTAGAGAATATTCATTCCAGACCTCGGTCTTCTTCAGGGCTTGCCGGTAAAGCCCCCTCTCCATTTCAATAAGCGCAAGATTTGCACGGCTCAACTCTGCTTCTATGGGTTCATTCATCTCCAGCGCCTTTTTTAATCGTATATTGTGATATTGTATCGATTTCTTGATCTGACCCATATTTTTGAACGCCAACGCCATGTTTCCATATGCTTTCATGGAGGAGATCGCGACACCGTGCTTATTTGCAATGACGGTGGCTTTTCTATAGTAAGGAATTGCATTTTTTGCGTCACCTTGATAGAGAAAATTATTTCCGATACCGATATATACGCTGGAAAGACCGCCGTAATGGCCTATGCGGGTATAGATCGCCTTCGCTTCATGAAATACTTCCATACTTTTTGCATAATCACCAAGATTCCAATAGAGCTCACCCGTATGACCCTTACAATGCCCCATAAATTCATCGTACCCGAGTTGCTGCGCGATCAGAAAATTCTTTTTTTCAATTTGCAGAGCTCGTTTATAATTTCCCATACCTTGGTAAACAACAGCCATCCGGCTCTTGAAAACAACCCTCTGCTTTGGTTCAATATTGCAGTTCAACAGGGCTTTGTATGATTTGACAGCTTCGTTGTTCAGATAATGTTGTCTTGCATATATTGCGTACATAGAAAGATACTTGATATACTCTTTTTTTTCGGCAGCTTGGCGAAAATGATAAGCAATGATCTTTGCTTTCTCGTAAATACTACTCTCATATACCTTGATCAACGCCTCTGCCGCAAGCTTATGAAGCTCTTTTAATGTTTTTTTCAATTGCATTCCGTAAATCGCATCACGCAATATTCCATGCTTGAATATATAGATCATTTCAGAAATTGGGCTCCAGAGGGATTCGCCTTCTGTGGTTTTTATTACCGCATTAATATCCCTTTTCTTCAACATAGCGGAAAGAACATTTATGGAGAACTCAAGCCCCAGTACCGACGCGGTCTTACATACCTCTCTGATCTCTTCCTTTAATTTGTCGATACGCGCCGCAAGTATGCCGCTAAGCCGGCCTGAAAGAACATTTTCTCCCTTTTTGGAAAACAATTTCCCTCCTTTCTCATAGATCTTACTTTCTTCTTGAAGATAAAGAGCTATCTGCTCCAGGAAGAAAGGATTTCCCTCACTCTTGTCAAATATTAATTTCACAAGCGCTTTGGACACTTCATTGTCAAGTATACTTTCAATGAATTCCCCCGATGAATTAAGCGACAATTTATTGAGATCGAAGCCGTGCTGTGTATATTGTTTGAATCCTTTGCACTTCTGCTGCGACTCATCGGTTCTGAATGTAGCCAGTATCGGAAGAGCGATCTCAGATGTGCTGAAAACAGATTCCAATATCTTTCTGGACTCTTCCTCCATCCATTGAATATCTTCAAAAAGTATGAAGCTGTTCTTCTTAGCGCTTATTATTGAAAAAACCTTATTAAGCGTTCTTTCAATGGCTGTATATCTGTCGGAAGGCGATATCTGAAAAAACAGACTGTCACGGTTGACTCCCAAAAAGCCCTCCAATATTTCTTTATACTCTCCAAGATCACCATATTCCTTTTGGAAGATCTTGTATTTGTCCGTAAACACTTTTTGGCTGAATTCTCTCTTAGGATCTCCAAAAATCTCCAGAAGAAGACTCTTTACCGAATAAAATCCTTCGCGTGACATTTTGTCACAGGAACTGTACAATGCCCTGATCCCATCGTGTTTCAGCAACTTTTCAACTTCCCATGCCAAACGGCTCTTGCCTATACCCGCAATACCGTAGATAGTACACTGCTCTCTTTTGCCGAGGGTAACCGCGTCCTTGAAAGTCAGATACAGCTTCTTGAATTCTTTTTCACGGCCAACGAACTTGCCTGCAAATAATTCCTCATTATGTGAAGCGGTCCCTTCGAGCTTATGCACTGCAATTTTATTCACAGACCCTCTAAGTAGAATTTTCCCGATCTTTGAGAATTTGAATGTGCCCGGAACCTTATGCAGCGTTTGGCCGGAAGTGTAGTATTCACCCGGCTTCGCCTGAAATGCCAGCCGCGCGGAGATATTCACCACTTCTCCGAGCACCGAATATTCACATCCGCTGATCCCGCCGACGAAACCCGCAAACGCCATTCCCGAAGAAATCCCTCCCCTCAGTAAAGGGAAACGCTTCTGAAGCTCAATGCAGAATTTGAACGCTCTTTGGATATCATCCGGAAAACTCCGGGGTGCGCCGAATACTATCAAGGCGATGCAGCCCTTATCCCCATAACTGATCTTATTCAAATAGCCATCGTATTTCGCGCAGGTCCCGACAATACCCAGGAGCAATGCTGAAAGTTTTGACACTTTTAGATCGGGTATCGACAGAAATATTGAGGTCACATGACGAAACTCACCCGAGATCTTCATCATGTAAACCTTATCGTGAACGAACTTCTTAATAATAGAGCTCGAATTTCTTGTTTTTGGTGGACGGTAGAGCCGATTACCCCGAACGAAATCAGCATCTTCTATGATATTGATCTTGCCGGATCTCGCCTTACCCTGCGCCATGACGGCGTTCTTTATAGCCGAGCCCTTTACCAGATAACAAAGTTTTGCGCCGCCTTCAAGTATCTCCCATAACACATCGCCGGAACCGATGCCGATACGATACTGTATAGCGAAGTCCCCGATATCGGTCGCTATTGTGGAATTATCGTTCAAATGAGCAGATATCTCCGCGGTACATTCCTCAACCGCTTTCAGATCATTACCTTTGAATACAGCGGTAAATGCATCGCCCTCAAAAGAAGTGATCTGTCCCTTATGCGATGCGACTATCTCCACGGAGCGGCCGAAAAGAGTATTTATAATATCAGATAAGACCTCAACGCCGTAATTACCCTTTTTCACGAGAACTTCTGTCAATGAAGTAAATCCTTTGATATCAACTGAAATACCGAGGCCGTTGAAACGCCCTCTTCGTCTGCCTTTTGAAAACCCCTCAATTATCAACTCAGGTAGTAAGTTCCTCATGTTACATTTTAGTTTAATTTTACCTTTTTCTCAATATTTCTTTTCTCTTTATATTCTATCTTTCAATTGTCAATGTAAAATTGACAATTTAATAAATATTATTGAATGGAGTTTTGATCCGTCTTTGCTCTCATGCCATTTTTTGTGATAATACTCACCACGGCCATCATTCATTAAAATCCCAAAACTCGTTAGCTTTCGCTCACTCAGACAATTGGATATTTTTAGCTTCGCCACCACTCATTCATGCCGTTAAAAATGTCAATGTCACTTAAACGGTTCAAAACTCTTT
>JAGLGN010000009.1 GCA_023144005.1 bacterium
GCGGGAAGGAAATAAAGAAATAGTTAACATATCTATGTATTAGAACACTTTCTCCTTCCGGAACTCTCGGTTGGGCGCACGGCTGCGCCGTGCTCGAGGGTGGTGAGAGACGAAGCAGAGAAAATACCATCAGCCATTACTCCTGTATTTATGGATCAGATCACTAAGCCCCAGCTAAAAATAATTGCAAATCCCCAGAAATAAGGTAAAATAAAACAATGGAGAAGATATGAACGAGGAAACAGAAAGAAGAGAAGGGCATAATTTCATTGAAGCGATAATCGAAGAGCACAATAAAAATAATAAATACGGTGGAAAGGTGCAGACCAGATTTCCTCCCGAACCGAACGGTTATCTGCATATCGGCCACGCGAAATCGATCAATATCAATTTCGGCTTTGCCGAGCAATACGGCGGGAAGTGTAATCTGAGATTTGACGACACCAATCCGAGCAAAGAGGAAGTTGAGTATGTGAAGTCGATCAAAGAAGATGTGAAGTGGCTGGGCTTCGATTGGGAAGACCGCCTGTATTTCGCCTCGGATTATTTTGAACAATTCCATCAATACGCTATCGACCTCATAAAAAAAGGGCTCGCATATGTTGATGACCTTACTCCCGAACAGATCAGGGAATTCCGAGGCACATTAACAACGCCCGGAAAGGAAAGTCCAAACAGGGACAGAAGCATTGAAGAGAATCTTGATCTTTTTGAAAAAATGAAAGGTGGAGAGTTCGCCAATGGAGAAAAAACCCTGAGGGCAAAGATAGATATGACCTCTCCGAATATGAATATGCGTGATCCGGTGCTTTACCGCATTCTGCACGAATCGCATCACCGCACCGGCGATAAGTGGTGCATATACCCGATGTACGACTGGGCGCATGGTTTGGAGGATTCGATCGAGGGGATCACTCATTCCATCTGCACACTTGAGTTTGAAGACCACAGGCCTCTTTATGACTGGTTTCTAGATAATTTGGGTATACATCACCCGCAACAGATAGAATTCGCAAGACTGAACATGACATATACCATCATGAGTAAAAGAAAGCTTCTAAAGCTTGTTGAAGGAAAGCATGTGTCCGGATGGGACGACCCGCGGATGCCGACGATCTCAGGGATGAGAAGAAGGGGATTTCCACCTGAGGCCATAAGAGAATTCTCTTCACATATCGGCGTAAGCAAAAGTAATAGCACCGTCGATCTTGAATACCTTGAGTTCTTTGTGAGAGAGCAATTGAATCGGCAAGCTCCAAGGATCATGGCAGTACTAAACCCATTGAAGATCATAATCACAAATTATCCTGAAGATAAGGAAGAGATCCTTGAATCCCAGATCAATCCTGAAAAGCCGGAATTGGGCCTTCGAAAGATCCCGTTTTCCAGAGAGCTCTATATTGAACAGGAAGATTTTATGGAAGAGCCGATGAAGAAGTTCTACCGTATGGCGCCGGGAAGGGAGCTTCGCTTCAGAAATGCCTATTTTATTACCTGCAATGAAGTAATAAAGGATGATAATGGCGGGATCAAAGAGCTTCATTGTACCTATGATCCCGAAACAAAGGGCGGGAACGCCCCTGACGGCAGAAAATCAAAGGCGACACTGCACTGGGTTTCCGCAAGGCATGCGGTCAGATCCACGGTAAGGCTTTACAAAAATCTTTTCACTACGCTGAATCCCGATGATACTGAAAAAGGACAGGACTTCACGATAAATCTGAACGCCGATTCACTGAAAGTGCTGGTAGATGCTTATGCGGAGCCCGGCGCAAAAGATATTGAGCCCGGAACCGTGTGCCAATTCGAACGACTGGGATATTTCTGCGTTGATATCAAAGATTCTTCAGCTGACGATCTCGTATTCAACAGAGTGGTAACACTCAGGGATACCTGGGCGAAGATCAAGAAAAAGATGAGATGAGAAGTGAACAATGAAGAATGAAGAATGAAGAATTGGAGAAAGAAATAAGAGAAATTGACAGTTGACAATTATTAATAAGTGACCCCGTAACCTAGGAATCCTCCTTCTTCTATTCTCTTTTCTCTGCTTCTCCCCCACACTCGAGCACGGCGCAGCCGTGCGCCCAACCGAGAGTTCCGGAAGGAGCAAGTGTTCTAATACATAGATATGTTAACTATTTCTTTATTTCCTTCCCGCATCCGCTCAACGGGAGCCCGGCAGCGCCGGGCGACCAACCCAAAAGAGTTTTGAACCGTTTAAGCGACATTGACATTTTTAACGGCATGAATGAGTGGTGGCGAAGCTAAAAATATCCAATTGTCTGAGTGAGCTAAAGCTAACGAGTTTTGGGATTTTAATGAGTGATGGCCGTGGTGAGTATCGTCGCAAAAAATGACGCGGGAACGAAGATGGCTCAAAACTCCATTAAATAATATATTATTTTCTTTTTGAGCATCATGAAATGATGTGAGAAAAGCATATGTTAATAATGAAAGATGGATTCCCGATCTGTGTCGGGAATGACGAAAAGTAGTGAACAATTGAGGAAAAGATTGAGACGATCGAAAGTTGAGAAAGAGGTTAGGGCAGAAAGGAAAATAGAGAAATTGACAGTTGACAATTAGAGAGAAGAGTTCACAGATTTAAATAAGTTTTACAGGGAATATGCCAGGTGTAATAGCACGTAACGCTCCGTGATTGAAAGGTAGTCCCGTTGTGCATAACGCACGCCAATAGTGAAATTTTTTATTTTCACATATGGTTCCACTCCGATCGAGGAATGATCATAGCCCAGCGTGCCACCGCCGCGTGATACTAATAATTCACATCCGAATGCCTTATATTCCAGATCGATCTGGCAAAAAGCGGTATTTATCTGAGACAGGAACTGGAGCTCCACCAACAGTTTGATCCGTAAGTTTTCACCATCCGCAAGGAGCAGTTTGAATCCAAGAAAATGCCTTGTTGATGTATCTACGCCGAAATCATTTACCGGAGTAGTGACATCAAATCCGTAGTAAAAAGAGGGCATGTGGAGAGTAACTCCTATGCCGACATCATCTGTCGTATAACTGGATCTATAATTATGGACGAATACGCCCCTCAGGGCAAGATTCGGAAGCCAATGATAGACAAGGTCTCCGCGCATTTCAAAACTATCAGTGGTAAATCCATCTGATGTTAAATAATCAGAACTTTCGGATGATACACCACCCATAATATCCAGAACAAATTTACTCTCGTCATTGATAAGATCGCCGCCAGGAAGAAAAAACATATATGAAGAAACATTCAATACTAATAGAAGATAAAGCAATAGCGCTATCGACCTTTTCATCTTTTATATGGAGAGGACGCGCTCCTTGATCGTTATATTGCCGGATGAGGAGGAAATACTTAATTTACGCGTTCCATCACCGATGACCACAGACCCGCTGCCGGGTGAGACGGGGCCGGAAGTGGTATGGATATCGATGTCGGCTTTGCCGCGGGATGTGTCGTATTCTATCGTTATATCGGTCAAGGCGATCAATCTCAAAGTAATATCACCCGTAGTGGATTCCACCAGTGAGGTGGCGCCAAGATCGGAGATCTCCATTGTAATACCTCCACTTGTCGTCCCGATTTCACCAATAGTAATATTGCCCTTGGCCAGGATCTCTCCGCTGACAGTGGAGCTGCTCAATTTTCCGATAAGATCGGTCACTTTTATATCGCCGCTAACCGCATTCGCCGATATATCTCCCAGAACGAGCAGAGGCGTGATATCACCGCTGACTGTTTTTAATATGCAATTTCCTTCGACATTAGTGATGAATTGATCACCGCTGGTGGAGCTGATCTTTGCCGTTCCTTTATGTTTGCTGAGGTATGTATTTCCGCTCACTGTACTGATATCGATCTTTTTACTGCAGCCCGCGACAATGATATCGCCGGATGTGGTTGAAATTCTTTTCACTGACGAAATGTTTTCAATGAAGATCCTCCCGCTTATCGAGGCTGCCTTGCTGATGGTGACGCCTTCAGGCAGAAACACCTTATAATTAATACCACCCCGCCCTACGATTTTGCTCGTAAATTTTGTATGGATTCTGAACATATCGGCGGCCCTGGTCTCAACCATCTTAATTTTACCAAGGTTTGTTTCATTATTCGAAAAGGCTTCAGCCTCGATCAAGAGGATATTATCTTGAGCGGGAAGTATAGTGATGCTTCCTGAAATACTCGAAATTTGAAAGGCCTTAATGCCCTTCACTTTAAACTGCTTCACCTCATTGCGCATGACCTTCACATTATCATCGCCACCTGTAAAATCAGAGACAGTGAGCGTACAGCCCGCAAAAATTATGAGAACGATCAGTAAATATATCTTTTTCATAGATACCCTCCTAAAGATTATAACAAAATAATGGTAATTTTCAATTGCCGGGATTACTTTCTGCGAACAGGAGAAGCATGCAACACCTTGAGTTTCGCGTCAAGCGGAAGCTCAAGAAATCTCTTTTTCACATCATCGTTTTTAAAATAGATCCTAACCTCATCCTTTTCCAGGACCCTTGTTATCTGATCCCTGAATTCGGTAAGCGCTGATGCACCGATGCTGCTTTGCGGTTCAGTTTTCACTTCTTCTGTGCTTTTTACCGTATCTTTGCGCTGTATTTTATTCTCTGAGGACGGCTTCGCGTTCAAAGCCTCATGCGCCTGAGCTACCACTTCATTGAAGGAATCGCGCTGCTGATCCAGAATATTCTCGAACTCCTGGTCCATCTTTTCGAAGTAATTGAAGTCCGTTTCGGGCAATGGTCTCTTATTTCCTTTGAGATAATAATTAGTTTTGAAATAGATCCTTTGAAGTTCGGGCTTGATGCGCTTTTCACTCATCTTGAGCCGAGTGGAGGCCCCGGGGGACTTCGCTGTTTTAGTGAAAAAGTGACCTGTCCTCGTAAAATATGCAGCATTCTTCAAAACCTTACTCACATAAACCATATGATAAAGGTCGATATGTTTTTTCTTCAGATGTGCGGGACCGGCATAATAGCCCTGAAGCATCTTTTTGATCCGATATTCAGCAGAATACCCGTATTTTGATGCTTTTTTTCCCAGGTATGAGAGAAAACGGCAACATGCCTCAATATTTTTTGCGGGTTTGTAGAGGTCTTTTACAGAATATCCCATCCCTTTCCCCGTAGCAGGCATGATCTGACAGAGCCCGATGGCACCCTTGTGTGATACCGCTGAGGGGTTGAAATCTGATTCCGTTTTTACAAGGCCTTTAACAAGATGAGGGTCCAGGCCGTATATCCCCGCATATTTGTGGATCAATCCATCATATGTACTATTACCCCATATCTGAGGATTCACGAGCAAAAAGACAATGAAGAGAAGAAATGTTACTTTTTTACACATTTTTAACTCCTTTTCCTTTCTTGTTCAATTTATATGCCTGTAATGGAAGGGATGGTGATAATTGTCACCAAATACGCGCAATTATCGCAAATAATCTCAAAAGCCACCTAATGTCCTTATTCAATGGTGGGCTTGTAAAAGATCGCCATCCTGTTCCACTTGTCCTCAAGTTCTGCCGCCGGCCATTTCTCTGTACCCGAAGCGGGATCTATGACAATGAAAACGCCGTCTTGAAATCTTTCGATCACAACGGCATGATCAATTAATGCGTTAAGACGAAAGGTCGTTATTACAGGAATCCTGATATTCTTCAACTCTTCTATGGTCGTAAAGACCAGAACAGGAGTGAGTGTGGGATTATTCATCTTCTTTGACAATGCATAGAGAATACCCGCATCACCAACGCCCCGGCCGGGAATTGTCTTCGAGATACTAGCCATCTCGCCTTCATGTGCATCAATGCCGTAATATGAAAGCAGATTTACCATTGAAGCAGCGCCGCATGTATAATGCGTGGTTTGAATACACACATTGTCAATATCACACCTATTGTCAAATTCATAGGCCTTGAATGGAATAAAAAAGGAGAGGTTCATCAGAAAATAATAGGTAAACAATACTCCGGCCAGGATGTGAAGCAAACTACGGGTGAATTTTCTTTTCATCGGAAATGATGCAAGCAGAAAGAAGGAGACGGAAAAGGGAGCGACCCAAAAAGTACCAAAGAAAAGGTAATACTTAAAGGTGTTCACGCTCCAAATATAATACGAGCGAACGGATAAAGACAGAACAAAGAGAATTATAAAGGCCAGTAAAGGAAGCAAGAACCATTCATGCCGTCTGATACGAGAGCCGAAACGGAGGCTTATCAAGGCGGTTGATATAAGCAGAAATAAATTTATGACAGGCAGAAGCAATTCCATAGAATATTATACGGTGATTTCACTATATTTCAAAATTTATTGAATGAATGGGAATTATTTTGAATATTTTGAGAATTCAGGTAAAATGAAGGATGAGGGAAACAGAAAACAAAAGACTTGACGATAGAGAGCCCATTGAGATCACTCAAGGTATCTGGTGGCTGGGTTTCGCAGATTATGAAGCGGGATTTTCAAATAACCCGTATCTGATAGTTGATGGGGAAGAAGGCGTTCTCTTTGACCCGGGGCCGGAGCACCCTTTCTTCAGGGAAATGCTGATCCAGAAGATCAGGAAGGTGATGAAGCCGGAGAAGATCAAATATGTGGTCGTCCACCATCAGGATCCGAATTTATGGGGATCTATCCCCCATTTGGAGCGCATACTTCACCCCGATCTGGTGATCATAACCCACCCCGGCACCTTCCCTTTTATTTCGTATTACGGCATCAGAAAGAGGATATTGCCTGTAGGCGACAATGACACTCTGGAATTAGCATCCGGAAGGAAATTGCGATTCATTCATCTTCCCTATATGCACTTCGCCGGAAATATGGCGGCATTGGACGAGAAGAGCCAAAGTCTGTTCTCCTCAGACATATTCGGCGTTTTTGACCATAGCTGGTCTCTATACGCGGACGAATCCTATCTTGAGAAGACCCGATACTTCATCGAACATTATGTGGGAAGCAAGAAAGCGATTAAGTACGCATACAAGAGGATCGCCGGTTTAAACCCAAAGCGCATCATACCTCAGCACGGAAGCATTATAGAGGAGAATCTCGAAGGATTCTTAAATGTACTCCGAGATGCTGAGCCGGGAAAAATGGTTGAGGAATTGGACAACAAACCCTCGACAGCTCAAGAAAGTCAGTTGACCGAAATAGGGCTGGAGAAACTGAAAGCGGTAACAGGCCAGGATCTTAAGGCATCCGATTTTTCTCAATTGTTGGAACACCTGCTGAACGAAGATGCTATCAATGTCATTTCCGTAATGGAATCCATCTATAGAGCGGCTCACGAAATGGGAGTAAGTAATCCATTGAATTTCGGGCGGAATCACCGCTGGGGAACAATAGACCGTTCACAGGCTTTTTATATGTACAATGCGATAAACAAAAGACTTATCAGCAAGCAATTTGACCTGTATCACGGAGAATCTTCCAAAATGAATAGTATCTTAGAGCAGGGACTTCAATCCATAACTGAAGACGCTACTGTAATGTTCATCAATATCCGCGGATTTACCGAATGGTCGGGCGGAAGGTCGCCATCAGAGATCGTTCACACATTGAATACTCATTTTGAATTAGCGGCAAGGGTCATTCATCAGCACAATGGGCAGATCAATAAGATCATGGAGGACATGATCCTCGCATATTTTTCAAAGGACGATTGTCGAAACTGGCTTGAAGCTGCAAGAGAGATCCATCAGGCGATCGAAGAAAACTTCATGCTGCCGGTAGGTATAGGTTGTTCTTACGGCAGAATTATTTTGGGAGATTTCGGTATAGAGTCGAGATTGAACTATACCGTTATCGGGGACACTGTAAATATGGCATCACGGCATTGTTCTTTCGCGGACAAGGGAGAAACATCCATCTCCGATCAACTCTTTGATACATTGACTAAAGAAGAAAAAGAGCTTATAGAGCGATTGCCGGGATTTCATCAATTCACTACAAGGGTCAAACCCAATGATACGGAAATAAAGGGATTTAAATTCAAATTCAATAAACTTGAGGAGGAATAAATGGAAAAGTATCTGTTTATCAAAGCTACACTGGAAGCATTTGCCAAAGAAGATTTTTTCAAAAAAATTACTGCGCTTGTGATCCGCATTCTCTGCGGCATTGTTGTGATCTTCTCATTAGTATCCTGGATCAAATTGTGGAAAGTTGTTTTTGATATGAAAGGGTCGGATGTGGTTGGCGGTATTTTCTTCCAATTATTATTTATCGTTGGTGTTTACATGATCGTACACATTCTGCTCATCAGGGCAAAAGAGGTTTCCGGAATGCGGAAGGAAGAATTCTATGTATTGCCGATCATTTCAACCGTCTTAAAGATGCTTGGCGAAGTTCACGCGGCATTATTTGTATTCACGGGTTGGGCCGGCGGTATTTTCATATGGATCGCAGGGCAAGAGGCCAAAAGCGTTATCAATACTCTACCCCTCATAAAATCAGCGGGCAGAGTCTCGTCGGACTTCATGGGTGGCTTGACATTTATCATTAAATTGACGCTCATGGGTTTTCTCGCCATTGTCTTAATGTATGCTGCCGCTGAAGTAGTAAAAATATTTCATAGAGTGGAGAAAAATACGAAGAAATAAGGCTAGAGGTTAGAGGCTGGAGGTTAGTTTGCAGAGGGGAATCAATACAATTGACAATGGACAATTGACAGTTGACAATTAAAAAGTAGAACCCAAAGAGATTCTTATCTCAAATGGTTTTCCGGTTGCGGGTGTGTTTCTTTTTCCACTTCGTACATCGCACCTCGTACCTCGTACTGCTCTTATCACTTCACACTTTCTTTTGTACTGGTGCACTGTTCAGGAAGTAAAGCTTTCCGAACATCTTTTTTGTTGAATTAATTATTAAAAAGCTTTATAATATAGAATAATGTTCGTGGAGGTTTTACATGAAAAGATTTTCAGGATTTTTTGTCCTAGCTGCGATGATCGTTCTTATGATCGGATGCGGAAATACCATAGACCTGCAGGTAAATAAGCTTTACTCGAAAGATACGAGAGCGGATGCCGTTAAGATACTGTCAAAGGCAGCACCGGAAGAAGCTTTCTACCCCGTTTCCGAGATACTCAAGGCGCAAGACGGAGACCTCGTGGCAACCGCAATTGAGATCATGAAGGCTTGGGGGCCGGAAGGTATTTCAGAACCCTTGAAACAATTGATCATGGAAACTGATAACAACAATCTCGCTACCAATGGCCTGCATGCCCTTGCGGAGGTCGCAGGCACTTCTGAAGAAGACTTTTTTATCGCGAGGCTGAAAGACGAACGCCCTATGGTCGTTGTCCAAACACTTTCTGAACTGGGAAATATAAAGTCAGTGAAGGCCGTAGAGCCGCTGTATGATTTTTTAGATCTTGAGTTAATGCGGACAGGAACCCTGCAAATGACGATCAACACCCTGACCAAGATCGGAGATAAGAAGGCGGCACCAAAACTTGAAGCATTACTCTATTCGGGAGTTGAATCGACAACTCTTAAGATAAATCTTGTCAAAGCGATCTCTTCGATCGATGCGGACAAGGGATTTGAGATCGCCGAGAAAGAAATTACTGCAAGTACCGGTGATATCAGATATTTTACCGCGCTGCTCAATGTTTTCTCCTCTATCAAAGATGTGCGAATAGTCCCTATTCTGAAGGACCTCAAGCAAGAGGTCGGGCCGGGACTGGGAAAGAAGATCGACGCGGCTGTTATTGCGATAGAAAAAGAATAGTTCAATTTGGATAATTCACATTCTTTCCGACCATTTCTCAGCGATCTTCTGGAGTTATTTAAAGAAGTAACTCATTTGCAGGACAGGGATCATGTCCTTCAAAAGATCGGAAATTTCACCTACAAGTTCTTGGAATGTGAGAACATTGTGATCTGGTTATGGGATGATAGGGAAGAACTTCTGAAACCCTTCAAATATTGGGGGCTTACTCCCGACGAGATGGAGGGGCATACTTATGAAAAGGGAGAGGGGCTGCCGGGAACAGTTTTCAAAAAAGGAATACCTCTCTTTGAAAAATCTCTCAAGGACAATGAGAATTATGTTTTCAAGAACACAGCAGAAGACAGGATACGCAATTTATTAATGGTCCCCATCTTCTTTAAAGAAGAAGTGATCGGCGTATTGGATGTTTCCAATAAAACAGAGGGAACTTTTTCAAGCGACGATTTCAATAAATTGCTTCTTATTTCATTTATTTTATCAATAATTCTGAATATTTCGTCAAACCAGGATGAAGCCACAAAGAACTATCAGTACTATTCTTCACTGGTGGATATCTTCGGCGCATTCAACTTTGCCAATAGCGATGAGGAATTCTTCTCCAATTTAAAGAATATTCTGGCAAATATTTTCCGGACCGAAGTTGTCCTCGTGCTCCGCAAGAACGGCGTCATATATTTTCCTCCGGCAATTGAAGACATTCCGGAAAATCTGCCTGTATTCTCTCAAGAATCAGATATCGTCTATGAACTTGGAGCCGCCATTGTATTTATTCAAATACTGAATTATGATATCTATTTCATATTGAAGAGTTCGGAAACGTTCAGAGACCTTATTAACGGGCCTGAAAAATCAATACTGATACGAGAGATATTGAAGAGGGTTGTGAGTCAGTATTTTGATCAAAGAAAGTTATCCACTAAGAATTACCAATTCGACCTTCTTTACCGTATCGGACAGCAATCCCTTGATACAAATATCTCAACCTCCGATCTACTTAAATCCTTTGCGATCGAGATCTATGAGACCTACAAGTTATATTCATTGGAAATACTGGCAATAGACGGAAGTAAATATACGAATATAGTTACCGAAGGCCTTTACAAGCGGGATATTATCCTTGTCCCTGTAGAAGCCTCCATCATCTCCCTGCTGAATACTCAAGATGTTTTCATTTTGAATGCCGAGAACTCAAATCTTTATGGAGATTTCGTCTTTAACCCTTCAACCGAGGACCATACCGTCTCTCTATTTTCTACCGCTTTAAAAGATGAGAACGGGATACACTTCATTTTAATCTTCAGATGGGATGAGATATTCTCTCCGGAAATGAATTTTTTCAATTTCCTCGACCTTCTTAAGAAGGAAATACTTGCAAAGGATTATTCTGTCCAACTCATGGATAAACTGAACAGAACTACCAATGAGACCATCAAGCTTCTGATGACCGTGCTATCCTATAAAGATCCTGAGATCATCAGCCACTCTAAGAGAGTTGCCGAGGTCGCGGTCTGCCTTACAGAGCTTTTTTCATTGAATATTAATTCCATGGACATGAGATTAGCGGCATATCTGCATGACCTCGGGAAGGTCGGTATAGAAGATTCTCTTTTAAAGAGTTCCAAGGAATTCACCAGCGATGAATTTGATTCTGTTAAAAGGCATTCGGAGATCGGCTATGACCTGATAAAGAATTATGATTATCCTATGGATCTGAAAAAATCCATTCTGCTTCACCATGAGAAATGGAACGGCGAGGGTTACCCTAAGGGCCTGAGCGGCGAGGAGATTCCCGTTTTTGTGAGAATAATGACGATCTCCGACTCCATTGATGCGATTCTTTCCGAGAGGCCGTATAAGATCAAAAAGAGCTTTTCTCAATTAAAAAAGGAATTACGGAATGAAAGTGGAAAATCATTTGACCCCACTTTGACTAATATACTGATAAATAATTGGGAAGTTTTCTTAGATAAGGTGAGTCATATCTATGAGAAAAGTCCTTAGAATATTCATTGCCATCTTAATCCTTTCAACAGGAATTCATTCTACAAGATACATCACATTTGATGATAGCGAACCCTTTTTAAAACTGAAGGCTTTTCTGGGTGAGAATATTATCACCTTCCTTGTAAATTCTCCGGACGGCCGTATCTTTGGTGGTACCGGCTCGGGAGCTGACGGAGGAAACGCCATTATATTTCATTTTGACCCCACATTGATAACAGACTATAGCTACGGATATGGTTCACAATATTATCCTGCAGCCTTGCTTCGCCTTGCTGCCCAGGTTCCCCCCTATAAGAACATCCGGGGAATTTCAATTCTCGAGACCGATTCTCAGCCTGACACCATCCTTGTTTTCGCGGATGTGGAGTATGATATTGCTCAAACCCAGCCATACGGGATCTTCGCATTGGACTATGACCTCATATATTCGACCGATGTGGTGAGCGCGGTAAAGATTGGAACCAGTGCCAAGGATCTAAAGTATATCAGTGCTTTTTCCCCCGGGCCGGAAAGATCCGGGAAGAATCCCCTTCTATATATAGCAGCTGATAGTGATGGCGGATGGGTAGAAGTTTTCGATCCCGAAACTATGACCTTCATCGATACTATGGCCTTTGATATAAGGAGTGCCACAGCCGACATCGATTATTTGGGAAATTCATTTGCATGCGACGGCACCGATGTTTTCCTTGGGTCGCTATCAATCGGTTCAACCGCTAAGATATTCTCTTTGCATCAGGACGGAAGCGGAGACCTTCTCTTTGCCCCGGGAATTGAGTTCTTCCGAAATGATGATACCGCCCCGACTCTTCAAACCGGGATTTCCGCAATGGAGTATTACAATGGCAGGATCTACTGCGGCACGCTGTCCGCCTCAACAAAATATGGGGGAAACCTCTTTTATTATGATCTCACCCAATCCACGGGAGCCATTATCGGGGATGCCTACGCCGGCACGAAAACACTTTCCGTTACTGATATGATGGAGTGGGATGGGGAAATATACGGTGCTACAGGAACCAAAATTACGGAGACAGATACATACGGCAACCCCATCGGATATTCACGCTTATTCAAGATATCATCTTCCGGAAGTATTGACTCCAGGGAAATGCTGGATTATAGAGCGCCTTCAACCGTGTATTACAACCCATCCTGGATAAGCGCCATTTGTAAGAGCCCTCTTTCCCGCGACATTGTATTTGGGACGAATTATAATGGAGGCGAGGATCTCTTCGGGGGACTGATCGGCTTGACCGATTTCTACCCTCCATCGGCACCGGCGATCAAAAGGATCGAGAAACATGAAGGGCGCTACCGCATCTACATCTCACCGACCGGAGATGACTATCTCTTTGGAGAAGCGACCGAATATCGCATCAGCGGGGGGGATTCCGCGCTTGCCGACAATCCCTTTGGGATGAAAACCCCGATCGAAACAACTGATCACGGCGATTATCTTGAGGCATTTTCAATTGATCACCCTTATCTCTATATTAGAGCATTTGACAATGTTTATAATTACTCTTCATTTGCCGATGTTCAATTCACACTTTCCAATATTAAAGTATTTCCTAACCCCGCTATTCAAAAGGATGGCGTCAATATCTATCTTCCCGCTTCAACCGATAAGGTGAACATTTATGATATTTCAGGTAATGAGATACCGGTATCTGATTTTGTGATATCGCAAGCAACTAATTCCGAGGGAATGCTCAACTACTTCTGGGACCTTAAAACATCAGACGGTGATAAGGTAGCAAGCGGAATCTATCTGATCAGCGTTTTTGATATCGACGAGAATACATATCATCTGAAACTTGCTATAATCAACTAAGAAGATGCTGCGCAAGGGCGCAGCGTTCCATATTCGCAGGTTCCAAGTTCACAGGTTGAGAAATATCATCCGGGATCAGAATCTCTTTCTATCCTATAATTGTCAATGCAAAATTGACAATTGAATAAAGATTATTTGATGGAGTTTTGATCCTTCCTTTCATTATTAACATATGCTTTTC